>CAZSAT010000101.1:0-24685 GCA_964604675.1 uncultured Enterobacterales bacterium
GGTGAGGACCGACCAAGGACACCAAGGAGACGACAACTACATTGACACCTCCCGCCGAGCTCGAGTCTCGAGTCTCGAGTCTCGAGTCTCGAGTCTCGAGTCTCGAGTCCGGGTCCGACGTCGAGCTCGAGCCTAGGCGGCCTTCTCCTGTGCCACGCTCCGGCGCAGGTAGCGCGCCACCTCCCGCATGCCGTCCACACCGATCTGCTTGCCCAGCACCCCGCTGTAGTTGGTGGTGCCGTTGATGTCGTAGGTGTAGCGACGGCCCTCGGCGTCCTCCACGAACTCGATGCCCGCGATCTCGATGCCTTCGGCGCGGCACATGCGCAGGTAGCCCTGCACCAGCGGGTCGTCCTCGGTGAGCGGCGAGGGCGAGAACTTCGAGCCTCCGCCGTCGGCCGGGCACACCTCGGGGCCCTGGATCTGGCAGGCGTCCGAGGGGCAGAGCTCGAAGCCGTCGGCGGTGGAGGAGCGCATCGCGTACAGGAAGCGCCCGCCCACGATCTCCACGCGGGTGATGAAGGGCTCGGGCGCCTCGATGTACTGCTGGAGGATGACCTTGCCGCCGGGTCCGGCGTCGAAGCCCGGTCCGTCGAGCCAGCGCTCCAGCTGCGCGGCCGAGCCGAAGAGCTGGATGCCCAGGCCCTTGCCGCCCTGGTTGTGCTTGGTGATGAAGGGCCCGTCGAAGGTGCGCGCCTCGCGGATCAAGGCTTCGCGGCCCACGGCCAGCACCGTGCGCGGGGTGAGCAGACCGTGGCTGCGGAGCACGAGGTCCTGGCGCAGCTTGGACATCTCCAGCTCGAAGGCGTTCTGGCCGTTGACCACCCGCCGGCCGTGGCGCTCCAGCCAGAACAGCACCTCCCGGGCGAGCTCCACGGTGCCCAGGTGGCCGCGGGTGTGCGACGAGGGGCTGATGCGGTTGAGCCAGATGCCCTCGGCGGGCAGCCGGTTGGGATCGACGGAGCCGCCGTCGACCTCGACGAGGTTCACGGGGAAGCCCTCGGCCTCCAGCCCTTCGATCAAGGGCGGCAGCCAGGCGGGGTTCTCGTAGAGCACGTGGACGGTGGGCAGGGACGGGGTTGGCACAGGGCACCTCACGGTGGGGACGTGGTGCGCGCGAGACCATCCCGCGCGCAGGTTCTTCTCCGCGGGGCTCGTGAGCTCCTTGGAGGACCTGGGGGAGGTCGGGGCGCTGTGAGCGCCTACAGGACGTGCGCTCGCCTACACCCCGACCCCGGGACACAGACAACAGGTCCCGCGGTGGATGGTGGCGACGATGGAGCAGAGCTCGAGCACGGATCGACCCTAACGCGACCCGAGGGCCGTCGCTCAGAATTCGACGACCAGGCCCACGCCCACCGGGGTCGCCGGGGGCTCCTCCAGCTCCAGCTCGTAGGGAGGGCTGGCCAGCACCTCGTGCACGCAGGCCCGCTGGGACCGGTCGAGCTCGACGCTGCCCGACGTCGGTTCGACCACCTGGTCCGAGACGTGCCCGGTGGTGGGCTCCAGCGACGCCGTCCAGCGAAGCGCACCGGGCTGCCCCGCGCCCTCGAAGCAGGCGGCGAGGCGGGGGCCCCGGGCGCTGACCTGCAGCCGGAAGGCGGGCAGCCAGGGCAGCTCGTCGGTCGGGGTGACCTCCCAGGCCGGGCGGTCGACCCGGTCGATCCGGCCGCCGGGGAGCGGCGGGATCGTGGGCGCGGGGTCGGCGATCGTCGCCTCGCCAGCTCCGGCCGCAGCTTCGACGGTCGGCTCGGGCGGCGGCTCCGCGCAGCGGCAGTCGCGCAGCAGGAAGAGCGCGGCGAGCACGGCGAGCAGCCACGGCCAACGGCGCGGCTTCTGCTCCTTCTTCCCCCTGGCGGCCTTCCTGGCTGCGACCGCCGCTCGGGCCTTGGCCTTCTGCACAGCGAGCCGTGCGCGGAGCTTCTCCTGCCGCTTTCCGAGTCGCTCGCGATCGTTCACCCGCCCAGGCTCCAGCCGAAGACCAGCTGCCCCTGCTCGTCGGGCCACTCGATCGGCGTGAGCTGCAGGGGCTCGAAGACCGAGGGCGCTGGCGGGTCGTGCACGCGGAAGGGCCAGGGCAATGGATCCGAGGGCGCGAGCCGCACGCTGCCCACGAACACGTCGCGGTTCGGAGAGAGCGCCCGGGCCACCTCTTCGCTGCTCTCGCCGAGCCGTCCGAGGCCTTCGAGCATGCCCTGGACCCGGTCCAGCAGCACACCGGCGGTGCGCCCCTGCCGGCCACGCCCGTCGCCCTCGAGCGGCGCCACGAGCTGCATCAGCCCCTCCAGCACCGCGCTGAGCCCCTCGCGCACCTCGGCGTCCTCGGCTTCGAGGCGCTCCACGAGCTGTTCCAGGAAGCGCAGCGTCTCGCTCGGCGATGCCTCGAGCCCGTCGCGTACCTGGCCGAGGAAGCCGCGCACGTCGCCGCGGGACAGGGGCGCGAGCAGGTCGGCGCGTCGCATCAGCGCGCCGCGCCCCGGCTGGTGGTCCAGGCCGCGCTCGAACGAGGCCTGGTCGGCGCGGAAGGCCGCGCGCCACAGCAGGTCTTCCAGCAGCCCGGAGTAGACCCGCCTCGACACCAGCTCGCGCAGCGTCACCAGCAGCTCGTCGCCGATCTCGAAGCGCGCCGCGACCCAGGTGAGCCAGCGGCGCGCCAGCGCGTCCACCGACTCGCTCGCCGACGACTCCGGGGCGTGCTGCAGGGCGAAGGCGAAGCTCCGCATCGCGTCGGGCAGGGCGCCGCGCTCCAGCTGCTCCACCCCCCGGTGCAGCGCGACCACCGCACGCTCGCGGAAGCCCGACACCCCGTCCAGCGCCAGCAGGCGCTGCCCGCGCTCGCCGTTCCAGAGGGCCGAGGTGTTGCCGGTCAGCTCCGTTCGCTGGGCGATCCAGAGGGTCACCTGGTCGCCCTCGCCCGTGGCGATCAGCGCGTCGATCACGCCGAGCGCGATGGCGTCCAGGCGCTCCACGTCGCCGCCCTGGAGGCGGGCGTGGTGGAAGAGGAACAGCCGGCGGTCGTGGGAGAGCGCCATCCACTCGCTCACCGGCCACCCATCGCAGGCGCGGAGCACGCTGGACGCGCCGGTGCTCGCAGCGAGGGTGGTGATCGGGGCTTCGTCGGCCATCGCCTGCACCGACGTACCCGACAGGCCCAGCTCCCGGGCGTCCTGGGTGAGGGTGCGGGTGTCGCGGCGGGCGGCCCGGGCGGCCAGGTTGGTCTGCTGCAGGTCCAGATCGAAGACCCGCGCCTCGACGGCGGCCCAGCCCCGCACGCGGTCGAAGGCCAGAGTGCTGCGTGCCCGCTCCAGCAGGTAGCGCAGCAGGCGCACGGCGACCTGCCGATCGCCCAGCTCGGCGGTGGGCAGCTCCCCGGACTCCACCATCGCCCGCCACGCTCGGCTGCAGCGACCGCGGAAGAGCTGCACGTTCGCCAGCTCCTCGGCGCCCAGCACGTCGCCGATGGCGATCAGGCGCTGCTGCCGCCCCACCTGGAAGGCGTCGTAGGCGCGGGTGCGCTTGCCGGGGTGGCGCCGGCCCATGTTGCGCACCACCCAGTTGTGCAGCGCCAGCGGCCAGAGCCCCGCCCCCGCCTCGTCCTTCGGGTGACCGTCGGGGCAGACGCCGAGCTGCCCCAGCGCCGCCCAGGTGACCGAGTGGAAGTCCGCGTCGTGGGGCGACACGCGGCCCGTCTGATCCTCCACGGCGTTGCGCAGGAACCACAGCTTCACCGCCTCCAGCGGCTGGTTCTCCCGGAGCGCCATGCGCGCGTTGTAGTAGATGAGGGTCTGCTCGCTGGGCTCGCTGGGCTCGCTGGCCACCGCGAACCAGACCGCCCACAGGAGCATCACAGCGCGACCCCGATCGACAGCGACAGGTCGGCCCACCAGCGCAGGTCGGTGAGGGTCGCTGGGGCGAGCAGGGGGACGGCCAGCATCACCCGCGGCGACACGAACAGGCCCTGCCGGAAGTAGAGATCGTTGCCGAAGCCGGTCATCAGCCCGTAGCGGCCGCTGTCGACCTGCATCGCGTCGAGCCGGCGCAGCTCGAGCTGCTCGATCTCGGTCTCGGTCAGCGTGGGCGAGAGCACGGCGGCGGTGACCTCGCGCGCGGTGAGCCCGTCGTAGGTGAAGGGGTAGAGCGCGTAGCGCAGGCCGACGTAGGTCGAGAAGACCAGCTCGACCGCCGGGAACCAGCGCGGGAACGCGGTGACCACCCCCTCGGCGAGCGGCAGCCCCATCGTGAAGTCGAGCTCCAGGCGCTTGGGCTTGCCCGGCTGCCGGTAGGGGGTGAGCGCGAGCTGCTCGCTCGCCGGGGTGTCCCAGACCCAGACGTAGCTCACGCTGGCCTCGTAGATCAGGCCCTCGCTGGGGAAGCGGGCCAACAGGCCGCTGCGCAGGCTGTCGAAGTTGTTGAGCTCGTAGGGGTGGCTGCCCAGGACCCCCAGGTGGACCTTCGACCGGCGCCAGTTGAACTCCACCGGCACCGACGTGCTGCCGATCGAGCGCTCCACGAGCACGTCGAAGGGCGCTCGGTGCTCGGAGAGCGGGTCCTCGTCGGGCTCGGGTTCGTCGGCGAAGGCCGGAGCACCGAGCGTCGCCAGCAGCCAGAGGCTAGGGATCACTCGGGAACCCCGAGTCGCCGACCACGGGGTAGTCCGGCAGGTAGCAGCGGTTGGCGTAGCCGGCGGCGAAGTTGTCCATCACCTGGTACACGCCGGCGGCGTCGAAGGTGGGGTGGTCGCAGAAGCGGCTGCACTGGGTGAGCTCGGACTCCAGCGAGAACTCGTCCACGGTCCACATGAACGACCCGAGGTAGGCCTCGCCGCTCTCGGCCAGGCCGAAGGGCACGCTCACCCCGAAGGCGGTGAGCGATCCAGCCAGGTAGGTCTCGTACTCCATGCGCAGCAGGAAGGGGAAGTCCCAGTAGAGGCCCAGCTCGTAGGTGTCCTCGGCCACGATCTGGTGCCACTGGCCCATCAGCTCGAGCGGCAGCACCCCGATCTGCGCGTAGGCGCACACCTCCTCTTCGAAGCCCAGCGCCTCACAGTTCGCCGCCACCTTCTGCGCGAAGTCGGGGTCGGAGAGCACCCGGGACCGGAACACCACCGGCACGATCTCGTCGCTCGTGCAGTACGAGAACGCGTCGTCGTCGTCGGCGGAGATGATCTCGTCGTCGAGGAAGGTGACCATGCCGTAGTCACCCAGATCGATGTGGTCGGCGGTCGTGGAGAACTCGGGGGTGAGGTAGCGCCGCTGGGTCACGCTGCCGGCCAGGTCCTCGCTGTAGGTGGCGATGAAGTCCTCGTACATCGAGCGCGAGGGCAGGATGGGCAGCACGTTGAACGAGAACGGCCCCAGCTCGGTGTCGGGGTTGTCGGGCGCCAGCGCGCAGAGCGTGGTGGACGCGTCGGGGATGCCCGTGTCGACGTCGTCGATCGACGCGGGGCACCAGAGCGTGGTGTGCTCCACCCCCGGGTCGTCGATGCCGCGCGGCACGCTGTCGAACACGAAGGCCCCGGCCAGCCGCGGCGTGTTCTTGCCCCGCTCCTCGGGGACCAGCTCCTCGAGCGCCTCCTCCACCACCTCGGCCATGCCGGCGTCGTCGCGGTGCAGCCCGATCACGAGCACCATGTCGCGGCCCGCCGAGCGGTTGGCCTCGACCGCGTCGGTGAAGAGCTCGGTCAGGGTGTCGGCGAAGCCGTCCTGCTCCCAGTCGTCGATGCAGGTGGTGGTGAGGAAGTCCATGCCGAGCCGCTGGCGCTGCATGGCCTCGTGTTCTTCGCCCAAGGTCTCGTCGCAGGGTGCGAGGAAGAAGGGCAGCACCGTGGCGTCGTTGATGGGGCTGGCGAGCAGCGGGAACGCGGGCTTGACCTCGGGGTTCTTGCGGGCCGTGGTGCCCGTGGTGAAGCTGCCGGTGGCGTCCTGCACCGTGCTGTCGGCGCACACCACGGGGCTGTCGGAGGCCTCGACCGGTAGGTCCTCGACGTCGAAGACCGCCCGCTCGTCGGTCTCCACGGCCGGCAGGTCGGCGGCCTCCAGGCTGTCGGGGCAGGTCACCCCGTAGCCATAGGGGTTGAGCCCGGAGGCCAGCCGCGCGATGCCGTGGCGGCGGTTCTCGATGCGGAAGCTGCGGCGCAGCCCGAGGGCTTCGGCCTCCTCGTTCCGCACGGTGGGGAACTGGTGCCGCCCCCGCCACTGGATGCGCTCGTTCAGCTCGTCGAACACCCCGTAGGTCACGAAGCTGCGGTGGGTGAAGGGCAGCCCGTTGCCCACCGCGTTGTAGACCGTGTCGGCGTCCAGCGAGAGCTCGCCGTCGCGGTGGTAGCGCATGCGCAGGTGGACCCCGCGCGGCTCGCTGGGCACGTGCAGGCTGAAGCTGCCGCAGAGGCCGTCGACGCCGCAGTCCACCGGCTCGTGGGTGTGGACCGGGACGAGGTCCTCGAGCGGGGTCCACTCGACCCGCCCGTCGTCGGTGGCGTAGCTGATCTCGATCAGGCTGTCGGCGTTGATGCCCTGCTCCGCGGAGACCTCCCAGAACACGAAGAGGGTCTCCTCCTCGGCGAACCAGGACACGTCGGCGCGGTCGAAGCCGGCCTCGACGTCGTAGATGGGCACCTTGGTGCACGAGCCGGCGGCCAGCGTCAGGGCGACGAGGGCGCGCACGCTACGCAGGCTCCCGCACGAGGGCCTGCTCGAAGCTCAGCCCGGCGCGGGCGAGCTGGTTCACGAAGCCGCGGGCGAGCTGGGCGCGGCCTTCCGCGGCGAGCGCCAGCTGGCGGGTGCGCGAGGGGAACACGGACGACGCCGCCACCGACGAGCGCAAGGCACCCGGCATGCTGGCGAGCACGCGGCTCCGGGCTTCGCCGGCTGTCAGCGACAGCCAGGCAGCGAGGGCTTCCACCTCGACCTCGAGGAGCAGATCGGCGCGCGCCTCCTCGGGGATCGCGGCGAGCATCTCGGGCAGCAGCAGGCCGCGCGTCCACGCGGGCAAGCGACCGCCGGCACGGCTGATGGCGGCGGAGAACAGCGCGCTCTGGGTGGCTTCGTCCAGGGCGGGCAACAGCACGCACAGCGCACCCACGGCGTCGAAGGGCGCGCCGCGGTCGCTGACCTCGGCCGGCTGGGCGACCGCCTCGCCCTGGAGCACGGCGAAGACCGCCGCGGCCTCCGCGGGATCGAGGCGGTTGCTGCGGAGGAGCTGGTCGGCGAGCGCCCAGGACTGCCGGGCGCTGAGCAGGCGCACCACCTCGTGCTGCGCGGTGGCGGGCGACAGCGCGAAGACCAGGCCGCCGAGCCGTGGAGCGAGCCCGCGGACCAGGGTGGCCAGCCCCGCGGCGCCGTAGTCCTGCTGCAGGCGCCGCATCAGCTCCGCGTCGTCCTGAACCGTGATGGCGGCGGCCGCCGCGTGGCGGTTCAGCGCCTCGAAGAAGGCCACGTCGTCGGGCAGGGTGGCCTCGTCCACGCCCTTGACGTAGTCGGCGAGCGCGAGCTTCGCGCCGGCGACGTCGGCCCCCGAGGGGAAGCTGTCGAAGAAGCTGTCGGGGAAGTGCAGGGCCGCCTTGGCGAGCAGGGCCTGGTCGCCGCTTCGGAGCAGCTCGCGGGTGAGGGCGCGGAGCTCGGGGTCGCCTTCGTTGGCCAGGCGGGCGCTCCAGGCCATGTCCTGGGCGGCGACCCAGGCGCTGTTGTCGCCGTCGTCGGACGGGGCGGTGTCCTCGGTGGCTGCCGGGGGGGCGTCGCCGCGCTCCAGCTCGGCCAGCAGCATGCGCTCTTCCATCGTGGTGGCGCCGAGCCGCCGGTAGGCCCAGCTCAGCAGGCTCAGCGCGAGGGTCACCAGGGCGATGCCCACCATCCAGGGCGTGTGCGGCAGCAGGGTGGACCAGAGCTGCTGGCCGGCGGTGCCGGGCTCCAGCGGAGCCCGGTCCTCCGGCTCGTCGTCCACCGGCTCGACCGGGTCTTCTTCGATCGGTGGGGGCTCCCCGACGTAGGTGGACAGCGGCAGGAGCTCCCGGCGGACCACGCTGACCACGGTCCAGCCGCTGGTGAGCTTGGTCTGGAGCCGCCGGACCAGCGCCTGGGCGTCCTCGGCCTCCAGCGAGGGCTCGTGGGCGAAGGCGCACTGGGCGCGGGTCAGGTACTCCTGTGGGGCGACGGAGCCGGGGCCCGGGTCGAGCCCGAGGCCGGGCAGCGAGCCCTCGCGCGGCTGGTCGGCCACCGCGTGGTCGACGTACACGCAGCCGGTGGGGAAGCACCGCTCCGCATCGCAGTCCGCAGCGAGGGCGAGCTCGAAGTCGCTCTGGAGCCTCTGGAGCTCGACGAGCACCGACGAGGGAATCTGGCGGGTCGGCACCGACTGCGCGAGGGCGGTCGAGACGAGGGCCGTGGTGAACAGCATCAGTACAGCCTCACGACCACGCGGCGGTGGCGGGCGAGGACCTCGGCTTCGGTGAGCCCGGCGAGGTCCTCTTCGGGAAGGGTGACGGTGTCGGCGTAGCCCTCGACACGGATGCGGTCCTGGGCCACCCCGATGGTCTCCAGCGACGAGCGCACGGCGTTGGCGCGGGCGGTGGAGAGCTCCCAGTTGGACGCGAACTGGCCGCCGACGGTGACCGGGGTGGTGTCGGTGTGGCCTTCGACCGCGAAGTCGTACACGTCGGCGTAGGCGACCAGCGTCTCGAGCATGCTGTCGAGCACCGGGGCCTGCTCGACCCGGATGACGGCGCTGCCGGAGTCGAAGACCAGCCCCGAGTTCAAGGACACCCGCAGGCCGTCGTCGCCGAGGTCGGTGAAGATGAGCTCCTCGAGCCCGGCTGCCTCGATCTGGGCCTCGATCTCCTCCTGGATGGAGCGCAGGCTCTCGGGCTGCTCGATGCCCGAGATGCTCTCGGCGATCTGCTGCATCCGGGTCCGGCTGACCTCGGCCGCCGCCAACAGCATCGCGAAGAAGATCAGCAGGTTGGTGATGAGGTCGGCGTAGGAGAGCAGCCACCCTTCGTCGCTGGTGTAGGTGCGCCGTTGCACGTGCTAGAGCCCCAGCGCCGCGTCGCGTGCAGCCCGGGCGACCATCTCCGCCACGCTCTGTTCGCAGCGCTCCAGAGCGCCGAGGCGTTCGTCGAGCAGGCCGCGCAGGAAGTGACCGATGGGCCCGGCCACCCCCGCACCGAAGGCCACGCCGTAGAGGGTGGCGAGCAGGGCCAGCGAGATGGCCGAGCCCAGGTTCATGCTGTCCTCGCCCATGTTCTTGAAGAGCTGGATCATGCCGGTGATGGTGCCGACCATGCCGAAGCTCGGGGCGAGCCGGGTCAGGAGCTCCCAGTTGCCGATGGCTGGCTGCCAGCGGGCCAGCTCGGCGTGGCGGAGCTCGGTGAACGCCACCGTGACCGCCTCGTCGCCCGCGCGGCCGAGCACCAGGTCCAGCATGCGGCCGATGGCGTCGAAGCGGCTGCGCTCGGCGAGCTCCACGGCCTGGGCCCGCTTGCCTTCGCGCCAGAGCTCCACGAGCTTCACCCGCTCGGCCTCGAGCTCGGCGTTGGCCGGCCCCAACGTGCCGAGCCCGGGCAGGAGCTCGCGCAGGCAGGTGAAGGTGCGCAGGGTGGTGAGCGCGCGGGAGCTGACGATGATCGCCGAGAACGAGCCCCCGAGCACCATCACGGCGGCGTGGGCGTCGAAGGCCGAGATCGTGGTGTCGGTGCGCTCACCGAAGCCGTAGGCGACCACGTAGATCAGGAGTCCGAGTCCGATCAGCTGCACGCTAGCGTTCCTCTGCCTGGAGCTCTTCGAGCTTGGCTCGAACGGCGGGGTCCGACTCGATCTCCTCGACCGACTCGTAGACCTCGATGGCCTGCTCGCGCTCGCCGAGCATGAGCAGGATGGAGCCCTTGGCGCGCAAGGTCTCCGGGTGGTTCGGGTAGCGCGCGAGCACGAGCTCGCACCACTCCAGGGCGAGCTGGTAGTTGCCGCCGGCCAGGGCGGCCTGCATCTGCGTGCGTGCACCGCTCAGGCTGACCTCGGCGGCATCGGGGTTCACGCGCAGGCCCCGGGCCCGGTAGGCGGCGTCGAGGGTGTCGTCGGCGAGCGAGGGCGGCGGCGCCACGAGGCGGGTGGCCGGGATGGTGTCGACGCCGGTGGCGTTCTGGGTGTGCTCGATCACGATGCGCTGGCCGCTGGCCAAGAGCGGGATCTCCACCTCGGTGAGCACCGTGCCGTCGTTCCAGTGCACCTTCATCGCGGTGGTCGATCCGAAGCCCATCGGGCGCAGCTGCGTGCCGTCCTCGTCCTCCAGCGCGGGGCTGGTCGAGGGCGCGGGCTCGATCAGGTAGTGCGTGTAGTTCCGGCTGGCGCAGCCGGCCAACGCGAGGACGAGCAGGGGGAGCATCGGGAGGTCACCAGCGGGAGCGAGCCGAGTCACCTTGCCATGGGCGGCAGGGGCTTGCACGAAGGGCGAGCTGCCCTCTCGGGCCGTCAGCACACGAGGCTTCGGAGCAGGTCCTCCCAGGTGGCGAAGCCCGGGACCTCCAGCTCCGGGTCCTTGCCCTCGTCGTCCCACCCGCGCACCGCAACCGCGGCCTCGAACCCGGGGAGGGCCTCGAAGGCCGCGCACTCCGCCGCGTCCATCGGACCGCCCTGCACCGCGAGGCTGCGCGTGGAGCTCGGGGTGAGGGGGTAGTCGGGGTCCTTGCCCACGAGGTAGCGCTTGGCGGCCACGTGCAGCCGGACGGGCTCGGTGACCTCGGGTCCGAACCAGCGTGCGAGGTAGCGCGCGCCGACCTCCTCGTGCTTCCAGTCCTTCGCCAGGGTGGCCTCGATCGGGAACAGGTCGCCGACCAGGAGGTGGCCGACGTCGTGCAGCAGGGCCGCCGCGAGGGTGGCGTCGTCGGCGCCGTCCCGGCGGGCGAGGGCCGCGCACTGCAGCCCGTGCACGAGCTCGGTGATCGCCTCGTCGTAGAGCTCGTGGGCGCGCGAGCTGGCGTAGTGGTCGAACAGCTCCTGCACCGGTCGGGGGCGGGGCGCCGGGCGGTCGGCGGGCCGCCCGAGGAAGTCGTCGTTGACGCTGATGCGCGCGCGCTCGCCGTCGAAGCTCTGCCCCTCGGCGGCGAACTCGGCCCGCTTGTCGGCGTAGTAGCGGTCGCGGTGGTCGCCCTTCGAGGCCGCGTTGTAGGTCAGGTAGAAGGCCCGCCGTGCGCGACCCGTGGTGTTGGTGCCGCTCTTGTGAGGGGTGAAGCTGTCGAAGAGCACCACGTCGCCCGGCTGGGTGTCCACCGGTCGCCAGGCGAGCGCGGCGGCCGCTCCGGGGGCGATCACGCCGCGGGTCTCGGGGAGCCGTCCGCGGGTGTGCCCGGTGGCGAAGCTCAGGCCGCCGCTCGCGGCCGTGGCCGGGTCCAGCGGCACCATCACCGAGATGTGGTGGTCCACGAAGCGGTAGGCGGGCGCGTCCTGGTGGGGTGCGAAGCCGGCGCCTCCCGGCTGCTTGTGGTTGATCTTCTCCTTGTAGAGCACGGCGGGTTCGCCGAGCAGGTCGCCCACGCGCCGGAGCAGATCGCCCTCGGCGATGAACGCGCGCAGCCCCGGATGGTGAGGCACGAGGTCCTCGCTGCGCGCGAGGCGCGGCCCGTGCTCGGTGGCTTCGAAGTGGTGCAGGCCTGGCCCGTCGAGCTCGGCCCAGTCCTCCACCTGCTGCACCCAGGCGCTCAGCCGCTCGAGGGTGGTGGCGTCGAGGGCTCCGGAGAGCACGAGCCAGCCGTCGCGGTGGAAGGCGGCGAGCTGTTCGGCGGAGAGGGGTGCGGTGATCGACACGGGAGGCGCCTCAGGGGATCACGGGGAGCACGCTGACGTTCATCAGCGACAGCCCGATGCCCATCACACCGTTCGACGAGAGGCTCAACACCCCGCCGTAGTTCGAGCGGCCGAAGGGCACGCGCACCACGCCCACGATGGTGAGCAGCGGGTCGATCACGTCGTCGCCCTGATCGAACGAACGCACCGCCGCCGTGGGCAGGCTGATGACCGCCTTGCCACCCACCAGGGTGTTGGCCACGTCCAGCACGCGGTAGTGCACGGCTCCGATGCCTGCCACCGGATCGACCATCGACAGGGTGATGCCCGAGAGGTTCCGGTTGGTGGGCCCCCACTGCTCGGTCCAGTCCAGCGACACGTGCTGGCCGGGGATGAGCGCGATGTCCACGAAGGCCTGGGTGACGCTCTCGCCGCGGGCGCGGCGCTCGAGCTCCTCGCTCTGGGTGTACACCCGCTGGGTGCGGCGGTGCTCGACCAGGGCGGGATCCACGTTCTGGGCGAAGACCACGCGGCCCGTGCGCAGGTCCACGATGCGCGCCGACACGCCTCCGGGTTGTTCGTCGATCCAGGTGGCCGTGCGGGCCGCCTGGGCGTCGCCGCGGGCCTGCTCGTCCAGCCGGGCGATCTCGTCGAGG
The DNA here is from genome assembly GCA_964604675.1 of uncultured Enterobacterales bacterium. Lineage (GTDB taxonomy): Bacteria > Myxococcota_A > UBA796 > UBA796 > CAJQPC01 > CAZSAT01. The sequence continues at coordinate 12,425 of CAZSAT010000101.1, forward strand.
CTGGCGGGCCCCGTCTGCCAGGTCAGCGCCCCGTCGCCGACGTAGGCCCGGGGCACCATGCAGGCCTCGCACAGGCGCAGGCCGCTGTTCCCGAAGGCGCTCTGGAGCGCTTCGATGGCGCCGGTGGCGAACCACGAGGCGCTGGCCTCGTAGCGCGGCTGGGCGCTGACGAGCACGGTCGGCATCACGTCCTCGGCCTTCAGCCGCCCCTCGTCCATGCGGAGCTGCAGGATCTCCTCGAGCCGGTCGAGCGCCTCGCGCGTGGTGGTGCTGTCCGCCTGCGCGGTGGGGGCCACGAGCCAGAACAGCGCCAGCAGCCACCTCAGAAGCAAAAGGTGACCTCGGTGCCGAAGGCCTGGAAGCCGAGCCCGGCCACGTTGCCGTACCAGCCCACGTTGGGGGAGTCGTTGAGCGACGGGATGGTCTCGAAGAAGCTCGAGAGGCCGATGCGTGAGCCCACGCGGAGATCGAGCCCGGCGTGCAGCGCGCCGAAGGCGTCACGAGGGTCGCGCCCGGCGTCGTCGCTGAGGAGCTGATCGGTGGTGAGCTCCTCGTCGCGGAACGCGGCGGTGGCGGCTCCCCACACGCTGAACACGGCGGCGCCCACGAAGCCGTAGAGGTTGGGACGGGTGAGGCTCTTCGTCTGCCCGGTGAGCAGCCGGTTCACGCGGCCCTGCACCATCAGCCCCTGGTAGGCCTGGGGGATGTAGCTGTAGCCGAGCAGCACGCTGGAGGTCCAGGTGGCGCCTTCGGTGGTGCCCAGCTCCAGGCCGGACTGAAGCCAGATGAAGGGCGGCGGCCCGGTGCCCGCCGAGCCGGGCTGGGCGTAGGTGCGGATGGCGAGGCGCAGGGGCACGGTGATGGCGTCCCGGCCTTCGAGCACGTCCAGGTACTCCTGCCGTGCATCGGCCGCGGACTTCAGATCGTCGGACTGCCGGAGCAGGGCGGGCGTGCTGGTCGAGGTGGACAGCGTGTGGCTCCAGACGATCGGCAGGTCCGGGGTGAGCCGGGTGATGCGCGCCCGCAGCACCAGCCAGGAGCCCTCGGCCTCGATGTCGAGGAAGAGCGCGTGCTTGCCGGTGGTGTTGCCCAGGGTCTCGAAGACCGCGGGGTTGTCGTAGGCGCGGGAGACGATCGTGCCCTCGGGACCGCTGTGGACCACCACGGCGGTGCAGGTCGGGCAATGCACCAGCTGCACGTGGGTGGTGGGGTTCTCGGCCAGCACAGCGGCCACGTGGTTCTCCACGAGCGCCTGCAGCCCGGTCCCCAGGCCCACGGGCACGGTCACCCCCGCCAGCACGACCGGGCTCGCGCTGGCGAAGATCGGGTCTTCGGCCCACCCATAGACCAGCTCGTCGATCAGGTCGTAGGCCGCGAGCTGCACCTGGTTGGCGACCTCGGCCCGCACGCGCTCCAGCTCCGCGCTCTGGGCGGCCTGGAGGTCGTCGTTGGCCTGCGCGGGCGCGGTGAGCCAGAGGGCCAGGAGCGCGGTCACTGAAGCCACGTCCAGCTTCCGCCGTCGCAGACCCCCGCGTGCAGCAAGGTCTCCCGGTGATCGAGGCGGATCACGGCGAGCAGCGCGTCGTCGGGCTTCAGGCTGCCGTTGTCGCTGTAGCGGCGGCAGGCCGCGGGGTAGGCCTCGGTGGGCGGCAGCCGGGTCAGCACCCCCACGTCGCCCGCGCCGAGGGTGGGCGCCCGGTCGGAGACCGCCAGGCCCTGCTCCACCAGGGCGTTCTTGGTGGCGAAGGCGATCTTGTGGGCCACGTCGGAGTCGGCGTAGTGGGTCTCGACCAGCCAGGTGCGCTCCGCCAGGTCGGGGCGGCTCGCCGCGGCCGCGCCGGCGAGGGTGGCGGTCTGGTCGCCGAGCTCACGCAGGATGGCCTCGTCCTGGGCCCCCCGGAGCCCCGGCCGCACCAGGCGCTCCTGGCACACCATCGCGGTGCGGTCGCTGAAGTCGCCGCGGGGGCGCGCCGGGGCGATCTGGCCGGGGTGGGCCTGGCTGCCGGACTCCACGTCGAGCCGCGCACAGTCCAGCTGCCGGCTGGCCGCTTTCGAGCGCACCAGGCTCGGCGCGGGGTCCACCGAGCCCGTGATGCCGACGAGGGCCAGGGCGATCAGGATGTACAAGCCCACGCGTTCGCCTCAGTACTTCACGCTGCAGCCGTAGGCCTTGGTCTCGGCGGTGGCCGGCGCGGTGCCCGCGGCCACTGCTGCGAGGGCCGCGTCGACGTAGTTCACGTAGCTGGCGTCCTTCAGGCGCCCGCGCGGGGCGTTGTCGAGCGCTCCCGCGTACTGCAGCGTGCCCTCGCCATCGATCACGAACATCTGAGGGGTGGCCGTGGCTCCGTAGGCCTGGCCGACCGCGCCGGCCTCGTCCAGCGCCACGGCGTGCTTTATGGCGTACTCGCCGGTGGCCTCCCGGTTCCGCTCGGCACCGGTGCCCTGCTTGCCCGGCGCGCCGGAGTTGATGGCCAGCCAGGCCACGCCCTGGTCGGCGTGTCGGTCGGCCAGACCGCGCAAGGGGCCCTCCTCGCCGTGAGCGTAGACGACGAAGGGGCAGTCCGGGTTGAACCACTCCAGCACCAGGGTCTCTCCGGCGTAGTCGGCCAGGGTGACCGTGGCGCCCTCGAGGGTGGTGAGGCTGAAGTCCGGCGCCGGCTGACCGACGACCGGCTCCGCGAAGGCGAGGGAGGCGAGCAGGATCATGGGGTCTCCAGGACGACGCGGTGGAAGCGTGTCACTGACGTAGCGGGGTCGGTGTGGCCGATCACGCCCCAGCCGTCGGTCGGGGGGCGCCGGGTGCGGATCACGAGGTGGTCGGCGCCTTGCTCGGTTCCGGTGAGCACGAGATCGAGGGCCGCGCCGGGGAAGAAGTCGACGCTTCCGGGCGGCACGGCCACGGTCCAGGCGAGGCCGTCGGTGGTCTGCGCGGGCAGCGTGGTCTGCGGCAGGCGTGCGAGCCAGGGGGTGAGCTCGCCCGTGTCGGGTTGGAGGGCGACCTCGGTCTGCCCGGGCACACAGATCTCCTTGCAGGCGAGCCAGCCGACCCTGGCACGGAGGGTTCCCGGCCCCGAGGCGACCACCTCGTGCACGACCGCGCCCCCGCCTTCCCAGCCGTACGAGGTCACCCCCTGGGTGTCGAAGCGCTCGGGACCCGGGTACTGCGGCCCTGCCGCCGTCCAGCCCTCCGGGAGCAGGAGGTCGGCCCAGGTCTCCTGCCCGGCGTCGCCCGGGTGCTCCCAGTAGAGGTGCCACCCTTCGCTGACCGTGAGCACCGCGCCGACCTGAAACGGCACGCCGTCGGCGGCCTGCTCGCCCACGAGCTGCACGGAGACCTCGGGCTTCTCGGGGGGCATGTCCGGCGTCATGGACCCGCCGCGTCCTGCTGGACCTCCCAGCGCATCCGGGCGTCGAAGACGATCTGGCTGAGCTGCCCGTAGAGATCCTCCGACAGGTCCTCCTTCGCGACGTCGCCGGAGAGGTGGTCGGCGTCCTCGCGGAAGGCCCAGTCCAGGAACTTGTTGCCCGCCCAGACCCCCACGCCGTAGCGCTCGACCACGCGGCCCTGCAGGGTCTCCGAGGCGAGCAGGAAGCCGGTGCCGTCGCGCACCTCGATCTCCTGGGCGAAGGTCGACTCGCGCACCGCCGGGACGATGGACAGCGACACGATGCTGAGCGCCCAGCTCACCGTGTTGCTGGCCTTGTGGACCTGGCGGGACCGGAGCTCCAGCGTGAGGTCGGTGCGCACCGCGTCGTCGTCGGCCTCGAGCGCGTCCTCCTCCGCCTGGATCCGCCATCCGCGGATCCAGGTGGTCACGGTGGCGCCCTGTTGCTCGAAGAGCAGGCCGGTCTGGCGGCAGAGCTCGCGCGCCTCGGCGGCGTTCACGAGCTCGCCGGGCACGCAGTAGATCGACAGGTGGACGTCGGGCAGGTTCACGGCGGTCGGGTCGACCACCCGAGGGTCGTGCAGGCCGGACAGGGGCTGGTACACGTGCACGCAGCCGGCGAGGAGCAGGGGGAGCAGGGCGCGTCTCCGGGGACCGGGCACACCTTGCCACAGCCGGCACCCCCTCGTCCCACGCAAGGCTCAGGGGCCGAGGAGCGAGCCGCGGTGCTCGGGGTCGAGGTAGGCGCCCCAGCGTCGCTCCAGGGCCTTGCGGGCGTGGAGGTCGAGGTGCTGCGCTGCTGCGCGGGACCGAGGGCGTGGTCGGCCAGCCAGCGGGCCACGGCGGCGCTCTGGGCTGCGCTCAGGAGCGCTTCGAGCCCATCGAGCTGGTGCCCGGACTCCAGGGTGTCGAGGAGCCACTCCTCGCTCACCTCGATGGGCTCGGGCGCCAGGAAGAAGCCGAGGTAGGCGTTGGCCGCGTGGATCGTCCTGGGGCTCGCCACCTACTCGCCGATGCGGTGCACCACCACCGGCCCGCCGCGGCTGAGCGCCCGCAGGTGCGGTCGGGCGTCGCCATCGAGCACCAGGGTGGCGTCGGCCGCCCAGGTCACCGCCTTCGGGGCAGCACCTGGGGCGGTGAAGGCCAGCGTGCGTTCACCGGTCTTCACCAGGAGGCCCGGGCTCGACCAGTCCCGCGCCAGCAGGTCGACCGGCTCGCCACCGGCCACGAAGGCGGGGTACTCGGTGAGCACCTTGGCCTCCAGGGAGTACCAGCGCAGCGCGAGCTGTTCGCCGGCCGACGCCGCGACCAGCAGCGCGAGCCCGCCGTTCTGCGCGCTGGTGTCGCCCAGCCAGCCGAAGCGGGCCATCACGGGGTCGCCCTGCACGGGGAACTTCCGACCGATCGCCGGCAGGTCGGTGGTGGCCGAGAGCGCGTAGAGCTGGAGTCCGGCGCCCGTGTCCACCAGCATGCGGAGGTTGCCGTCGCTGTCGACCGCGGTCTCCACCGCCTCGGGCTGCGACGCGAAGCGGCCGACCACGCGCACCCGGCTCTGGCCACGATCGCGGAGCGAGGCCACCCGCAGCTCCCCGGAGTCCCCCTTCGGCGAGGGGATCCAGACGGGCACGTGCAGCCCGCCCCGGGCATCGGTGGCGCCGCGGCCGGCGAGCGCGGCCTGGGGCCAGGGCAGCTCGAAGCGGCCGGGCTCGCCGCGCAGCGCGTGGCCCTGCAGGCGCACGTACCGGATGGTGCGGCCATCGAGCCAGTAGATGTAGCGGTCCCAGCGCTCCGAGGGACGGGCGTGGGAGAGCACCGGGTCGATGCGTTCGTCGATGTGGGCGAGGTGGTAGTCGCCGAGCACCTTGCGCGGGTCCGTGCCGTCGGCGTGGTGCACGTAGAGGTCGAAGCCCTTGGCCGCCTGGTGGAGCCACACGGTGGCGTGGCCCGCGCTGTCCAGGCCGAGGGGTTCCCACACGGTGCGGCCGCCTACCGGCTGCGGCTGGGCGACCGTGAACACGTGGTCCGGCAGCACCCGGTCGCCGGCGTCGTCGCGCAGGGTGATGCTCAGGGTGTAGACGCCTGCGGCGAGGCTGGCCGACGAGGGGATCTCCAGCAGGGCCTGGCGCTGACCGCGGGGTGACACGGTCCAGGTGCCGCCTGGGTCCACCTCGGGCGCGGCGGTGGCCCAGGTCCGCGTGGCGCCCGCGGCGTCGGTCAGCTTGAAGCGCACCAGCCAGGGCCGCTGGGCGACATCCGCGAAGGAGCGGTCCGCTGCGGTGTCGTTCTGCACGGAGAAGCGCACCAGCACCGGCTCGCCGGCCAGGTACTCGTCGCGGAGGTCGGTGTGCACGGTGAGACCGGGGCCCGGCTGCGCGACAGGCAGCGGGTCGGCGGGCGGTACGACGGGCGACTCGGCGAGCGCCGTCAACAAGAGGCTCAAGAGCATCGCGGGAGCTTAGCCGCTCCCGACGGAACTCACCCCGCCTCGACACCAACCGTGACGACCGTGATGTTGTCGCGGCCGCCGCCGCGGTGGGCGGCGCGGAGCAGCTCCCGGGCGCAGATCCGTGCGTCGGCGTAGTGGTTCATGATCTGCTCGATCTCTTCGTCCGGGACCTCGCCCCACAGCCCGTCGCTGCAGAGCATGATCCGGTCGCCCGGCTCGAGGTCCACCCGGAAGATGTCGATCTCCACGTTGCGCTCGGTGCCCACGGTGCGGAGCAGGATGTTGGAGTGGGGGTGGTTGCGCGCCTCTTCCGGGGTGATCCGGCCCTGGTCGACCATGCGGGCGACCAGCGAGTGGTCGCGGCTCACCTGGTAGAGCACGCCGTCGCGCAGGAGGTAGGCGCGGGAGTCGCCCACGTTGGCGATCAGCGCGAGCCGGCCCCGCACGAGCGCGGTGACCAGGGTGGTGCCCATGTCGGTGCCCGCTTCTTCGGCGGTGCCCTTCACGGTGTTGTTGGCTTCCTGGAACGCTTCGTCGAGCAGGTTCTCCAGGGCTTCCTCGGCGATGGCCGGGGCGTCGTCGAAGCGGCGGCGCGCCGAGGCACAGAGGGTCTCCACGGCGAGGCTGGAGGCGACCTCGCCAGCCTCGTGGCCGCCCATGCCGTCGGCCACCACGTAGAGGTGGGCGCCGTCGTCGAGCTCGTTCCAGCCCCAGTTGTCCTCGTTGAGCATGCGGCAGAGGCCCACGTCGGTGAGGGCGGCCAGGCCGGCCGGCACCGGGCTCGGGGTGAGCTCGTCGTACAGGGTCTCGACCGCGCGGCCGTAGTCCATCGGGCTGCCGTGCTTCCCGCCGGAGGACTGCTGGAGGAAGTTGGCGAGCGGGTGCTGGTTGACCGGCACGTAGTCCATCAGCCAGCGCGAGATCGCGCGGGTCTCCTGGCTGCGGAGGTCGTCGGGGATCGGCCCGTCGGTGGCCATGGCCACGTCGGGGTCGAAGAGGAACACGCGGTCCTCGTCGGGCCGGAGCAGGAAGCACGACCGGGTGATGTCGCCGAGCGCCACGCCGTGGTGGTGCAGGAAGGCGGTGAGCCCGGCGAAGCGCTGGGCGAGGTGCAGCACGCGCTCCATGGAGAACGGCGCGCCCTCGTCGAGCATCAGGGCTTCGTTGTGGTAGGGCACCACGGTGCAGAGCAGGCCCTCGTGGTGGAAGACGTCTTCCGCGGTGAGGATGCCGGGATGCACCAGCCCCTTCTCGTAGAAGTCCACGTAGGGCTGGTAGCCCTCGCGTTGCCAGCGCACCGAGAGCAGGAACTGGGTGCGGTCGGGGAAGGTGAGGCCGCAGGCGCCGCACACGGACTCGGTGCGGGGCGTGTCTTCGTCGCCGCAGTGCCAGCACCGGCGGCTGCGCTGATCGGGCCGATCGTCGTCGACCAGGTAGTACATGCGCGTCTCGGACAGGCGCACGAGGGCCTGCACCCGGTAGAACCGGGAGAGCAGGGTGCCGGGATGGAACGGGGGCGGACGACCGCGCGCTTCCGACATGTGCGCTCTTTGACTCCCTGGCGTGCCAGTGCCGTGAAGGTGGACTGTACCGCTCGGCGGCTCCGTGCTCGCTCGGAGGGGGCGCACCGAATACCCTGCGATGGCCCCGCAGTGGCCCTTCCGGCGAGTCCATGAGCTGTTCCGTTCCCTTTGCGATCGAAGCCCAGCGCGGTGCGGCGCGTGCCGGCACCCTCCGCCTGCCGCGGGGCGAGGTGCAGACCCCGGTGTTCATGCCGGTCGGCACCATGGGCGCCATCCGCACCCTCTCGCCGCTGCACCTGGCCGACACCGGCAGCCAGATCATCCTGGCGAACACCTACCACCTGCACCAGCGCCCGGGGGAGGACCTGGTCGCCAAGCACGGCGGCCTGCACGGCATGATGGGCGTCGAGCTGCCCATGCTCACGGACTCGGGCGGCTTCCAGGTGTTCTCGCTCGACAAGAAAGAGGTCAGCGAGGAAGGGGTGCGCTTCCGCTTCGAGGTCGACGGGCGCGAGACCTTCCTCACCTCGGAGACCTCGATGGACATCCAGCAGAAGCTGGGCGCCGACATCGCCATGGTCTTCGACGAGTGCCTGGCCTACGGCACCGACAAGGCCTACGCCCAGCGCTCGGTCGACCGCACCACCCGCTGGGAGCAGCGCTCCAAGGCCGCCCACACCCGCACCGACCAGGCCTTGTTCGGCATCGTTCAGGGCGGCTTCTGGCCGGACCTCCGCAGGCGCTCCTGCGAAGCCATCCAGGCCATCGGCTTCGACGGCTACGCCATCGGCGGGCTGTCGGTGGGCGAAGGGCACAGCATCATGTGCGAGGTGCTCGACTACACGACCCGGCACATGAGCCCGGACCACCCGCGCTACCTGATGGGCGTGGGCCGTCCGCTCGACCTGGTCGAGGGCGTGGCCCGCGGCGTCGACATGTTCGACTGCGTGATCCAGACCCGGCACGCCCGCAGCGGCATGTTCTACACCTCGCGCGGCCGCATGCGCATGACCGACAAGCGCTTCCGGAACGACATGTACCCGCCCGACACGTCGTGCGGTTGCTACGCGTGCCGCACCTTCACCCGGGCCTACATCCACCACCTCTTCAAGGTCGGCGAGGTGCTCGGCGCCACCCTGGCCACGATCCACAACCTGACCTGGTTCGCCGACTTCATGGCGCGCATGCGCCAGAGCATCGTGGAAGGCACCTTCGACGCCTTCCGCGAGGACGTGCACCGCTGGTACCCGGAGAAGCCGAAGCAGGCGCCCACGCCCTCGAAGGAGAAGCGTGGCGGGAAGCCCCGCGGCGGGAAGCGCCGGCGGTGATCCTCTACCTGCTCGCCTGCCTGGCGGTGAAGCCGGGTCTGAGCGGATGGGAGGGCGCCTTCCACTTCCAGCACCCGAAGGGCTGGGAGGTGGTCAAGAACCACCGCTTCCTGGGGCGGCACGTGGTGGTGCTCGAGAACCGCGACGGGCCGGGGCACATCACCCTCGAGCTCTACCGGGAGGACCGCAGCACCCGGAAGAAGCCGCTGTCGCTGGTCGCCGACGTGTACGCGGCGAACCTCGGGTGGCGGCAGGGCTACGTGATCACCCCGGTCGCCCAGCACCAGCTCCTCGTGGCCGACCGGGAGGCGTGGGCCAGCGACGTGGTGCGCACGCACGGTCCCCATCGGCGGCTGGCGTCGGTGGTGATGCTCCGGGGCGACGGGCGGGTGGCGGTCATCACCCTGTCCACGGAGGAGGACAGCCCGCACAACGTGTACTACGCCTTCGACCAGGTGCTCTCGAGCTTCGACCTGCCAGACGATCCGCCGCCGGAGCACACCGTGAACGACACCCTGCTCTTCTTCCCCGAGGATCCCACGTGAACGCGGACCGGCTGCTGCTGCTGCGCCCGCATCCGGCCGGCGGCTGGGACGTGGCGTCGGAGGACGAGCCCGGGCTCCGCGGCCAGCTCTGGTCGGGGCCCCACCCCGAGCGGGCGCCGCAGCACCCCTCGGTCGCCCGCCCACGGTGGCGCGGCACGCTCGACGGCCAGGAGTGGTGGCTGGAGGCGTGCCCGGCCGGCCCCCGGCTCTCGGACCTCGCCGGCCTGGATGGCGCGTCGCGGATCTCCGTGCTGATCGACGCCGGGCAGGCGCTGCGTCGGTTGCACGACGAAGGCTTGGTCCACGGGTGCGTGGACGAGGACCACCTGGTGGTGGACGCCAAGGGTCGCGGCCGCCTGGTCGGCGCCGGCCGCGTCGACGGGAGCGTCGATCAGGACGTGGAAGCGCTCCAGCGGCTGGTGGCGATGGGGAGCTCGGCGGTGCACGGTCCGTCCCAGCTCGGCCGCCCGGATCTGGGCACCCTGGTGGACGCGCTGACCGGCTGGCTCGCCATCACCCACCCGACCTGGGATCGCGAGGCCCTGGGCCAGCTGGCGATGGACGCGGTGCCTGCAGCGCCCGACGAGCCGGACCGTCGCACCTGGCGCCCGGAGCGGCTCGGCGAGGTGCTCGACGACAGCTCGCCCCTGCCGAAGCTCGGCTCGATGGCCGGCGAGGGGGTGTTCGACGAGGCCACCGCCACCGGCATGCTGGAGGTCACCCGGGAGCGCACCCACGAGGTCTCGGAGCGGAGCCTGGGGGATGGCGCGCGACTGCAGCTCCTGGCCCGGCTGCTCGCGCAGGTGCCGGGGGAGCCAGGGCGCTTCGCCGGCTCCGCGGGCCGGCCGTCGGAAGCGGTGAAGAAGCTCGTGGCCGACGAGCCCCTCGATCCCTTGCCCCTGCCCGACGATCTCCCGTTGGGCGCCAGCCGGGAGCCCACGCCGCTCGCGCCGATCGTCACCGAGCGCGCGGACCCCGTGACCGTGGCCGGCGACACCGTGTACGAGGAGGTCGATCCGCGCGTGTTGCGGCTCACGGTGCTCGTGGCGCTCTTGAGCGTGGCGCTCGTGGCGCTGCTGCTCGGTTGGTTGTTGCGGTAGGTCGGGAGTCGATGCGCCCGAGCGGCTCGTGCGGTAGCCTGCGCCCATGCCGCGCTTGATCCTGCACTTCGAGGGCCGCGTCGTGCTCGAGCACCGGCTGCGGCGAGGTCGCACGGTGATCGGGCGCTCCGACGCCTGTGACTTCACGATTCCGGGCGAGACCATCAGCCGCACCCACTGCGTGGTGCAGTCCGACGGCCCCGGGTGGCGCCTGATCGATCGCAGCCGCCACGGCATCCGGGTGAACGGCGAGCTGGTTGCCGACGCGCACGAGCTGGCGGCGGGCGATCGGGTGGTGCTGGGCGACTACACCCTGGAGTTCCTCCTCACCGGCGAGATCGCAGGGCCGACGGCGAGCGTGGCGCACACCCGTCCGCCCCCCGAGGAGCTGGTCGCGACCGACGACGGCCTGACCGTGTTGGTGGCGCGCCTCGACGTGGTCGACGGCCCCGGTGCGGGCCAGCAGGTGCGGCTCGAGCGCAGCAAGCAGACCGTGGGGGCCGAGGGCAGCGACGTGGTGCTCTACGGCACCGGGCTCGTGAGCGACCACCTCACCCTGCACGTGTCGCGCGGCCGCGTGTCGCTGGCGCCGGGTCGCGGGGCGGTGTTCGTCGACGGGGAGCGCGCGCAGGGGGTCTTGCCGCTCTACCCGGACGAGCAGGTGCGGGCGGGCGACACGGTCTTCCAGGTGGTCAGCGAGCTGGTGGAGAGCGCCGAGCCCGCCCCCCGCTTCGGCGAGATGGTGGCGCAGAGCGGGGTGATGAAGGCCACCTTCGGCGTGCTGGCCCGGATGGCTGCGCACACCGCGCCGGTCCTGCTGGTGGGGGAGTCGGGGACCGGGAAGGAGCTCGCCGCGCGCGCCCTGCACGACGCGTCGCCGCGGGCCGCCGGCCCCTTCGTGGCGGTGAACTGCGGCGGGATCCCCGAGAAGCTGTTCGAGTCGGAGCTCTTCGGCCACGAGAAGGGCGCGTTCACGGGGGCGACGGTCCGGCAGGATGGCGCCTTCCAGCGCGCCACGGACGGCACGCTCTTCCTCGACGAGGTGGGCGAGCTGCCCTTGGAAGCCCAGGCGAAGCTGCTGCGCAGCCTGGAGACCGGCGAGGTGCGTCGGGTGGGCGGCGGCCACGTGGCCTACCCCGACGTGCGCATCGTGGCGGCCACCAACCGGGACCTCGAGGACGCGGTCCAGGACGGCTCGTTCCGGCAGGACCTCTACTTCCGGCTGGCCGTGCTCGCGGTGCGGCTGCCGCCGTTGCGGGAACGGCCCGACGACCTGCCGATCCTCGCCGAGGCCATCGCGGCCCGGCTGGGCCCGGGGGTGCAGGTCACCCACTCCGCACTCCAGGCGCTGAACCTCCACAGCTGGCCGGGCAACGTGCGCGAGCTGCGGAACGTGCTGACCCGCGCGTTCGTGTTGAATGGGCCGACCATCACCGCGGAGACGGTGCAGTTCTCCCCCTGGAGCTTCCCGGCCGGGGTCGAGGTGGTGTCGCGCGGGAACGCCCTGCTGGCGCGGGAGAAGGAACAGCTGCAGGAGGCGATGGTGCGCCACGGAGGGAACCGCTCGGCCATCGCGCGGGAGCTGGGGTTGGCGCGGAGCACGCTGATCTACAAGCTCAAGCGGCACGGGTTGCTCTGAGCTGCGTTTCGCAGCCGTTGTCGGAGTGAGGGTCAGCTCTTTCCGCCGCCCCAGTTGATGCCGCTGGTGAGCCCGACCCGCCAGTAGCCATCGACGTCCGGCATGTAGATCGCATGGATCGGCCAGTTCACGTTGCCGACCTCCGGCGTGATGCCGATGCCCGTGATCATGTGCCACGGTCGTCCCTGCGGGTCCGACGGGCCCCAGTCGGCACCGACCCCGATCTCCAGGAAGTTCCGGATGTCCACCGCCGTGAGCACGTTGACCTGCGGCCGGACGACGCTCTGGTTCAGG
>CAZSAT010000102.1:0-24674 GCA_964604675.1 uncultured Enterobacterales bacterium
CGTCTACCTGGACATGGTGTGGAAGCGGCGGCTGCAACAGGGCCTCGACCCGGTGGAGGTGCCCCAGGCGCAGGGGTTGCCCGAACGCCTGGGCCGCTCCCTGGTCGGCCAGCCGAGCGCGATCACCGAGCTCAACCACGGCGGCCCGCTCCCGGATCCCAAGAAGGCGCTCTTGTGGTCCGTGCTCGCCTCCGCGCAGGGGGTGGATGCGGTCGCCTGGTTCGCCTACAGCCACGTCGCGTGGAGCGAGGAGCGAGCGCTGATCGCGGGGGCGCTCGAGCTCCGTGACGACCCCTCCTTCTGGGCCCAGGCCCCGCTCGCCGCGCGGCTGTACCGCAGCGGCGCGGTGCCGGAGGCCCCCGGGCTGGCGGTGCGGTGGACGAACAAGGCGGCGACCGAGGAAGCCCTCGGCGACGTGGCCGAACGGCCCCCAGGCACCCACCTCGACCCCCAGAACCTGCTTCGGCAGCGCCTGCGCAGCTCCTACGACCCGGAGCCTCCTGCCTCGATCCCCGGCGCGCCGATCGCCGGTGTGCGCTGGCTCGACGGGGTGCTGGAGGTGGAGACCTCCGAGATCGTCGCCGTGGCCGGCCACCTCTCGGAGCACGAGCTCGGGCAGGTGCGCCTCAGCGCGAGCGGTGAGGGCACGGTGTGGCTGGCTTCCACCGAGCTCGGCGTGACCCTTCAGGCCGCCCGATCGTGGTGGCTCGTCCAGTCTGCGGGCGCGGCCAACACAGGGGCCCGGGTCTCGGGCACCGGGGAGGTCGTGAGCTGGGGGGCGGGCCCTGTGCTGCACGGCAGCGTGCACGGACACGTCGCCCTCAGCGCACCGTGCCGCCCTACCATGACCGTGCTGGACGGAGACGGATCGGCGCTCCGCACCGAGCGCCTGCGGCGGCACCAGGGCGCGTGGCAGGTCCCGCTGCCCCCGGAGAGCCCCTGGGCCCGCCTGGACTGCGACGGATAGGAGCGCGCGTGGCAGTCTCCCACTGGACCAACACCCTCGTCGACCGCGCGCTGCGGCGGGTCGGACGCGACGGCGGCGGAGCCGCGTGCCCTCTCTGCGACGGAAGGTCGTCCCGGGAGTTGTTCGTCGCCGCCGGTCGCTACCCGGTGCGGTACTGTCCCAGCTGCGACGGTGCCTTCGTGCACCCGATGCCGAGCGATGACGAGCTCGCGGCCTTCTACAGCGACGACCGCTACCACGGGGGCGGCCACGAGGGCTTCGGCTACACCGACTACCTCGCGGAGGGTGACCGACACCGGGCGAGCCTGTTGGGGAACGACCCGCGCCTCGAAGCGCTCGAGGGGCTGTTGCCCGACCGCGGGCGGCTCCTGGATGTTGGCTGTGGCACCGGCTACCGCTTGAGCGTGGGTGCCCATCGCGGCTGGGAGGCCGTCGGTGTCGAGCCGAGCGCCTGGGCCGTGGACATCGGGCGGGAGCGCTACGGCGTGGATCTACGCTGTGGGCGGCTCCAGGACCAGGGCTTCGGCGACGGTGCCTTCGACGCCGTGATGCTGGAGGACGTCATCGAGCACGTCGCGCGTCCGGTCGACCTGGCCGCCGAGGTCGTGCGGGTCCTCGCTCCCAAGGGCGTGGTCGTGATCAGCATCCCCAACTTCGGCAGCCGACGGGCTCGCACCCGAGGTGCAGCCTGGAACGAGGTTCGACCGCCGGAGCACCTCACCTACCTCTCCCTCCGCTCGCTCGAGCGCCTCGCGGCGCGGGTCGGGCTGGAGGTGGTCTTCTCCAGCCGGCACCCACGCTTCCAGGTGATGGCCGAAGACCTCGACGGCAGCCTGCCCGGACCGCTCAAGGGCGTCGCCACGCTGCCTGCGCCCTTGGGTCCTGCGCTCCGTGAGGCCGTCATCCGGGCCTACGACGCCACTCTGCAGTACCCCAAGCTCTTCGCGCTGTTGCGCCGCGCCTGAGGTTCACGCGGGTTCGGCCAAGGGGTCGAAGACGGGCACCGCGTCGTCGTCGAGATCGTCGACGTCCTCGAAGGACTCCTGGTCGATGAGCCCACGCTTGGCTGCGACGACGTTGGTGTACTCGACGAGGCTCAGGATGCCCCAGTTGTAGATGGCGATCTCGTAGTACTCGAGGATGTTGTCGGTGGCATTGAGCACGATGTAGCTGACCGTCATCGTGATGTAGATGTGGGCGACGAGCTTGATGTCGTCGTCCTTCGACTGTCGCAGCACGCGCACGGCCTGCCGCAGCATGGTCGCGAGCACCCACAAGAACGCGGAGAGCCCGACGGCTCCAGCTTCGTAGAGCACGCGGAGGTAGCCGTTGTGGGGCGAGATGTTGATGCCCATCAGGCTGCGCCCGAAGGGAATCGTCGCCCCGGCGCCATAGCCGAGCAGGGGTTGTCGTTCCCACGCCTCTATGAGCTTGGTCCAGTAGTAGAGCCGCCACCCCACCGAGTTGTTTCGGTCGGTCACGTCGCGCGCGGTGAGCGCGTCCTCGATCTCGACCAGACGGTCGAGCACCTGTTCACCCAGCACGGGGAGCAGGAGCACGCCGAGCCCGACGGCCACGATCACATAGCGCCGTCGTCCGTAGACCCAGGACAGGTAGCCGAAGCAGAGCGCGAACGCGATCCAGCTGATGCGCGTGTAGGTGGCCAGCAGCTGGATGACCACAAGGGCCACGTAGATGGCCCACAGCGGCTTCCTCGAGGTGCGCTTGTCGAGGAACTGGCTGTAGGCGAGGCAGAAGATGAACAAGAGGTACATCGAGTACAGCGCGGGGTGGTTGAAGCACCCGAAGACGCGGTTGTAGCCGACGGTGTCGGTGTTGCCGGTGCCCGTGAAGAGCTGGAAGAAGCCCGCGGCCAGGGGCACGATGCTCGAGGCGTACATCGCCCGGATGACCCCGCGGACCATGCGCTTGTCCATCATGTCGCTGATGATCAGGTAGGTCACGAACGGCGCTGCCAACCGGGTGACGAAGCGGATGCCGTCGCGAAAGCTGGGGGCGTAGAACAGGGAGAAGGAGAACGCCCCGAGGAACATCAGGTAGGGCCACGTGAGGCTCCGACCGCGGAACGGGTTCCTCCAGAGCACGAGGAAGTAGGTGACGCCGATGAGCGTGGTCAAGACGTTGACCAGACCACCGAGGTCGAAGGTCAGGAAGCCGACGTCGATGCGATCGCCCCCAGCGACCCAGTCCCGCATCGCAATCGCGACCAGGAAGACCAGCATGAAGGCGCGGGGGTTGGTCAGGAAGAGCAGCCCAGCCATCGCCATGATGGCGACGCCGGCCATGTACTGGGGCCCGCCGTAGACGAGGCTCAGCGCCAGGGGGGCCACCAGGAGGGCGGGGATCAGGATCTCCCGGCTCAGGTCGTGGTCACCGGCTGCATGTGTCGACAAGCTCGCTTCCTCACCACGCTCGTACCGTCAAGACGGGCTAACGGATCGTTTGTGCGTGCAGCCGGCACTTGTCCGGCGACCTGATCTCAGAGGTCCACCCTCGCGTAGGGTGCAACGAGGAGGAACCTGCATGGGTGACGAAGTCCGACCCCTGCGCGTGGAGTCGTCTGGCGGCTCCGGTCGACGTCGCGGTCGTTCGCGGCACAGCGGTCAGGCCGCGACCGAGCCCTCGCTCTCCGAGATCCTGCACCTTCGCGAGTACTGGAAGACGATCCGCAAGCGCATCTGGACGCTGATCAACTTCTTCGTGATCCTCGTCTTGAGCGTCACGGTGCTCACGGTCCTCCAGGACCCGGTCTACGAGGCGATGGCCACGGTCCAGATCGACGCCTTCCAGAGCCGGAACTACGGCGAGCTGCAGGACATGAACCGGATGGGGACGGGACAGTTCCTCTCCGACCAGGAGTTCTACGCCACCGAACACACCAAGCTCCGAAGCCGCACGATGGCCAAGGAGGTGATGACCCGGCTCAACCTCTGGAACCACGAGGACTTCGCGGCGAGCGACGATCCGGTCGACGACATGCTCCACCTGGTCACCATCGCGCCCGTGGACGGTACGCGGCTGGTGCGGCTGCGCTGTCAGAACACCGATCGAGAGCTCGCAGAAGCGCTCTGCCGCGAGTGGAGCGAGTTCTACACCGAGAACAACCTCTCGGGCATGCAGAAGCGCCTGGACGAGAGCGTCACCCGCCTCAACAACCAGGTCGAGGCCGCGCGGCTCGACATGATCCAGGCCGAGAACTCCTTGCTCGAGTTCCGGAAGGCCAACGAGGTGCTGGCACTCTCGGCCGACGATCAGGGTGACCTGAAGCTGAAGATGCTGACGGGCCTCACGGAGGCCATGGCGGAGACCGAGGCAGAGCGCGTGGCCCGGCAGGCGGAGTACCAGAGCCTGCTGCGCTCGGTCGAGGCCGAGTCCGACCCGCTCAAGCTCGGACTGCTCGTGCAGAACGAGCTCACCGACGAGCTGCGGCAAGACTACAGCACCGCCATCCGGGAACGTGCCGAGCTGCAGGACAAGTACCTCGAGCAGCACCCCAAGATGGTCGAGAACACGATCCGACTGAGCGAGCTCGAGGCCCAGATCCTAGGCGAGGTCCAGAACGAGCTCGCCCGCCGCCGGTCGCTGTACGAGCTGGCGCAGGCCCGCGAGCACAAGCTCGGTCAGAGCGTCACCAGCCGAAGCGGCGAGCTGTTGGACCTGGGCGCCCTGGAAGCCGAGATGCAGCGCCTGTCCCGAGAGGTCGAGACCAAGACCTCCGTGCACCACTACCTGCTCGAGCGCGCCCAGGAGACCAGTGTGTTGGCCCAGCTGCAGGTCAACAACGTCGCCATCGTGGACGTGGCGGAGGCGAAGCAGGACCCGGTCAAGCCGAAGGTCGCCGTGAACATCAGCCTCGCGGTGCTGGTGGGCGTCATGGGCGGCATCTCGCTGGCCATCTTCTTCGACTACATGGACAACACCATCAAGACCCGGGAGGAGGTCGAGGCGCTCGGGATCCCCTTCCTCGGCATCATCCCCTCGGTACCGGGGCTCGAAGGCGAGGGCTGGGAGAAGGCGCGGCAGCGCTATCTGTACAGCCGGAACAACCCCAAGTCAGCGTTCGCCGAGTTCTTGAGAAACATCCGGACCAACATCACCTACATGGCGCGGGCCGAGGGTCGGGCTGGGCAGCGCCTGCTGATCACCTCCGCCGGGCCGCGGGAAGGCAAGACCACCACGAGCATCAACCTGGGGATCACCCTGGCCGCCGGTGGCAAGAAGGTCCTGCTGGTCGACGCCGACATGCGCCGCCCGTCGCTCCACCATGCCTTCGGCGTGGACAACGAGAAGGGGCTGTCGTCCATGATCCTCGGCGAGGCCACGCCCGAGGAGTGCTCGAAGCAGACCGTGCAGGAGAACCTCTCCGTCATCGGCTCGGGTCCCCGCCCTCCCAACCCGGCCGAGCTCCTGGGCGGAGACGGTGTGCGCAGCATGCTCGACCGGCTCGACGAGCTCTACGACATCGTGATCATCGACAGCCCCCCCGTGGTGGCCGTGACCGACGCCGTGGTGCTCAGTCAGCGCGTAGACGGCGTCATCCTCGTGGTGAAGTCGTTCAAGGTCGGCAAGGACCTCGTGGAGCAGGCGAAGCGCCAGCTCACCGATGTCGACGCCCACCTGCTCGGCGTGGTGCTGAACGACTTCGACATCCAGCGCAAGTCGTACGGCTACTACTACTACTACAGCTACTACGGATCCGACCGGACGGAGCCCGATCTGGGCAGCCGGAACGCTTCGTAGGGGCCCGAGACCATGTCGCAGAAGGCGCCACCGCCGTTCCGGGGCGACCCCCTCCAGATGCTGGGCGCGGGCGTCGTGATGCTCATCGTCGGACTCGCCACCCTGTACAAGGGTGCCGTCCTCCCCGAGCACCACGGCTGGATCATCGCGGCCATCGCGAGCACCGGGATCGCCTGGGTCTGGGCTCGGCCGCTGCGGCGTCCGACGCGGAGCACCTGGTTGGCCTTGCTGCTGGTTGGCCTGGTCGCGTCCCTGCCCCTCGTGCCCCTGCCGCCCGCCCTGGTGGGCGCCGTGGCGCCTTCCCGTGCCACGTTGGTTGCCCAGGTGGCCCCCGAGAGTCATGGGGACGAGGCCGCCTTCCGCAGCGCGCTCGCGGCGCACGACCTCGAGGCTGCCGTCGGCAGCGCCGACGCTTCCTGGTCGGTCGACCACACCCTTGCAGTCGAGCCCGAGGCGACGGTGTGGCGTCCCCTGAGCCTCGACCCGGACGATCACCGCGACGAGCTGCTCCGCTGGGGCGCTGCGCTCACCCTCTTCCTGATCGTGGTCGGGGTCGGCCGCGGCGACAAGTCCATGTTGGTCCTCTCGGTCGGACTGGCCGCGCTGGGCACCGTGGAGGCGATCATCGGGCTCGCCAACCTGTCTGGCAACGACGCCAGCCTGGGCCTGTTCGCCAAGAAGCACTACCTGGGCAGCGCCACCGGCACGCTGGTGAACCGAAACCACTTCGCGGCGCTCTTGGCGGTGTGCATCGGCGCGACCTGGGGGCTCGCCAGCGGTCTCTTCCCCCTCCGGCCCGATGTGGTGCGACGGCACGCTCGGCACAAGATCCGGAGCTCGCAGCCACCCGGAGTGCTCGAATCCGCTGGCGACAAGTTGCCGCGGCTGATGATGCTCGCCTTCGTGGCCGCCACGATGAGCCTCGCCGTCGTGCTCAGCCAGAGCCGTGCAGGGCTCGTCTGCCTGGCCCTGGCCGGCGTGACCGTGGCGCTCGTCTGCTGGTGGCGGCGCGGCGAGGAGCACCACCTCTACCTGGCCGTGGGGCTGCCCACCATCGGCGGCGCACTGGCGGTTGGCGCCTTGGGCCCGCGCGGAGCGCTGGGTCGCTTCGGCCGCTTGCTCCAAGGCGACGACTCCGTGACGGGCCGTCTGGAGACCTGGCGGGCGTCGTTGGCGGGGATCGCCGAGCTGCCCTTCGCTGGAGCGGGCCTCGGGAGCTTCGATCCGGTACACGTCCGGTTCGTGCAGGGCCCCTACACCTTCCGCTTCGCGCACGCGCACAACGACTACCTGCAGCTCTTGTTCGAAGGAGGTGCGTTGCTCACAGGGGGCGTCGCGGTGCTCGCCGTGCTGTGGGCGCGGCGGATCTGGTCGGGCCTCGACGCCGCCGAACACCGCTGGCGGACCGATCTCGGCCTGGGCCTGATGGTCGGCACGGTGGCGATGCTGCTGCACGCGATGGTCGACTTCAACTTCCAGATCCCGGGCAACGGCTACCTGTTCGCCGTGTGCCTCGGGGCCGTGACGGCGGCCTTTGCCAAGCGTCCGTCCCGGGTCCAGGTCTGGGGTTCACCGCAGCGCGTGGCGCTGACGGCCGCGCTCGTGATCCTGGCGGTCGGCGGCTGGCACATGGCGACCCGAGGTGCCCTCGAGGCCGAAGCGCGCGCGGAGCTGGCTCGCATGGAGAAGCGACGCGCCACGAGCGACGACGAGGCACGCATGCGGCGCATCCAGGCTCGGGTCGGCGACCAGAGCGAGCTCGGGGCGCGGCTCGGGCTCCTGCTGGCCGATCTCGACGTGCGACGAGCCCTGAAGGAGGGCACGGTGCTCAGCGTGGACGCGGCTGTCGGCACCCTGTCGAGCGTGCTCCACACCGGGCGCACCCTCACCAGCGAGAGCCCCTTCGTGATCGAGGGGCACCTGATGACCGCTCGTGCGGCGGCTACCCTGGCGCTCGTCCTTCGGCGTTGGCCCGGGGCGGCCGCGCGCGCTCGGATCACCGCCGAGGACCTGGAGTTCGAGACCGAGCAGGCGGTCGCCCGCGCCGACATCCTCCAAGGGACCAACCCCTGGGTCCAGCTCGAGACCGCCGCCGCGCTCCTGACCATCGCCCGAGGCGCCCCTCACGCCGACAGCGCGCGCCACCGCGCAGCCATGCGCCTCGCCGAGGCCGTGCGGCTCGACCCGTGGCGTGCATCGGCGGCCTTCTCGATGGCCGACCGCCTGACAGCAGCTCAGCTCGAGGGCATGGTCACCTCGGACCACCGGGTGCTGACCGAGGCGGGGCGCGCCTGGAAGCGTCGTGGCGCCGAAGAGCGCGCCGTGGCTGCCTGGGAGGCGGCGTACCGGCTCGACGACACCTACCCGCCGGCGCTGTTCCAGCTGGGCGCGTCGGCGGTCGAGCGGGGCGACGACGCGGGGCGCGAGCGGTACCTCCGCGCCTTCCTGGCGCACACCGACGGCAACGCCTCCCTGGAGGGCTGGGCCTACCTCTGGCTCGGCCAGGCCACCACCGCCGAGAAGCGGTTCGAGCGTGCGGTTCGACACGCCTCCAACAACGCTTGGATCCAGTACGGCTATGCGCAGGCCCTGCGGAGCAACGGCAGGAGGCCGGAGGCCAGGAAGGCCTTCGAGACCGTCTTGACGCTCGACCCGGGGCATGCGGGCGCCCGCGCTGCTCTGAGCGTGTTGAACGGCACTTCGTTTCACGACCGTTCCTTGTAGGGATCGAGGGGACGGCTACCGATGTGCATGGCACAGATTCTTCGCGGTCCTCTCCGCCGGGCACTCATCGTCGAGCGTCCGGACAGCTCGCTCGACGGCTTGCTCGGAGCCGCTGGCTTCGACGTGGTGCGCGTCGACGCGGCCCCCGACGAAGACGAGCTGGTCGACCTCCTCAGGACCCACCGAAGCCAGGTGTTGTTCAAGCGCTCGCGGGTCCAGGTGACGCGCCGTGTCGTCGAGTGCTCGCCCGACCTCGTCGCCATCCAGCTCTGCTCGATCGGCGATGACTCGATCGACAAGAACGCCTGTGCCGAGCGCGGCGTGCTGGTGTTCAACGACCCGGTGTCCAACGGACGTTCGGTGGTCGAGCTCGCCATCGGCCACCTGATCGCCCTGTCGCGGCGTCTCTACGAGACCTTCGACGACACCCACGCGGGCGCGTGGGAGAAGTCCAACGCCGAGCGGTACGAGGTCCGGGGCAAGGTGCTCGGCATCCTGGGGCTGGGCAACATCGGTCGCCAGGTCGCCAAGGTCGCGACGCTGCTCGGCATGGACGTGTTCTTCTTCGATGAACGCGAGGTGGCCCAGGAGGTCGGGGAGGAGATGGGCTGGCGACGCGCCGGCACCGCGCAGGAGCTCTTCCGACACTCCGACATGGTCAGCGTGCATGTCTCGGCTTCCACGCCCCGTGGAAAGACCAACGAGGGCCTGCTGATGGGCTTGCTGGGCCAGCTCGGTGCGGAGCGACCCCAGAACAGCCCGCGGGTTTTCGTCAACCTGGCGCGCGGTTTCCTGCATGCGCCGGAAGAGCTGCTCGAGGCCATCGACTCCGGCGCCATCCGGCGGGCAGCCGTGGACGTCTACCCGGCCGAGCCGAACAAGAACGGACCGGGTTGGGAGAATCCCTACGCGTCGGAACCCCGCGTGGCCACCACGCCTCACATCGGGGCGGCCACCCAGGAGGCGCAGCCGCGGATCGCGCGACGTGTCGCGCAGACCCAGCGGAACTTTTCTACCGCCGGGTCCATTCGCGACTGCGTGTTCTCCCCGCGTTCGAAGATCTCGGTGGCCGACGGCAACGGTGGTCGCGCCGTGCTGCTTGTGGTCCACAGCACGGCGCGTGGCACCAAGAAGGCGCTCGACGAGGCCATCTACGAAGCTGGGGCCAGCAACCTGCGCTCCCAACACCGCGACCTCGGCCCGTGGGGCATCGCGGTGGACGCCAACCTGCTCGACCGCCCGCTCTCGACCGAACAGCTCGACAGCATCGTGCAGCTCACCCGCTCGATCACGGGGGACCCGTTGGCCGTACGGCTGGTTCGCCAGGTCGAGCTCACCGACCAGGACAGCCCGTGACCGACAAGGGAATCCCCCAGAAGGCTCTGCACAAGGCGCATCGCCTGCTCCAGCGCGCCGGCTTCCGGCTCGCGCCGGTCAAGCCGCCCTACGAGAACTACATGGGGGAGCCGTTTCGGGCGATCTACGACGCCTGCCATCCCTTCACCATGACCGACGCCAACCGGATGTACGCCCTCTACAAGGCGGTCAACTACGTGCTCGCAGACGGCATCGAGGGCGACTTCGTCGAGTGTGGCGTGTGGAAGGGCGGCAGCACCATGGTGATGGCGAAGGCGCTCATGGACGCAGGCTCGACCGACCGCACGCTCTACCTCTACGACACCTTCGCCGGCATGAGCGAGCCGACCGACGACGACGTGGCCTTCGACGACGGCTCGACCACGCACGAGACCTGGCAGGCCAGCCAGCAGGACGGCGTCACCGATTGGGCCTACAGCCCGCTCGATGAGGTCGAGAGGAACGTGCGGAGCACCGGCTATGCGCCGGACCGCTTCGTGTTCGTCAAGGGCAAGGTCGAGGACACGATCCCGTCCACGCTCCCCGATCGGATCGCGCTCCTACGCCTCGACACGGACTGGAAGGAGTCCACGCGCCACGAGCTCGATCACCTCTTCCCGCTCGTCGCCCCCCACGGCGTCGTGTTCATCGACGACTACGACTGGTTTCGAGGCGCACGGGAGGCCACCGACGAGTACTTCGCCGAGCACGGCATCCACATGCTGCTGACCAGCCTCGGCGGCGGTGGCGTCATCGGCGTCAAGCGCGGCTGACGCCACCGGGCGTCGACCGAGCGGTCAACTCCTCAGCTGGCGTCGACCGGCGCCTCGACCGCCTTCTTGACCGTGCGGCGCCGGGGGGCGCGCTTCTTCACGGGCTTGGCCGGCTCGGCCTCCGCCGGAGCGGCCTCGGCTGCATCGGTGGGCGCGGCGTCCGTAGCGCCGGCGTCACCTGACGGCGCCTCCGTGGCCGGGGCCGCTTCGGCGGCCGGCGCCGCGTCCTCCGACTCGGCGGCCACCTGCTTGGCGACCTTCTTCTTCCTGGGAGCACGCTTCTTCTTGGGAGCGGCGTCCTCCGCTGGGGCCGCCGCGGCCGCTTCGACGCTCGCCTCGTCGTCCGAGTCCTTCCGGCGGGGCTTCCGGCGACGCCCCTTGGCCCCGTCGTCGGCGCCTTCGGGCTCGGGAGGCAACTCGGGCATGGCCGGAGCACGCAGCGGCGTGGCCGCCGCCTTCACGAGCTCGGCCACCGCGTCGTGAGCGGTCTTGTCGCCGAACAGGAGCTCGGCCAGGGCCGCCACGGAGGGGTCGAGCTCGAGCTCCTTCACCGTGGTGAGGTAGTGGTGGTTGAGGCGCCTGTTGAGCTGCTCGACATCTTCCGAGATGACGAACGATGCCGTGGCGCTCTGGACCGGTCCACCCTTGGTGTGGAGCAGGGCGCCGGCAGCGCGCAGGCTGTCGACCACGGCGCGGACGTGCTTCACGCTCAGGGCCGGGTGGGCCGCCATGACGCGCTTGAACACGTCTTGAGGCACGAAGCGGACCGTGCACTTGGCGTGCTTCGCCGTGCGCTCGTTGACCACCTCCACGAACGAGGTGAGCACCGTGGTGCGCAGGTCCGGCGTCAGGGGCTCGGCGCCGGCCTCGCTGAGCTTGGCGTAGAGCAGGGCGGGCTCACCGATGAGGCGGTGGATCGGCTCCGGGGGCTTCTCGTCGACGGCGATGGCCGTGCTCTCGACGAACACACCGCCGCCGCGGTCGGCCTTGGAGAGGCGGATGCCGCCCCGATCGCGGAAGGCCTCCAGGAAGCGGGTGAAGCTGGCGTAGCCCAGATCCCCTTCGTTGAAGTCCGGCTCCTTGCGCTTCAGCGTCTGCTTGAGGCGCGAGCCGGGGACGGGGCCGTCGGACTCCCGCTGCAGGGCCTCGAGCACGCCCATGACCAGCTCGAAGGCTTCCGTCCGGCTGATCGAGCCCGACTTGGTCCGCGGCTTGGAGGTCCGCTTGGAGCGGGCCAGCGAGTCGTAGAAGATGAACTCGTCGCAGCTCTCGATGATGAGGCGCGACGTGCTCTTGCGCGTGCCGCAGCCGATCACGCGCTTGTCGAGCTCCTTGAGCTTCAGCACGAGCGGCGTGAAGTCGGAGTCGCCCGACACGATGACGAAGGCGTCGACGTAGGGCTTGGTGTAGGCGAGCTCCATGCAGTCGACGACCAGCGCCACGTCCGCGCGGTTCTTGTCCTGCATGCCGTGGCTGGTGAGCTCGAACAGGTTGATGCCTGCCATCAGGCAGTCCTGCTTGAACTTGGCGAAGCGGCCCCAGTCGGCGTAGCTGCGCGCTACGAGGATGCGACCCTTCTCCTTGAAGCGGTCGACGATGGCGTGCACGTCGACACGCCCGAGGCCTTCCTTGCTGGCGCCTGCGGCGATGTTCTCGAAGTCGATGAGCAGAGCGAGGTTGAGCTCTTTGTCCATGGTGTTGATGTTCCCTGTTGGGACCGGAGCTTCTCCGTTGGAGACGAGCGTCCGGCGGTTCCCGAGCCCAGCAGAATGCAGGCCCGTGGATGGCAACTAACGCCTCGGCTACGTTTGGCGACCGGGAGTGTGCATGAGCTTCGATCGTTTCCAGGGCGCGACCCACTACATCGCAGACGAGGGGCTGCGCGCCGCGGTCAACGCCTCGATCGCGCTGCAGCGCCCACTGCTCGTGAAGGGAGAGCCCGGCACCGGCAAGACCCTGCTCGCCCATGCCGTGGCCGAGGGCCTGGCCATGCCTCTGCTGACCTGGCACGTGAAGTCCACCACCAAGGCGGTCGAGGGCCTCTACACCTACGACGTGGTCCAGCGGCTGAACGACTCGCGCTTCGGCGACGCCGACGTGTCCGACATCCGGACCTACATCAAGCTCGGGCCGCTCGGCCAGGCGCTCCGGGCCGACAGCCGGCAGGTCCTGTTGATCGACGAGATCGACAAGGCGGACATCGAGTTCCCCAACGACCTGCTCCGTGAGCTCGACGAGATGCGCTTCCACATCCCGGAGCTCGACGAGACCTACACCGCGCAGCACCGACCGATCGTGATCATCACGTCCAACGCCGAGAAGGACCTGCCCGACGCCTTCCTGCGACGCTGCGTCTTCCACCACATCCAGTTCCCATCACGGGACCGCATGCGCGAGATCGTCGCCGTGCACCACCCGCAGCTCGACGAGGCGCTGCTGGACGGCGCGATGGATCGCTTCTACGCGGTGCGGAAGACCGATGGACTGCGGAAGAAGCCGTCGACCTCCGAGCTGTTGGACTGGTTGGTCGTGCTCGCGGCCGCGGGGGTCGATCCCGAGCGGATCGCCGAGCGCTTTCCGTTTCGAGGGGTGCTCTTGAAGCAGGAAGCCGACCTGGGTCGCGTCGGACGCCGCGGCGCTCGATGAGCCGCGCCTTCGAGCTCCTGCTGTGGAACCTGCGCGCACAGGGCGTGCAGGTGGGCATGAACGAGTGGCTGGCCTTCCTCGAGGGGGTGCAGAAGGGCCTCGCCCGGGACGTCGAGGGCGTCTACGACCTCGGTCGCAGCGTGCTGGTGCACTCCGAGAAGGACTACGACGCCTTCGACCAGGCCTTCTCCTCGTGCTTCGAGGGTGTGGAGCTCGAGCCCACGCTGAAGGAGGCGCTGGCCGAGTGGCTGCGGGATCCGGAGGCCTTCGAGGAGGGACGTGCCGCGGGCCAGCACGACTTCGAGCACGAGGAGGCTCTCTGGAAGGCGTTCCTCGAGACCCTGAAGGAGCAGCAACAGCGCCACGACGGCGGCAACCGCTGGGTCGGGACGGGAGGCACGTCACCCTTCGGTCACTCGGGGCAGGCCAACACGGGTGTGCGCGTGGGCGGCGAGGGTGGGGGAGGGCGATCCGCCATCCGGATCGCCGGCGAGCGGCGATGGCAGGGCTACCGCACGGACGTGGCGCTCGGGGTTCGGGACTTCAAGGTCGCGCTGAAGGCCCTCCGACGCTTGCAGCGACAAGGCGCCTGGGAGCTCGACATCGACGCGACCATCGACGCATCTGCGCAGAACGGCGGCGACATCGAGCTCGCCTGGGAGCGCGAGCGCAAGAACCGCGTGCACGTGGTGCTCTTGATGGACAGCGGGGGCTCGATGAGCCCTCACGAGCGGCTGGTGTCGCGCCTGTTCACGGCGGCCACGGAGATGAAGACCTTCAAGTCCTTCACGGCCTGGCACTTCCACAACTGCGTGTACGGCTACCTCTACAAGGACTACGCCACCTGGGACCGCCGACGCTTCGACGAGGTGTTCGGCGAGCTGACGCCGAACCATCGACTGATCTTCGTCGGCGACGCGGCGATGGCCCCGTGGGAGTTGTTCACCTCGTCGATGGGCTTCGGAGAACGGGGCCCCAGCGGCCTGGAGCGCCTGCAACTGCTCGGTCGCAGGTGCCCGGCCAGCATCTGGCTGAACCCGGACCCCCGCCGCTTCTGGGACCATCCGACGGTGCGCGCCATCGAAGAGGTCTTCCCCATGCACCCGCTCACCCTGGACGGACTCCGTGACGGCATTCGTCACCTTCGCGCTCCTCGCTAGCGGCTGCGACGCCGGCTCGCGCGCCGAGCGGGCCTGGGAGGCGGGCGAGCACGAGCGTGCCGCCACGCTCTGGCTCGGCGTCGGCGACCGCAGCCCGATCGAGAGCGCACGGCTCGCCCGCGCGCTGGTCCAGCAGGGTGCCCTGGACGAAGCGCAGGAGGTGCTCGACGCGGTGGAGTCTTCCGAGCTCGGCGCCGAGGGTTGGTTGGCGACCGGCCTCGTGGCTGTGCACCGCGGCGACACCGTCACCGCTCTGCGAGCCTTCGAGACCGGCCTGGCGATCGAGCCCCTGAGCGAGCTCCAGGTCAACCGCTGCGTGGCGCGCATCCTCCTGCTCGACGAACCGCTTGCGGCCTGCCAGGCGGCGGTGGCCTCCGCGCAACACGACGTGCGTGCGCAGCTCGGGCTGGCCGAGGCCGCGGCCCAGGAAGGGCTCAACGACGCGGCTGCGCAGGCGCTCGCGAGCGCTGCGGCCATGCCGGACGCCATCGAGCACGAGGCCTGGCAGGCGCGCATCTGGGCTCTGTTGGGGCAGCACATGCAGGCCTGCGCGCTGGGCAAGGCTCACCCGAGCCTGGGCATCGCCAGGAGTTGCCTGGCCGCTGGGCAGGTAGCGCTTGCACGCCCGATGCTCGCAGGGCTCCACGAGCGGGAGCCGTTGGCCGCCCCGCTGCTCCTGCGGCTGGCCGTCGACGACGCCGCCGCGAGCCCCCACGACCCGGTGCCGCGCGAGACCGCCCACCGCTGGCGGCGCGCGATCGAGGACGCGGGGCTTCCCGACGACAGCGGCGTGGAGACCGACCTGGGGCGTCTGGCCGCGCTCGACGGTGACGTGGAGCAGGCTGTCGAGCATTGGCGAGAGGCCATGCGGCTCGCTCCGGGAGTGGCCGCGCCGCGGCTGAACCTTGCGGACCACCTGGTGCACGGCGGCGACGTGCCTGGGGCCCTCGCGGTCCTGCAGAGCGACGAGGCCGAAGCCGTGGAGATGCTGGCTCTCGGCGTGCGAGCCGCCGAGATCGAGCTCGATCACGGCCAGGATCTGTCCGGTCTCAGCAGCTTGCTCGCAAACCTCTCAGAGGGTTGCCGCTACCACGAGCTCAAGGCCTGCGGGCTGAAGGTGGCCTGGCTCGATGCACGCCTGGACGCCAAGGCGGGTCGCGTCGACGGCATGCTCGCCAAGTTGGAGCTCCTGCTCGCCGAGGGCGGAGAAGGGTACCGAGCGCGCGTCGACAGGCAGCCGGACTTCGCGCCCTACCTCGACCGGATGGATCTGCAGGCCCTGCTCTCCGACTGACACACCATCCGGTTATCCGTGGCCTCCACTTCCTGGGGCGTCGCCAAGTGGTAAGGCACCGGGTTTTGATCCCGGTATTCGCAGGTTCGAACCCTGCCGCCCCAACCTCTCCTCGGAGGCCCGATGTTCGGCGAGATCAAGCTCCTCTCCGGCAACGCCAACCCCGCCCTCGCGGAAGCGATCGCTGGCCACCTCGGCACGGAGATCGGCCGTGCCCAGGTGTCGCGCTTCTCCGACGGCGAGGTGCAGGTCGAGATCAGCGAGAACGTCCGCGGACGCGACGTCTTCATCATCCAGCCCACCTGCCAACCGGCCAACGACCACCTGATGGAGCTCTTCATCATGGGGGACGCCTGCAAGCGCGCCAGCGCGGGCCGGATGACCGCGGTCGTGCCGTACTACGGTTACGCGCGGCAGGATCGGAAGGTCGCCCCGCGGGCACCGATCACCGCCAAGCTCGTGGCCGATCTCATCCAAGGGGTGGGCTACGACCGCG
This sequence comes from uncultured Enterobacterales bacterium, assembly GCA_964604675.1. Classification (GTDB taxonomy): domain Bacteria; phylum Myxococcota_A; class UBA796; order UBA796; family CAJQPC01; genus CAZSAT01. The sequence continues at coordinate 16,178 of CAZSAT010000102.1, forward strand.
TGCTCACCATCGACCTCCACGCCGGGCAGATCCAGGGCTTCTTCGACATTCCCGTCGACAACCTCTACGCCTCCAAGGCGTTGGTCCCCGCCCTGAAGGCCGAGCTCGGCTCGGGCGACGACCTGATCATGGTCTCGCCCGATGCCGGCGGCGTGGAACGCGCTCGCTTCTACGCGAAGTACCTGGGCTGCGGCCTGGCCATCATCGACAAGCGGCGCACCAAGCCCAACGAGGCGGCGGTGATGCACATCATCGGCGAGGTCGAGGGCATGCGCTGCGTGCTCATCGACGACATGATCGACACCGCGGGCACCCTGACCAAGGGGGCCCAGGCCCTGATGGAGAAGGGCAAGGCCAAGGAGGTCATGGCGGTAGCCACCCACCCCGTGCTCAGCGGACCCGCCGTCGCGCGGATCGCCGAGAGCCCGCTGAAGTGGGTGATGGTCTCCGACACCATCCCCAGCAGCGAGGCGGCGAAGGCCATGGGCAAGCTCAAGGTCGTCACCCTCGCCGGCCTGCTCGGAAAGGCCATCCGCTCCATCCACGACGCCGACTCCGTCAGCCGACTGTTCCTCTGAGGCGCCCGAGCCTGCCGGCTTGACAGCCACGCTGCCGGCGTTACTCAGGCGCCCGATTTCCCAAGCAGGTCCGGCTCGCCGGGCCCTCGTCAAGGTCGGGCCTTCGGGCCCCTGAGTCCAGGACCGATGACGGGTCGGGGTCCTCCCCCGACACTGCCTCGACTCCCCACGCCGGGATCGCTGGACTCGCCCGGCAGGAAAGCCGACATGGACACCACCACCCTGGCCGCCGAGCCGCGCACGGACTTCGGAAAGGGCGCCGCGCGGAAGCTGCGCGCCTCCGGACGGGTCCCGGCGCTGGCGTACCGCGCTGGCGGCGAGCCCCTGCACTTCAGCCTCGACCCGCGCGAGGTCAAGCTGGCCTACCAGCGCAGCGGCAACCCGAACCTCCTCGTCTCCGTCGATGTGGGTGGGAAGGCGTTGACCCTGCTGTTGAAGGACGCCCAGAAGCACCCCGTCTCCCGCAGCCTGCTCCACCTGGACTTCTTCGAGGTCAAGGCCGACGAGAAGGTCGAGATCGACGTTCCTGTCCGCGCCGCTGGCCGGGCCGCGGGCGAGCGCCTCGGCGGGCGTGTCCGCGTCCTCCGCCCCAGCCTGAAGCTCAGCTGCCTCCCGGCGGACATTCCGGCCACGGTGCAGGTGGACGTCACGGCCATGGAGGTCGGCGACATGCTCGACGTCGATGAGCTGGTGCCGCCGGAGCGCTGCGAGCTGCTCTTCAAGCACCGCTTCAAGGTGATCACCGTCGTCGGCAAGCGCATCGAAGAGGAAGCCGAGGAAGACGAGGAAGCCGAGGAAGCCAGCGAGGAAGGGGAGTCCTGAGCCGATGTGGTTCGTGGTTGGCCTTGGCAACCCTGGCGAGCGCTACGCCGGGACCCGGCACAACGCCGGGTTCGACGTGGTGGATCGGCTCGCCTCGCGCTGGGGCGTGACCGTGGTCAAGCCCCAGCTGGGGGCGCTCGTCGGCAGCGGACCACTCCATGGGCAGAAGACCCTCTTTGCGAAGCCCCAGTCGTACATGAACCGGTCGGGCCTCCCCACCCGGAGCCTCGTGAGCTTCTACGGTGGCGACATCGACGACGTGATCGTCATCCACGACGACGTCGATCTCCCCTTCGGCACCGTCCGCGTGAAGAAGGGTGGAGGACACGGCGGCCACAACGGCCTGCGTGACCTGCACAGCCACCTCGGCAGCGGCGACTACCACCGGGTTCGCCTCGGTGTGGGTCGGGCGCCGGACCAACGCGACACTGCAGCCTGGGTGCTCGGACACTTCGACGCGTCGGAGCGCGCGGAGCTCGACGGGCACGTCGAGCGGGCCGCCGATGCCGTGGAGAGCCTCGTGCAGCACGGGTCCACGGCCACGATGAACACTTTCAACCAGCGGAAGAGCCCGCGGGCGCACACCGAAGCGGCCTCGAGCTCCGACGCGAACCTTTCCAACACCCCATCTCGGGCTCGAATCGAGCCCCAGGAGACCACGTGAACAACCTGCTGCTGGCGGTACCCGCCGTCGGCGTGCTCGCGCTCGGCTTCGCCTTCTGGAAGGCGCGCTGGGTCACGGCCCAGGAAGCCGGCGACGACGACATGAAGGAGATCGCCTCGCGCATCCAGGAGGGCGCCATGGCGTTCCTGGCCGCCGAGTACAAGGTCCTTGCTGGCTTTGTCGCGATCGTCGCCGTCGTGCTTGCGGCCGCCAACATGTCCGGCAACACCCAGACCCCGCTCATCGCGGTCGCCTTCGTGGTCGGCGCTGCCGCCTCCGCGCTCGCTGGCTACGCGGGCATGAAGGTCGCCACAGACGCCAACGTGCGCACCACCTTCGCCGCGCGCACCGGGCTGCCCGGCGCCCTCGACGTCGCCTTCTCCGGTGGCGCCGTGATGGGCATGGCGGTCGTCGGCCTGGCCCTCCTGGGCTTGAGTGGCGTCTACCTGGCGTTCTCGGCCCTCTTCGCGGACCAGGCCACGGCCATCAACGCCACCACCGGCTTCTCGATGGGTGCCAGCTCCATCGCGCTCTTCGCGCGCGTGGGTGGCGGCATCTACACGAAGGCCGCCGACGTCGGCGCCGACCTCGTCGGCAAGGTCGAGGCGGGTCTCCCCGAGGACGACCCGCGCAACCCCGCGGTCATCGCCGACAACGTCGGCGACAACGTCGGCGACGTTGCGGGCATGGGCGCAGACCTGTTCGAGTCGTTCGTCGGCGCCATCATCGGTGCCATGGTCCTGGGCCTCGGGTTCCAGTACACGGGCATGGACGACGCGGCCATCCCGGTTCCGGTCATGCTCCCCTTGCTCATCGCAGCGGCTGGCACCGTCTGCTCGATGGCCGGCACCTTCGTGGTGAAGACCAAGGACGGCGGCAACCCGCAGCACGCGCTCGACATGGGTGCCTTCGGCGCGGCCGGAGTGATGGTCATCGTGGTCTTCGCGCTCGCCAACGCGCTGTGGCCGGCTGACGCAGCCTACGCTGGCGTCGGCATCTCGGCCATGGACGTCGGCATCGCCACGGTCGTCGGCCTCGCCACGGGCGTCGCCATCGGGCTCATCACCTCGTACTACTGCTCCATGGACAAGCCCCCGGTCGACTCCATCGCCGAGCAGTCCAAGACGGGCGCGGCCACCAACATCATCGCTGGCCTCGGCGTCGGCATGCAGTCCACGGCCCTGCCGATCGTCTGCATCGCCGTCGGTGTCATCGTCGCCAACATGTTCGCCGGCCTCTACGGCGTCGCCATCGCGGCCCTCGGCATGCTGTCCACCACGGGCGTGCAGCTGGCGGTCGATGCCTACGGCCCCATCGCCGACAACGCGGGCGGCATCGCGGAGATGACCCACCAGGCCCCGGAGGTGCGCGAGCGCACCGACAAGCTCGATGCGGTCGGCAACACCACCGCCGCCATCGGCAAGGGCTTCGCCATCGGTTCCGCGGCCATGACCGCCCTGGCGCTCTTCGCGGCGTTCATGCAGCAGGCCAACATCACCAGCATCGACCTGTCGAAGCCCACGGTGATGGCGGGTCTCTTCGTCGGCGGCATGCTGCCCTACCTCTTCTCCAGCATGGCCATGAAGGCGGTGGGTGCCGCCGCGATGGACATGATCGAAGAGGTCCGGCGCCAGTTCCGTGAGATCCCCGGCCTGAAGGAAGGCGCCCCCGGCGTCCGTCCCGACACCGCCAAGTGCGTCGACATCAGCACCAACGCGGCCATCAAGAAGATGGTCCTGCCTGGAGCGATGGCCGTCATCACCCCGGTCGTGATCGGCTTCGCGGCCGGTGCCGAGGCGCTGGGTGGCCTGCTCGCAGGCGTCACAGTCTCCGGCGTGCTCCTCGCCATCTTCATGTCCAACGCCGGTGGCGCGTGGGACAACGCCAAGAAGTCCTTCGAAGGCGGCGGCTTCAAGACCTCCACCGGAGAGATCCTCGAGAAGGGCACCGATGCCCACCACGCCGCCGTTGTCGGCGACACCGTCGGCGACCCCTTCAAGGACACCGCCGGTCCCTCCCTCAACATCCTGGTCAAGCTGATGTCGGTCGTGTCGCTCGTGATGGCGCCACTGCTGGTCGGCTGGGCCGGGCTGCTCTGAACCACTCCTCGGGGGCCTCGTGCCCCCCTCGTCCGCGAGGAAGAACATGATCGTTCACGAATACGAAACCATCTACGTGCTGGCGCCTGACCTCGGCGACGACGTCCACAAACCCCTGCTCACGAAGCTCTCCGACATCATCGAGGGAGACGAAGGCCAGGTGGTGGACGTCGACGACTGGGGCAAGCGGAAGCTCGCCTACCCGATCCGTCGGCACAGCCGCGGCCACTACATCCGCCTGAACTACGTCTCGCCGGCCGCCACGGTGTCCGAGCTCGAGCGGAACCTCCGGATCACCGATCAGCTGCTGCGCTTCCTCACGGTGCGTGTCGGCGAGGACGTGGACCAGGAGGCGACGGCCGCCAAGGCCGCCGAGGCCGCTGCCAAGCGACAGGCCGCCGCGGAGGCCGCGGACGCCGCTGCCCAGGCCGACGTCGCTCAGGCGCCGGACGCCGCACCCGCACCCGCACCCGCGCCGGCGCCGGCGCCGGCCCCTGCGGCCGCGCCCGTCGCAGACGCTTAGGAGCACGACATGAAGGTCATCTTGCAGGACCACGTGGAGAAGCTCGGCGACGTCGGTGACGTCGTCGAGGTCAAGGACGGCTACGGCCGCAACTTCTTGATCCCCCGCGGCCTCGCCCTGCTCGCCGACGAGCGCAACGTGCGCCGTCTCGAGCACCAGAAGCGCGTCACGGCTGCCCGCCGGGCGAAGCTCCTGGCGGCGGCCACCGCCCTCGCAGAGCGCATCAGCACCACCCATGTGTCGATCAAGCGCGCGGCGGGCGAGGAAGACAAGCTCCACGGCTCGGTCACCAACAACGACATCGCCAAGGCCCTGGCCGACGAGGGGATCGAGATCGACAAGCGCTCGGTGCTGCTCGCCGAGCCGATCAAGTCGATCGGTGCCTTCACCGTGCCCGTCAAGGTGCACGGCAGCGTCGAGGCCAGCGTCAAGGTGTACGTGCTCCGGGAGGCCTGATCGCGCCGCATGCCACACCGAGGGCGGGCAGCCACAGGCTGTCCGCCCTCGTCTGCTCTGGTGCGATAGGCTCGGTCGGCGATGGCAGACCCCCAGAACCGCCAGTTCCCCCAGAGCCTCGAGGCCGAGCGCGCCCTGCTGGGTGGTCTGCTCCTCGACAACGAGCGCGTGATCTCGATCGCCGAGCTGCTCGCGCCCGACGACTTCTACCGGGAGGCCCACGCACGGCTCTTCGAGCTCATGCTCAAGCGCTCCCAGAAGCACGAGCCCCTCGACGTGCTCGGCGCGGTCGACCACCTGATCTCGACCGGCAACGCCGACGACTTCGGTGGCATCGCCTACGTGAGCTCCCTGCCGGAACAGGTCCCGGTCACCGAGAACCTCGAGTACTACGCCCACATCGTGCGCGACAAGGCCATGCGCCGTCGCCTGCTCGAGGCGGCCTACGAGATCGCCGAGGGCGCCTACGGGGGCATCGACGACCAGTCCGCGCTCATGGAGACCGCCGAGAAGCGCATCTTCGAGGTGGCGAAGGAGCAGCGGCAGCAGGACTGGAAGGAGCTGTCGGTGGTGCTCGACGGCGAGGTGCGCCGCATCGAGCAGGTGCAGGCCCTCGAAGGCACCATGCCGGGCATCTCCACGGGCTGGGCCGACATGGATCGCCTGCTCACGGGACTGCACCGCACCGACCTGATCGTGTTGGCCGCGCGCCCCGCGATGGGCAAGACCTCCCTGGCCCTGAACCTCGCCCAGTTCATCGCCACGCGCTCCACCGACCCGCTGACGGGCAACCCGCTCTCGGTGGGCATCTTCTCGTTGGAGATGGGCGCCGGTCAGCTGGCCACGCGCATGTTGTGCGCCGAGGCCCGTGTGAACAGCGAGAAGGTGCGCAAGGGCGAGCTCGACGAGACCCACGACTGGCCGCGCCTGGTGGAGGCCTCGGAGACGCTGTACCACGCACAGCTCTACATCGACGACACCCCCGGGCTCTCGATCACCCAGGTTCGCAGCAAGGCGCGCCGCCTGGCCACCCGGGCGAAGCACCCCTTGGGGCTGGTGATGATCGACTATTTGCAGTTGATGAGCGCCGACGCGGGGTCGCGCGAGTCGCGCGAGCAGCAGATCAGCGCGATCAGCCGTGGACTGAAGCACCTGGCGAAGGAGCTGAACGTTCCGGTGCTGGCGCTCTCCCAGCTCAACCGCGGAGTGGAGTCGCGCCCCAACAAGCGTCCGCGCATGAGTGACCTGCGCGAGTCCGGCGCCATCGAGCAGGACGCCGACATCATCATGTTCATCTACCGGGACGAGGTCTACAACGAGGACACCGAAGATCGCGGCACAGCGGAGATCATCGTCGCCAAGCACCGCGGTGGGCCCACTGGCACCGTGCGGCTCGCGTTCCTCGGGGAGTACACCCGGTTCGAGAACCTCGCCCGTCCGGAACAGTTCCCCGGGGGCTACGCTTGACCGCACCACCCGAAATCCAATAGACCTCTCGGGACAGATGGGCGGGTCGACACCCCTTCAAGCACACCCAGGGCGCGCACCGATGGAAAAGGCCGAACTCCTCTCCACCTTCAACGAGAAGCTCGAGAGCTTCGAGCGCTTCCGCGGCTTCATCGAGAAGGCCGAGGCGGCCACCGAGAAGTTCTCACCGGAAGTGATCGCGAAGGTCGTCTCCGACAACGAAGCCAAGGCTGGCGCAGCCGCAGAAGCCATTCGACCGCTCGTGGCCGACATGGAAGCGGTGGTCGCCGACCAGCAGGCCCAGATCGCCGAGATCCAGGCGAGCTCCGAGGGAGCCACCGCCGCGGTCGAAGAGCTCACGCTCCGGAACATGATCGGCGAGCTGTCCGACGACGACTTCGCCGCCAAGAGCGAAGAGCTCAAGGCGGAGCTGGGCAACGCCGAGGAGCGCATCGCCGAGATCCAGACCGACCTCGAGCAGTATGAGACTGCGGTGGGCCGCTGGCGTGAGCTCGGTGGTGCGCCCGAGCCCGAGCCCGTGGACGAGATCATCGTCGCCGATGCTCGCGGGGACGGGAACATCCACAGCCACACCGGCGGCATGGTGGAGGACATGAGCGCGGTCTTCGGCGATGCCGAGTCGGGCCCGGCGGCGATCCAGATGACGCCGGACGCCGATGGGGCCGAGATCGCCATCGAGACCGCCGAGGTCGACGACGACGCCGAGAGTGAAGACGACGACGGAAGCGTCGACGTGGACTTCGGTGTCGAGGACGACGGCGAGGAGCTCGACATCCTGTCCGAGGCCGGCGGCGAAGAGGTCGAGATCGATCTGCTCGGCGACGAAGGCGACGGCGATGGCGACGGTGACGCAGCGGGTCACCGGCGCGCTCTGCTCCTCTACCAGGAGGGGACCGCCGAAGAGCAGATCTACCCCTTCACGTCGGACGTCATCACGATCGGTCGCGGGCGCGACAACGACATCCAGATCAAGAACGACTCGAAGGTCAGCCGCTACCACTGCAAGATCTTCCGTCGGGGCGACAACTTCTACATCGAGGACAACAAGTCCTCGAACGGCTCGCTGGTCAACGGCGAGCTGGTCACGGAGCGTCGCCTGTTCGGTGGTGAGGAGGTCGTCATCGGAGAGACCTTCTTCCGCTTCCGCATCATGGAGTAGACGGGCATCCCCCGGCCCGAGCCCTTGCTGGCCGCCGAAGAGGCGCGCGCTGAGCGCCTCGAGGCGGCCGTCTTGCGTCTGGCGGGTCTGCGCGAACACCTGCTGACCCAGCTCGTGCACGATGTGCGCACGCCCTTGAGCGTCCTGCTGGGCAACACCGAGCTCCTGCTCGAAGAGCTGGCGGGACCGCTCACCGCGAAGCAGCGCAAGATGTTGTCGGCGGTGCAGCGTCAGGCGCAGCTCCTCGCCGACGCCGCGGATGGCTTGCGGACGGCTGCTCTGGAGACGGACCCTGTCGGCGCCCCGTGCGAGCCCGCATCGGTCGACCGTCGGCTCGCGTCGCTTCGACGGCCAGCGCTGCGCATCGCCATCGATGGCGCCTCCTGGCCCGAAGGGCTTCCGCGCCGGGCCATGGAGGAGGCGCTACAGGCCGTGCAGGCGCTCCTCGCAGGGGAGGGGACCTGCGTCCTGGCCGGTCGACCACGGGTGCTCCTGGTTCCCGTGGACGGTGACATCGATGCGGCCTGTCTCGCGCTCCAGACCAGGCTGGACACGCACCGCCCGCGCGTCCGAGGCGTGCGTCGTTCTGTGCGCTTCGTGGTGGCGCTTGACGACGACGACGCGCCGGGCAATGTACCATCACCGGAACAGAGGTGACGGGGCGTGGGCAGGCAGAAGAAGCGTGACGGTCCCGTCTACCACACCACC
>CAZSAT010000103.1:0-24199 GCA_964604675.1 uncultured Enterobacterales bacterium
CGGACACGGACACGGACACGGACACGGACACGGACACGGACACGGACACGGACGCCGACACGGACGCCGACACGGACGCCGACACCGGGACCGTCGACACCGGGACCGTCGACACCGGGAGCAGCTACACCTACACCCACGACGCCGACATCCAGGGCATCTGGGCCAGCGCGTGCCTCAGCTGCCACGGCGGCACCGGCTCCGGCGGTCTCGTGCTGTCGTCGAAGTCGGCCTACGCCGACATCGTGGACGTGGCCTCGTCCGACATTCCGACGATGGACCTGATCGAGCCGGGCGATGTTGCGAACAGCTACCTGTTCCACAAGGTCTCCGGCACGCACAGCAAGGCCGGCGGTGCCGGCAGCACCATGCCCCTCGGTGGCTCGCTGAGCGCGGCACAGCTCAACGTGATCTCGACCTGGATCAGCGAAGGCGCCCCCAACTAGGGTGCGGCTGGTCGTCACCGGCGCCTCGAGCTTCGTCGGGGCGCACTTCTGCCGGCGTGCGGCACACCGTCACGATGTGGTGGCGGTGTTCCACCGCAGGCCCGTCCACCTGAACCGAGTCACGCCGGTGCGCGTGGACCTGCGCCACCAGCGTGCGCCTGCGCGCCTGCTCGAGCTCGAGCCCGACGCCATCGTGCACGTCGCGGGGCGGGTGATGGGGGCCAGCACACGCCCGAGCGTGCTGGAGGGCAACCGTCGCATGCTCGACACGGTGCTCGCGGTCGAGGTGCCGGTGCTCTACGCCTCCAGCACGGTCGTGCACTGGGAGCGGCCCACGGCCTACGGAGACTGGCGCAAGGAGGACGAGGCGCGGCTCGCTGCGTCCGGCGTTCCCTGGGCCATCGTGCGGCCTTGTGCGCCTTATGGTCCGCCGCTCCACGAGCACCAAGCGGGCCACCAGGAGAGCTTCCAGGCGCTCGCCGACATGGTGCGCGGCTGGCCGGTGGTCCCGCTGCCGGGCTCGGGCCGTGCCCTCCGCCAGCCCGTGCACGTCGAGGACCTGGCCGACGCCATGCTGGCGCTGTTGGAGCGTGGCCTGCCGAACGCGGCGTTCGACGCCGGCGGCGCGGAGTCGATGACCCTCGACGGCGTGGTGGACGTCATCGCGCACGCTGCGCGGACGCGGCCCGTGCGGGTGCACCTCCCGGCGAAGCTCCTGGGGCTCGTCGCGCGCTACGCGCCCGACCTGGACGAGGAGCTGATGTCCACGGCCGACACCGACGATCCGGCGGACCCGGCGGCGCTCGAGGCCGCCACGGGCGTGCGCTTCCGCGGCTTCAGCGAGGGCGTGCGCTGCCTTCTGTGAGAGCCGGCCACTCGTCGGGGTGCCACAGGCAGAGGTAGAAGGCCATCGAGATCGGGGAGAAGGGGCCCACGTTCATCGTGGCCATGATGCCGAGGTGCATGCCGAGCCCGAACACCGCGAAGGGCACCCGGAGGTCCCGGCGGTTCACGAACGCCCGCAGGCGTCCCGGACGCTCGGGGTGGAGCCGCCACAGGTACACCACCAGGAGCAGGGGCGAGCTCAGCTCGAAGAGCCACACCGACACCGTGGCCGCTTGGGTCAGGGGGTAGGCCGGGGCGAGCCAGCTCATGTCGGTCCAGTGCCAGCTGGGCTGCTGGAGGATGTACCAGAGGGCCGAGAAGCCCTCGACGGGGGTCCAGTAGGCGCTCACCTTCTGGGTGCCGGTGGAGGCGTACAAGAGCACCAGCTGCAGGATCGCGAGGTAGCGCGGCCAGCCCGGGATCGGGGTGGGGTCGCTCCACGCCCCGGTGCGGAGCTTGCAGTCCAGCGACCACGTCCGGCTGGCGTCGGCCAGCACGACCAACCAGAGCGCGTTGGGGAGCAGCTCGTCGTAGCTCCCGCCGGTGTGACCGTTCAGGTCCACGAGGGCCTGGAAGCACAGGGTGCCGACGAGCGGCGCGAGCCGGCTGCCGAGCCCCAGGGCGGTGGACACGCCGGCGACCAGTCCGGCGGTCACGAGGCCGTTCACCACGTGGGGCTCCGGGCCGCCGAGCGCCCGCACCAGCCAGCTTCCCCCGCCGAGGTGGCGGTAGCCTCCGTGCTCGATGGGGAGCCAGATCACGCCCACCAGGTCATGGAGCGCGACCGTCCCGATGGAGCCCACCAGGCACAGCCCGATCGCGATGCGGAAGGCAGCCAGGGCGTGCCCCGGCTCGCGGCGGTCGAGCAGGTCGACCCACGCGGTCCAGGCGCTCATCGCCGGGGCTCCAGCATGCGGATCTCGCCCTCGAGCCAGTGGCCCTCGGGCTCGGCTCCGGCCAGCGCCTCGGCAGGCGACAGGGTCTTGTACTTGAAGTAGCGCACGCGGATCCTCGACGCTTCGGGGAAGTCACGCGCGGCCTCGATCGCCAGCCAGTCCGAGAAGAGCCGGAACATGCGGCGGTAGTGCTTCCAGGCGTAGCGGAACACCGCGCTCCGCATCCGATCGTGGTCCAGGTGGTGGCCGAGCCAGTCGTGCTCGGGGTGCCGGGCCACGTACACGGGCTCCCAGCCTTCCCCGCGGTCGATGTCGATGTGCAGGCGCGCCGGGTAGCGGTGAGGCGCCACGAACATGCGCCACGACTGCGTGGTTCCGGCGTAGCGGTAGTAGGGCTGGAACGGTGCCAGCACGGCGTGTCGCAGGTCCATGAAGGCGGTGGCGACCTCCCACAGCCGGTCCTCGAACACCTGGTGGTCCTGGCCGAGCCGGTCCGCCCACGCTGTCAGCTCCGCCTGCACCGTGGGGTCCTTCCAGGCCGATCGGCGCATGCCCCCGCTGGGAGCGGGCAACGCCATCAGCACCACGGCCAGCACGTGGAACGCCACCAGCACCGCGCGGATGTGGGCCCACCTGCTCATGCCGAGAGCCTACCCGCCAACCAGAGCACCCCTCCCACCGCGGCACGGCTCAGCTGGCCGAACCAGCGGGTCAACGCGATGGCGAGCGCCGTGGCCTCGGTCGCGCCGAAGGGGGCCAGGCCGTGCACGAACAAGCTCTCGCGCACCCCCACGCCGTCGATGGTCACGGGCAACACGATGATCACGTCGAGGGTCGGCACGAGGCCGAGGGTGTCGGGGTAGGAGAGCGCCACCCCGTGGACCAGGGCGGCGAACCACACCGCACCGCAGTTGATGGCTGCGAAGGGCAGGGTCCAGATCCAGCTCGCCAAGAGTCGAAGCGGGGGCACGCCGGTGAGGGTGGCCGCGGCGCGTACCACGAAGCCTCGCACCCGACCCGCCAGGCCCGTCGACTCGGGCAGGTGCGCAGCGCGTCGTCCGCCAACCAGGACCGCGAGCACGATGACCATGAAGCCGACCACCGTGACCGCCGCCAGCGGCAGGAAGCCGGGCAGGTGCTCCGGAAGCACCGTGAGGGCCGCCCACGCGACGAGCCCCGCCCACGTGATGAGCTCCAGCACACGGCTGGCGGCGATCAGGCCCAGGGTGCGGTCGGCGCCGCCGTAGAGCGGGGCGAGCGCCACCACGCGCACCGCCTCGGCGCCGCCCGTGGGCAGGACCAGCCCCAGGAAGTTCCCGAGGAGCACCCCTCGGAGGACGCGGAAGGTCGGCGCCGGGGCCAAGGAGGTGAGCCTCAGCACGTAGACCAGGCTGTTGGCCAGCATCAGCGCCACCACGCCCGCGTAGAGCCACCAGGGGGCCCCGAGCAGGGCGTCGACGGCCACCCCGAGATCCACCCGGGAGACCACCCACGCCAGCAGTCCGACGGCGACGAGGGTCCGGAGGGCGAGCGACGAGGGGCGGATGTGCTCCGCTATTCGTCGTGCACGGCCGAGGCCATGCCGGCTCGCGGTACCGTGGCTCCGTGGAGGTTGTGATGACGCTGTGGATCCTGCTGCTGGCTTGCGGTGCTCCGAGCGAAGCCCCCGTGGGAGACCCGCCGGCACCCGCAGCCCCGGCCGTGGAGCCGGCCTCGGCGGCCGAGCCCGCGGCGGCCCCAGCGACTCCTGGCGAGCCCAGCACCGGAGCCAAGTCGGAGCCCGAAGGCGACGCCGTTCCCCCCGCGGAGGCCGTTGCGGAGGAGCCCGCGCCGGCGCCCCGCGCGGCCCACGCCGACGCCTCGCCGGACGAGCAACCCGAGGCGCCCACCGAGCGCGACGGGCCCCGTCCGGAACCCGTCGGCGACGGGGAGCCGGAGGCCGAGGCCGACGCCGAGGCTGACGGCGCCGCAACCGACGAGGCCGACGCGGCGCCAGAACCCTCCGGCCCGGTGACCTACCAGCTCGATCCAGGGTCCTCCCAGCTCGCCGTGGTGGTGCGGAAGGCCGACACCGTGGGTGCGGCGGTCTCCCACGACCACGTGGTCGAAGCCAAGGGGTGGAGCGGCACGGTCACCTGGGACGCGCACGATCTGTCCAGCTGCGCGGTGACGATCAGCGTCCCGGTGGCCAAGCTCGCCAACGACGCGACCGCCCTGCGCGAGGCCTTCGGGCTGGAGGGGTCCCTGGAGCGCGACCAGCGTGCCGACATCCACGACAACATGCTCGCCAAGGATCAGCTCGACGCATCGAACCACGGCACGATCACGTTCACCGCGGACTCCTGCTCGGAGAGCGGCGACCAGGTGCAGGTCAAGGGCCCCCTGACCATCCGCGGCAAGGCCTCCACCGTCACGGCCACCCTGTCCGTCGACGCCACGCCCGAGGGCTTCTCGGCCAGCGGGTCGTTCCGATCCAGCCACACCGCCCACGGCTTCGATCCCTTCTCGGCGCTCTTCGGCGCGCTGAAGAACGAGGACGCCCTGAGCTTCAGCCTGCGCGTCGTCGGCGCGCCGCGATGACCTCCGAGGCCACCACCGCCTTCTGGGTGGCGCTGATGGTGCTGGCGTCGGTGGGGTTCATGGTCCTGCGGAAGCGCCTGTTCGCCTGGTTGGATGGCATCGAGCGTGCCGAGGACGAGCGGGTCCGGGAAGAGGGCGTGCGCGACCGGGGCGTGCGCGGCGAGCGGGGGGTCGCGGAGGAGTGACGCGTCGCACCGCGCTGTTGGCCCTGACCGCGTGGGTCTGGGGCATGGCCACCACGATCGAGCGCCTGCAGGCTCGCTTCCGGCGCATCGACGTGCGCTCGGACCGTGGGGACTCCCTGACCGCCGCGCAGTCCGAGCTGCTCGCCACGGTCGGAGCGGACTGGGCTCGCTATGCCGGTCAGGTGGTCGTGCTCGGTGCCCTGAGCGGCCTGCTGGTCTGGTTCGCAGGGGGCTGGTGGTACCGGAAGCGCCTGACCTTCTGCGGCGCCGAGCCCTCCCCGTCGGAGGCGCGACGCGTCTACCTCGTGACCGGCCTGGTCTGGGCGGTGCCCGTGGTGGTCGCGGCCGCCCTCGGGACCGGCGCGGGGCCCTCCCCGTGGGCTGCGTACGGCCCCGGCCTCGCGGCGGTCGGCGCGGGAGCGCACCTCGCGAGCTTCGTCGTCAGCACTGCGGTCGTCGTCCGCGCCTTTCCGGTGCGCCGGGCTCCCGCGCTCGCCTGGTTCCTGCTGCTGCCCGCGGCGCTCGTGGTCGCGCTGGTCTCGGCCGGGCTCGCCGAGGGCTAACGAGGCGCGACCTCGATGATGTCGATCCGCTCGCTCTTGCCCTTCACCTGCACCTGCCGTTCGTCGACGACGCGGCCGGCGTTCATCACCAGCACCTTGAAGTCCTTCTCGGCGACCAGGTGGCCCGGGGTGGCCTGACCCTCCAGCCGCGCCGCCTTGTTCACGACGTCGCCGATCACGGTGTACTCGAGGCGCACCTGCGAGCCCATGTTTCCCTGGACGAGCAGGCCGGCCGCGAGCCCGACCCGGATCTGGATGGGCTTGGCGCCGCGCAGCTCGAGCATGTGGTTGACCTCCTCCACGGCGCTGAGCATGCCGAGGCCGCACCTCATCGCGCGCATGCGCTGGTCCACCACGCCTTCCCCGGCGCGGCTCACGAAGACGACCATGATGCCGTCGCCCATGCGCTTGTCGATGATGCCGTCGAAGCCGGAGATGACCCGGTCGATGTGGTCGAAGTACAGGTTCAGCTCGCTCACGATGGTCTCTGCGTCCGAAGCCTCGCAGCGCGGCGTGAAGCCCACGATGTCGGCGAAGAGCACGGCGGCGTCGGTGCGCTCCCCCCCGAGGGTCTGCTCCACGCTGGGGTCTTCCAGGATCCGCTCCACCAGGTCGTTCGCGAGGTAGCCCGAGAACTTTCGGTTCGCGAGCAGGGCCTTCTTGAGCTCCTGCCCCTCGTCCCACAGCGTGCTGTACCGCTCGTCGCTGTTGGCCAGCAGGGTGCTGAGCCGCTCCGCGTCCTCGTCGTGCGCCGCGCGGGCCTTGGCGTGGCTGCGCCAGCCCAAGGCCGAGAGCCCGCCGATGGCGCCCAGCGCCGCCAGGGGCACGGCGAGTGGGCCGGTGCCCACGTAGCTTCCGAGCGCGTACCCCAGGAGCCCGAGGAAGATGGTGGCGACGGCCAGTGGCACCAGCTCTCGGAGGCCGCGGCTCCGGAAGCTCACCACGTAGACGCAGGCTTCGGCGGGATGCTCCGGGTGGTGGAGGCACGCCTGTTCGCTCACCTCGGCGCAGGGCATGCCCCAGATGGTGGGGATGGCCTCGAAGATGCCGCGCCGGGCCCAGCACGAGCCGGGGTGTTCGGGCGGATGCCCCTCCTTCGGGCCCACGCGCAGGGTGGCGGAGCCCGGCGACGACGCCACCAGCTCGGCCTGGGTGGTGCGGTTTCCGCGCGCGATGAGCCTGGGGATCTCTTCGTAGAGGCGGCTGGGGGATCCCAGCGCCCGGAGCACGAGCCACACCGGCCCGATGACGTCGCGCCGCATGTTCATGCGGCCTCCGATGTGCCAGTGCTTCCAGACCGGGTGGTCGCGGCCCGGCACGGCGTCCAGCGGGCCGTGCAGACGGGCCGCGACAGCGAGGATCAGGCGCTCCGTGAAGGTGTTCGACACCCAGCGTTCGGTGTCCTGCACGTAGTCGAGGGTGAGGCCCGCGTCGGCGATCACGTCACGGACGAACTCGGGGCCCTCGGTCTCCCGGAAGTGGAGCAACAGGCTGCGCAGGATTCGGTTCGAGACGTGCGGCTGGGTCAGGACCGGATCGAGCGCTTCAGCCATCACAGGCATTGTACCGATCGGCGCGCGGAGCCCCGGTGCCAGCGGTTAGGGTGACGCCGCCTGTTGCGCAGGGTCGTGCTCCGATGCTCTTGTTGTTCGCGTGCAACGCCATGGAGCCTGTCGATTCCAGCGTGGCCGTGGACAGCAGCGAGCCGGTGGACTCCGTCCCGTCCATCGACTCCGGTGAGCCCGCGGCCCCAGAAGGCGCGCTGGTCTTCAGCGGAGACCCCCCGGTCAACGTGGTGGTCGTCACCCTCGACACGTCCCGGTACGACTACTACGGCTACTTCACGGGCGACGCGGAGCACTCGCCCTTCCTCACCGCGCGCATGAACGAGGGCGTGGTGCTGGCCAACCACCGCAGCTGCTCCAACGCCACGCCCGACTCCATCCCCTGCCTGATGCTCGGCGGTCCCGGGCTGGAGCAAGGGTACGTGGCCCGCGTCGAGGGAACCTCGTGGCGCAAGGTGGACGAGGAGCTGGAGCTCGCCCCCGAGATCTTCTCGGCGGCTGGCTACCAGACCATGCTCGCCTCCGCGCACGCCGGCACCTCGCCGGGCTTCGGCACTGCGCAGGGCTTCACCGACGTGTACTTCGAGGACAACACCATCGCCGAGCTCATGGTCGGTGAGGCGCTGGCGATGAGCACGGAGCTGGTGGAGCCCTTCTTCCTGAACGTCCACCTGCTCGACACCCACGCTCCCTACAACCCTCCAGCCGACTACCTGGACGCTCTGGACGACCTGGACGAGCTGCCCTACGACCTCTCGCGCTCGACCGGCACCTCGGCCCTGGCCGCGGAGTGGTCCGGACTGAGCGAGGAGGAACAGGCCCTCGCCCTCGCCCACATCGACGTGCGCTACCGGGCGGCGG
The DNA here is from genome assembly GCA_964604675.1 of uncultured Enterobacterales bacterium. Taxonomy (GTDB): domain Bacteria; phylum Myxococcota_A; class UBA796; order UBA796; family CAJQPC01; genus CAZSAT01. The sequence goes on from CAZSAT010000103.1 coordinate 7,982, forward strand.
TCCGCTACCTGGACGACCAGGTCGGGCGGCTGGTGGTCGGCCTCGAGGAACAGGGCCTCATGGACCGCACCCTGCTGTTGGTCTGGAGCGACCACGGCGAGGAGCTGCTGGAGCGCGAGGAGCTGGGACACGGGTCCACGATGTACGATGCCGCCCAGCGTGCCCTCGCGTTCTTCTGGGCGCCGGGCCTCGAGCACGTGCACTGGACGGGCCCCACCCAGCACGGCGACCTGATGCCCACCGTGATGCAGGCCGTCGGGCTCGAGCCGGCGGCCACCTCGAGCGGTCAGCTCGTGGGCACCCGGTCCGAACAGGACCCGCTCTACGCCTACAAGTACCTGGAGCACCAGTCCACGCTCATGGTCGTGAAGGGCGACCACAAGCTGCACTACGGGTGGGGCGGCACCGCGATGCTCTTCGATGTGGCCTCCGATCCGAACGAGGACATGGATCTGCTGGCGAGCGAGCCCGAGCTGGCCTCGGAGCTCTGGGATCTCCTCGAGCCCCGCGTGCGGGCCATCGAGGCGATGTACCCCGATCCGCCCGCAGGCGACCCGGGTCTCTGAGCGGTCTGGGGTAGCCTGCGCGGGCGTGACCGCAGCCATCACCACCAGCGGCCTCCGGCGCAGCTTCGGCGACGTGGTCGCTCTGGACGGGCTCGACCTCGAGGTTGATCGCGGCGAGGTCTTCGGCCTGCTCGGCCACAACGGTGCGGGCAAGACCACCACGGTGCGGCTGCTGAACGGCCTGCTGTTGCCGGATGACGGCCGTGCCCGCGTCCTGGGGCTCGACCCCTGGAGCGAGGGATCCGCTCTGCGCGCGCGCACCGGCGTGCTCACCGAGGTCGCCGCGCACGACAAGCGCCTGGACGCTCGCGAGACCCTGCGCTTCCATGGGCGGGTGCTCGGGCTCGACCAGCTGCACGAGCGCGTCGAGGCGGAGCTGGAACACTTCGGGATCAGCGCCTTCGCCCACCAGCGGGTCGGTGGCTACAGCAAGGGCATGGCCCAGCGCCTGGCCCTGGCGCGCGCCTTCCTCGGGGAGCCCGAGCTGCTGTTCCTCGACGAGCCCATCGCGGCGCTCGATCCGGTCGCCGCCTCGCAGGTGCACGCGCACATCCGGGCGCATGCGGCCAAGGGCCACACGGTGCTGCTCTGCACACACAACCTCACCGAGGCCGAGAAGCTGTGCGACCGGGTGGCCGTGCTGGAGCGCGGGCGCGTGCGCACCGTGGGCACCCCCAGAGAGCTCGGCGCGACCGGCGGCACCCTGATCGAGGTCGCGGACGGCGCCGCGGCCCTGGACGCCTTGAGGGCGGCCGGCGTGCAGGTTCGACGGCACGAGCCCGCCCGTCGCAGCCTGGACGAGGTGTACCGGCGGCTGCACGAGGACGAGCCGTGAGGCCTCGTCGGGTCTGGGCCCTGGCGGCGCGGGAGCTTTCGGTGCTCACGCGCACGGGCGGCGTGATGGTGCCGCTCATCGCGCTCCCCGGGGTGTTCCTCGCCATCTTTCCGGCGATCGTGGCCTACCTGCCGTCCACCGGGCAGGTGCCCCAGGCCTTGATGACCGAGCTGGTCACCGTCACCGATGCCCTCCCCGAGGCGGTGAAGCAGAGCCTGGCCGGGCGGACCCGGGAACAGCAGTTCGTGGAGCTGATGATCGTGCACTTCATGGCGCCGATCTACCTGATGGTGCCGCTCATCTTCGCGAGCGCCATCGCCGCCGACTCCTACGCCGGGGAGCGGGACCGCCGCACCCTCGAGGCGCGCCTCTACCTGCCGGTGACCGACGGCGAGCTGCTCGCGTCGAAGTTCCTGGCCGCCTGGGTGCCCTCGCTCGTGATCTCGTGGCTCGGTTTCGCGGTGTACACCCTGGTGGTGAACGTGGCCGGCTGGCCCGTGATGCAGGCCTGGTTCTTCCCGACCCCGCCCTGGCTGGTGCTCGCCGGTGTGGTCGCGCCGGGGGCGGCGGCGGTGGGGTTGACCACCGGCATCCTCGTGTCGTCGCGGGTGAGCACGATGCAGGAAGCCAGCCAGCTGTCGAGCCTCGTGGTGGTGCCGCTGGTGGCGCTCGCGGCGCTGCAGGTCAGCGGGCGCGTGGAGCTGAGCCTGGAGCGGGTGAGCGTGATGGCCGCGGTGCTCTGGGCCACCGCCCTGGTGCTGCTCGTCTTCGCGGCCAGGAGCTGCTCGCGCGACGCGCTGCTCTCGCGGCGCTGAGGTGAGCCCCGAGGCCTTCCGGCGCCATCCGCTCGTCCGGCTCGGGGCCCCGCTGCAGGTGCTGGCGTACTGGCTGGTCTGGGGGCTCATCGGGTGGGTCGGGCCCCTCGCGTTCCGGTGGCGACCGGGCGGCTCCGTCGGCGCCACGCCCCGGCGCGGTCCTTTCCTGTTGCTGGCGAACCACACGAGCGTGCTCGACCCGGTGCTCTCGACCTGGTGGACCGGGCGCCGGGTGGCCTACATGTCGCTCGAGACCCTCTTCCAGCACCCGCTGCTCGGCTACTTCCTGCCCCTCGTCGGGTGCTTTCCCAAGGCCTTCGCCCACAAGGATCCGGCGGCCATGGCCACGCTCGCCGCCCGCTACGCGGCCGGGGAGGGGGTGGTGGTCTTTCCAGAGGGCGGTCGGAGCTGGGACGGTCGGCCCGGGGTGGTGCTGCCGGGCATCGGTCGGCTGCTCCAGCGCTTGAAGCCCCGCGTGGTGGTCGTGCGGCTGAAGAACGCCCACCTGGTGCGCCCGCGCTGGGCGCGCACCACCCGCTGGGTGCCGCTGCAGATCGAGGCCCGTCGCCTGGACTACGACCCCGATCGGCCGCCCGAGGTGCTCGCGCAGCAGGTCGCCGACGCGATCCGCATCGACCCCGACGTGCACGCCCCGCGCTTCAGCTTCGGCTGGAACATGGCGCACGGGCTGCCGAGCTACCTCTGGGCCTGTCCGGCGTGCTTCGAGCTGCTGGCGTTGCAGGTCGATCCGAGCGATGGCAACGTGGTGGCGTGCAGCACGTGTGAGGCCACCTGGCGGCTCGACACGTCCAACCGGATGCGCGGCTCGCAGCCGCTCCGCGTGACCGAAGCCCACGACCTCATCGCTGCGCACCACGCCGCGCCGTGGTCGCTCGAGGCCCCCGGACGCCTGCTCCGGATCCATCGGGATGTGCCTCCCGAAGAGGTGGCTGACGGCCCAGCGGGCGTGGGGGTGGACGGGCTGCGCGTCGGTGCCTGGAGGCTCCCCTGGCACGACGTGCAGGTCGTGGCGGTGGCCTTCAACAACGCGCTCACGGTGCGCACCGAAGGGGTGCTCTACGCGGTGGATCTGCCCGACGGCCAGGCGCTCATGTGGGAGCACGTCGCGAAGCTGTGGCTGGTGGCGAGGGAACCCGCCGCGGTAGGGGGCGGGTGATGTCCTCGCCTGTGGTCTCCGCTCCCAAGCCCCGCTGGTCGCCGCACGGCGTGGCACGCCGTGCCGTCGCTCCGCGCCTGGAGCGCGCGGGCATCACGGTCGACGGTCCCAACCCCTGGGACCTCCGGGTGCACGACGAGCGCGTGTGGCTGCGCGTGGCACGCGACGGGGGTCTGGGGCTCGGCGAGTCCTACATGGACGGCTGGTGGGACTGCGCAGCCATCGACCAGCTGCTCGACCGCGTCTTCCGCTCGGGGACCCACACCGACATCGGGCCGCTCACGCGCCTGCTCCGGCCGCTGCGCGCCACGCTGATGAACCTCCAGTCGCCTCGCCGTGCCGCGCAGGTCTGCGAGGCGCACTACGACCTGGGCAACGACCTCTTCACTGCCATGCTGGACCCGGAGATGGTGTACACGTGCGGTCTGTGGCGAGGGGTCGACACGCTGGCCGAGGCTCAGATCGCGAAGCTCGACCTCGTGTGCCGGAAGCTGGGCCTCGAGCCGGGCATGACCCTGCTCGACATCGGCTGCGGCTACGGCTCGCTGATGCGGCACGCGGCGCGTCGCTACGGCGTGACCTGCGTGGGCTACTCGCTCTCGGTGGAGCAGACGGAGCTCGGGCGAGAGCTCTGTGCCGGGCTGCCGATAACCTTCGAGCTTGAGGACTACCGCGCCATCCGGGGGCGCTTCGATCGCGTGGCCTCCATCGGCATGTTCGAAGCGGTGGGCGCCAAGAACCACCGGGCGTTCATGGACGTGGTGGCCCGGAGCCTGACGCCGGATGGCGCGGCCCTCCTCCACACCATGGGTGCCAACGTCACCGGGACCGCGTACCGCTCCTTCGCCGACCGCTACATCTTCCCGAACGGGATGATGCCCAGCCTGGCACAGCTCGGGGCCGCGGCCGAGGGGCGCCTGATCGTGGAGGACCTGCACAACATCGGCGCGGACTACGACCCCACGCTGATGGCGTGGCACGCCAACTTCCAGGCGGCGTGGCCCGGCCTGTCCGAGCGCTATGGTGCGCGCTTCAAGCGCATGTGGGAGTTCTATCTGCTGGCCTTCGCCGCCGGCTTCCGCGCCCGCCAGTGGCAGCTCTGGCAGCTGGTGCTGGCACCCCCGGGCGCCCCCGGCCGGGACCACCGCGGGTGAGGATCGCGGTCGTCGGCGGTGGGGTCGGCGGGTTGTCGGCGGCCTGGTACCTCCAGGAGCGCCACGACGTCACCCTCTTCGAGGCCTCGGACCGCCTGGGCGGGCACGCCAACCCGGTCGCGGTGCCCCACCCCACGCGGGGCTCGGTGCTGGTGGACACGGGCTTCTTGGTCTTCAACCTGCACACCTACCCCCGCTTCCTCGCCTGGCTCGAAGCGCTGGGGCTCGAGGACCATGTCCGCCCGACCGACATGGCGCTGTCGTACGACGACGTCGACCGCGACCTCCGGTGGGCGAGCCCGGACCTGGGCGGCGTGTTCCACCAGCGAAGGAACCTGGTCCGTCCGGCGTTCTGGCGCATGCTCTGGGAGCTCTTCCGCTTCCGACGCGAGGCGCGTGCGGACCTCCATGCGGGCCGCCTGTCCGGTCGCTCCATGGAGATCTACCTCCGGGAGGGCGGCTACTCGGAGTGCTTCGTCCGGGACCTGTTCGTGCCGGCGACCGCGGCCATCTGGTCCCTGCCCACCGAGGCGTGCCTCGCCTTTCCGGCCGAGAGCTACGTGCGCTTCTTCGACAACCACCTGATGCTGCAGGGGGTCCCGGAGAAGCTGTGGCGCACCCTGGCCGGCTCGAGCGCGACCTACCTGGCCGCCTTCCGACGGCAGTTCCGAGGCGAGGTCCGGCTCGCGTGCCCGGTGGTCGGTGTCGGGGCCGGAGGCGTCCGGCTGGCCGAGGGCGCGGAAGCCTTCGAGGCCGTGGTGATGGCCACGCACGCCGACACCAGCCTGGAGCTGCTCACCGACCCGACCCCCGACCAGCGAGCGGTGCTCGCGCCGTGGCGCTTCTCGCCGAGTCCCGCCGTGCTCCACACCGATCCGTCGCTGCTCCCCGCCGACCGCCGGCTCTGGCGGAGCTGGAACCTGCGGATCGAAGGCGAACGGACCACGGTGACCTACCACCTGAACCGCGTGCAGGACCTCGACGGAGCGCCCGACGTGTTCCTGTCCCTCGCCCCCGAGCGGGTCGATGCCTCCCGCGTGATCGCGCGCTTCGACTACCGCCACCCGGTGTTCGAGCAGAGTGCTCTGCTCGCCCGGGAGCGGCTCGCGGGCATCCAGGGAGCGGGGGGGCTCTGGTTCTGTGGCGCCTGGTGCGGCTACGGCTTCCACGAGGACGCGATCGTGGCGGCGCTCGCGGTGGTCGACGGCATCGGCTGAGCGTCTCCTCGGATGCACGCCGTCGGGATGCGGTGGCGCAGCTCGGCGGTGCGGCGCGGCAGCTCGGTCCAGTGCAGGCCGGGGCGGTCGTGGTGCGCGGTGTGGTGGCCCACGTTGAGCAGGAAGCCGTTGGCACGGCCGAGGTGGGTGACCGACGCGTCCATCGGTCCGGTGGCCGGCACCCCGTCGTGCTGCCGGTAGCTGAACCAGAAGATGGCGCAGCGCACCGCGAGCTGGGGCAGCAGCACCAACAACAGGCCCCGCACGGGGTTGGCGACCAGCGCCGCAACGGTCACCGACCACAGCACCGCCTGGTGAGCCAAGAGCCGCGGGCGGGGGTCCCGCCGACCCGAGCCTGCCAGCTCCGAGCCGATGCGCCAGGCGTCGAGCAAGGTCGCGCTGGAGCCGAGCACCGCGAAGATCGGGCGTTGGAGGCGCCCGGGCCCCGTGAAGCGCCCGTTCGCGGCGGGATCCCGCGCGGGCGTGAGGTAGTGCCGGTGGTGGCCGTGCACGTGCTGCAGCTCCCAGCCGGGGGTGGTGAAGCCGCTCATCAGCGCCAACACGAGGTCGAAGAGCGTGTTGCCGACGGTGCCCCGGAAGACCGGCAGGTGGGCCTGGTTGTGCTGGACCACCACCACCTGGGCGCGGGCCAGGTACGACACGAGCGCCAGAGGCACGACGACGGCGACGGGGAGCGCGAGGGCGAACGGCAGCGCGGCGGCCAACAAGCCGACCAGCACGAGCGCGGTCGGTCGGAGGTCGGCCGGGTGGGCGAGCACGGGGCAGGATACCCCCTCGGCATGTGGCTCCTGATCGCTTGCACCACCTCCACCTCCGCGGAGGTCCCGGCCGACGTGAAGCCCCTCACGCCGCCTCACGCCAGCGGCGACCCCCGCGCGCACGTGGCGCAGGCCTTCGGGCTCCACATGGTCACCGCGGAGCTGACCGACGTCTGGCCGGACCGGCCCTACCACGTGGCCCTGTGGGACGACTCCGCCGACGGCACGCCCGACCGCGCCACCCTCGACGCCGATCGGGATGGGCAGGTCGACCAGCACTGGACCCGGGAGGGCGACGCGTTGATGGTGTCCACGAACGGCGGCGCGCCCGAGGCGTGGACGGGTCCCGTCCCGTCCGGGCTCGAGCTGGGAGGCAGCCGATGATCCGCCGCATCCTGCGCCGGCTGTTGGGCTCGGGCGCCGTGGGGATCACGCCGCGGTCCCCCGAGCGCCCGCCCGTCCCACCCGCACCGGCCCCGGCTACCGTGCCGGACGAGCCCGAAGAGGAACCGATGATCGAGGTCCGAACCGCCGAGCTGTCCACGTGGCGCGACGACGCCCGCCCGCTCGTGTTGCTCGACATCCGCGAGGTGCACGAGATCCGCGGCGGCATCGTGGAGGGTGCCTGGGTGTGCCCGATGAACCTCGTTCCGGACCAGGTCCGAGATCTCCCGCGCGACGCCACGCTGGTCGTGTACTGCGCGGCGGGCGTGCGCTCCTACGGCGTCACCCACTGGCTGCGCGAGCAGGGCTTCGAGGACACCTGGTCGCTCGTCGGAGGCGCAGGTGCCGCGGTGGAGGCCGGCTACGGCTGGGCGCCGCCACCCCCCGAGGCGGTCGAGCGCGCCATGAGGGGCCTGTGGACCCCCTGACCCGTGCGATCACGAGCGCGCACCTGGAAGCGGTGCCGCTCTTCCCGCTTCCGCAGGCGTCGTTCTTCCCCCACACGATGCTGCCGCTGCACGTGTTCGAGCCGCGCTACAAGGCGATGGTCGCCTGGTGCCTCGAGCACCGGTGGCCTCTGGCGGTGGTGGCCATCCGCTCGGGGCACGAGTCCGAGCAGCGCGGAGAGCCACCGCTCACCCTGGTGGGCGGGATCGGCCACATCGTGCACCACGAGCTGCTCGACGACGGCCGCTACCACATGCTGGTGCACGGTCGGGAGCGGGTTCGGCTGCACGAGATCGTGTCGGACCGGGCCCACCCCTGGCGCCTGGCGGAAGCAGAGCTGATGCCCGACGAGGGGGCCGCGGGGGCGGGTGACGTGGTGGCCCTGCAGGCCTGCCTGCGGGCCCTCGCCCAGAAGTGGCCGAAGGGGGCACCCCTGCTGTCCAACCTGCTGGAGCACGCCCCCGATGCCGCCGCGCTCGCCAACGGCGCCGGCGCGTTCCTGCTGCCCGACCACGTGGCGCGCCAGGAGCACCTGGAGGAGCGCGACGTGGCGCAGCGGCTGCAGACCGTGCTGGAGCGGGTCACCACGATGCTGGCCCAACTCGAGGAAGGAGAGCTGCACTGAGCCGTGCCCTCGGCTCGCTGGAGCGCATCTGGTTGGCGGCGCGGGCGATGGATCCGTCCTTCACGCTCCAGCTGTCGCTGGAGCTCGACAGGGCGCTTCCCCTCGAGACCCTGCGGGACGCCGTCGAGGCCCTGGCCGGCCACAACCCTCTGACCACCTGTCGGCTTCGAGGCGTGCTCGGCTGGAGCCGCTGGCAGCCCGGGTCGGGACGGCCGCGGGTCGGGTGCGTGGACGGCGTGGCCTGGGACGGCCGGTCCCTGGCGGGGGCCGCCTTCCTCGAAGCCCCCCTCGAGGCGCCCGTCGAGGTGCTGGTGGTGGAGGGCCAGGTGCCCCGGCTCCTGGTGCGCTGTGACCACGCCCTGGTCGACGGCGTCGGCATCCTCGGCCTGGTCCGGGACCTCTTCGACGTGCTCAACGGGCGCCGTCCCAGCGCGCTCCCGCTGGGCCCGGCCGACCACGGCCTGGTCGGCGACCACCGCGCCGAGCCCGCCGCACCCGTCGACGTGGGCTCCCCGCTGGGTCCGGCCCGGTCAGACGCCGTGCAGCGCGTCTGGGCTGCGGCGAGGACCGCACCTCACGACCGCTTGATGGCCCGCCTGGTGCGAGCCACCTTCCGGGGCAGCCGTCGCTACACCGACCGACCGATCCGGGTGGACGTGCCGGTGGACCTTCGGCGCCACGGGGTAGCGGGTTCGGGCAACCTCACCGGCCTGGTGCAGCTCACCCTCGACCAGGAGCCGACCCTCGACCAGGTGCACGAGCGCCTCGGCCGCGCGCTGGAGGCACGCCGGGAGCTCGACGCCGTGGTCCGCATGCGGGGCGCGCGGTGGCTTCCCGTGAGCTGGTTGGCGGGGCTCGGCCGGGCGGGTGCGCGGCGCAGCCTGGCGTCGGACGCCTGGCAGTCGAGCGTCACCCTGAGCCACCTGGGTCGGCACGACCTGGCCGACTTCGGCGGCCCTGAGCTCGCGCTTCGGCGCGTGGTGCCGGTGGCCCCCGCGAGCCGGGGCCTGCCCCTGAACCTCACCTTCCTCGCCGACCGGGATGGCGTCGAGCTGTCGGCGTCGAGCCCGGCCGCCGTGGGCGGTGGAGGGCGGCTCGAGGAGCTTCTCGGGGCCGTGGTGTGCTCCTTGCGTTAGCCGCACTACCGTGGCCACACTCCACCGCCCCCGGCTGCGTCCGGTCGCCGCCCAGCTGATCGACCTGGTGCTCGAGCAGGGCCCGGTGGGGGGTGGGGTGCCGCTGGCGCTGGTGGTCCAGATGTTCGGCTTCCGGCTGAGTCCCGACGTGCTCGGCTACCTGGAGAGCCGCGGCGACATCGCCTTCGCGCCGGTGGACGGGCGCTCGGGCACGGCGAGCAACCACGGCGACCCCCGGAGCTTCGACACCCCGGCGGTGAAGCTCGTGCTGCCGCAGCTCCTGCAGGGCCGCTTCGAGATCGACGCCGACCGCCTGCTGCTCCGCTTCGACGCCGCCACGTCGGTGCAGCTCAGGAAGGCCTTCCTCGGCGCTCGCATCGCGGCCCTCCACCTCACGCGCGAGCGTGGGCGGCTGGAGGTCCACGGCCCACTGCCCGACTTCCAGTTCACCTGGTAGCGCCGATGGTCCGTGTCGAGCACCAGGGGCCGGTCACCACGGTGATCCTGAGCCGCCCGGAGGTGCGCAACGCCATCGACCGCTCCACGGCCGAGGCGCTCGCTGCGGCCTTCCGAGCCTTCGACGCCGACGACGGCGCGCACGTCGCGGTGTTGTGGGGCGAGGGCGGGCACTTCAGCGCTGGCGCCGACCTCAAGGCCATCGCGTCGGGCACGCCGAACCGCGTGGCGCCCGACGGCGACGGGCCCCTGGGGCCCACCCGGATGCGCCTGCAGAAGCCCGTCATCGCGGCGATCGCGGGCTACGCCGTGGCGGGCGGCCTCGAGCTCGCCTGCTGGTGCGACCTGCGCGTGGTGGAGCGGTCCGCGGTGTTCGGCGTGTTCTGCCGTCGGTGGGGGGTGCCCCTCGTCGACGGCGGCACCGTGCGCCTCCCGCGCCTCATCGGTGCCGGGCGTGCCCTCGACCTGGTGCTCACCGGCCGACCGGTGCACGCCGACGAGGCGCTGGCCATCGGGCTGGCCACCGAGCTCGTGGGCGACGGCACGTCTCGCCAGGCGGCGGAGGTGCTGGCGGCGCGCATCGCCGCGTTCCCCCAGGCGTGCCTCCGAGGCGACCGCGCGGCCTTGCTCGAGGGTCTGGATCTCAGCCACGACGAGGCCCTGGCGTGCGAGCTGGAGCACGGCCTCCGGTCGCTCGCCGCGGGCGCGGTGGACGGCGCAACCCGCTTCGCCGGAGGCTCCGGTCGCGGCGGGACCTTCGACTGACACCCATGGCATCATGTGGGCGAGGTGCAGCATGATGACGACGCTCCTGGCCCTGGTGGCGTGCGAGCCGGCCGACGAGGCAGATGCCTTCTCCAACCCGGGCTCCGACGAGATCGCGCAGATCAACTTCGAGGCCCGAGGCCTCGGTGGCATCGCCGCCTACGGCTCGGACGACGAGAGCTCGGTCACCAGCTTCGAGGTGTCGATCGACCGCGTGGACGTGGGGCGTTCCGTCGATGGTGTGTACGAGTGGGAGTCGGTCTACGAGGAGCCCACGGACCGCTGGGTGATCGACCCGGTGGCCGGCACCGGTGACGACCTGAGGGTCTCGGTGAGCCACGGCACCTTCGACGCCCTGCTCGTGCGCATCGACACGGCGGTGTTCACCCGTGACGGCTGCTCGGAGGTCGAGCTGGGCGGCGACGAGGAGGACGCCTGGGCCACGATGGTGCTGGTCCCGAGGGAGCTCGCGCTGAACCGCGGGCAGATCCTCGACGGCTACGGCACGGTGCTCGAAGAGCCCAAGGTCGCGCCCGACACCTTCAACGAGGAAGCCACCACGGGAGTCTTCGGCGTGATGGCGGAGTCCATCGAGGTCGCAGAGGGCTCGATCACCGGTGTCGAGCTGGGCTTCGCCTCCAGCCTGGAGCTCCTGGACGCCACCGACTGCGACATCGCGCCCGAGCCGCTGTGGGTGTTGGGGGACCCGGGCACCGACTGGGGCCTGTGTCTGCACGACGACGACATCACGGCCAGCGCGTTCTGGGGCGCCGGCTTCCACGAGACCAAGGAGCTGATGTCGGTCTGCGAGACCGAGCTCGAGGGCACGTGGACCGGGGGCGACGACCTGCCGGGCGGGCTGCCCAGCGGCGCCCTCACCGCCGAAGGCTTCTGCCACAGCACCTGGTCGTCGGGGGCGAGCTCCACGAGCTTCTACCTGGGCGAGTGGGGCGGCGACGAGGCGAAGGAGGCCTGCGAGAGTGGCTTCCTCGACGTGGTCAACGGCACGGAGTGGTTCCCGATGTGAGGGTCGGGCGGTTCAGCAGCTCGACACCACCAGCGTCGCGACCTCGGCCACCCGCTCGCCGGGCGCGGCCGCGCTCGAGAGCAAGAGCGTGTACGCGCTGGCGCTGTAGTGGTCGGTCGCGTCCAGCAAGAGGTCGGTGCGGCCGTCGCCGTCGAGGTCCCCGGCCCAGACCAGCGACGGGGCGGTGAGGTCGGGCGCGTCCAGGCTCAGCAGCTCCTGGGACGGTGCGCCCCCCGGAAGCCCCTGCAACACCACCCGCAGGTCTTCGAGCGCGGGGGGAAGGCCCGGCAGCACGGGCTCCTTCGCCGTGCCGTAGACCACCAGGAGCTCGTCGCTGAGCCCGACCACCGCCCCGGGGACCAGGGGCGTGACCTCGGACGACGCCATCGCCACGGGCCCTTCCACCAGGCCGGGCACCCCGCGGACGAGGAAGAGCGGCTGGCGGGGGCCTTCGGCCAGGATCTCGCTGCCGCTGGCCTCCCAGTCGTCGTCGAGCAGCGGGTCGAAGATGGGCTTCACCTCGAGCCGTGTGGTCTCGATGGAGAAGCCGCTGTCCGTGGCGTACACCCCGTACCAGACCTCGCCGTCGCGGGCCTCGGCTTCGCCGGCGTGGAAGAAGCCCGGCATGACCAGCTGGGCCGCGGTCGCGGTGGCGAGGAGCGTGAAGAGCATGGGACCTCCTGGCACCGCGTCGGGGGGTGCCGCACCAGGTGGTGTCGCAAGGTCCGTGCCAGCCACCGTGGCTGCCACGTGTCGCTGCAATCCACGATCCGTAGATCCCGCGCTACCCGATGCGATCGATCAGCGCGTCGTAGTGCTGGACGGCGTCGTGAGCCCCGGCGCGCTCCGCGATGGCCCGGGCGCGCTGGAGGTGCGGCAGGGCGGCGCTCGGCTGACCGAGGTTCAGGTGCGCGTGGGCCACGGCTCCCCGGGCGTTGGCCTCGTCGGGTCCGCCGTCGAGGTGCGGGAGCACCTCCTCCAGGACCTCCACCGCCTGCTGCCACTGGCCCTGGTCGACCAGGCCGACCCCGCGGGCGAGGCGGCTCGTCACGGGGGGGGCCGCGGAGAGCCGGAGGAGCTCGTCGAAGTGGCTGATGGCGCCGGCGTCGTTGAGCTTGAGCGCCAGGCCGCGACCGCGCGCCGCGTGCTCGCCGACCGCTTCGTGGTCTCCCACCGCGAGGGCGGCCTGCGCCGAGAGGCTGCGCACGCTGGCCTCGAAGGGCTCGGCGCCCGCTTCAGCGGCGCCGGCGAGCAGCGCGTCGAGGAGCGAGATCGCGGAGCGCAGGTGGCCCTCTTCCAGCAGGGCCTTCGCCTCGTTCAGCGCGGCCTGGGCGCCCTGGCTGGCTCGGGTGGTGGCGAGGAGTGCGCGGAACTGCCCGACCGCTTCGTCGTCGCCGACCTCGGTGGCCAGCTCGAGTGCCCGCTCGGCGAGGGGAGCCGCCTCTTCGTGGCGCTCGAGGTCGATCAGCGCGCGGACCTGCACCACCCGGGCGGCGGCCTCCAGGTCGCGGGCGTTCTCCTCCTTCGCGCGCACGAGCAGGCCCTGCACCAGGGAGAGCGCCTGCAGGGGCTCGCCCCCCTCGAGCAGCTCTTGAGCCTGGTGCAGCTGCACGTCGACCACGAACGCGTCGCTCGCGCCGCTCGCCAACAGCTCCAGCGCCGGCGCCGCCTGGCGGGTCATCGGGTGGTCGGTGCCCAGGTGTTCTCGCAGGGCCTCGAGCGCGCTGCCCGCGGTCGCCGCGGTGTCGTCGTGACGCACCGCAGCCTGCACGAAGGCCAGCTGGGCCAGGGCCTGCGCACCCAGCTCGCCACCCCGCTCCTTGGAGAGTGCCACCGCACGGGTGGCGTGGGGCAGGGCCTCGTCGTGCCGGCCCAGGGCCTGCAGGGCGCCGGCGAGGTTGGCGAGGGTGGGGGCCAGGCGCTCGTCGTCGGGGCCGGCCTCGGCCTCCCAGACCTCGAGGGCGCTGCACAGCTTGGCCACGGCCTCCTCGAAGCGTTCCTGCTTGCTCAGCTGGACGGCTTGGGCGTGGAGCTCGAGGGCTTGCTCGGACATGGGGATCCTAGGGGTAGTCGAGGAAGAAGGGGTGGTCGTCCACGTGCTGCCGGGCCCGGCAGTGGGAGAGCCAGATGCCGTAGGCCCCCGGGTCGCGTCGCAGCTGCTGCTCGGCGACCTCGAGGAAGCGTGCCTGAAGGGCGCGGTGGTCCGTGTCCCAGATCGGCTCGCCGACCTCGCACACGTTCGGACCGTCGGCCGGGCAGTGGTTGAACACCGGGAGGATCGCGGCACCCGTGCGGGCAGCCAGGCGCGAGGCTCCGGGGTTCAACAACGCGCGTCGCCCGAGCCAGGTGCACTCCTCCCACTTGTTGCCGATCCGACCGTCGAAGGCGATGCCCACCAGCTCGTTGCGGCCGAGGCGGCGGTACAGCTCCCGAGCGGACTCGTTGAGCGTGAGGAAGCTGGCCGGGAGCCGGTCTTCGTTCTCCTCGCGCACCTGGCGCACCTGCTCGCGCAGCCGGTTGTGCCCGAACACCTCCGGGTGGTCGGCCGCCACGCCCTCGGGCGCCAGGCCGCGCGCCGCGTACTGCGTGTAGCGGTACCCGGAGAACGCCAGGGCGGCGATCATCACCATCACGTTCCCGGCGTGCGGGTAGCAGATCACCGCGCCCTTCCCACGCTCCAGGGCGGCGTCGATGTGGTGCTTTCCGTCGATCACCATGTAGTGCTTCCACGTGTCCACATCGAGCTTGCCCAGCAAGAGCTCCTCGAAGTGCACGCGGAAGGCGATGCGGTAGGCCTCTTCGATCAGCCGCTCGGGGTCCTGCTCCGGAAAGCACCGCCGCAGCTCGTCGGCCATCTCGGCGCGCTGCCCGCGTGCGAACGCGTGTTGCAGGCGCCAGAGGGGGTAGAGCCGGCGCAGCTGGGAGGGTCGGTCGGCATGGAGCACGCCGCGGAAGGGGACCCAGAAGGCCCAGCGGGCGAGATCGGCGGGGGTGACGCGCATGGTGGCGCGTCTAACGCGAATTGGCGCTCAGTCCGCGCCCTGCGACCCGGTGTGCCCGGCGAACCAGGCGGCCGCCGCGATGGTGGGGAGATCGATCCACATCCACACCGGGCCGTCGAGGGCCACCTGGTTGTAGGCGGCCCCGAACAGCGTGTAGGCACCGAGGATGCCGGCGAGCAGGTACGGGCGCGAGGTGCCGAGCGTTGCCGCGAACCACCCGCCGATCCCGCCTGGCCAGCGTGGGCGGCGATCACCACCACGACCAGCCTGCGCGGCGCACGGTCCTGTCGACGACCTGTTGGCGCGCTGCTGCGGTCGCCGCTCAGTCGCGCGCGGTCTCGAAGGCCGCCTTGAGGGCCTGGTAGAGCCGCTTGTAGGCACGGCGCGCCGCGGGGCTTCCGCCGCGCGCCTGCCGGGTGAGCGTGCGGATCTGCTGACGGTCCCCGTCGGGGTGCTCGTCGAGGAAGCGCTGGAGCGCCTCGTCCCCTCCCGCGAGCAGATCCCGTCGCCACCGCTCCAGCCGGCTGTCGGCCGCCTGGGTGTCGTCGTCGAGGAGCTGGCGCAGCGCGTCGAGGTCGACGGTGCGGAGCACGCCCTGCACCCGCAGCATCTGGCGCCGTCGGCCGGACTTGGGGCCCTGCCGCTCGAGCACGGCGAGCTCGGCGATCAGGTCCTCGGGCACGCCCAGCTTGACCCGCTTCGGTGGGGTGATGGCCAGCAGACGCCGGATCATGGCGTCGAGCGCCTTCTTCTCGGCGCGGTTCTCCGTCTGGTCACGGCGTTGGGCAGGCTGCGGGGCGTCCCCGTCCTGGTCGTCCCGCACCCACTGGTGGTCGCTGCGCTTCCGTCCCATCAGCCCGCGGCGGCTTCGAGCGCGCGTCGGACCTCGACCCGCACCATCTTCTTGCGCCAGGTGCTGGACCACGTGTGCGTGGCGAGCGGGAAGGCCTGCTTGTAGGCCACCTCGGCCGCCTCGCGCCAGTCGCTGGTGGCCAGCAGCGCCGACACGTCGTCGATCTCGACCGGCTTGGGTCCGACCGCGCTCACCACGATGCGGCCCCCCGACGGCTTCCCGCCCGAGAGATCGACGCGCGTCGCCGTGAGGAGCAACGGGTAGTCGATGGCGCCTCGAGCGCGCAGCTTCCGGTAGCCGACCCAGGCGTCTGGTGGCGCGGGCAGCAGCACCCGCGTGAGCAGCTCGTCGCGCTCGAGGCGCAGCCAGGTGCGGCCGTCGACGTCGTAGAGCTCGGAGAGCGCGATCTGGCGGGTGCCGCGCACGCTGACCACCTCGACGCGGGCGTCGAAGAGCTGGAGCACGGGCACGGTGTCGGCCGAGTGGGCGGCGTAGCAGCCGTCCCCGCGCGGTGCGACGTGGCAGACGTCGCCCACGCACTTCAGGCAGCCGCCCAGCGAGCCGCGCCAGAAGTCCGACTGGTTGTACCAGAGGCAGCGGGTGTCGAGGCAGATGTTGCCGCCGAGGGTGCCCATGGCCTGGAGGGTCGGCGTGGCCACGGTGGCCGCGGCCTCGGCCAGAGCCGGGTAGTGCGCCCTCACCCGCGGATCGCGCTGCAGCTCGCGCAGCGTGACCCCCGCGCCGATCGACAGGCCGCCGCCTTCCGCGCGGATCTCGGCCAAGCCCGCGATGCGGCGCGTGGACACCAGCGTGGGGTCCGCGAAGAGGCCGTACTTCATCGAGGGCAAGAGATCGGTGCCGCCGCTGATCAGGCGGCTGGCGGCGTTGTCGGCGAGCAGGCGGGCGGCAGCGTGCACGGT
>CAZSAT010000104.1:0-23931 GCA_964604675.1 uncultured Enterobacterales bacterium
GTCGCGCAGCTGACCGCGGCCATCGCGGCGAGCGTGGCGGTGCTGGGGCTGGTCGGATCCGAAGCGTCGCTCGGCGCCACCTTGCCCACCGTGGGGATCGGGCCGGCCCTGGGGTTGGAGGTTGTGCTCACCTTCTTCTTGATGTTCGTCATCAAGTCGGTGGCCACCGACGCGCGCGCCTCGGGCAACGTGGCCGCCCTGGCCATCGGCGGCACGGTCGCGCTGTGCGCCCTGATGGGAGGGCCGCTCACGGGCGCGTCGATGAACCCCGCCCGTTCCTTCGGCCCGGCGCTGGTCGCGGGGGTGTTCGAGCACCAGTGGATCTACGTGGTGGCGCCCCTGCTCGGGGCTCTGCTGGGGGCGTGCACGTACCGGGTCGTGGCGTGCGGTCCGACCGACGAGTCCGCGCGGGGCTGTTGCTGAGACCGCACAGGGCCGGCGCTCAGTGACAGAGCATCTGACTGCCGACCGCTACGCGCCGTCTTCGAGGGATCGCGCCCCCCCTCGGGCAACGTGTCCTACGACCTCGTGATCCAGGTGATGGACGAGGCGCGGGCGGACGCGGAGGGACGGGAGTTGTTCCCGCAGGTCTCGATCAGCGCTGCGGTGGAGTGCCGCTCGAGCGCGATGGGCTCGGGAGCTGCGAGCCTAAGGACCGCTCGCCGCCCCAGCCTGCGCCGCCAACACCCGCTTCAAGCGCTGGTTCTCGGCGACCAGGCGCGCCCCGCGCTGCTCGAGCTCGCGCACGTCGTCCTCGAGCCCGTCGACCCGCGACCGCAGGCCGCCGGCTTCGCTCTCCCAGGCCCCCGCCGACGCCCGCGCGGCCTCGAGCTCGGCCTTCAGCGAGGCCAGGCTGCCCTCCAGCCTCCGGATGGCGGCGCGCGCCCTGGCCTCGGCCTCGGCGCTCTTGCCCGCGGCCGCGAGGGCCTCATCCGCCTCGATCCGCGCGTTCTCCGCCGCGGCCGCAGCCTCGGCGGCGGCCGTCAGGGCCTGGTCGCGGTCGGCCACCGCGTCGTCGCGCAGGCCGAGCGCGGCCTCTTCCGCGGCGCTGGCGGCGGCCACCGCTTCGGTCGCGTCCTCCTCCACCCGGCGCGCCTGGCGCCAGGCCGCCAGGGCCTTCGCGTCGGCGCTCTCCGCCGCCGCCGTGGCATCGCGCGCCACCGCCTCGGCGCCGGCGGCCACCAGCTGGGCACCCTGGAGCCGGCCGAGGGTGCGGGCGTGCTGGGTCACCGCCTCGTGCTGCTTCACCGACAGCTCCTCGATCTCCGTGCGGAGCCAGCGGGCCTGCACGAGCCCCACCAGCAACGAGCCGAGCAGCACCGCGATCGACGCCAGCGACGACACCTTCCGCCACTCGCGCCGCAGCCACAGGCCGAAGCGAACGACCCTGTTCGTGTCGAGGCTGGTCGGCCGGTGCCCGCGCAGCGCTTCCAGGTCCATGGCCAGGTCGAGCGCCGAGTCGTAGCGCTCGTCCGCTTCGCGCGACATCGCCTTGGCCACCACCCGCTGCACCCGCACGGGCACGGGGAAGCGGGTCTCGACGTCGCCCAGCGGCACGGGAGGACCCTGCCGCACCTGGTCCAGCATGTTCAGCGCTTCGTCTTCGCAGCCCTCGTGCGGCTCGTACGGGGAGTGCCCGGCCAACAGGGCGTAGAGCGTGGCGCCGAGCCCATACACGTCGATGCGTTGCAGCAGCTTGCGGTCGCGGGTGGGGTCCACGGGGGGCAAGCCGAAGGCCTGCTCGGGGGCCATGTAGGGGGGCGTGCCCGCCACGCTCGAGCGGGCGTGTGCGGCGAGCCCGAAGTCGGTCAGGTGCACGCTGCGCTTCGACGGGCGGCAGAGCAGGTTGCCCGGCTTGATGTCGCGGTGGAACACGCGCACCCGGTGGGCGTCGTGCACGCCGCGGGCCGCTTCGCTCACCCAGCGCAACACCTCGTCGGTCCCGTAGGGCATGACCTCGTTCAGGTTCCGAGCGACCTCCAGGCGCTGGGTCCCTTCGGACACGTCGGCGCAGAGGTCCATCGCGATGTAGCAGCGGCCGTCCGGCAGCTCCCCGGCGGCCTTCACACCCACCGCGTGGTCGCTGACGATCTGGCTGCAGGCGCGGGCTTCCTGGAGCACCCGGTCCACGTCGAAGCGGTCGTTCTCCGTGCGGAAGATCTTGAGCGCGACGGCCAGCTTGAGCCGGGTGTCGAGCGCCCACCACACCTCGGCCGTGGCGCCGTCGCCCAGGAGCTCGATGAGCACGTAGTCGCCCACGCGCTCGCCCTTGGGCTCGCCCGCGTCCGCTGAATCCCAGGAGTCGTGGATCAGCACGCCGCCGGCGTAGGTGAAGGCTTCGGGGATGTGGGTCGGCGGCGAGCTCACGGTGTCTCCACAAAGGCCCAGGGGGGCGTCAGCGCGTGTCACCGAGCGTCAACCCATCGGTGGCGGTCACGATGCCCGCCACCTGCGGTGTCCTAATCGTGAACCGACCCCGCGGCCGCCCTCGCCGGTGGCCGCGGGGAGCGGCCCGCTGCACTCAGCTGCCGCCGACCGCAGCCATGGGCTCCACGGGCAGCGGACGGGCGTCCACCCCGTCCACCGAGCACATCTGCTCCCGCACGGCGGCCACCAGCGCGTCCAGAGGTTCGTCGCGGTCGCTGGGAATCGGCGGGTGGACCTGCATCTGCACCGGGCCGGGCGAGAACAGGAACTTCCGGTCCGGGTTGCGCTCCCGCATGCCGATCAGGCTCACGGGCACGATGGGTGCGCCCATGTCGCGCGCCATGTGGAACACGCCCTTCTTGAAGGGGCCCACCAGGCCGTCGCGGCTGCGGGTGCCCTCGGGGGCCACGCCGAAGCTGGTGCCCTCCGCCAGGTGGTGCTTGCACCCCTCGATCATGCGGATGGAGCCTTCCCGGTCGCTCCGGTCGATGGCCACGTTGCCCCACCACTTCGTCATGGTCCCGTACACGGGGATCTTCAGGTTCTCGACCTTCTCGAGCCCGAGGATGAAGTCGGGCACGTTGCCGACGAGGACGAAGTGGTCGAGGAAGGTGAGGTGGTTGACCATGTAGAGGTAGCCGACGCCGGGCTGCACGTTGTCCAGCCCCTTGACCTCCACCCGCAGGCCGATGATGCGCAAGAGCGAACGGAAGCCCCATTGCGACCAGCGGAACAGCCTTCGGGGGCCGCCGAAGAGCGACAACACCAGGGTGGTGCACGCCCACCAGGTGAAGAAGCTGAAGCCGATCGCCCAGCGCAGGGTGGAGAGGATGCGCAACAGAACCATGCGTTTGGCTAACCCTTCTCGTCGATGTGTCGGGCATGGTCTCGTAGCTCCGCTTGGTAAGCGGATCGAGCGTTCGGGTCGGCGTGCGCGAGCAGGCGATCGATGCCGAACAGGCGCGCCACGGCGTCCTGCAGCCCCACCGGAAGGAGCAGCGAGAGTCGGACCAGCCAGCCGAGCCAGGGTGGCACCACCACCTCCGCGCGCCGGGTCTGTGTGGCCCTCACGATGGCGTCGGCCACCTCGCCGACCGTGCGGGGTCGCGGCCAGCCCACGTCCAGGCCAGCCGCGAGCTCGGTGGCCACCACCCCGGGCATCACCACGCAGAAGCACACCCCCGACCCGTGGTGCTCCATGCGCAGCGAGCGCGTCATCTGCAGCACCGCGGCCTTGGTGCCCGCGTAGTAGCTGCCTCCCGGCGAGGGCACGATGGCCGCGAGTGATGCCACGTTGACGATGACGCCGTCGCGCCGCTCCAGCATGGCCGGCAGGCAGGCCGCCACCCCGTGGACCACGCCGCGCACGTTCACCGCCGTCATGGCCTCGAGCAGCGCCGGGTCCTGCTGGACCAGGGGTCCCAGGGGCATGATGCCGGCGTTGTTCACCAGCACGTCCACCGGGCCGTTGTCGTGCACGAACGCCCCGAACGCCCCGCGGTCGGCCACGTCGAGCGCCATCACCCCGGGCGACGCCTCGCGGTCGGTCGCGAGCACCCGCGCGCCCTCCGCCTCGAAGGCCCGTGCCACGGCGGCGCCGATGCCGCGGGCGGCCCCGGTGACGAGCACGGTCCGGTCGCTCAGGTCCACCGACCGACGGTACACCAGCCCGCACGTGTCCTGGGCTACACTTCACCGACCGGGGACGCGGTTCGCCGGGTGGAGACGTGCCGATGCGGGTGCTCCTGGTCGGCAACCCCACAGCGCAGAGCGGCAAGGCCGCCCATCGCATCGAACGCACGCTCGCGGCGATGGAGGCGCGCGGCTGGTCGGCGGAGGGCCTGGCCACCGAGCCCGAGGGCCGCACCGTGTCCAAGGTGGCCGAGGTGGCGGGGCACCACGACTGCGTGGTCTACCTGGGCGGAGACGGCACCTTTGCCGAGGTGGCCAAGGGCATCCTGCTCAGCGGCGCGGCCGTGCCCATGGGCATGATGCCGAGCGGCACGGCGAACGATCAGGGCAAGTCCTTCGGCATCCGTTCGAGCACCGACGCGCTGCACGACAACCTCGACGTGATCGCCGATCAACACGTCATCGGCCTCGACGTGGGCCACGTGGAGCGCCTGGTCGACGGCCGCCCCACCGACGAGGACCTGTTCTTCGACTCGGCGGGCTGGGGCTTCTCCCCCGACGTGCTGGTCGCCCGGAACCGGGATCGCGAGCGGGTCAAGCAGGTGCCCCTGCTCCGCGAGATCTACCGGGACCAGGCGGTGTACGCCGGGGCTGCGCTCCAGCGCTACCTGGCGAGCTGGGTCGAGCCCACCAAGTTCACCGCGCGCATCGTGGCCGACGGGGTGCACCGTCACTACGACGGCCTGACCGATCTGATCGTGAAGAACACCGCCATCTACGCCGGCAGCTGGGTGCTGGAACCCTCCGCGCGACCCGACGACGGCCAGATGGAGCTGGTGCCCATGCAGGGTCGGATGGACATGGCCAGCAAGGCGATTCGTGACCTCGCGGCGGTGCCCGTGTGGCAGCATCACCTCGACCTGTTGGGCGTGACCCACGCCGAGGGTCTCTCCTGTTCCGAGCTCGAGCTGCGCTTCGAGCGGCCGGGCGCCCGCGACATCACGGGGCAGCTCGACGGCGAGGAGTGGCTCGCGGGCGATGCGTTCCGCGTGACGGTGCAGAAGAACCGGTTGCCCCTGGTCGTCCGCCGGGGCTGGCAGCCCCCCTGGTCCCCATGATCCGCGTCCCCGTCCAGCCCGACCGCCTCGTGGCCACCGACCTCCCGGTGGCCTTCGGGCGCTACGAGCTGCTGGAGGTCCTGGGCGAGGGGTCGATGGGGCGCGTGTTCCGCGCCGAGCTCCAGGGTCCGGCGGGCTTCCGCAAGCCGGTCGCGCTGAAGGTGGTCCGGGCCGGCAGCGCCATGGCCACCGGTGAGGAGGCGCAGGCGTTGCTCGTGCGGGAAGCGCGGGTGGGCGGGCTGTTGCGCCACCCGAACATCGTCGACACCTACGACTTCGGTGCGGTGCACGGGCAGCTCTACATCGCGATGGAGCTGGTCGACGGCGTCGGGCTCGATCGGGTCCTCAAGCGGGTCGGTGCCCTGGCGCCTGCGGTGGTGCTCGAGCTGGCGGCCCAGATCGCCAGTGGCCTCGCCTCCGCCCACGATCTCGAGATCGGCGGGGAGCACGCGGGCGTGGTCCACCGCGACCTGAAGCCGAGCAACGTTCTGTTGACCCGTGATGGCCGGGTGAAGATCGTGGACTTCGGCATCGCCACCTGGCGGCAGGCGCAGGCCGAGACCGACGACGACACCGTGTGGGGCACGCCGCCCTTCATGTCGCCGGAACAGGTGCTCGGGGAAGACCTCGACAACCGCTCCGACATCTTCTCCTTCGGCGCGCTGCTCTACGAGATGGCCACCGGCTGGAGGCTGTTCACCGCGGGCACCCAGCCCGAGGTCTGCCTCGCCGTGCACGACGTCGAGCGCTACTGCAAGGACCACCAGGCCTTCGACAAGGTCGAGCGCTGCGTGAGCGGGCTGTCCGACGTGCTGGCCCGCTGCCTGCGCTTCGACCGCGAGCTCCGCTACGCGGAGGCGTGGGACCTCGCCGACGACCTGAGCTCCCTGGCCCGTCGGCACGCGCGCGACGTCAGCCCGCGCACGGTGATGAGGGAGCTGCTGGCCGAGGTCGAAGCGCCTGCCGAGGTCACCCAGACCGTGCCCGACATCTCGTCGGCCACCGCCACGCTCAGCTCGCGCCGCACCACGAACCTCGCCCGCCCGGCCAACCGTTTCGTGGGCCGCTCGGCGGAGCTCGACCGCATCGCGGAGCTCTACGACTCGGGCTGCCGCCTGGTCACCATCAAGGGCGCACCGGGCATCGGCAAGAGCCGCCTGGCCAGGCGCTACGGCCGCGGCAGCCTCGGCGAGGTGGACGAGGTGTGGGGCTGTTCGCTCGAGGGTGGCGAGCTCCTCCGCAGCCTCTCCGACGCCCTCACCGTGCCCATCGTGGGCCTCGATCCGAGCGCTGCTCGCGACACCCTGGGCCGCGCGCTGGCCGCCCGCGGCTTCGTCCTGCTGGTGCTCGACGCCGCCGACATGGCCCTCGCATCGGTGCGCGAGCACGTGCTCCCGCTGCTCGAAGCCGCCCCCGGCACCCGCGTGCTCGCCACGGGCCGCCGTCGCATGAAGCTCGACGGCGAGAAGGTCCTCGAGCTGGGTCCGCTGCGGCCCTCCGATGCCACGAAGCTCTTCGACGAGCGGGTCTCGGAGCTCGCGGTGGGCGCGAAGCGGCTGGCCAGGGAGCTGGTCGACCGGCTGGAGGGCATTCCCCTCGCGATCGAGCTGGCGGCTGCTCAGCTCGATGGGCTGGATGGCCCCACCCAGATGGCCCGCCTGGAGGAACGGCTGGACGTGCTCGACGCGCGGTCGGTCACCCCCGATCAGGCCAGCCTGCGCGAGACCCTGGACTGGTCGTGGCAGCAGCTGGAGCCCCACGAGCGCAGCTGCCTGGCGCAGTGCGCGGTCTTCGCCGACGGCTTCCAGCTCGAAGCGGTCGAGGAGGTCGTGGACCTGTCGGCCTGGCCCGACGCGCCCTGGGTCGTGTACGTGGTCGAGTCGCTGCTCGAGAAGTCGCTGCTCCACAGCTACCGCACCGACACCGCCCTGGGCGACACCAGCACGGGAGCGCGCAGCCGGATCGGGCTCTACGGCCCCGTGCGCGAATACTGCGGGCAGCGGCTTGCGGAGGACCCGGGGCTCGCGGCGGGGGCTGGGGACCGGCACGCGGCCTGGTACGGGCGCATGGGCACCGAGCTCGCGCTGCACGCGCTGTCCGGCCCGGGCGGCGCGCGTCGGCTCGCCGTGTTGGTCGCCGAGCGCGAGAACCTGCTGGCCGCGTACGGCCACGCGCTCGCCTCCGACCAGCCCGAAGCGGGCGTCTTGTGTTGCGTCGCGCTGCACCAGGTCATGGAGCTCCTGGGCCCGATCGAGCGGGTCGCGCAGCTCACTGCGCAGCTGCTGGATCGGTCCGACGTGCCGCGGCTCGGCCGGCTGCGGGTCCTGCTGGGCGAGAGCCGCCCGTTGGCGCTCCAGGGCGACCGCGACGGCACCAAGCGCGTGCTCCGTCAGGCACGCGCCCTGGCCATGGAGCTCGGAGCCGACAAGGAGGAGGGCTACGCGCGGGCGGGCCTGGCCGACGTGCACCTCGGGGCGGGCGACCTCGCCTCGGCCCGCAGGAACCTCACCCGTGCCCATGCCATCGCCGGGCGGGTGGGGGATCAGCGCCTCGAGGCCATCATCCTCTTGCTGGTCGGCGTGCTGAACTGGCGTCAGGGTCGGGCGAAGAAGGCGGTGCAGCACCTGGCGGCGGGCATGGCGCTCTGCGAAGAGCTGCAGTTCCTGCGCCTGGAGGGCCGGATGCGCTCCACCCTCGGCTCGCTGATGATGGAGCTGGGTCGCATGAAGGAGGCCCGCGACCACCTCGAGCGAGGCTTCGGGCTCTTCACGGCGCTGGGCGATCAGACCTCCGCCTCGCGGGATCTGCAGAAGCTGGGCGCGTACTGGATGCGGCTCGGTCAGTACGGCAAGGCGCGGGACTACCTCGAGGCTGCGCTGCGTCAGCAGACCGACACCGGTCAGACCGCCTCGGCCGGCGCCGTCCGGGTGAGCCTGGGTGTGTGCGATCGGGAACAGGGGCGGTACGACGACGCAGCGGAGCACCTCGAGACGGCGGCCACGATGTACGAAGAGGCCGAGGCCCCTCGCCAGGCGGCGCTCGTGTGGGGGCACGTCGCGGCGCTGTACCGGGCCCAGGGGCGGCTCGACGAGGCGCGGTCCCAGGCCATGGCGTCGATTCGCGCCCTGCAGGCCCTGGGCGCGCGCGGCGACATGATGGACCAGCTGGTTCGGCTCGGCGAGATCGAGCTGGCCGCCGGCCGGCTGGAGCGAGCGAGGAAGCACCTCGTGGACGCCCGTGGCTACTTCCAGGAGGCGGGCCACCGCCGTGGCGAGGGCCGAGCCCTCTCCGCCTTGGGCGAGGTGTTCGCGCGCACGGAGATGACCGAGGCGGCGCAGGAGGCCTTCGTGCGCGCTCTGAGGCTGCTCCGGAAGACCGGCGACGTGCACGAGGTCGTGAAGGCGCTGCTTCGACGCGCTCGGCTGCACCGGGACCTCGGCGAGCTGGATCGAGCGCGGGCCTGGTTGGCGAAGGCCGAGGACCTGTTGGCCGAGCTGGAGCTGGAGCAGGAAGCGTTCCTCGGCCGCGAGGTCGCGTTGCTGCGGGGCGAGCTGTAGAGCACCAACCAGGTCAGCAGCCGTCGTTCGCGCCGCCGGGCGTGCCCGCATCCCCGTCGCCGAAGCTCGAGCTGGCCTCGCACCAGTTGGCGCCGTCGTCGTTGGCGCTCTCGTCCATGGCCGTCGGTGAGAGGCTGAGGCTGGCGCCGGTCGGGTCGGGGAAGGTGGTGCCGCTGTCGTAGGCCACGCGGTCGATCTCGCTGCCGCCGTGCACGAGCACGAGCTCGTCGCCGCTGTTGCCGAGCCACATGCCCGAGCCGTAGGCGTAGTCCACCGGTGCTCCCCCGTTGGCCGAGGTGTCGCTGCTCCGACCGAGCACCGCGTAGCCGCCCGCCGGCACGTCCACGGTGTAGCCGGTGGCCAGGCTGACGCTCTCGCCGTCGTCGTCCTCGAAGGACCAACCCTCGCAGATCAGGATGTCGGTGCTGGTCGTGTTGTAGAGCTCGAACCACTCGCCGTCGGTGTCGCCCACCGCCGAGGGGTCCTTCAGGATCTCGGACACGATGAGCTCGCCCGTGGTGATGAGCCCCTCGTCGCAGGCGCTGTCGCAGTCGTCGTCGGCACCATCGCGGGTCTCCGTGCCGCCCGGCCACGTGTCCCCGTCCCCGTCGTCGCAGTCGTCGCCGCCCTGGGACTCGGCCGCGTAGCCGTCACCGTCCGCGTCGTCGTCGTCGGCGCCGTCGCAGTCGCTGTCCACGCCGTCGTACCAGGTCTCGCTCTCGCCGGGGTTGACGTCGGCGTCGGCGTCGTCGCAGTCGTCGCCGCCCGCGGTGTCGGCGTCGTAGCCGTCGGCGTCGGCGTCGTCGTCGCTGGCGTCGTCGCAGTCCTGGTCTACGCCGTCGTACCAGGTCTCCGACGCACCGGGATGCACGTCGGCGTCCGCGTCGTCGCAGTCCGTGCCGCCGGTGGCCTCGGCGTCGTAGCCGTCACCATCGGCGTCGTCGTCGTCGGCGCCGTCGCAGTCGCCGTCCACGCCGTCGTACCAGGTCTCGCTCGCACCCGCGTTCACCGCCGCGTCGGTGTCGTCGCAGTCGCTGCCGCCGTGGGCGTCGCTCGCGTAGCCGTCGGCGTCCGCATCGTCGTCGTCGTCCCCGGCGCAGTCCGCGTCGACGCCGTCGTACCAGGTCTCGCTGGCGCCGGGGTTCACCGAGGCGCTGCCGTCGTCGCAGTCCGTGCCGCCGTGGGCGTCGCTGTCGTAGCCGTCGACGTCGGCGTCGTAGTCGCTCAGGTCGTCGCAGTCGGCGTCCAGGCCGTCGTACCAGCTCTCGCTGGCCGCCGGGCTGACGCTCGCGTCGTCGTCGTCGCAGTCCGTGCCGCCCTCGGCCTCCGCCAGGTAGCCGTCGCCGTCCGCGTCGTCGTCGTCGGCGCCGTCGCAGTCGCCGTCCACGCCGTCGTACCAGGTCTCGATCGCGCCCGGGTTCACGCTCGCGTCGCCGTCGTCGCAGTCCGTGCCCCCGGTGGCCTCCGCCGTGTAGCCGTCGTCGTCCGCGTCGTCGTCGTCCGCGTCGTCGCAGTCCTGGTCGACGCCGTCGTACCAGACCTCGGTGGCGGCCGGGTTCACGGCGGCGTCGCTGTCGTCGCAGTCCTCGCCGCCTGCGCTCTCGGCGGCGTAGCCGTCGCCGTCCGCGTCGTCGTCGTCCGCGTCGTCGCAGTCCTGGTCGACGCCGTCGTACCAGACCTCGCTCGCCCCCGGGTTCACGCTGGCGTCCGCGTCGTCGCAGTCGCTCCCGCCCTCGGCCTCCGAGGTGTAGCCGTCGCCGTCCGCGTCGCTGTCCGAGGAGCCGCTGCAGTCGTTGTCGACCCCGTCGTACCAGGTCTCCTCGGCCCCGGGGTACACGTTCGGGTCGCTGTCGTCGCAGTCCGTGCCGCCGGCCCCCTCACCCGGGTAGCCGTCCGCGTCCGCGTCGTCGTCGTCGTCGCCGTCGCAGTCGCCGTCGACCCCGTCGTACCAGACCTCGGTCTCGCCAGGGTTCACGTCGGCGTCGCCGTCGTCGCAGTCGTCCCCGCCGGCGCTGTCCGCCGCGTAGCCATCGCCGTCCGCGTCGTCGTCGTCGGCGTCGTCGCAGTCCTGGTCCACCCCGTCGTACCAGGTCTCGCTGGCGTCGGGGTGCACCGTGGCGTCGGCGTCGTCGCAGTCCGCGCCCCCGGTGGCCTCGGCGGTGTAGCCATCGCCGTCTGCATCGTCGTCGTCGGCGTCGTCGCAGTCGCCGTCCACGCCGTCGTACCAGGTCTCGGTCGCACCGGGGTTCACCGACCCGTCGCCGTCGTCGCAGTCGGTGCCGCCGGCGGCCTCCGCCGGGTAGCCATCGGCGTCCGCGTCGTCGTCGTCGTCGCCCGCACAGTCCGCGTCGACGCCGTCGTACCAGGTCTCGCTCGCGCCCGGGTGCACCGTGGCGTCGGTGTCGTCGCAGTCGTCGCCTCCGACGTGGTCGGCGGCGTAGCCGTCGGCGTCCGCGTCGTCGTCGTCGGCCCCGTCGCAGTCCTGGTCCGCGCCGTCGTACCAGATCTCCGAGGCCTCGGGGTTCACCGTCGCGTCGGCGTCGTCGCAGTCCGCGCCGCCCACCGCCTCGGCCTCGTAGCCATCGCCGTCCACGTCGGTCTCATCGCCGTCGTCGCAGTCGTTGTCCACCCCGTCGTAGGGCTCCTCGGTCGCGCCGGGGTTCACCTCGGCGTCGGTGTCGTCGCAGTCGCCGTCCACCTCCGTCCAGCCGTCGAGGTCGTCGTCGTAGAGCGTGGTGCCCTCGTCGATGACGTCGTCGCAGTCGTTGTCCGCGCCGTCGGCGACCTCCTCGCCCTCGGGCGAGCTGGTCGCGTCGTCGTCGTCGCAGTCCCCGTCACACGTGGTCCAGCCGTCCCCGTCGTCGTCGAGGCAGCCCTCGACCGTGAGGTCGAAGCTGCACAGGTCCGAGAGCCCGCGCGGGTCCTCGACGCGGAGCTCCACCGCGTGGACCCCGTCGGCTTCCGGGGTCCAGCGGAAGGCGAGCTCGCCGTCGGAGCCGGTGCTGCCGGTCCAGAGCTCGCCGTCGAGGTCGCTGGTCACCCTCGCCACCAGCTCGGAGGCGTCGCTCTCCCCGTCCCCCAGCCGGGCCTCGACGTCGACACCGTCGCCGGTCTCGATGGTCACCTCGCCCGGCGAGGTCAGCGTGCACCAGGGAGCGGTGTTCGGGCTGGCGGTGAGCGCCAGCGTGGCGGTGGTGGTCTGGCCCCGGTGGTCGACCGCGGCCACGGAGAGCTCGTGCTCGCCCTCCGACAAGGTCACCTGGAAGCCCAGGTTGCCGCCCTCGCAGTCCACGGGCGCGCCATCGAAGTCCCAGACCAGCTCGTCCAGGCTGCTCGAGAGGCTGACGGACAGCTCCTCGAGCTCGTCCTCGTCGGCCACCTGGAGGCAGAAGTCCACCGGCGCGGTGGGGTCGAAGAGCGCGCCGTCGAGGGGCCGGAGCACGGTGACCTGAGGGGGCTCGTCGACGGAGCTGAGGGTGCTGTCGCCGCACGCGAGCAGGAGAACGATCAGGGTCATGTGTCAACCGCAAGAATGACGCCCGCCGGGCACCTATCGCGGCGGATGCGGAGGGGTCTGGAGGCGACCCGGTCCGGTGAGCGTCCGGCCGGACCGTGACATCCCGAGACAAGGAAGGTTCGCCGAGCGTGGCAAACAGGGCGACATCGGCCCACATCCGAGGATCCCCCCATGCGCAACGTCTCCCTTCTGGCCCTCTCCCTGCTCGCCGCCGGCTGCTACACCGGCGAAGAGGAGGTCTTCGAGGGCTCCGGCGTCGAGGCCGACGGCAAGATCTACGGTGGCTCCCCCGCCAGCGCCGTCGAGCACCAGGCCGTCGTCGGCCTCCACCAGCTCGCACGGGGCGGTCGCTCGGTCTACGTCAGCCCCTTCTGCAGCGGCACCCTGATCCGCGACGACGTGGTGATCACCGCCGCCCACTGCATGTCGGGGGTGTCGGCCAACAAGGTGGCCGTGTTCGTGGGCGACCAGGCCTCGACCAACCCCAGCAGCGACCAGTACATCTGGGACCACCTCTACACGGCGAGCGAGGTCCTGGTGCATCCCGGCTACGACAGCCGGGCCCTCACCGACGACATCGCCGTGATCCGCCTCTCCAGCGGCGCAGCGACCGCCGAGGGCGTCACGCCGGTGCCCGAGCTGCCCTCCACCCTCGGCTTCACCTCGGCCGACGTCGGCGCGACGAACCTGAACTTCGCGGGCTTTGGCGTGACCGAGACCGGCACGAGCGGCGTGAAGCTGGAGGTGGACCTGACCCTGGGCGGTCTGGGCTGCTCCGTGTCCGGGTGCCCGTCGTCGGGCGACACGGCCACCCAGATCTCCTACGACCAGACCACCGTCGAGGGCCCCTGCAGCGGGGACAGCGGCGGGCCAGCCTTCGTCGACCGCGGCGGCGCCGCGTACGTCGCTGGCCTCACCTCCTACGGCGACGCGGGCTGTGTGATCTACGGCGTCAGCACGCGCGTGGACGCCTACGAGGCCTGGATCGCCGACTTCGCCGATCCCGGTGGGACCGACACCGGCACCACCGACACCGGCACCACCGACACCGGGCTCGGCAGCTGCGGCGACGGCGTGTGCGACGTCGGCGAGAGCTGCGACGGCCGGGACAGCACCAGCGCGTGCTCGACCGACTGCGCGGGCAAGACCAACGGCAAGCCCACGGGCCGCTACTGTTATGTCGAGGGCACCTGCGAGGGCTCCGGCTGCCCGTAGGCTCCGAGCCCACGCAACGGCCCCGAACCCGGTTGGGCTTTCCTGGCTCGGAACGGTGGGGCTTTCGCCGGCACCGGTGTCCGGGTCGGACACGAAGGCCGGGTGGTCCCGGTGCTGCTCTCGGGGCTTTCGTGGCGGCGGCGGGCTCACCCTGCATCCGGTGCCCACCGAAGCACGGCCGGCACGGCTCCATCGTGGGCGCCCCTTGGACCGCGACCATCGGATCGTCACCGCGGCTTCTCTGTTCGACCTGCCCCCGGAAACGCCAGCGGCGTTCACGAGCAGGCCATCCTGAAGCAGCTTGAGCGAGTGACGCTGATGTACGTGGTCTCCCAGACCGTGCGGGCGATGGCGCCGTTGTCTTCTCGGCCGATCCGTTTTCATGGCTCGACCTGCGCGTATTCAAGACTCGCCGCGTCGCCCTTTCGTCGGGCCATGGTGCGTCGGCGTCGAGCCCCCATGGGCGACGGACAACGAGTTTGGATCGTCGCTCTTTCACCACGCGCGTGGGGTTTGGAGGGGCGGTGCCCCGTGCATCGGCTACGCTGCACCTCGCGGTTCCACGGAGTGAGTGAGGGGATCGGGTCGTGCTGTGCGGGTTCTGGACGTTGGTGGCATGCGGGCAGCCGTCGAGCGGTGCCCTCGTCGACGTCGTGGCCAGCTCCGACGAGCCCGCGTCGGCGCCGCTGGGGGCTGCCGTAGCGAGCGAGCGCGACGTGACCGATGCGGACCTGACGCTGGTGGGCGGGTCTCCCGACGACTTCGCCGGCGCGGCGGTGGAGCTCATGGACTTCGACGCGGACGGACAGGACGACATGCTCGTGGGGGCCCCGCAGGACACCTGGGCCGGTAATCGAGGAGGATTCCATGTCCTCCTCGGACCAGCCCCTTCGGGACATCTCTCGCTCTCCCACGCCGACGACCACCTCCTTGGTTCCAGAGCGGGCGACCTCGCCGGCAGCACCCTCCTAGCTGTGGGCGATACAGACGGCGACGGCTTCGACGACCTGCTCGTCGGCGCTCCGGGCGCCAGCGGCGTCGAGCACGACGCTGGCGCTGCGCACCTCCTCCTGGCGGGGGAGCCGCTCACGGAGTCGAGCCTCTCGTTGGCCGCCGCCACCATCGAAGGCACGATCGCTGACCAGCGGGTGGGCGAGTCGATCGGCGGCGGGGGCGACTTGAACGCCGACGGCTACAGCGATCTCGTGATCGCCTGCGCGAACGACCAGACCTACGGCAGCTACGTGGGGACCGTCTGGCTCTTCTTCGGCGGTCCAGCCGTCACGGCGCAAACCCTCGACGCGGCCGATGTGGTCCTCTGGGGGCCCGAGGAGGACTGGTCTGCGACCGGCGAGTCTCTGGACATCGTCGGGGACGTCGACGGGGATGGCTTCGACGATCTGGTGGTCGGCACCCGTGGCGTGGAGCCGTCCGGCGCTGCCCAGCTCGTGCTCGGCCACGAGGCCCTCGAGGACGGATCCCTGTCCGACGTGGCAGCTGCCGTGTACGCCGGCGACGAAGAGGACAACCGGTCGGTAGGCTACGGTGTCCGTGGTGCCGGGGACGTCACCGGTGACGGCTACGACGACTTCCTGGTGGGGGACCCGAGCGGCAACCTCACGGGGGCGAACCTCGGCCTCGACGGCTTCGTCGCACTGGTGATGGGAGCCGACAGCCCCGCTTCCGCCGAGATTCGAGATCTTCCGGACCGCTTCGGCGCGGAGACGGGCTCGTCGTTCGGCATGGGCACGGCCGCGGGCACCGACATGGACGGCGACGGCTGGCCCGACGTGGTGGTGGTCGACGCCAACGCCGGGGACACGTTCATCTACTGGAGCAACCCGGGGGAGAGCCCGGGCGTTCGTAGCGCTGCCGACGTGGTCGTGCGGGGGGACGACGACGACGCGGCGGGGAGGGCCCTCTCGACGAGCGGGGACGTGAACGGCGACGGACGGGCCGACCTGCTGATCGGCGGCTACCTCTGGGACGAAGGCGGCACCAACGCTGGTGGCGCATGGCTGCATCTCGGGGGCGAGTGGTGATGGGGTGGCTGTTCCTGCTGGCCTGCGCGGGTTCCCCACCACCCGCGGGAGCGTCCGATGACACGGGCACCGAGGCCGGAGAGGCCACCGATACGGCGGCGCCGACGGGTCCAGTGCCCGTCGATACGTCGCCGGACGCCACCTCCGACTCCGGTGAGCCGACCGACTCCGGAGGCGATGTCGACGGAGACGGCTACAGCGCCGACGACTGTGACGATGACGACGCGAGCGTGTACCCGGGCGCCGAGGATCCGGCGTGTGATGGCATCGATCAGGACTGCTCCGGCGACGACGACCGCGACCAGGATCGCGATGGATGGTGGGACCCCGCCTGCGGTGGGACGGACTGCGATCCGGCGCACCCGTGGGTCCACCCCGGGGCACAGGAGCTCTGCGACGGGATCGACCACGACTGCGATGGCGATACGCTCGACGAGGACACGTGCAGCGAGGTGCAGCAACACCTCGGGCTGGCGCGCCCGACGGTGAGGATCGACGCGTTGGACGGGCATGGCTCCGCAGACGTGCTCGGGATCTCCGGCGACCTCGACGGCGATGGGCTGCCTGACGTCGTGTTGTCCTGCGGTGACTCCAATGGCGCCTGCCTGGGGGCGGATGGCACAGCCGATGACGGCACGTTCCTGCTGACGGGCGTGGAGGGGACCTGGAACGTGGCCCACCACCAGGCGGCCACCGACCAGGTGGACTGGCGCGTGACGGGCGCGGCGGTGGGCTCCGGAGACCAGGACGGTGACGGCATCGACGATCTGTTCGTCCGGGCGAGCAGCACCTGGGCCGGCGTGCTGCCCGGGCCGTTTTCCGAGTGGAGCTCGGCGAAGTCGGCCGAGGCGGCCGCGGCGGTGTCGATCGAGGGGAACTCGGGCATGGGGTGGTGGGTGGAGCAGGCGGCTGCCGGCGATCTGGATGGTGACGGGCTCGCCGAGCTCATCGTCGGCTTCCAGGTGAACACGTGCGCACACCACGGGTCAGACCCGGACGGCTTTCGCGTCTGGCCCGGCGGCGAGTCCGGCGCCATCTCGGTCGCCCGGCTCAGCGTCGTGGACAGCTACGACACCAGCTACGGGTTCGGCGACCAGTTCCTCGTCGTGGGCGATGTGGACGGCGATGGCTTCAGCGAGCTGCTCGTCACCGACACCGGAAGAGGCGTCTACCTCTTCTCCGGGCCGGAGGTGGTCGGGCTCGGCTCGGACGAGGCGGAGCTGACGGATGTCGTCGCTGGGACGTACACCGGCAACCCGTCGTGCGTCGCCGCGCCAGGCGACTGGGACGGAGATGGTCTGGCGGACTGGGTCGCTGGGACGTCCGGTGCCGACGAGGGGGCGACGGGCGCGGGCGCGCTGCGTTTCCTCTCCGGCGCGCCGCTTGCCGATGGGGTGCTCGCCGACGCACCTGGGTCCCTCTTCGGGGATCAAGAGGGGGCAGGGCTCGGGGCGAGCTGCACGGCCGCCGACGTGGACGGCGATGGTGAACGCGAGATCGTGGCGTACCGTGCGATCGACGAGGATCCCGGCTGGTTGATCGTGGACGCTCCCGGGAGCTTGCCCGCTGGAGCGTGGGAGCCTGAGGCCGTGATCCTGATGCGCTCGGCGGACACGGATCTCCTGAGTGACAGGGACGCACCTCACGTCGGCGACCTGGATGGCGACGGGGACGACGAGCTCCTGTGGCGAGACTACGCGGACCGGGTGGAGGGAGAGCTGGGCGGGTACGCCGTGGTCCTCGGCTGGGACCTGCCGTGGCCTGGCGCCACGCTCCCGCTGCGGTGAGCGCATCACCGATGCCTGCCCCGGCGTCCCTACACCCGCTTCCGCGTCAGCCGCGCCACGCTGCCCGTCGGCGCCAGCAGGCCATGGGCTCCTCGCGCGATGCCAGCCGCGTTCGCTTCGTCGGTGTCGATGTGCATCTCGAGCGCGTAGCTGGCCTTCACCCTCACCATCACGTCGCCGAACACCAGGTCGCGTCCGCCGCTGTCGATCGCCACGTCCACCACGTCGCGGTCGTCGACCCCGAAGTGGGCCGCGTCGTCCGGCGTCATGTGGATGTGGCGCCAGGCGCAGATCACGCCCTCGGAGAGCTCCAGCTCGCCCGCGGGGCCCCTCAGGGTGCACCCCGGCGTGTTCGTCACGTCCCCCGACTCCCGCACCGGCGCGTCGATGCCCAGGTGGAACTCGTCGGTCTGCGAGATCTCGACCTGGCAGGCCGAGCGCACGGGTCCCGGCACGCGCGCGGTGACCGAGTTGCGGGGTCCCACCACCTCCACGCACTCCACGGCAGCGAACTGCCCGGGCTGGGTGATGGGGTTCCGCTTCGTCAGGGTGGCGCCCCGTCCATACAGCACCTCCACGGCCTCCTGGGTCAGGTGCACGTGACGCGCCGAGACCGACACGGGAATGGTCCGCACCGCGTCCACCTTGTCGTGTTCGCGCGCCAGCTCCAGGGCGGCCTGGCCGATCGAGCGGGCCTCGTCGGTGGCGACCACCAACAGCTTCACCCGGCTGTGGGGGGCGTTGATCTCCACGACCGGGGTCTCGGCGTCCACCTGGGCCGTGCGGTTGTGGTCCTCGGAGAGGTGCGCGCCAAGGAACTCGAGCCGCTGGCAGGCGCGGTGGCGCACCAGGGCACTGTTCTCGCCGATCCCCGCGGTGAACACGATCGCGTCGACCCCGCCCATCACGGCCGCGTAGGCGCCGATGGTCTTGCGCAGCCGGTGGCAGAACACGTGCAGGGCCAGGCGGCAGCGGTCGTCGCCTTCGGCCGCCCGGTCCTGGATGTCGCGCAGGTCGTTGCCCACCCCCGAGAGCCCGGCCAGGCCCGAGCGCTTGTTGAGCAGCTCGTCGAGGCGATCGGCGCTCCAGCCGGCCCGCACGAGGTCGACCAGGATGCCGGGGTCCACGTCGCCGCTGCGGGTGCCCATCACCAGGCCCTCGAGCGGTGTCATGCCCATCGAGGTGTCGACGCTCCGGCCGTACTCGACCGCACAGCAGCTCGCGCCGTTGCCCAGGTGGGCGGTGACGATGCGGAGGTCGCGCACGTCGCTCTGCATCCAGGCGGCGGCCTGCCGCGACACCCAGCGGTGGCTGGGGCCGTGGAAGCCGTAGCGGCGCAGACGGCGCTCGGAAGCGAGCTCGTGGTCGAGGGCGTAGGTGCGGGCGCGCCGCGGGAGGGTGGCGTGGAAGGCCGTGTCGAACACGGCGACGTGCGGCAGATCGGGCAGGGCGGCGCGCGCGGCGCGGATCCCGGCGAGGTTGGCCGGGTTGTGGAGTGGCGCGAGCGGCGACAGCGCCTCGATGGCCGCTTCCACGGCATCGTCGATCACCACCGGGTGGCGAAACGACGCCCCCCCGTGGACCACGCGGTGCCCGACCGCTTCGACCGGGAGCTGCCCCAGCTCCGAGAGAGCCTGCATCAGGGCTGCGCCGTGGTCGGTCACCCGCTGCAGTCGCACCCGTCCCAGGCGCTCGCCGGTGCCGGGGTCGAGCACGTCGGCCTTCAGCGAGCTGGAACCAGCGTTGAGCACGAGCACGGCCATGAGCACCTCCGGATCGGCGCCTAACGTGCCTCTGGGTCGGGTTTGATTGGAGGATCGCCGAGTCATTCGGGTTCCCAGTGGCCACGCGTCCGACGACGGCGTGCCAGGGGCACGTCGAGGAGGCGCGGGGTCGCTGGGGGCCCGAGGGGCCGGCGAGGCCCGATCAACTCGGCGTAGAGGCACGGCAACGTGCGACACGGCCGGTCTGGTGGCATCATCGGGCG
Organism: uncultured Enterobacterales bacterium; assembly: GCA_964604675.1. Taxonomy (GTDB): domain Bacteria; phylum Myxococcota_A; class UBA796; order UBA796; family CAJQPC01; genus CAZSAT01. The sequence continues at coordinate 19,283 of CAZSAT010000104.1, forward strand.
GTGACCCGCATCGCCCTGGCCGCCGTTCCCCTGATGGCGCTCCGCACCTGCATGGCCCAGCCCGTGGACACCTCACCGGTCGACACCGGTCTCGTCGACAGCGCGGAGCCCAGCGGTGACGGCGGCGACGGGGGACCGGGCGGCGATGAGGGTGGTGGCGGCGGCGGTGACGGCGGCGACGGCGGTCAGGACACGGAGGAGCCGTGCGCGGGCGAGGGCCAGGGCGTGCTGGAGATCCAGAACGAGAGCTTCGAGACCATCACGCTCTTGTTGAGCGTGGACTGCGACGGCACCATGGAGACCAAGACGCTGCTGGAGCCTCTGCAGGGCAACCGGTCCATGCTCATCGAGCTCCAGCCCGGGCTGTGGGACTGGATCGCGATGGTGGAGAACCGCTGCGCCTCGACCCGCGTCGAGATCGAGGACGGCGAGACCACCTCCTGGGAGATCACCGAGCTCACCGGCGAGGTCACCAGCACGGCGGACGGCTGGGGCTGCGAGTAGCGGCCCGCGCTACGCGCCCGTGTCGCTCGCCGGCGCCGTGGTGACGATCAACGAGTAGTCGCTCCCCGCCTCGTGGCATCCGTAGCAGCCCGACTCGGAGCCGGCCTTCTTGACCGTGCCGTCCATGCTGTAGGAGGCCCAGAACCAGTCGCCGTTGTCGGGGTCGTAGCCTTCGATCTTGGCCATCAGCGTGAGGCCGGTCGCTTCGCCATCCTCGGTGTCGTAGCTCTCCTTCACGAGGACGCCGCCATCGGCGACCGTGCCGCCCAGGGTCGACACCGCGGCGTCGTTGACCCAGATCTGCACGTAGGGCCCGTGCGGGCTGCTCGAGGCCTGCACGCCCAGCCAGGGGTCGTACTGGCTCCAGGCGTCGTAGCCGGCGCTGTCGCTCCACAGCTGGGCAGCGATGTCTTCGTCCGACAAGGCGCCTCCGCTGTCGGCCACGAGCGCCGTGTCGTCCAGGGCCTTGTCTCCGTCACAGGCCACCAGGCCCAACACCGTCACAACCAGCACGCGAAACCTCCATGGGGTCGCCAGGGTTTCCCCGGCGTCGACTCGATGCCTCGCTCGGCCACGGGTTTCAAGCTGGCTGCACGGAGGGCGACAACTCGCTACGCTGCGAGGGATGCCGACCATCCCGCTGGGTCCCTTCGAGCTGTCCGAGGTGATCGGCACCGGCGGCATGGGGCAGGTGTGGAAGGGCACCCACCGCACGCAGGGCATCGCGGTGGCGGTGAAGGTGGTCGGCCAGGAGCACCTGGGCGACGATCGGCGCTTGAGGGCCTTCACCACCGAGGTACGCGCAACCGCCGGGCTCGACCACCCGTCGATCGTGAAGGTCTTCGACTTCGGCACGGTGGGCGACGACTCGGCCACGGCGTCTGGAGGGGAGCTGGTCGCCGGGAGCCCCTACCTGGCGATGGAGCTGGCCGAGGGCGGCAGCCTGTGGCCGATGCGGGGGAGGCTGCGCTGGCGGGAGCTCTGGAGCCTGCTCTCCTGCCTGCTGGATGCGCTCGCCCACGCCCACGCGCGCGGCGTCGTGCACCGCGACCTGAAGCCGGGCAACGTGCTGCTGGGCCTGGGGGGTGGCCGCCCCGGCCCCAAGATCACCGACTTCGGCCTGGCCCACGCGGTCGGGGAGGCGGGCTCCGAGCGGCGCACCCAGGGCACACCGGCCTACATGGCCCCCGAACAGTTCGGCGGGGTCTGGCGCGAACAGGGTCCCTGGACCGACCTCTACGGCCTGGGCTGCCTGGCCTGGACGATGTGCACGGGCAAGCGGCCCTTCGTGGGCGCGACCACCATGGACCTGCGCATGGCCCACTCCGGTCGGGCACCCCCAGCCTTCGAGCCCACCAGCCCCGTGCCCGAAGGCTTCGAGGCGTGGCTGCGCCGGTTGCTCGAGAAGCGCCCGGAAGATCGCTTCACGCGAGCGGCCGATGCTGCCTGGGCGCTGCACAAGCTGGGCCTGGCCGAGGGCAGCGAGCCGCCGTCGGTGGTCAACGCCCAGCTCGACGACGAGCCGCTCAGCACGCAGGTCGAGCCCTCCACCCTCACCTTCGAGCCCATGCCCGAAGCGCCCGCGCCGGGGCGCGTGATGCGTGTCGAGCGTCCCCGGCTGCCACGTTCCTGGCGCCAGCCGAGCGTTCGGCGCAGCCGCCAGTTCCGCGACGCGGGGTTGGGCATCTACGACCTCCAGACCGTGCCGATGGTGGGTCGTGACCACGAGCGCGACCGCCTGTGGGCGAACCTGCAGCGCGTCTGCTCCGGTGAGGGCGCCCGGGTCGTGGTGCTGAGGGGGCCGGCCGGTTGCGGCAAGACCCGCCTCGCCCAGTGGCTCGGCGAGCGCGCGCACGAGGTGGGTGCCGCCGAGGTGATGGTGGCGCTCCACACGCGGCTCAGCGGCCCCGTTCACGGGCTGGGCGCCATGCTGCGGCGCTGGCTGCACGCCGAGGGGCTCGACGGCGCTCATCTGGAGCGTCGGGCGGCTCGGGTGCTCACCGCCTGGGGCGTGCAGAGCAAGGAGGCGCCCCGCGCCCTCTGCCAGCTCATCGCGCCCCGGGACTACGAGCAGGAAGAGGGCCCGATCGTGCGCTTCAGCGCGCCACGCGAACGGCACGTCTTCATGAAGCGCCTCTTCTGCGCCGTGGGGCGACGCCGGCCCGTGGTGCTGCACTTCGACGACGTGCAGTGGGCCACCGACGCCCTCGCCTTCGCCCGCCACCTCGCGGAGCAGGGCGACGACGTGCCGGCCCTCGTGCTCTGCACCCTCGCCGACGAAGCGCTGGAGGGCCGCGACGCCGAAGACTGGTTCGTGCGCGATCTCGCCGACAAGGACCGGGTGGAGACCCTGCACCTGGGGGCGCTCCCGCAAGAGCACCGCAAGGAGCTCGTGCGGGAGCTGGTCTCCCTCGAGCCGGGCCTGGCGTCTCGCGTGGAGAAGCGTACGCAGGGCAACCCGCTCTTCGCGGTCCAGCTGGTGGGGGACTGGGTGGCGCGGGGCCTCTTGGAGCCTGGACCCAAGGGCTTCCGCCTCCGGGAGGGCGCCGACGTCGACCTTCCGCGCGACCTGTGGCAGGTGTGGGGTGCACGGATCAACCGCATCCTCCTGGCCCGCCCCAAGCAGGACCGGCTCGCGCTGGAGCTCGCGGCGGTGCTCGGCCAGGAGGTCGACCACGTCGAGTGGGCGGCTGCGTGCGAGGCCGCCGGGATCGAGCCCGCGCTGAGCCTGGTAGAGCTCCTGCTCGGTCAGCGGCTCGCTGTGGAGCTCGAGCATGCGAACGGCTGGGCCTTCGTGCACGGCATGCTGCGGGAGTCGCTGGAGCGCAGCGCGCGCAGCGGCGGTCGCTGGGCGAGCCACCACCGCTCGGGTGCCGAGATGCTGCGTGCACTGGGCCGCACGGGCCAGGCCCACGCCGAACGGCTGGCGCGGCACCTGCTCGGCGCCGGCGATCGCGAGGGCGCCCTGGACCCCCTCACCACAGCCATCCGGCGTCACATCGCCGCGAACGAGTTCCACGCGGCCGACGCGCTGCTCGCTGAACGCGAGCGGGTGCTCGCCGCCTTGGAGCTGCCGGAGTCCGACGAACGGTATGGGCAGGGCTGGGTCATGCGCGCCCGGGCCAGCGTGCTGCGCAGCGACTACACCGCGGCCGAACACTGGGCGGGGCTGGTGCTCAAGGCCGGCGTCGCCCACGGCTGGCGCCGGAGCTGGGCCGGTGCGATGCGCGAGCTCGGCCTGGTGCATCGACTGAAGGGGGAGCTGGAGCGGTCGCGTCTCTGTCTGGACGAGGCCCACGCAGGAGCCGTGGAGCTGGGCGACCAGCAGCTGGCCGCTTCGTGTGTGCGGGAGCGTGGCGATCTCCTGGTCATCCAGGGGCGCCTCGGTCCGGCCAAGGTCGCCTTTGCCGAGGCGCTGGCCGCCTTCGAAGCCCTGGCCGACGTGCAGGCCTCGGCCCAGTGCCACCTGGGGTTGGGCACCATCGCCAAGCAGCAGGGCGAGCTCACCGAGGCGGCTCTGTGGTTCGCCCGGGCGCGGGAAGGCTTCGCGGTGGTGGGTTCACGGTGGGGCGAGGCCGACTGCCACGTGAACCTGGGCGAGCTCGCCCGGCTGGGCGGTCGACTCGGCGAGGCGGAGACCTGGTACCGGAAGGCCCAATTGTTGTATCAGGCGATCGGTGCCCTCGAAGGGGTGTTGGCGCGCCTGAACCTGGGCCTCACGCTCACCGAGCAGGGGCGCTACGCCGAGTCCCGCCGTGAGCTCGAGGGGTGCCTCACCGAGATGGAGGAGTGGGGTCGTCGCTCGATGGTGGGCTGCGTCTGTGCGTTGATGATGCCCTCGTTGGCGCGGCTGGGCGCGTGGGAGGAGCTGGAGGTCCGTCTCGCCACGGCCGAGAAGGTGCTGGGCGAGACCCGCTTCGTCGATCTCGACATCGCCCGCATGGCCGAGGCGGCGTGCCGCACGTGCATCGCCGAGGGCAAGCGCGCACTCGCCCGCCGCACGGGTGCGATGGCCTTGCGGCAGTGGAACGCCCTGGGGCGGGATGCGGAGCGGGCAGCCCTGACCCAGGCCCTCACGGAGGTGTTGGTGTAGTCAGCTGTAGAAGGAGGGGGATGCCTCAGCCCGGCTTACGCCGGGAGTGAAC
>CAZSAT010000105.1:0-23858 GCA_964604675.1 uncultured Enterobacterales bacterium
CCTTGTAGCTCGACGCCCGCCAGAGCCACGCGACCGTGGGGCCGTGGACGCTCGACCGTTCCATCCACGCGGGCATCGAGCGCCAAAGAACCGGTGAAGGGCTGCTCCCGTCCATCGAGCACGTCGAGGCGCGCGAGCTGCAAGCCGTCGGTCTGGAGCTCGAAGTTCAGCTCGAGCTCCGGACTCATCGAACCACGGAGCGCCAGGCTCTCGGCTCCACCACGACGGGACGCCACCAGGTGCCTCAGGGTGAAGGTGCCGTCCGTCATCACGCCGTCGAGCTCCCCGGTCGCGAAGCGCTCACCAAAGACCTCGAGGTTCTGGAGCGCGAGGTCGACGCTCCCGCTCAAGGCCTCCCCGGGGCCGGACAGGCTGATCACCCCCTCCACGTCGCCATCGAGATCGGGCACATCCGCCACGATGGCCAGCAGATCCGCCACCCGCCCGCCCTCGGGCACCAGCAGGTCCGCCTCGATCTCGAAGGCCTCCGAGAAGATCATCGCGAGGTTGCCTTGCACCAGCGTGTCGCCCTTCCAGAGGTGCAGACCGTTGAAGTCCAAGCGCGACAGATCGCTGTCGACGGGGCCGACCGCGCGGTCCGCCCAGGCGAAGCCGAGCGCCGAGAGATCCCGGACATCCGCTTCCATCTGGATGCCGAGGCTGGTGAAGGGACCGGCGATCCGTCCGTGGATCCGGCCGTAGCCGGCGAGGTCGATGCCCCCGAGCGGTGCCACGTCCGCCAGGTCGGCCTGCTTCAGGTCGAGATCCAGCACCATGCTCGGTTCGGCGAACGCGACCGCGAGGTCCAGGCTCCCTCGGGTCCGGCCTGCGCCGAGCCTGGGAACCTCCAGCTGAACGCCGTCCGTGTCGAGCTCGATGCGTCCATCGATGAAGCCGGAGGCGACCGCCAACATCACCTCGGTGCCCGGGTGTCCGAGCGGGGCCGAACCGACCTCCAGGTCCGACACGGCCAGCTCGGACAAGCCGCGCAGCGACAGCGGAGACAGGCTTCCGCGCAGCCGCAGATCGAGATCTGCGTCGAAGTCCACCCAAGGCGTGGGCGCTTGCCCCACGCGCTGCATGAGCTCGGCGAAGGGAACATCGTGACCGGTGACCACGAGCTCGTCGACCGCGAGATCCCAGTCTGAGCGACCGGACACCGCGAGCTCACCCGCCCCCATCGGCAGCCTCAGCACCGCGATCTCGAAGCCATTGGCGTCGAGCTCCATCAAGCCACTCAGCGGACCCGGAACAAAGCTCAGCTCGGTCGAATCTCGGTCGATGCTGACCGAAGGATCGACGAGGAGCGCCACCTCGGCCCTCGGCGCAGCCCAGGTCCCGCCGACGTCGATGTCCGCGAGCGCCTCGCCTTCGATCCGCAGGCCCTCGGGGTAGAGCGGCGCGAGCTGCTCGGGGTTCAGGGCGGCGGTCAGCACCCCGCTGACCTCCTGCCCCAACCGAGCCGCCAACCGCCCCGACACCTCGAGGGCTGGAAACTGCAGCTCGAGCTCCGGCACCGCCACGCGGTCGCCCGAGAGCACGACGTCGGCCAGCAGAAACGGCCGAGCGTGCTGCACCAGGTCGTCCACACGAACCTTCAGCTCCTGGAGCTGGATGTCGACCGTTTCGGGCCCCGCTGGCGAGACGTCGAGCCCCCCGACCCGAACGCCGATCTCGGTGGGACCGTGGACCTCCACCTCCAGGGTCCCGCCGTGCACCACCAGCCGCTCCCAGGGCAGCTCGATGGGCCCGGGAGGAGCCGTGGAGGCTGCGTCGCCCTTCTGCAGCTTCTGGAAGGCATCGAGTTGGCCATCGCGCACGTGCAGGTGCACGAGGGGATGATCGAGGGAGACCACGCCGAGCCTGGGCTGACCACCACGCCAGCCGAACCCCACGGCGCCGTGCTTCAGCGCCACGAGCGTCGCGCCCGTCTCGTGGTGGCGGACCGACAGGCCCTCGATCTCGGCAGCGAAGGGCCACAGGGAGACCTCGACAGCGGCCACGCTCACGTCTTCGCCTGTCAGGTCGCTGGCGAAGGCTGCGATCTCCTGGGTCACCCAGCGCTGGAAGCCGCTCGAGCGGACCACGACGTCCAGCGCAAGCAACACCGCCAGGGGGATGGCGATGACGATCAGGAGGCGGCGAAGGCCCTTGCGGCTCACCTCACACCTCGGCGGGGGAGCGGGTGGAGCGGGCGACGGGACTCGAACCCGCGACATCGAGCTTGGGAAGCTCGCACTCTACCAGCTGAGTTACGCCCGCAACGCTCGACCCGTAATCGACCACGGTGGCCCCATCAAGCCCCGCGCCAGGGCAGACAGCAGGCGAGGCCGAGTCGCTCGGGCCCAGGAACGCTCTGAGAGGCCTCAGATGGGAGTCGCACACCACCAACGTCCACCGAGCGGCACGGCCTCGCGCTGCGTCCCCACAACCCAACAGCTGGCGAGTTCCTTCCCCAGGCGCCACGGCCAGGTCAGGATGTGAGTCCCGACAGCGCCTCGGCGAGCTCGCCAACCTGCTGGCTCCGATGCTCCGGCATGTCCTTCTGGAGGCGCTCCAGGTACCGACTGGCGACCCGGTGCTTGCCGCGACGTGCGGCCAACAGGATCAGCACATAGAGCGCCTCGCCCAAGCCGGCCGCCCCCGGCGGAGCGTCGTCGACCTCGTCGCGAAGATCGCGGAACGCGTTGCGCAGGTCGTCATCTGCGGCCGCGACAGCACGCCAGGCCTCGCGCCAGAGCCCGTCGAGAGCACGCGCGGCATCCTCGAGCTCGGCGAAGGCGCCGAGCGCGGCGAGCGCCTCGAGCCGTGCGACATCGGCCTTGCCCGAGGGGTGGCGGAAGCTGTCCGGATCCACCTCGGCGAAGGTCGCCCCCATGTCGACGCCACCCTCTCCGTCGCCGAAGATGTCGTCGAAGAGCTTTCCGGACCGCTGCTTGACGGGGACGGTCGGCTCCGGTTCCTTCAGGAAGTCGTCGTCGTCGTCGAGATCGTCATCGACCAGACCATCGTCCTGGGGGGCGACGGAGTCGTCGTCCAACAGGTCGTCGTCGTCGTCGATGAGGTCGTCGTCGTCGTCGACGAGATCGTCCACGGACCCGTCGTCGGTGAACTCATCGCCGGTGTCCTCGTCATCGAGCAGCTCGTCGGAGGTCGGTTCGTCTTCGACGTCCTCTCCGAGCAGGCTCGCCGGGTCCTCGCCCTCCAGGACAGCCAGACGCAGGGTCAATCGGCGCGCATCGTTGCCCGAACAGAGGTCCTGGAGCTGGCGGGCGAGCCCGAGAGCGCCAGCTGCGTCGCCCTCCGCCGCGAGACACTCCGCCGCGACCGCCAGGTAGGCCGGCTCATCCGGCGCCGCAGCCCGGGCCGCTTCGATCTCGGGCCGTGCCCGCTCGCCGAGGCCGTATTCGAGCAGCACCTGGGCTCGCACCGCAACCCTCAGGATCGCCTCGCTGCCGGGTTCCGCAGCACCGAGCTCCCAGAGTCGGAAGTTCGCCAGCTCGAGCGCCGATCGAGCCTTGTCGAGCGCCTGAGTGAGGCTCGTGTCCTGGCCGTGAAGCGCCGCTCGCTCGAGTGCCGCGAGACGCCCGGCATGGTCGCCGGCGCGACCGAGCGCCACGCCGAGCTTCACGAGGACGGGCCGAGCCCGTTTCGGGTCGTCGGTGCGCTCGAGCGCGTCGGCTGCGAGGCGGAGCGCCCTCGGATCGCCCGGGGCCTCCTCACGCGCGACCTGCACGTGGGCGAGCGCCGCCTTGATGTCCCCCTGCCCGAGCGCGGCTTCCGCCGCGTCCAGCCGCAACGAGGCATCGTCTGGCTTGAGGTCGAGAGCCATCGCCGCCACCCGGCCGACCTCATCGGCGCGTCCCTTCCGGCGCAGGTCGTCCATCACCGCGCGGTACGCCTCGTAGGCCTCGCCCTTCCGCTTCTTGGTGCGCGCCAGCAGTTCCGCCCGCTTGATGGCGAGCACCACGTCCCCGGTCTGGATCTTGAGCAGGTCACGGCAGAGGTCCGCCGCCTTGCCCGGCTCGCGCTGGGCCAGCAGGTTGATGGCCTGCTCGTAGAGCCGCACGGCCTCCTTGTCGAGACCGGTGGCGTGGTGCGCGCCCGCGAGCATGCCCATCACCTCGGCGTCCTGCGGGATCAGCCGCTGCAGCTGCTTGAGCACGGCGACCTCAGCTCGGAAGTTGCCGTCGGAGGCGTGCAGCTTGGCCACCTCGCGAAACTGCTTCTCCGCGTCGGCCTTGCGACCGGTCTTCAGGTACAGCTCCGCCAGCTTCTGCCGGACGCGACGATCCCGCGGATCGTGGCGAAGCAGCTTGGCGTAGGCCTCCTGGGCCCGGTCGAAGGCGCCCTTGGACAGGTAGTGCAGCGCTTCGCGCTCGGTCTTCTGCTTGTCGAAGGTGGCCACGAGTTCTTCCGGGTGAGTCAGGCTTCGAGCGAGGTCCCCCGCTCGAGAATCCAGCCATCGATGTAGCGGGTGTGGAACGCAAGCTCGGCAAAGGCCCGGGAGGCCACGAGCTCACGGTGGAGCGGCAGCGTGGTGTGGATGCCCTCCACCACACTCTCTTCGAGCGCCTGCCGGAGCTTGCGGATGGCCGCTTCACGATCCGGCGCACGCGCGATGAGCTTGGCCACCAACGAATCATAGTACGGCTGGACCATGGCCTGGTCGTGGACCGCGCTGTCCACGCGGATCCCCGGGCCACCGGGGAGGTGGTAGCCCGTGATCTGGCCGGGGCACGGCGTGAAGCGGAAGGGGTGCTCCGCATTGATTCGAACCTCGATGGCGTGACCCGTGAGCTCGATGGCTGCCTGTGCCATGGGCATGGGCTCACCCGCGGCGAGCCGGATCTGGAGCTGAACGAGATCGATGCCGGTGACCTCTTCGGTGACGCAGTGCTCGACCTGGATCCGCGGATTCACCTCGAGGAAGAAGAACTCCTCCCCTTCCACCAGGAACTCGCAGGTGCCTACCGTGTGGTACGCGCAGGACGCCACCAGGGACGTGGCCGCATGCCGGATGCGCGCGCGAAGGTCGTCCGACAAACCGGCGGCCGGGGCCTCTTCGATGACCTTCTGGTGCCGTCGCTGCATCGAGCAGTCGCGCTCGCCGAAGTGGCGCGCCTCGCCGAACCGGTCGCCCGCCACCTGGACCTCGATGTGGCGCGGACGGCGGAGGAAGCGCTCGATGAACATCTCGCCAGAGCCGAAGGCGAGGCGCGACTCCTCGGAGGTGATGGCGAAGACCTTGTGCAGTTGTACCGCGTCCTCGACGACCCGCATGCCCTTGCCGCCACCGCCAGCGGCTGCCTTGAGCATCACGGGGTAGCCGACCTCCGCAGCCGCGACCTCCGCGTCCTCGACGGTGCTCACAGCCCCTGTGGATCCAGGGACCAACGGCAGACCCGCAGCGCGAGCGGCGGCCTTTGCCCGAAGCTTGTCGCCGAAGCGATGAAGTTGCTCTGGATCGGGGCCGATGAAGGTCAGGCCGGCGTCCACACACGCGTTCGCGAAGTCGATGTTCTCGGCGAGGAAGCCGTAGCCAGGATGCACCGCATCACACTCCGTGACGAGGGCGGCCGAGAGCACGTTGGGGATGTTCAGGTACGAGTGCGTGGCGGCCGGCGGACCGACGCACACCGCCTCGTCCGCAAAGCGGACGTGGAGCGCGTTGGCGTCGCACGTGGAGTAGACGGCGACCGTTGGGATGCCGAGCTCCCGGCAGGCCCGGATCACGCGAAGGGCGATCTCGCCGCGGTTGGCGACCAGCACCTTCGAGAACGGAGCGGACATGGGCTCAGCTGGTCTTGATCTTGAACAGCGGCTGGCCGAACTGCACCGGCTGGGCGTTGTCGACGAGGATGGCCGACACGCTGCCGTCGAGCTCCGCCTCGATCTCGTTCATCAGCTTCATCGCTTCGACGATGCAGAGCGTGGAGCCCTTGCGCACGCTGTCGCCCAACTCGATGAAGGGAGCCGCTCCCGGCGACGGGGCCCGGTAGAAGGTGCCGACCATCGGTGATGTGATGGTCACCACACCCGGTTCGTCGGCGGACTCGGCGTCGACCGCGGCCGCAGCGGCCACCGGCACCGCCGCGACGGGCTGAAGCATGGGCGCCGACGCGATGACCGTGCCCAGCTTCAGAGAAAGAGCATGCTGCTCGTCCTCGTAGGAAAACTCGCTGACGCCCTGCTCGTTCAACAGGGTCAGCAGCTCGGCGATCTGCTCGAGGTCCATGCTCTTTCAGCGCTCCAGGCCGTTCAGCCTCCGCACCAGACCGCGGAGGCCGAGAACGTAGCTCAGGGTCCCGAAGCCGACCACCTGACCCACCGCGAGATCCGCCAGCAGGCTCTTGTGCCGGAACGGCTCCCGAGCGTGCACGTTGGACAGGTGAACCTCCACGAACGGCAGGCCCACTGCGGCGAAGGCGTCCCGTAGCGCCACGGAGGTGTGCGTGTAGGCCGCCGGATTGACAAGCACACCCGCCATGCCCTCGGCACCAGCCCGCTGCACGCGATCGACCAGCGCGCCTTCGCTGTTGGACTGGTAGTGACAGAGCGTCACGCCCAGCTCGCGGGCGTGGCCCTCGAGCAGGGCCTCGACGTCGGCGAGTGTCTCACGCCCGTACGTCTCCGGCTCCCGACTCCCCAACAGGTTCAGGTTGGGGCCGTGGAGCACCAGGATGGTGGCTGCCACGCGCGGCTATTCGGCGCTGATCTCGAGGGAGTCCGAGTCGTGGCCCAGGAGCGCCGTGATGGTGACCTCACCGAAGGAGGTCTCCTCGGCGTCGGTGGCCGGCATCTTGTCGACGTAGGCATAGAGCCGCAGCACGCCGTGCTCGTCGGTGGCCCCGATCATGTAGGTGGGCCGGTACGCGTCTGCGAAGTCGGAGCCCATCTGGAAGTAGCGGTTGCCCGACGTGTCGAGCCACCAGGAGCACGAGTCGGCTGCGTCGTCGTCGATCTGGCCGTCGCCGTCGAGGTCACAGGCATCGAGGTCTTCGGGCTCGTCCGGGTAGCTCACCGTCTTCACGGCCGTCTTCGGAACCAGGTAGACGCCGCCGTACCCCGAGGTCACCTCGACCTGGATGTTGTCCATCGGCATGCCGTCGTCGCCGTTGAAGACGAGGAAGTCGATGAGCAAGAGCGCGCCGATGCCATCGCCCTGGTCGTTGTAGTCCTTGTGCCACGCGAGCTTCACGCCTTCGGGCGCGATGATCTCGGCGTAGTAGGGCGCTTCCACACCCGTCGACGGCACGCATCCAGTCCCGATCAACAGCGGGCTCAACAGCAGGGACAGGGTCATTCAACCTCCGAGGGCCCGGTCACCACCTGCGCAGCCGCGAGTAGATCTTCGGGAGAGAGAGCGACCAATGCTACGTCGCCCAGGCGACGCGGCACGGTCACCTTGATTCTACCATGGGCCCTCTTCTTGTCCATCCTCGCCGCCTCGACGAGGTCATCTGCCGACACGCCGGGACAGCGGACAGGCAAGCCGAGAGCCACCAGCAGCGCGGTGATCCGCTGTGGAAGAGCCGGGGCCGCCTCGCCGCGTTCGACGCCCAGCCACGCCTCAGCGACCATGCCGATGCCCACGGCTTCGCCGTGGCGCAGCGCTCCGAAACCGAGCACGTGTTCGATGGCGTGCCCGATGGTGTGGCCCAGGTTCAGGAGCGCCCGTCGACCCGCTTCGCGCTCGTCGCTGGCGACGACGGCCGCCTTGATGGCACAGCAGGTTGCGATCGCATGCTGCAAGGCTTCCGGGTGGCGCCCGAGGAGCGCCTGTCCATTCCTCTCCAACCACGAGAAGAACTCGGGGTCCGCGAGCACCGCGTGCTTCACGACCTCCCCCAGCCCGCAACGCAGCTCGTCGTCAGGAAGGGTCGTGAGGGCGTCGACGTCCACGTACACACAGAAGGGCTGGTGGAAGGCGCCGAGGAGGTTCTTGCCGTGCCCCGTGTTCACGCCGGTCTTCCCGCCGACGCTCGCGTCGACCATGGCGAGCAGGCTCGTCGGCACCTGCACGAACGGCAGTCCCCGCAGCGTGGTGGCGGCTGCGAAGCCCACGATGTCCCCCGTCACGCCACCGCCGAGCGCGATGATCGGGGTCTGCCGATCGACGCCGAGGTCCAAGAGCCCCTGCACCAGCGCCAACCAGGTCCCCGCGCTCTTGTTCGACTCGCCGTCGGGCAGCTCCAGGTATTCGGGAGCCCAACCTCCGTCCTTCAGGCTGTCGAGCACCTGTTCGGCGTACAAGGGCCCGACGCGATCGTTGCTGACGACGACGCACCGACCCGCTGCTCTCAGCGCGGCCAGCTGTGTCCCGAGCCCCGAGAGGCCGGCAAAGACGATCGGATAGCTCCGGTCTCCGAGTTCCACGGTGACGGTGTTCATGCCTCGAGCCCCTCGATGATGCGAGTCACCACGCGCGCGACGGGTGCATCGCCATCTACCACGAGGTGGGCCGCGCGGTACGTCGGTCGGCGGGCACGGTAGAGCGCCGCTGCGCCTCCCGTCCAGAGCGGTCGCTGGCTCCCCAGCACGCGCTCACGCAGCGTCTCGATCGGAACGTCGAGGAACACCACGCGGCCCCACGCTCTCAGGCGCGCCATCGCGCCGAGCGCGATCGGAGCTCCGCCGCCCGTGGCCAGCACGCACGGCCCCTCCTCCAGGACCGTGGACAGCTCGGCCGCCTCCCTGGCGCGGAAGCCGACCTCACCCTCCACCTCGAAGATCTGAGCGACCGAGCAGGCGGCAGCACGCTCGATCCTCTCGTCCAGATCCTCGAACGGAAGGCCGATACGGGTGGCGAGCGCCGACCCGACGGTCGACTTCCCGGACCCCATGAACCCCACCAGGGCGACGCCCCGCGACGACAACCGTCTACTCGTCGGACGCCTCGGTCACGATGCGAGGCGTCACGAACACCAGCATCTCGTTGCGAGACACCGTGCGCGAGCTGTTGCGGAACAGCATGCCGAGCAAGGGAATGCGCGAGAAGAACGGGACCCGGCTGGTGGAGCGTGCATCTTCCGTGCTGAACACGCCACCGATGACCGTGGTGTCGCCGTCGGCCACCAGGAGCTCCGTCTGGGCTTCCTTGATCTGCACGGCCGGCTGGCCCTGCACGAGCTGACCGAAGTCCGGACGGTTGTTCGAGATGTCGAGCTCCATCATCACCTTGCTGTCCGAGGTGATGTGGGGCGTGACGACAAGCTCCAGCGCCGCCTGCACGAACTGCACGGACGTGCCGCCGGCGGAGGTCGAGAGGTACGGAATCCGAGCACCCTGCTTGATCGTGGCAGCGACGTTGTCGAGGGTGGTCACCCGCGGTGAGCTGATGATCTCACCCCAACCTTCGGTCTCCATGGCGGACAAGCGCGCATCGATGCTCACCACACCGGGAATGCTCCCCAGGCTGAAGGCGAGCGACCCGTTGGTGCCGTCGGACGGGAGGTCCACCGCCAGGTTGTCCTGTCCGGGGCTGTAGAACACCGACTGGGAGTTGCCGCCCTGGTCGGTACCGCCGGACACGCCGATGCTGTTCGGGAACCAGAGCCCCGTGCCCGCACCCGTGGCTGCGGACAGGTCCAACTCACCGCCCCACTGCACGCCGAGCGAGCGTGTGAAGCGCGAGGACGCCTCGACGATCCTGGCCTCGATGAGCACCTGCGGGGTCTGGCGATCGAGCTGCCGCAGGAGCTCGCGGATCTGAGCGAGCCGCTCCGCAGTCTCCTTCACGATGAGCTGGTTGGTGCGCTTGTCGGTCTGCACGGTGCCGCGCGCCGAGAGCAGCGCCCCGATCTGCCCCGCGGCTTCGTCCGCGCTCATGTAGTTGAGCGGGATGACGAGGATCTTGAGCGGCGTGAGCTCTTCCGCGGCGCGCTGGGTCTCGAGCGCGGCCTGCTGCTCGCCCTTGATGGTCTCGATGGGCGCGACGCGCACGATGTTGCCGAAGCGCTGGGCCGCGTAGCCCTTCGCCTGGAGGATGGCCGCGAAGGCCTGGTCCCACGGCACGTTCTCGAGCCGCACGGTGACCGAGCCGGTGACGTCGTCGCCGGCGACGATGTTCAACCGCGAGACGTGCGAGATGAGGCGGAACACCGAGTGGATGTCGGCTTCCACCAGGTCGATGTTGATGCGCCGGCCAGACCACTGCTGCGTGGCGTTCGAGCTGTCCAGCCCGAAGCCGGCCGAGCCGAGCGCGAGCGACGACGGATCGCTGGCACCGCCGCCGCTACCGAAGGCGAGCTGCGGATCGTAGGTCTTGCCCGTCTCACCGATCAGCGTCTCGGAGGCGTACGCACCCTCGATGCCCGTGCCGCCCGAGGACTCCGGGGTAGACGGTGCCACCGCCGAGAAGCCTTGCTCGGCGAGACGCCGGTCCTCGAGCATCTCGGCGGGAACCTTCACGTCGACGTAGATGAGTCCGTCCGACCCGGCACGCACCGACCACTCGGCTGCGGAGCGGAGGTTCAGGGCGACCCGCGCACCGGTGCGGGTCTTGTAGGCGCGCACCATCCGGACCGGGCTGATGAACTCGGAGGTGTCGAGCACCCGCGTGAGCGACTGGGGCACGGTGGCACCCGGGATGTCCACCACCACCAGGCGGCTCTCCGGCTGGCTGGTCGTGTAGTCCACCCCGCCGGTGGTGCCGATGACGATCCGACTCGTGTCGTCGAGGGACTCGAAGTCCAGGGACGCGAGCGCGGCACCGCCGACAGCCGTCGGGCCCGAGACCGCACCGACGCGCTGTCCACGGTCGTCGTCGCTCTGGAGCACGCCGTCGCCCGACGAGGACGACGACGACGCCAGTGCATCGCTCGAGGCACTCGCGCCGAGGTTGACGGTGACGGTGCTTCCGGACACGTCGAGCGTGTGCCCCGTGCTCTCGCTGAGGTGGATCACCACGCGTGCGATCGCGCCCTGGCCGTCGTCGTAGGTGGTGGCCTCGACCCTCTCGACGAGTCCCGACCCCTCCACGCTGCGCTGGACGTTGCCGAGCTCGATGTCGAGCAGATCCACGATCACGCGGTCGTCGAGCACGAACGAGCTCACGATGGACGCGGCGACGTCGCCGTCGAGCTCCACGGTGACGGCGCCATCTGCGACCACCACACCCGTGAGAGCGCTGGCCTCTTCGGCTGCTGACGTGCCTGTGATCAGAGGGGTGCCAAGGAGCGCGATGCCCACCACGAGGGTGGAGCCAGCGAGACGGCGTGCATGGCGGCGAATGTTCATCATGAGCTCCTAGAGATCGCCGAGGTCCTCGACCGGAAGCCCCATCGTCACCTGGTTGGTGACGAGCTCCCCGTCGATGGTCTGGTATTCCTCGGTGACGATGACCTCGTTGCTGGTGATCTGGGTGACTTTGCCCCAGTTCTTGCCGATATAGGTTCCGATCTCGATCACGTGGCCGACGTTCTCCGGGTCGGAGACCATGGCCTTGGGATGATCGATGCCCCAGACGATTCCGACGAGCGCGTACTGGTCGATCTCGTACTTCTGGAGCGGTGTCGGTGAGCGGATCTCTTCGTCGCGTGGACCCGAGATGAAGGACCGGAACGGGTCCCGCTTGCCGATGGGGTTGTAGCTGTAGTCGCCGCCGGACTCAGCAGCAGTGGCCGAGAGCCCGTCTTCGCCAGCGGATCCGGCGTCGCCGGCCTTGGACTTGCTCTTGGCCGTGCTCGCACCGGCGCGCTCGGTGGGCGCCACACTGGAGCCCCCGTCATCACAGCCGAGGAGCACGAGGGACAGCGCGAGGAAGAACATCATCACTTCTTCCCTCGCTTGCCCTTGGACTTGGACTTGCCCTTGCCGCGCTGGATCTCCTCGTCGGTGAGGAAGCGGAACGTGACCGCGTTGCCTTCGACGTTGAGCACGACCTTGCCACCGCGCTCGACGGGGTCTCCCACGTCGAGGTCCTTCACATAGACGATGCGGCTGAGCTTCGAGAGGCGGTCGAAGAACATCGCCACCTCGTGGTAGCTGCCGAGCACCTCGAGCGCGACCGGCACCTCGGCGTAGTACTCCCGCATCGACTCGCTGAGCGGCTGGAAGCGTCGGATCTCCAGGCCGACCTTCTTGGCCACCTGGCTGATGCGCTTCAGGAACTCGGGAATCTCGCGGTCGTTCGGCAGCTCTCGGAGCGCCTGACGGAGGTCCGAGGTGAGCTGTTGGAGCTCCGCCTCGAACTGCTCGCGGTTCTCCGCGCGCAGCCGGACCTGCTCCTTCTTGGTGGTGAGCTCCGAGTGCTGCTGGTCCAGCCGCACCAGCTCCTCGGAGGTCGGCGAATACAGGAGCGTCCAGAACAGGGCCAGGATGAGCACCTGACCGAGCGCGAGCACAGCGACACGCTGAACCCGTGGGAGCTTGCCGAAGCGCTCGAGCAGTTCGTTGAAGTCCATGCCTACCCCGTCTCTTCGTCGGTCTGCTTGCCACCCACGATGAGGCGGGCGGTGACGGAGAACTCACGCACGGTGTAGCCGTCGATCTCGGTGGAATCGATCTCGATCAAGTAGACCTCGTCGAACCACTCGGACTGCTCGAGGTTGGACAGGAACTGCGAGATCACCTCGTTGGAGACGGCGTAGCCCAGCAGGTTCAACCGGCGGTTCCGCTCCTGGAGCGACGTGATCGTGAGCTTCTCGGGCGTGGCGTTCGCCAGCTCGTCCATCATGTGGACCGGGCCCTTCTTGTTCCGCTTGAGCTGCCCGATGACATCGAGCTTCTTCTGCAGGTCCTGCTTCAACGCGTCGACTTCATCGACGCGGGCCACGATGGCCTTCAGGTTCTTGATCTCCTGCTCGAGCACCGCGTTCCGAGCCTTGACGTCGCTCACGCGCGCCTGGACCAGCACGAACGCCGCGACGCAGGCCGCGAGTACGACGACGGCCACGAGTCCGCCGAACGCGAGCTCGCGCTTGACCGACTCCAGCCGCCTGGACTCCCGGACTGGGAGAAGGTTGATGCGAATCATTTGTCGCCGATCCTCCGCATCGCCAGCCCGACCGCGACCGCCGCCTGGGGGGCGACCTCGTGCAGGAAGCGAGGCTTGAAGGCGCGCTCGTCGATCTCGATGCGACGGAAGGCGTCGACGATCTCGATGGGCGTGGCCGTCTTCTCTGCGATGGCCCGAGCAAGCCCCGGGGTGCGGGCCGCGCCGCCGCTCAAGAAGATGCGGGACAGCGAGCCGACCGAAGACGACGAGAGGTGGAAGTCGAGGGACCGATGGATCTCGGTAGCCAGGCTCTCGGCTACGTCCCTCAGCACGCTCTCGATCTCTTCCGGGACCACGGCCGCGTCGTCCTGGTCGTCGCCGCCGACCTTCATCTGCTCCGCTTCCTCGTAGGAGATGTTCAGCGCTCGCTGGATCTCCTCGGTGAACTGGCGTCCACCCATGCCGACATCCCGGGTGAAGGCGGTGGTGCCGTTCTGGAGGATGTTGATGTTGACGATGCTCGCCCCGACGTTCACCAGCGCCACGGGCTCGGCCGGAAGCTCGTAGTTGAGCTCGAACATGTTCTCGACCGCGAAGGCGTCGACATCGATGACCGCCGGCGACAGCCCTGCTTCCTGGATGAGCGCGACGTACTCGTTCACCAGCTCCTTCCGGGCGGCGACCAGCAGCACCTCCATCTGGCCAGCCTCGTCTCCTTCCGAGTCGAGGATCTGCAGATCGATGTTGACGTCCTGGATGTCGAACGGGATGTACTGCTCCGCTTCCCAGTGGATGCTCTCCTCGAGCTCCTCGGGGGTCATCACCGGCAGGTTGATGCGCTTGATGATGACGCTGTGCCCCGAGATCGACGTGCAGACGTCGCGGGTCTTGATGCGGTGGTTCGCCGCCAGCTCTCGGATGGCTTCCACCACCACGTTGCTGTTCATCACAGCGCCGTCGACGATCGCTTCCGGAGGGAGCTGGACCATTCCGAAGTTGTCGAGTCGCCATGCGCCCGACTTCTTGTCCTGGTGCAGCTCGAGGAGCTTCACAGCGCTGGAGCCAATGTCCAGCCCAACGACGTGCGTGCTCCGCGAGAAGAGGCCCATCTTGTTCAGCTCCTAGACATCAACTGCTTGTCGTCCCACGAACGACGCCCTACCGCTACCACTCCAGGAGGTCCCATCTTGGGGACCGGGACCACACTACCACGGTGCGAGCAGATCGGGGACTCCGGGGCGGGTCGAACGGGTCGCAGACCCGAGACACTTTGGCGGTGATACCAGAGACGGCCCGCGCCGGTCAACGACGGCAGGCTATGCTGGCCGCGATGCAGGCCCGACGCGACGGCGCAGCCGCCCTCGGAGCGTCCCTGGCCTGGGGGGGCGCCGGCGGCGCCCTGCTGCACCTGGGCGCAAGCAGTCTGGGAGCCTCCCCGGGAGCCCTGACAGGTCTGACGGCCGCGGCCCTGCTGGGCGGAGGACTCGGCCTGCTCGTCACCCCGCGGTCCGGTCGCCGCGGCGAACGGGCCTGGGCCGCGCTGGCCCTGACCTTGGCTCTCTCCGCCGGCTGGTTGCTGCCGTGGGCGTGGCCGTGGCCCCTCCTGCCCGTCGCACTTGTTGGCGCAGGCTTCACCCGCGCCCTGCCATCCGCACGCGGCGCCCCGGTCGCCATGCTGGGAGCCTTCGCCCTCCTCGCCGGCTTCCACCAGCCCGTCGCCGGCTGCGCGCTCGCGGCCTTCGGGATGGCTGCCGACTTCCGGCGGGAGCCGTTCCGCACCCCGGCGCGCCCCCGGTCGGCGAGCTCGTACCGAGGCTCCATCGCGGTCGGCGCCGCGGTGTGGATGTCGACCGCGGCCTGGACGGCCACGCGTCCCGCCCTGGACCCTACGCCCGCTGGTTGGGCCAACGTGGTGGCCGCCTGGTGCCTGCTGGCCGGTGCGGGCATGTTGATCGGACGTCTCGGGGCACGGCTGCTGCTGCCGGCGGTCGGAGCGGCGGCGTTGGCGTCGTACGCCGGGACGGCGCTCGTCCCGGGAGCCGCGTGGCAGGTACTCGCTCCCCTCGCCGGCGAAGCGGACCCGCGCCGGAGCGCCACGCTCCTCGCGGTGGCGGGCATCGCGGCCGGCGGACTCGTGGGCGGGCTCGGCGCCGCAGGGCTCGGTTCCCGCAGCGCCCGGGCGGCCGGGTTCATCGCAGCGGGCGTCGGTTGCGCGCTCGGCCCCGCCGCGGGCACGGCGTCAGGGGACGCGCTGCTGCTCCTCGCGGCCGCCTGTGGGCTCGCAGGCGTGCTCCGAGGCCCCGGCGGCTGGCTCCGACTGGCAGGCGTGGTGGTCCTTTCCGCCAGCGCCGCCGCGCCGGTTGCGCTCGGTTGGCCCGAGGTCCAACTGGTGGAGGGTCGCTTCGCCCATCTCCGGGACGCCAACGCGCCGGATGAGGCCATCGAGGGCTTCAGCCGGAGCACCCGGCTCGCCGGAGGATGGGGCCCGGAAGGATCGACCCTGCTCGTCCGACAGACCGACGGCACCTTGCAGCTCCACCTCGACGGGCTGCCTCGCGCCGTGGACGACCGCTTGTCCGAGGCCGCCTCCCTGGCGGGACACCTCGCGGCTGCTCTCGCCGACCGTCGCGACCGGGCGCTCCTGCTCGGCGACGAGACCGGCCGAGCGCTCGAGGCAACCCTCGCGCAGGGTGTCGGCAGCGTCGAGGTCGCCGTGCCCAACGCCGGCGCGGTCCGGGCGCTCGTGGCCCACGACAAGCGCGCCGAGCAGGCCCACTTCCGTCCGGAGGTCCGTCACCGCCGAGGTCCTCTCGCCTGGACGCTGCGCACGACGGCCCCGGTGGACGTCCTCGTCGAGGTGGTGGCCGCGCCCTGGTGGGACACCCACATGCAGCTCCCCGGGAGCGCGCAGCTCGATCTTCGCGCCCGGCACCTGGCGCCCGGCGGCGTGTACGCCCTCGTGGTACCGGCACTCTGGCTGGGAGCAGACGAGCTCGCCACGATCACCCGCGCGTTCTCGTCGACCTTCGCCTGGTCGGTGCTCGCGCTCCCCCCGGTGGGGCTCGACCAGGTCCTTCTGCTCGGCCGGGTCGAGGCCTCGGCCCCGCCTTGGGAGCGCATCGAGTCGGCCTCCGAGCGCGGCGCCTCAGAGCTCGGCCGCCTCGGGCTCGGCACGCCCTGGGCACTCGCCGGGCGCTTCGCCGTGGGCAGCTCAGGGCTCGCGGACCTTCCTGGTGAGCACGCAGCGATGGGACCCGGCCTGCTCTCCGCGCTCCATCGCCGGCCACGCCTTCACGCCTCGCTGCTGCGTCCGCACCTCATCGAGCCGTTCGAGGTGCTGAGCGCCGTCCCCGACTCGGCTCGCGCCTCGCTGGCGGGCAACCGCGACAGCCACGATCGCCTCTTCGACTTCTACGGACACGTGGGACGAGGAGAGGTCCCCGAGCTCGCAGAGGACGCGCGGGCACTCGAGGGCACCGCGAACGAGCGGGCGCTCGACGAGCTGGTCCGGCCCATGACCGACGCGGCGCGCCGCTCGATCGAACGCGGCTTCGCCGAAGGTCCTGGAAGCACGGCCTGGGATCGATGCGTCGCCGAGCTCACCCAAGCCCAGCTCTTCCACGCAGCCTCGGCGGAGGTGCTGGCGCTGCTGGGCGAGTGCTACCTGCAGAAGGGCAACCTCCCCCGGGCCGCTCGCCTGCTGGATCAGGCCCTCGCCACCGACCCCTACGGTCTCGAGACGCTGCTCACCGCCGCACGGGTGGCGCTGGCGCGGGGGGAAGAGGGTGTTGCCGAGGCGCACCTGCAGGCGGCGTCCACGCGCCACGCCCTGGATTGGCGCGGTCACTACGACCTCGGAAGGCTCTACGTCGACATGGGGCGGCTCGACGAAGCCGAGGCCGAGCTCCGGCAGGCGGCCGCGCGCGCCGAACAGGAGACCCACCTTCCCTGGCTGGCGCTCGCGCACCTCGAGCTGCGCCGCAACCACCCAGACCGCGCGGTGACCCACGCCGAGCGAGCCGTGGAGCGCGCCCCCGATCACCCGGATGCCCGCTACGTCCGCGGCCGCGCGTACTTCGAGCTCGCCCAATACGAACAGGCGCAGAGGGACTTCCGCGACGTGGTGCTGGAGCACCCGGAGCACTGCGAGGCGCGCATCGGCCTGGGCATGGTCGCGGCGATCCGCGGGGACTATGCGTCAGCGGTCGACAGCTTCAAGCGCGCGGTGGCCTGCGACCCCGGAAGCGTACCCGCTCGCCAGGCCCTCGAGGCCGCTCAGGCGGAGCTGCCCGCACCCTGAGCACGAGCACCCGACGCGCCGGTCAGAAGACCTCGCGGAGGAGCAGGCTGTCGACGCCGCCGAAGGGATCCGCGCCACCCGTGTACGAACCGATGGCGCCGAGCCCCGTGGTGTCGGGGTTCGACGTGCCGTAGAACAGCGAGCCGTGCTTCGAGATCGTGATGGAGCTGGGGTAGCCCTCGACGTCGAAGCTCTCGGCATCCGGATCGCCGTCAGCGTCGGTGTCGATGGCGCCGTCACAGTCGTCGAAACTCAGGCCGTAGATCCGACCCTGGCCACCTTCGCAGTAGTCCTCGTCGGGGTCGTAGGTGGGGAAGTACACCGTGCCGGCGTACACGATCGGCTCACCGGTGAGGCCCTCGCCTTCCGACAGCTCGAAGTAGCCGTCGCTGCCGCAGATGGTGCTCACCGTGCTGCCGCAGGCTCCCGGGTTGGCATCCTTGAAGGCCCAGAAGTAGCCCGTCTGGCCGGCGTACCGGGAGTAGGGGCTGCCCGTACCCCAGTAGACGCCGAGGCTGCCATCGGAGAACCAGGACGTGGTGGCCTTGTAGTAGACCTCGTGCCGCTCCTTGCCGTAGTCGTCGGGGTCCACGAACTCGCACCACTCGTAGGCCGGCCAGAGGTTCTCGGGCGTGGCGTCGGCGTTCGAGTCGTCGGTCTGCACGATCGCCTTGTACATCCACGTGTAGCCGGGATCGGCCTTGTCGGAGATGCCCGAGTCGCCGTCGCCATCCGGGTCTCCCGCGTCGGACGGCTCGTAGGAGGCGGTGACCGGGAAGTAGAGCGTGTCGGCGTCGCCATCGCTGTCGACGTCGACCACAGCGAGACCGCCTGAGATGAAGCCGTACTCGTAGTTCGCGTCGGTGTCGTAGCCCGACAGCGTCGAACCGATCGAGTCGGCTTCCGGGTGCCCGCTGGAGCCGTAGTCGGGCCAGTCGTGTTGGCCGTCGGCGTAGTTCTCCGTCATGTCGGCGCTGAGGTGCCAGGTGTAGATCGCCGCTTCCGCGGACTCGTAGTAGTCGCCGTCGGTGGCGAGCGGCACCGCACGGCCAGAGCCCCAGATCGCCACCCAGCGGTCATGGCTTGCGTCGCCGTCCCAGAGGTTCGTCACCACCGGCGTGGACACCGTGTACCCCATGGCGGAGTAGTCGGTCTCGTTGGTCTGCTCCCACAGGAAGGTGGGCTCGTCGGTGACGGTGATGTCGAGCGCGAGCGTGACCGGGCCGCCCTTGCCCTGCGAGACGACGACCACACGACGCCACTCGCAGTTGTCCGGGAAGTCCGTGGACTCGCAGTCCTTCACACCATCGCCGTCCATGTCGATCCAGACGTCGTCCACGACCGGCGAGCCGTCGAACAGGAAGGTGCGGCCGTACCACAGCAGATCGGCGATCCGACCCGACCAGTCTTCGCCGACCTCGCGGTAGAGCACGTAGCCGGGGACCCAGGCCCAGAGCTCCTCACCCGCCTCGTCACCGTCTTCGGTCGAGGACGCGATGGTGCCCGTGGCCGCACTCGTGGACTCGTCGTCCTCGAGCGCGAAGGCGTGGAGCATGCCGTCGTTGGCCGGGGTGAGCACGATGTCGGGCATGTCGAGCTCGCCCAGCAGATCGAGGAACCGACGGTAGGTCGGGTCGAGCGAGTACATGTCGTTCCGCGCGGTCACCACGACCGGCACGGCATGCGGCGAGTCACCCAGCTTCCAGTAGCCGCGCTCCTCGCCGAGGTAGTGGAACTCCGCGCTTGGGAGACCACGGACGAAGTCGAGCATCGTCTGGAGATCGTCGCTGGTGACCGATTCGTCGCCGTCGAAGTCCCAGGAGTCCACGTCGCCGGTGTCGACGAATTCCTCGAGCACGTTGGCCGTGACGACCGCGTCGGGGAAGTTGCGGTCGAGGTGCATACGACCCTCGTCCGACGACCCCGAGCCATCCTCGGAGAGGTGCGCCGAGGTGGAGATGTCGTCGAGCTCCGGCACCCAGGTGTAGATGTCGCGTTGTCCGAAGCCGTCGCGGTCATCGGGGTTGGGCTCCGACGCGGAGACCGGACGCGAGACCAGCAGATCGCCGGCGTCCCAGAGGGCGTAGCCGAACTCCTCCACGCCGTTGTCGTCGATCACCTGGCCGTAGGTCACCGACGTGGGGTCGTTGTCGAGCTCGTAGGCCCGGACGTGACCTTCGCCGAGGGGGTTGTCGCCGGTGATCTCGTAGAAGCTGTAGATCAGCCGGTCGCCTTCCGCGCTCACGACCGGCGCCGACCGGCTGTAGAAGCCCGCCTCGACGTAGCCGAGCACCTCGAGCACGCTGCCGACGATCTCCTTGCCCTGGTTCGCGACGGTGTAGATGCCCTCGCTGTCGATCTCGGTGCTGGCGTTGCCGAAGAGCTCCTCGGAGAGATCGGAGCCCTGCACGCGGACGCCGACGGTGTGCACGATGGCGTTCTGGTCGCCGTCCAGATCGCTGCGCGCGTCGCCGTTGTAGAGGTAGTGCACGACGTTGTCGTAGAGGCAACCTTCGTCGCTGCCGGAGTAGTCCGAGTCGTCGGCCTTGTTGCCGTCGGCGTCACACTCCACGTCGGTTCCGAGCGAGCCGCTGGAGCTGGCCACCACGGGATCCGCGTCGCCTTCGTTCACACCGGTGGAGATGACCACCACGTGGGTCTCCTGGCAGGCGTACTCGATCGGCGCCTCGCTGAAGCCCTCGCCGGTCGAGGTGATGGAGAAGTAGTCTTCCCAGAGCGCCGCGGTGGCCTCGGCGATGTTGGAGACCTGGGAGTCCTCGTGGTCGCTCAGATCGACCTCCTGCAGTGCGGTCACCAGATCCGCATGGCTGGTGCCGAGGCTCGCGATCTCGAAGAAGGTGGCGTCGCTGGAGTTGTCCTCGGCCATGGTGCCCACCACGCCGAAGTTCGCCCAGTCGTAGTGCTTCACCGTGCGCTCGACCGCATAAGCGGCCCAGTCGATGCAGGTGCAGGGGTCCGCCAGATCGATGCTGTCCTGGTCGTCGCACGTGGAGGTGCCCGGATCGTCGTCGTCGCGCTCGAAGCACTCCGTGTTCATCTTGTCGCTGAAGTCGATGACGAACATCACGTTCGGCGGCACCGCCTCCGCCGTGGAGAGGAACTCGTCGCCCGCGGAGGACGATGCTGCCGTCGCAGGGTCCTCGCCGACCAGCAGGAGCGGCAGGGGCAACAGGGCGAGGCCCGCCAGGGCCAGGCTTCCGCGGGTCAGGGACTTGATGGGGTCGAGCGTCATGGTGGGCTCTCGGTGGGTGGTTCGCCCTAGCGGATCTTGCATTCGCCCTGCATCACCTTTCGCACGGTGGCGATGGCGACGGCTTCGGACTGGTTGACTTCGTCGTAGGTGGTGTCGAGCATCTGGCCGGTCGAGCGCATGCCCCAGTAGTCGGAGCGGAAACCGGCACCGTCCTCGGTGGAGTAGCCGGGGGGTGGGTTGCCGCACTTCTGGTACACGGCCTCCACCCAGTACACGCCGAGGTTCTGGTCGAACTCGATGCCCTCGAAGGAGGTCTCGGCCCTGGGCAGGTTCACGAACAAGGAGGTGCCCGTGTCGCTGTCGGGGGAGGTGGAGCTGCCGCTGTCGAGCGCCTCCGACCCGGGGTTGTAGCTCTGCAGCCGGTTCCGGGCGTGCTCGGTGCCCGCCATGGCGGAGTTGAGCACGATCATGTGCTTCTTGTTGTGCTGCGCGATGCGTTCGTCGACGCCCGCCAGGTTCAGCGAGGTCGCGCCGATCACGGTGATGATCGCGAGCAGGATCAACGCGACGAGCATCACGTAGCCGCGGCGGCTTCGGAGGTGCGTCATCGCTACATCCTGAGGTTGCGGGCCGTGACCACCGTGGTCAGGGCCTGCCTGTAGTAGTTGTCTTCGTCGTGCTCGCCGCTGGCGTCGTAGTCCTCGATGGTCTCCGGGCGTGACTCCACGTGGATGTCCCGAGGATCCGGGCGAGGCGTGCGCGCGATCATGGTCACGCGGACCATCCAGACGGCGGCCGCCTCCGCGTTGGTCAGGTCGTCGTCGTTGATCCAGGTGCAGCCGGTGGTGGTGGCTCCGCCATCGGCCACGCAGTAGGCGAGCTGCAGATCCTCGATGTCGTCGACCAGGGGCACGTCGTCCTCGGCCGGGAAGTCCATGTCGAGGTCCATCATCAGCACGGGGTGCTCGGCGCTTCCCGGACCCACGTCGTCGTCGGTGTCGTCGATGTAGAAGGTGACGACGTGCGCCTTGCTGCAGCTCATCGCCGGGGGGAGGTTGTCGCCCGTCTCGCAGACCAGGTCGTAGTCGTCGTACAGCGTCGACGTGAGCACCCCGATGGTGCCCGACGACGCGTTGCCCGCCGCGTCGATCTCCCAGAGGTAGCTCTCGATGCCGGTGACGTTCGCGACGTCCCAGCACATCAGGAGCTCGCCGCTGTTGTAGTTGGTGATGAGCGAGCTGTAGTTCCGGGTGCCCATCGGGAAGTTGAGCTCGGTCGCTTCGCAGGTGTGGGTGCTCAGCACACTCGTGGCGAGCTCCAGGCTCGGGTCGCCGTACACCACCGTGATGGCGTCGTGGGTGCCGTCCCAGCCGTTGTAGCTGACGATGGGCGGGAGGGAGTCGTCGTCGTCGAAGTCGGAGCCATCCCAGCCCCAAAGGCCGTTGGTGCCAGACCCGGTGCCATAGCCCGCCATGCGGACGGTCCGGGTGACGATGTCCATGCCGAACCGGAGGTTCTGGTGCATCGACATGCGCAGGTCCTGGTAGACGAACTGGCGGGACTGCACGGTGAAGAGCCCGTAGAGGCCGCTCACGACGATGGTGGACACAGCGATGGCGACGATCATCTCCACCATCGTGAAGCCGCGGCGGGCGAGACGGCTACCCATCTCGGTACCGGTACGAGCTGATGGTGGTGCCGCGCCAGGTGTTGAAGCCGCGGTCCTTGTAGGTGCAGCGGACGCGGATGCGCACCCAGGTGTCGTCCACATCGTCCATGTCGTCGACTTCCCAGGTCACGTAGTACTGGGGGGCCGGCAAGGAGTCGCGAAGGGTCTCCTCGTTGAGCGCGGTGACGGCGTCCGGGAGCACCCCGGCGTCGGGCAGGTAGAGCGGGTCCCAGTCGCTGCCGCCGGAGTTGCCGCTCCCGAGCGACGTGGGCCGGCCCGAGGCCTCGGTCCAGCTCACGGCCATGAGCTGCTCCATCTGCGACTGGGCCAGGTAGGTGCAGTCGGTGATCTTCCGGGCGTTGGCGTTGCTGCGAACCGCCTGCGCGTGGAAGCCGAACATCACCACCAGCGAGAAGCTCAAGAGCGCCGTGGCGATGAGCACCTCGACGAGGGTGAAGCCACGCTGGCGATGCACGGAAGACGTCATGTCCCCTCCGTGGTGGCGGTGCCGGTTCCGGCGGAGCCGCCTCCGAGGTCGTGGCCGAGCGACGACTGGAGGCGCACCATGCCCGCGCGGGACACCTGCACCTTCACGTGGTCGTCGACACCCTCGGCGAGACCGATCTTGTTGACCAGGGTGAGGGTGATGTAGCCGTCCTCGTCGAAGTCGTCCGCGGGGTTGGTGACCCAGCCGCGCGGCGAGAAGACGATGCTGTCGTCGTTGCTGTTGCCGGGCCCCTCGATGGTGGCCCAGGGCACCAGCGAGACACCGCGACGGGAGCGGAGGCCGCCGCGCGAGATGTCCACGGCGCCTTCGCCCTGGGCGTCGTCGGTGCCGTCCCCTTCCAGGTCGAGCGGGAAGGTGTCCCAGCGGTTCGACAGGAGCGGGCGGTTTCCGGCCTGAAGCTCCCAGCTGCCCGACGAATCCGTGGTGACGACCGCCCAGTCCTCGTCGGCACCCGTCAACAGCAACCGGGTCTCCCGGTTGCTGTCGATGGCGGTCATGCGGAGGTTCATGAGGTCTTCCTGGAGTTCCTTGCTCGCTTGGATGAGGCGGTAGCGGGGGACGAAGCTCTTGAGGGAGGAGAAGCCGATCGCGGTGAGGATGGCGATGATGACGAGGGTGACCGCGATCTCCAGCAGGGTGAAGCCGGATCGACCCGCGCGGAGTACTGCAAAAAACGATCCGCACCTGAGATCGCGGCCCGAAGGACCCTCGAACGCTCCACATCGACCATGGTGCGCCATCTCAGCGACCCCGGTCAGCGGAAGAGGTAGGAAAAAAGTTCATAGCTCACTGGGAATTCTTTTCCCGTCATGGAAGCCCACTCCGCGGGCAGGTCTCCGTCACCACGCTACGACGACGGTAGACCAGACGCCGCGTCTCCGCGAGGGTCGCAGGATCGCGCGCCTCCGCTTCGGCCTGGTCGAGCAGCCTGTCGGCGGCATCGAGATAGGCCAGCACCGGAGGCGCCGTGGTCGCGCAGTCGTCGGGGTCGATGACCCCACCGGTCTTGCGCACGAGGGCTCGGGCGCGGAGCTCGAGAAGCTGGGCTCGGAAGCGTTGTTCCTCCAGCAGCAGACCGAGCGCGACGTCGATGGTGGCGATCGCGTCGTCGAGTCGGTCGTGGCACATCTGGATCTCGGCCAGCGTGAACCGGAACTCTCCCCGGTCAGGCTCCAGGGCGACCGCGCGCTCGGCCGGTTGTCCGTGCATACGCTTGAGCACCCGCTG
>CAZSAT010000106.1:0-23681 GCA_964604675.1 uncultured Enterobacterales bacterium
CGGCGACAGCGGCGGAGGGGGCCAAGCAGGCGACGGGAGGGTTTTTCATCATCCTACTAGCGGCCGCCTTTCAGGGGGAAACCGCCCCGCCGAACGCGCGCAGGGCCAGAGAGGCGGGAGCGTGCGGGCTGCGCGTGGAGCGCAGCCCGCACGCTACTCCTGCGGCGACACCAGCGTGTACAGGTCTTCGATGAACTCACCACGCCCCAACAGGTGCGTGTCGCCGTAGTCCACGTGCCACACCACGTCCCCTGACGCGGTCAGCTCGAACAGGTTCCCGGCGCTCCCCACCACGTGGAGCATGTTGCCGTTCTCGAAGCGCCACGCGTCGCCGTTGGTCGATGCGTACACACCCGAGTCCCAGTTCCACACCTCGTTGAGCGCGCCAGCGTCGTGATCGACCTCGTACTCGCGCAGCATCGTGGTCTCCTCACCCCAGCCCGCGCTCGCCTCGGTCGACACCAGCAGCGTGCCGGTCTCGGTGTAGCTGATGCCGTGCTGCCAGTAGTACTGGCTGCCGATCACCGAGAA
Organism: uncultured Enterobacterales bacterium; assembly: GCA_964604675.1. GTDB lineage: Bacteria > Myxococcota_A > UBA796 > UBA796 > CAJQPC01 > CAZSAT01. The sequence continues at coordinate 532 of CAZSAT010000106.1, forward strand.
GTCGTAGCCGTCGCTCACGTCGCCGGCCCACCACAAGCTCTCGCCGGTGTTCCGGTCCACTTCCACGATCGAGTCGTTCGTGTAGAAGCTGTAGAGGAAGGTGTCGCGCTCCTCGCTGTAGAACAGCCCGTTGGACTCGCAGTAGCCGGAGCCAGGCCAGTCGTCCTGGCAGTTCCACAGCACCGTCTCGCTGGAGGCGTCCGGATGCTGGTACACCAGCGCTTCGTGGCCGCCGTGGGCCTGGCTGCCCCACACCAGCGTGCCGTCGGGCATCTGGATGAACGCGTGGTGCAGGCCCGGTGCGGGCAGCGCCTCGATCTCTTCGTCCAGGTAGGTGCGTACGATCTCGCCGTCTTCGCCGTCGCCCCAGCTCGACCAGTAGGTGGCCTCGTCCAGCAGCAGGTGGTCCTTGGTCTGCGCCACCGTGGCGAACAGCGTCCAGTCGTGGTCCGGGCTCTCCCGGGCCCACACGGTGCGGCCCTTCCGGTCCAGGATCACGGTCCAGTAGTCGCCGCTGCACCAGCCGCACGCCTTGCGGTTGATGCTCGTCATCAGGTAGTTGCCGCGCTCGAGCCAGTTGGCTTCGTCGGACTCCACCAGCTCGGGGATGGGGAGCTCCGAGGGGTAGTCGTCGGTGGGCACGCTGCCGGTGTCGACCTCCTCGCCGTCGGCGATGAGCTTCCAGGTCACCTCGTCCTCGAAGGGGATGCCCACCAGCACCTGCCGGTGCTCCCCGGCCTCGGTCTCCCGCTCGGCGGTCTCGAGCCACTCGCCCTCGTCGAAGCTGTAGCTGACCTTCACCGTGCCGGTCCCGGTCTGGGTCCAGTTCACGTAGACCATGCTGCCGATCTCGTCGTGCACGTTGGCCGAGACCTCGCTCACCGCGAAGTCCTCGCTCCCCCCGTCGCCGCCGTCGCCGCCGTCGCCGCCGTCCCCGCCGTCGCCGCCGTCGCCGCCGTCGCCGCCGTCGCCACCGTCGCCGCTGGACTCGGCCGTGTCGGCGTCGATGGTGGCAGAGCCTGTGCAGGCCACGAGACCGACGATGGACAGGACGGAGAGAAGGGTCAGCGTGCGCAAGGGAGCCTCCGGGCAGCGCGCGCAGCGTAGCTCAAGGCAAAAGCACCCGCTCGCCGGCGCACGTGAAGGAAATGTCGGCGGCCCGCTTCAGAACTGGAAGTACAGGAACGCCTGCCCGCTCGTCGCCCCGAGCATCAACGTGAGGGCGACCATCACGGCGATCAGCACCGCCTGCGCCGCCCGCGGCAGCTTCATCAAGAGCCCCAGGTCGCTCCCGCGCAGCCACATCGCCAGCTCGATCACCAGCACCGGCGCGACCAGCACGAGCAAGCGCGCCGCCGCCCGCAGGTCTTCGCCACCCGCCGCCATCCAGGGAAGCGCCGACAACAACGCCGCCGCCTGCCCGACGTCCGCCGCCCGGAAGATCAGGAAGCCCAGCACGGTGAGGTGGAAGGTCGCCACCACCGCGAGCCAGCGTGGCACCGGCACCCGACCCGCCAGCGCACGGTGCGCGGCGAGCGCCAGCCCGTGCAGCAGGCCCCAGATCACGAAGGTCCAGTTGGCGCCGTGCCAGAGCCCGCCGAGCACCATCGTGGCGATCAGGTTCAGCCCCACCCGGCCCGACCGGCTGCCCCCGAGGGGAATGTAGAGGTAGTCCCGGAGCCACTGCGACAGGCTGATGTGCCAGCGGCGCCAGAGGTCCCGCGGCGAATCGGCGAACAGGGGCAAGCGGAAGTTCACCGACAGCTCCACCCCCAAGAGCTTCGCCAGGCCCCGCGCGATGCTCGAGTAGCCCGAGAAGTCGCAGTAGATCTGCCAGGTGAAGGCGTAGGCGGCCAACAGGACCGTCAGGCCGCCCGGCTGGCCCCCGGCGTACGCCCGGTCCACGATCACGGCCAGGTTGTCGGCCACGAAGACCTTCTTGAAGAAGCCCCAGACCAAGAGGTGCATGCCCTCGGCGAGCTGCTCGCGCTTCAGCGTGCGCGGCTCGGTGATCTGCGGCAGCAAGCGCTCGCTGCGCTCGATCGGCCCGGCGACCAGCTGCGGGAAGAAGCTCACGAAGAGCGCGAAGTCCAGCGGGCGTTCACAGGGGTCACGGCCCCGCCAGACGTCGATGGTGTAGGCCATTGACTGGAAGGTGTAGAAGCTCAGCCCGACCGGCAGCACCAGATCCACCGCCGGCAGGTAGAGCGGCACGTCGACCACGTCGAAGAAGGCGGTGACCTCGTCCGCGAACCAGCCGTAGTACTTGAAGGTGGCCAGGATGCCGAGGTTCACCAACACGCTCAGCAGCACCCAGCGCCCACCGCGCGCGCGGTCCGCGGCCACGCGCTTGCCGCACACGAAGTCCACGGCCGTCGACGCCGCGATGAGGGACAGGAAGCGCCAGTCCCACCAGCCGTAGAAGAACCAGCTGCTCGCCAGCAGCCACGCGTTCTGGCCGCGATGCGGCAACCTCCGGTACACCGCGTAGACCACGGCGAAGAACAGCAGGAACGGCAGGCTGTTGAAGAGCATGCTGCCTACAGCTCCTCGGCGAGCCAGTGCACGAGCGCCTCGCCGACCACCTCGTGCCCGCGTTCGTTCCAGTGCCCGTCGAACACGAGGTACAGCGGCTCGTCGGCCGCCTCCCGGAGCGACGGCGTGAGGTCCAGCACCGGCAGCCCCGCACCCTCCGCCGCTTCGGTCGCCCACAGAGCCGGGGTGTCCAGCATCGGCTTCGAGTCGCCCAGACCGACCAGCTCGAAGGTGGCCGCCTGGCGCTCCTCGTGCACCTGCCAGGCCGCCGGAGCGAGGGTCACGAAGCAGCGCAGGCCCTTGCCGTCGCACACCTCCGCGAAGCGCCTGAGCGCCTTGTCGGTGGGCGGCCCGTAGCGGTTGCGCAGCTTGCCCCGCGACTCGGTGAAGATCTCCAGCTCCTCGCGGTAGCGCCTCATCTGGCCGCCCTTGGGGTTCGCGGCGTGGAAGCGCGTGGCCTGCGTGACCTCCCAGTAGGCGTAGGCGTAGCTGAGCCGGCCCATCACCTGGATCCAGAGCGGCATCGGCGGCGGATCCGGGATGGCCTCCAGCGGCCGTCCCTGCAGCGAGCGCGCCAGGTGCTGGTAGTTGGCGTTGTCGTAGAAGTCGTTGCCGAGGAAGAAGACCAACACGGCGGCGTCGAGCTCGGCGGCGTCGGCGAGCCGCTCCACGCGCAGGGTGGCCTGCTGGCTGCCGTAGCCGTCCACCCCGCCGTTGAGCACCTCGACCGGCCGGTCCAGCCGCTCCTCGAGGCCCTCGGCGAGCACCGACTGGAAGGTGTCGTCGAGGTCGACCTGCACCGACATCGTGAAGGAGTCGCCCACCGCCAGGATCCGCAGCGCGTCGCCCTTGTCCTCGAGCTCTGGACCGCGGAGGCCCAGCTCGTTGATGCTCACCCGGGTGCGGTACTCCATCGTGGAGATCCAGCCGGTCCACCCGGGGTGGGGGCTGGTGATGAGCTCGGGGACCTGGTCGTAGAGGTCGAGCGGCGAGAACCCGGGCGCGTTGAAGAGGATCGCCTCGGGCCCCAGGGGCTGGCGCAGACGGAACCATCCTTCGACCAGCAGGAGACCCGCCAGGATCCCGCCGAGGACCAGGGCCAGTCGAGCACCGATGCGGCGGAGGGTGGACATGCGTGCGGCGCCATCCTACCGTTCGATCCCATGAGCACCCTCTGCTTCGCCCTCGTCGCCCTGTGGGGCTGTCCCGAGGAGCCCCCCGACATGGCCGCCCAGCTCCAGGGCCCCGGAGGCGGCCCCTCGGGGCAGGCCCCCGGTGGTGCGCCGCCTCCGCCCACCGACGGGGAGGGCGGCCAGCCCTCCGGTGAGCCCGGTCCGCCACAAGAAGACGGAGGCGCGCAACCGCCCGCCGACGGGGCGGAGGGCGCCGCACCGGCTGGCGCGCCCGCCGGAGAGCTGCCCAGCTTCGAGCTCGGCGACGCGACCATCACCATCCGCGGCACCGTGCAGGACGCCGACAAGGGCCAGGTCGACTTCCTGGTCATCGAGGACGACGACGGCGTGCAGCGACCGAGGGTGCTGCACGTGGCCCAGCTCGACGGCGGCGCGTTCGAGGTCACCGCGCCCGCGACGTGGGACGACCCGATCCACGTCTCGACCCTGGTCGACGAGACCGGCGACGGCCCCGACCCCACCGACCCCGAGGGCGGTCTGGAGGACCCGATCACCCTGGCCGGGGTGGACCTCACCCTCGAGCTCACCCTCGACCACACCCCGGCGTGGCTCGAAGCGCTGCACAGCTCCGCCGCGCTGCAGGCCGACGCGGAAGAAGCCCCGGAAGCGGCCGAGCCGCCGCCGTCCGAGGGGGCCGAAGCTCCGGAGGGCGCGGACGTTCCCACCGACCCGGCCGAGGTCACCGAGTGATCTGGCTGTTGGCCTGCGGCCTCGCGCCCACGGAAGCTGCCAGCACCCCCGAGCCGGTGCCGGTCGCCGAGCGGCGCCAACCCACGGGTCCCCGGGGCAAGGCCGGGCTTCCGGGCGGCGGGCCGCGAGGGCCCCGCGGCGCCGGCAGCATCAGCGCGGTCACGCCCGACCCCAGCATCCTGGCCGGCGACCCCGTGCCGGGGACCACGCCGCCGATCGACTTCTTCTACGCCGTGCATGCCCACATGAGCGGCGAGCACCTGCCCTACCACGACCAGGGCATGACCCAGCTCGACGAACAGCGCGCCGCCAACATGCTGGCCACGCTCGACGCGATCGCGAGCACCGCCGACCGCTACGGCGTCAAGCTCACCCTGGAGCTGGTCAGCGGCACCGCCAAGGGTCTGGCCGAACACGACCCGGGGGTCTGGGACCGGCTGCGAAAGGGCGGCCACGAGATCGGCCTGCACACCCACAGCGCGAGCCGCCTCACCAGCACCGCGCAGGTCATCGAGAAGGCCACCGGCGCCCGCCCCACGGTGGGGAGCGGCGTGCTCGCCTGGTCCCAGCGTTCCTCGGGCGCCAGCGCCAAGAGCGGCATCGCCAGCCACCTCGGGCAGGTCGAAGCGCTGGGCATGACCGTGGCGTCGGTCAACTTCAGCCCCGGCGACCGCAACAACCCGCTGGCCGAGAGCTGCTCGAGCTTCGGCGAAGGCAACGGCATGTGGTCGGTCACCGGCAACCTGTTGTTCCCCTGGCGACCCTCCGCGAGCGATCCGTGCGTGCACGACCCCTCGGGATCGCTCGTGCTGGTGGACCACGTGCCGATGTCGGGCATGCTGGTGGCTGGGCGCATCGCCGATGTGCTCGACGACACGAGCTTCGCCCAGCTCACCACCTGGTTCGACAACGCCCTGACCTACATGGACCTCTACAAGCCCGAAGAACCCGCCGCCTGGGGCTTCGTCACGCACCTGACCGAGTACGTGCCGGGCCGCGACGCCACCTCGGGCCCCGACGCCAGCGCGGTGGCCGCGCTCGATCGCTTCCTCGCCCACGTGCACAGCCAGCAGCAGGCCGGGTTGGTGCGCTACGCCACCGTCGGCGAGATCGCGGAGAAGGTGCCATGACCCTGCTGCTGCTCGCCTGCCTGCCGGTCCGCTGGGAGGTCCTCGGCACGGTCGAAGGGCCCGCGATCGATCTGCAGGCGGATCTCCCCATCCAGACCCGCACGCTCACGCTCACCGCCGACGGGGCCTGCTTCCCCGAGGGTTCGGAGGCCGAGCACAGCTCGTATTTCGACGGCGAGGCGATGATCACCGCGAGCCTGGAGCCCGGGCGCTGGGACGAGGATCTCGGCGACGCAGCCGTGATGACCATGCTCCGACGCAACGACGTGGTGCTCGACAGCAAGAGCACCGCCTTCGAGACCGAGAGCGACGCCGTCATCGAGCTCTACGCCGGTGACTGGACCGAGTCCTGCCCGGATCTGGCGGAGTGCGTGATGGCCTTCACCGTGGAGCTGCAGCTCACGAGCGGGCTCTCCGCGGCCGGGGGCACGGAGGCGGCGGCCGTGGTGCGCGGACCTCCCGGCGACGACGAGCCGGTGGACTGCAGCCTGAGCCTGAGCTTCGAGTAGCGGACCCCTCCCCGGCCCGGTGCCCGACCACCCCGACCACCCCGAACGCGGTAGACCGAGGCCGTGAGCTTCGATCCATCGAACCCGCTGATCGTGCAGGGCGACCACACGGTCCTCCTCGAGACGATGAGCCGTCGCGCCGACGAGGCCCGCGACGCGTTGCTCGCCTTCGCCGAGCTGGTGAAGAGCCCGGAGTACGTGCACACGTGGCGCATCACGCCGCTCTCGCTCTGGAACGCAGCCTCCGCAGGACACACCGCCGAGTCGGTGGTCGAGCTCCTCGCACGGCTCGCGAAGTACCCGGTGCCCGACCACATCCCGGTCAGCATCCACGACAAGATGGGGCGCTACGGTCGGCTCCGCCTCGTGCGTGACGGGGACTGGCTGGCGCTCGAGGCCGACGACCCGCTGGACCTGGACGCCGTGCGGCACCTGAAGCCCGTGCAGGACCTCCTCGGCGAGCCCCTCGGGCCCTGCGCCCAGCGGGTGAGTCCCCAGCGACGCGGGGAGCTCAAGCAGGTGCTCACCAGCTGCGGCCACCCCGTGGAAGACCTCGCGGGCTTCGACGACGGGGAGCCCCTGGAGCTGCAGCTCGACCGGCGCTGCCGGCTCCGTGGCTACCAGGTCTCCGCAGTCGACGCGTTCATGACGGGACCGGCCGGCGGGAGCGGCGTGGTGGTGCTGCCCTGCGGCGCGGGCAAGACCCTGGTCGGCATCGCCGCCATGGCGCGGCTCGGCATGCGCACGCTGGTCTTGTGCACGGGCCACACGGCGCTCTTGCAGTGGAAGCGCGCCATCCTCGAGCACACCACGCTGGAGCCGGATCAGGTCGGGGAGTACTCGTCGGCCCGCAAGGAGCTGCGCCCGGTCACCCTCACCACCTACCAACTGCTCACGTGGCGCCCCGCGAAGCACGAACCGCCGGCGCACTTCCGCCTCTTCCACGAAGGTCGCTGGGGCCTCATCGTGTACGACGAGGTGCACCTGCTGCCGGCGCCCATCTTCCGGGAGACCGCGTGGTTGCAGGCTCGCCGGAGGCTCGGCCTGACCGCCACCCTCGTCCGAGAGGACGGACGCGAAGGTGACGTCTTCTCGCTCATCGGACCCAAGCGCTTCGACCTCCCCTGGAAGGAGCTGGAGCACCAGGGCTGGATCGCGGCCGCCACGTGCGTCGAGGTGCGCGTGGCGCTCTCCGGTCCCGATCGCGCCGCCTACGTGAGCGCCAGCCCCCGCGTGAAGTCGAAGCTCTCCGCGCTGAACGCCCGCAAGGGTCCCGTGGTGGAGAAGCTCCTGGCCCGGCACCCCGACGAGGCGATCCTCGTGCTCGGCACCTGGGTCGACCAGCTGCGCTTCCTGGCACGTCGCTTCGACTTCCCCGTGATCACCGGCAAGACCCCCCACAAGGAGCGCGACCAGCTCTTCGCCGCCTTCCGGGCCGGCGCGATCCGGGTGCTGGGGCTGTCCAGGGTGGGGAACTTCGCCGTGGACCTGCCGGACGCGAGCGTGGCCGTGCAGATCTCCGGCACCTTCGGCAGCCGCCAGGAGGAGGCGCAGCGGCTCGGCCGCGTGCTGCGCCCGAAGGCCGGCTCCAACACCGCAACCTTCTACACGGTGGTGACCGCCGACAGCCGGGAGCAGGACTTCGCCGAGCGGCGCCAGCTCTTCCTGGCCGAACAGGGCTACCCCTACCGGATCGAGGTCGCCGGATGAACGTGTTGCAGGTCGCCGAGGAGGCGTGCTGGTCCGAGCTCGCGGCCGTGCTCGATCTCGACGCGCTGACCGTCGAGGTCCTCGACCCACTCCGCCGTCGGGTGGCCCCCGAGATCCAGCGCGCCCTGCCTTCCCTGCGCCAAGCCGGCATCTCCGTGCTGGTGCGGAATGCACGGCGCACGACCACCGAGGTGGCCGCCGCACGCGACGATCTCGCCGAACGCGTCGAGGCCCTTCGTCCGCGAACTCGGCACGTGCTGGAGCGGGCCCAGCGCCACGCACGCGAAGGCCAGGTCCTCGGCGCCCACGCCTGGGATCCGGTGCACGAGGCGGCGCACGTCGATGCCTTGCACGCCGCCGGACTCCTCGAGGAGGTGCAGGCCGCGAGCGAGCCTCGGACCGGCCGCTACCGCCTGCACCCGGACCTGACCGAGCCGGCACCCCTGGCCTACGACTTCGACGAGGCGGTGATGCCGCCCACCGACGACCTGTCGGCCCCCCGACCGGGTCCCGTCGACCTGCTGCACGACCTGGCGGCCCTGGCCGCGGCCCTGGCGCACCATCGCCCGCGACGCACCCACGCCGGCTCGCTGGACCGCGCCACCACCAAGAAGCTCGGGCGACGCCTCGGCGACAGCCAGGTCGCAGCCAGCGGCCAGCTCTCCACCCGCTGGGCACGAGCCCTGGGCGCCCTCGAGGCCCTCGGCGCGGTCGAGATGGCGCCCACCACCCGCGCGCTGCACCTCGAGCCCGGCATCGACGAGCTGCTCCGCGGCGACACGGCCGAGGCGGTGCACCGCCTCGTGCGCCGCCTGGTCGAGCCCGATCTCGCCGCCCTGGTGCCGGCCCTCCGCGCCGCCCTCCGCCAGGCGGGGGCCGACGCCATCGACGAGCTGATCGTCGTGGAGCTCCTGCACGAGCAGCACCGGGAGGTGGTGTTCGCGCCCTGGATCGTGCAAGGCCTGGTCGTGTACCCGGCGCTTCGAGGCCGCCGCATGCCGTGGACCGAAGAGGCCTTCGGCGCTGTCGAGGGACGACTTCTCGGGGACCTGCTCTCCGTCGCCGAGCGGCTCGGGCTGGTCCGTCGCGCCGAGGGCGTGTTCGCGGCCACACCCGACGGACAGGTGTGGGCCAGGACGGGCGGAGGCGAGCCCTCGCGCCCCCGGATCTGGGTCAACCCGGACCTCGAGATCCTGGTGCCGCCCCACGCTGTCACGCCCTCCGAGCGCTTCCAGCTCGAACGCCTGGGCCGCTGCCTGGGCCGCGACGTGGTGGACCGCTACCGCCTGGAGCGGGTGGGCCTGGAGCAGTGGTTGGCCAGCCACGAGCTCGACGAGGCGGTCGAGCTGCTGCGGCGGCGCGCGGCCACGGTCCCCCCCGTGGTGATCGACACCCTGCGGTCCTGGGAGCGTTCGGCCACCCGCTTCGTGCTGACCCGAGGCGCGCCCTACGGCGCTCCCGCGCGCAACGCCCGAGACAGCCAGACGGCCGCCACCAGCGCCACCACGAGCGCCAGGGCCAAGGTCCCCTCCACCACACCGTGATGCCCGACCACGTGGGCGGCGAGGTTCGTCTCGGTGACCGGGAAGCGCCACCAGGTGAGCAGGGGCGAGAACTGCCAGTCGTAGAGCGCGAGGTCCGACCAGTCGCCCGCCGACCAGTGCGTGGGGTTGTCCAGGGCCCAGGCCTTGAGCCACTGGTAGTAGTCGTGGGGGTTCACGCGGATCGAGAGCCAGGAGGTCACGCCGCCGGCCAGCAGCCCCAAGGCGCCCACCCCTCGACGCCAGCCCACCACCCGACCGTCGAGCACGGGAGCCACCGCCAACAGGACCCAGGGCAGCGCGGGCAACAGGAAGCGGGGGCCCCAGCACCAGCCGCCCTCCCACGCCCACCAACGGCAGTAGAAGACGCTCAGCAGGACGAGCCCGGCCAGCCCCGCTCCGAGCAGACGGCGACCCTCCCGGTCCAGCGCCGACCAGCCCACGGCGGCCGTCCACAGGAGCGGCGCGAACCAGAAGAGCCCTCGGCTCGGCCCCACCCAGAGACCCGAGAGCCCCACCTGCCAGGGCGTGGTCCACAAGGCGAGCTCCTCGCCGTACCCCGTGGCGATCGGGGACCCGAAGCGGGCTGCGTTGTAGGCCCCCATCAACGCGAGCATCGGCGCAGCACCCAGCGCCACCGGCAGCAGACGACCCCATGCGCGCTTCCCGTCCAGCAGCATCCAGCACAACGGCAGGGCCAGGAGCACCAAGGCCACCTTCGTCAGCACCAGGCCACCCCCCAGCGCCCCCGCGACCACCAGGGCGCCCGTGGCGCCCGTGCGGCGATGCACGAGGACCCGCTCCAGGATGCCGAGCGTGAACAGGGTGGCCAGCGGCTCCGACCAGCCCTCGCGCCCGTAGTGCAGCATCGGCGACAGCAACACCACGGCGAGCGCGGTGAGCAGCGCGGTGCGGCGGGCCATGCCCAAGAGCTCCACCAGCCGCGCCACCACCACCGCACAGCCTGCCGTGGCGAACGCGCTCACCCAGGAGAAGAGCCAGGCGGACAGCGCCGTGCCGAAGCTCGCCGGACCCGTGCCGTACCAGATCCATCGGAAGGCGCGGTCGTCCTTCCATCCGGCCGGCGGCCCGCTCCAGTTCTCCGGCCCGAGTGCGGTGGCCGGGGTGTGGAACACGCCCTGCTCGGCCGCGGCCGACACGCCGTCCAGCAGCTGCCCGAGCGCCACCAGCGGCAAGCCCGCCAGGGACATCCCGAGGCCGTACTTCGTGTACAGGAGCCCGTCACCGGCCTCGGTGCCCCCCAGGCCGATCTGGCCGTGGGGGTCGAAGGCGAGCTGCCCCTGGAGCAAGGCCTCGGACATCCGGAACATGATCACGGCGTCCGGCGAGTAGAGGTGCCCGCCACCCAGCAGAACCAGCAGCGCCGCGACGAAGGCGAACAACGCGAGCTGCGATCGACCTGCCATCCTGGGCCCCGGCGACCACCGGAGTCTACCAGCTCCCGAGGAGGTGCTCAGTCAGCGAGGGCGGCGCCAAGACGCTCCAGGATGGGGGTGTGACCAGCCTCGATCTGCACCCCAGCGCCTTCGGCCAGGCGGTTCACGAAGGAGAAGTAGCCCACGACCTCGATGAGGTGCAGGCGGGCCTCGTCGTCGAGCCCGGCGTGCCGCAGGGCGTCGTGGGCCGAAGCGTCGATCGACGCGGGGGCCACCGCGAGCCGGTCCGCGAAGACGCAGAGAGCGCGCTCGCGCTCGGACATCGGGGCCGTGCGCCAGTCCGCGATCAGGGCTTGGCAGCGCGCATCGTCCCGGAGCGTTCGACGGAGAGCCTCTCCGTGGTGCTCCAGTCAGTAGAAGCAGTCGTTGGCCGCCGACACGACCACGGCCACCAGCTCCCGCTCCGACCGAGACAAGGGTGAACGACCGAACATGAGCGTGCGGTAGAGCTGGTAGTGCGCGGTCATCGCAGCTGGATGCAGGCTCTGGCTCACGATGATGTTCGCCGACGCGCCCGGCTTCTGACCGCACGCCGCATAGGCCTCGGCCAGCTCGCCCTCGGCCTCCTCGGGCACGACGGTGGTCAGGAACGTTGCGGGCTGGGACATGTCGAAAGCCTACCCCGCGGACCCGCGCCTCTCGGACGACGACGGGCAGACCGACGCTGCCCAGCGGGGCTACGATGGGGCATGACCGACGAACGGGCCAGGACCCTGCGCGCGAACGCCGACCTGCTCTGGCGGTTGGCGCGCAGCGCCGAGGTCCAGCGCCTCGCCCACAACGTCAACGGCCCGATGCGCGTGTGGTGGCAGGCCCAGCACACGCCGGAGGGGCGGGCCTGGGAAGAGGTGGTGGTGGTCGAGGGGCGACCGCGCTGGCGCGCCTCCTGGAGCCGCGGCGACCTCGGTCCCACGTCCTTCGACCTCGGGGAACCCGAGCAGGTCGAAGCCCTCGCCCGCACCCACGGCGACCGCTGCGTGCTCGCCCGTGAAGCGTGGGCCGAGCCCCTCGTCCGGCAGTGGATCCTCGACTACGCCGACACCGAGCTGCCCACGGACCAGGGGGCACGCCCGATGCCGACCTCGCTCTGGGTCATCCTCGGGGTGGCGACCCTCCTCGCCGGCTACTTGCTGCTCGGGGTCTGATCCTCCGGCGCCGCTGGGGCGAGCTGGAGCTCGAAGGTGTCGGGCACCTGTCCCGAGATGTCGCGGAAGCTGCAGCTCGCCACGTCCTGGCGTCCGTCGGGGGCGAAGGTGCAGATCAGCGCCCCCGGCGACGCGCCCTGGGTCTTCGTCCACACCGACGCCCAGTGGTCGCCCTCGCGCTTCTGCTCCCGTACGCCCACACCGCCCAGCCCGCTCACCCAGGCCACGGTCTGGCCCGGCCCGATCACCAGGGGCCCGGGCGCCACGGTTGGCGTGTCCGAGAAGGCCGTGACGAGGTGGGTGCGGCTGTAGGCGTGCTCGTGCCCCGTGGTGATGAGCGCGCCGTGTTCGCGGCAGGCCTCGTAGACCCCCCACCCGGTCTCGTCGTGCTTGCCCCCGGTCTGCATCGCCGCCTGGTTCTTGTGCCACATGCACACCGACCAGGCGTGCTCGCTCGCGTCGAGCTGGCTGCGCAGCCAGGCCTCGTGCTCCTGCTTCGTGCCGCTGAGCTTCACGCCCACCCCGCTCACCAGCACCTCCAGCCCGCGGAAGGTGCAGGTCCACATCGCACCCACGGTGCCTTCGCACTGCACCTCGGGCGTGCGTACCAGGCGTGCGGCCTGGTGCACCACGTAGCGATCCCAGTCCTGGGTGTCGTGGTTGCCGATCGCCACCAGGTAGGGGAAGTCGGCCCCGAGCTCGTCGGTGATCATCGCCTCCCAGGCGTCGGGCTGGCCCACGTAGTCGAGGTCTCCGGCGTGGAGGACCAGCTGCGCCCCCGCGTCCTTCACGAGCCGGAGCACCGCGCGGCTGCGGTTCGTGAGCCCCTGGTCGCCCAGGAAGGCGACCACGGTGTCGGCCTCGACCTGCGTGGCGGCGAAGGCGAGCGGCATCAAGAACAGCATGGAACCCCGGGTGTGGGAGGATGGGCGGATGGGAATGCCTGTCCGCCGGAAGCTCGCCATAGCGAGCTGGTCTTCGCCCCGCGAAGGGAACATCTACGGAAAGCTGACCCTCGACTGCACCGAGGTCCTCCGCTACGTCGCCCACCTCCGGGAGACCACCGGCGAGCGGGTGTCGATCAGCCACGTCATCGGGCGGGCGGTGGCCCTGGCGCTGGCCGAGGTGCCCAGCCTGAACGGGCGCATCGTCTTCGACGTGTTCAAGCCCTACCCCACAGTGGCCATCACCTACCTGGTGGCGCTCGAGGGCGGAAAGAACCTGGCGAAGGTGAAGATCGACGACGCCGACAAGAAGTCGGTGCTCGACATCACCCGCGAGCTTCGCGGCGCGGCCGAGAAGGTGCGCAGCGGGAAGGACGACAGCTTCAACAAGAGCATGGCCCCGCTGAAGCTGATGCCGGTGTGGCTCATCCGCCCGATCCTCCGGATCAGCGGCTGGCTGGCGTCGGCGCTGGGCGTGAGCATTCCCGCCCTCGGGGTCGAGAAGTTCGCCTTCGGCGGCGCCATCCTGACCAACGTGGGGGTGTTCGGCCTGGACGAAGGCTTCGCGCCGCCCACGCCCTTCGCGCGGGTGCCCATCTACGTCCTGCTCGGCGCGGTCCGCGACAGGCCCTGGGTGCACGAGGGCCAGCTCGAGGTCCGACCGCAGATCACGGTCACCGCCACCATCGACCACCGCTTCATCGACGGCGCCCAGGGCGCCGTGCTGGCGCGCACGATGCGCGAGGTCTTCGCCGACCCGTGGGCGCTCGACGGCCTGGAGCGCCCCGCGGAGTAGTGCTCCGCGGAGGCGACCCGCCGAACGCCCGAGGGGCCAGGGCGGCGGGAGGTGCGTGCCGCGCCACCACGCCCCCGCCCAGGGTCGAGGGCCGCGGTCGGTGGCGCGGAGCGCCGCCGCCCGAAACCCGCCCGAGCCGCATGCCGCGCAAGCGCGGCGCGTACCTCACCCCCCCCCGAGGGGGGTTCAGCGGGCGCAACGCGCCCGCGTAAGGGGGGCTACGAGGCCCCCCTTTCAGAGAAGAGGCGACCCGCAGCCCGCCCCGAAAGGGGCCAGGGCGGCGGGGAGGTGCGTGCCGCGCAAGCGCGGCACGCACCTCAGCCCCACGCGTCGAAGATCTCGGCCTGCAGCTGGATGTCCGCGGAGTAGCTCTCGAGCTCCGCGCAGGCCGCCTCGGCATCGGCCCACTCCACGGCCCCTTGTCCCTCGCAACGCACCGACAACGCGTTCGCCCGGTCGAGCATGCGCGCGGCCGAGCCGAGCTCCACACCGTCCTCGTCGTAGCGCCACGCCACCCAGGTGAGCCCGCTCTCGGGATCGGTGAAGCGCACCTCCTCGGTCTCCTCGGAGGGGGCCGGCGCATCGCCGGTGCCGTCGATCCAGATCCGGCTGCGGTTCAGGAAGTCGTTGTCGTAGCCACGCTGCAACAGCGCCTTCCCGTACAGGCCCGCGGCGGTCTTCACCGACCAGTAGGCGGCCGGCTCGACCTGGGCCTGCCCTTCCGGGGGCCAGCTCGTGCCCACGTCCCCGAAGTCCCGCCACACGAGCTCACCATCCTCCACGGTCGGCGCATAGCTGGTGACGTCGCCCGCCACGAGCTCGCCCAGCAGCCGGTGCAGCGGGGCCTCCCACAGGTCCTGGAAGCCCAACCCGTACGCGCGGGGGTCGACCGCCGTGTCCACGCCGATCACGCTGTAGGGCTCGGTGTTCGTGAGCACCTCCAGCGCCATCAGCTTCTCCCAGTACGAGCCGATGATCGTCTGCTTGTCGAACCAGTGGTAGCCCGCGTCGAAGTCCCACTCGGAGCTGTACCAGGCGCCGGTGACCAGCTCGATCTCGAGCTCTCCGTCCCCGTAGACGGGCGTGTAATACGTATCACCAGCAGGGTCCTCGGCGAGCGAGAAGGCCCCCGGCTCGGGGCGCAGCAGCACCTGCACCAGGAACTGCAGAGCCTCCGCCTCGGCGGCCGTCCAGGACCCGAAGCCCTCGTCGGCCGCGAAGAACGCCGCGGCCGCGTCGTCCGTCTCCGCGTCGTACGCGGCGTGCAACAGGGCGTAGTAGACCGCGAAGGTGCGCAGCGGGTCGAAGTAGCGGTTGTAGACGTAGTCCAGGTGCGAGCCGGACGTGTCGAAGCCGTAGCGATCGCGGCGGAAGTTGTTCAGCAGGTAGCCGTTCCAATACCGTGTCATCAGGGTCTGCTGGATCTCGTAGAAGTCCGCACCCTCGTCCCGTCGATCGCAGGCCATGCCGCTCGCGAACTCGTCGCTGCAGAAGCGGTAGGGCACCGCGGGGTTGCCCTTCGACGCGAGCCCGTCGTAGCCGCGTCGCACCGTCAGCCCCTCGTTGAACGCGCTGTCCTCACCGTCGGTTCCATACCAGCTGGACCGCATGCGGCTCAGCGGCACGTTGGCCCGCGCCTCGAGGTCGCCCACCAGGCCCGGCCACTCGGTGTAGTGCACGCCGTCCAGCGAGCCATCGCTGTAGAACAGCACCACCCCGGGGTAGGTGCTGTAGCTGTCGTAGAAGCTCAGGTACGAGACCAGCGTGGCCGCGTCCGACCCGCCGAAGTCCTCCGTCGACACGCCCGTGAGCACCTCGACGAGCTGGCCGTAGAGGAACTTCACGGCGGCGGCGTCGTAGTGGCCCAGTCCGTGCCACGCGCCGTTCCGGGCGCCCAGGTAGTCCATCACGGTGCTGTACTGGTAGCCACGGATGCCACCCTCGAGCTCCGCGTCGGTCTCCGGGTCCACGTGACGCGGGCCCATGTCCCCGTCGTCCCGAAGCTCCCAGTAGCCGGGGTGGAAGTTGAAGGCGTCGAAGCTGCCGGAGAAGTTGTGGCGCAGCCCGAAGTTGTGACCGAGCTCGTGGAGCGCCACGTCGCCGAAGCTCGCCGTGCGCACCTCCGTCCAGATGTCCTCGTAGGGCGTGTTGGCCTCCGCGTACTGAAGCGCCAGACCCACCAGGGACGGATCGGTGTAGCCCTCGGGGAGCAGGTCGACCGCGTGCTGGCCGGCGACCACCAGGCCCTCTTCCACGCCGAGCAGGCTCTGGGGCCGCACCAGGTCGAGCGGGCTCAGCCCGTCCAGGTCCACGTCGGCGCTCGGGTCGAAGCCGTAGCTGCCCACGGTCTCCTCGCTCCAGAACAGCTCCCCGAACTCCGACGCGGCCATCGCGTCAAAGGCGCCCTCGGTGCGTCCAACCACGCCGCGATCGATCAGTTCCCCTTCCACCCAGTCGAGCCACGCCACCGCGTCGGTGACGCCGTCCGGTCGGCCGACGTCCAGGTTCGCGGCCCACGTGGTGTCCATGCGCTCCACGATGGCGGCCACCGCCTCCTCGTCCCAGACCTCGGGAAGGGGATCGCTCCCCACCATCGACGCGCCGCCTGCGCTGCCCCCCTCGGTCACCGCCTCCACCCACGACTGCACGTTCTCGCCGTCGATGAAGTCCTCGGTGCTGATGCCTCCGTTGATGAGCTCCACGAGGTCCGCGGTCGTGGTCGCCACACGGTCCAACACATGGCCGTAGACATAGGCGTTGGCGCTGATGATCTCGCCAGCGCCCAGGCCCAGCTCCCCGTCCGCCAGGGCGAGCGTGGGCCCGTAGGGGTCGGCGGCGCTCGGTCCGTAGCCGTACGGCGAGCTGATCTGCGGCTCGTCCACGTAGTAGAGGAAGCTGTACCGGAGGTCGCCGATCTCGGCGAGGTCGGGCTCGCCGTCGGGACCGTGGGTGGCGCTGCCCCCGTGGTCGGTGGAGCAGACCTCCGGGTCGCCAGGCTCCGAGGGGTTGTTCGGGCAGAGCAGGAACACCTGCAGGTCCTCGTCGAGCGGACAGTCCGCCAACCCGTCCGCGTGCGCCAGGCACTCCCAGCGGCGCAGCTCGTTGACCGTGTCACGGAAGGGCGCGTTCCACTGTTCCGCGAGCACCTGGGCGGCGTCCCGCAGATCCTCCGGGAAGTCGGGGCTCAGGTGGTACACGATCTGCCGCACCTGGCGGTCCGAGTAGGGCAGCTCGACCGGCTCGGCGCCATCGTCCACCGAGAAGCTGGAGCACGGAGACTCCACGTCTCCGAGCACACAGAGGGGCGCGCCCGAGTCGTCGCGGGCCAGCCACGTCGACCAGAGGTTGTGCCGGTTGGCGAACCACACCCGCCCCGTCTCGGTCAGGCCGTAGCGGCGGTCGTAGTCGAGCCGCATCGTCTCGAACACCCCAAAGGTCTCCATCCAGCGGTCGTCGTAGGCCTGGCCCACGTACTCCCGCTCGGCGTCGACCTTCACGAAGGACTGCGCGATGCTCACCTCGGTCGCGTCGCACTCGTACTGCTGGGATCCATAGAAGTAGCAGGTCGGGACGTCGCCGTACCCGGCGATGACCTGCGTGTCCGGCTCGGCCAGCACCTGCTGCCGGAAGTGGAAGGCGTCGATCACGCCGTCGCCGTCCGAGTCCTCGAACACGGGTGCGTGCTCGCCGCCGGGGTCCTCGTCGTAGAAGCTGAGCACCGAGAGCTCCACCCCGGCGAGGGTGAAGCCCACCTCGGCGTGGTTCGTGCTCCAGTCCACCCGCACGTAGGCCCGGTCCTGCCAGTCGGCCTCGGTGTTCTCCTCGACCACGTTGGTCTCCTCGCCCGTGGCCGGGTTGTAGGAGCGCCGGATGTCGAAGTGCTTCTCGATGCCGTAGACCGCGACGGGCGCCCCGTAGTACGGGCCCTCGGCGTCGTCGGCGTCGTCCACGTTGGGGTAGCTGCGGTAGCCCATCAGCCAGTCTTCCTCGATGGACCAGCGCAGCCGCTCCAGGTCGCCCTCGGCGCCCACGAAGGTCGCGGCCGAGCCATAGGGCACGTCGGCCACCGTGGCCCGGTGGTACCACTCGCCCTCGAGCACGCTCTTGGGCACGGCGTTGGGGCCCACCCGGTCGATGGTGGCCGGGGCCGTGGTGCAGGCCAGCAGCAGGATGGCGTTCTGGATGAGCATGATCGCTCCGGGGCTCACAGCGAGCCGGTGAGGGAGAGGGAGAGGGACGTGGCCGCGGGAAGCGAGCGGTAGAAGCCCGCGGTGTCGTGCACCTGGCGGGGGACCTGGTTCGCCAGGGTCAGCGCACTCGACAGCCGCTCGTTCCAACGCACCCCCGTGCCGATGGCCGCCGGCCACGACCACACCACGGGGCTCTGCGACGCGTCCACCGTCACCTCACCGCTGGCGGTCGCCACCGACTGCGCCTCGGCGACCCGCGTGTGGCGCGCGGCCAAGCCCACCGACAGCTCGGTGGTGAGGCGCGGCGGCGAGGCCACGAGCGTGTGCACATCCGACACGGTCGCGAGCAGGCGCCCGGACCAGTCCGCGTTCGCGCCCTGCGCCGCGTACCGCTCGCCGGCCCAGGCGTCTGGCTCGACCACACCTGCCAGGGTCTCGGTCCCCGAGTAGTCCGCGAGCGGCTCGGAGCAGCCGCTCCGCCCCACCGGCGCTGCTGCGTGCGCGTAGAAGCTCCGGGTGACGGCGACCTGGGTGCCCACACCGACCTCGGCCAGCGTCAGCCCCGCGCCGCCGACCACGCCCAGGGCGCCGTACAGGGGGTTGCACACCAGGCTGTCGCGCGACGCGGGCAAGGCCGCCGTCAGCCCCGCCGACACCACGTCCCAGGACCGTCCGGTGCCGAGGGACAGGTCGCTCGCGTCGAGCAGGCGGCTGCTGCCGCTCCCCCCGTTTCCCGGGTCGTACCCGTCGTCGCAGCTGTCGCAGAAATGGACGTCCCTCGAGACCGCCCAGGTCGCGGCGCTCGACCACGCGGGTCCGACGCGGGTCACCGTCCCACTGAGGCCACCCTGGAGGGTGGGGTTCCAAGCGGACGTGGGGCCGGACACGAAGCCGGTCGTGGCGGTCGCGGAAGCGGACCAGGGCGCCGCGTACGCTGGCCAGACCAGGCACAGAGCGGCCCCGGCCCACACGAGGTGGGAACGACGTTGCATGCGGTGCTCTCTCCGAGCGGATGACACACGTAGAGTGGGCGCGCACGGTCAGTGTTGACGTGTGGGATCCACCCGGGCGCGATGACCCAGAGCCGGCGGGCCGAGCCATCAGCTATCAGCTATCAGCGGTCAGCAGCGCAAGCTGAGGAGTGGCAGTGAAGGACTTCAGGAGGCTGCAGGTGTGGCACAAGGCGCACGCCTTGGTTCTCGCGGTCTATCGAGCATCGGCGAAGTTCCCGTCAGACGAGCGTTTTGGCCTGACCAGTCAGGTCCGTCGGGCCAGCGTCTCCATCTCGGCCAACATCGCCGAGGGCTGCGGCCGGCGCACCGACGATGACTTCGCGCGCTTCCTGGACTACGCGATGGGCTCGGCGAGCGAGGTTGAGTACCATCTGCTCCTGGCGCGTGATCTGGGGTTCCTGGGTGCCGAGACCCATGAGCGCCTGCACGAGCAGACCACCGAGGTGAAGCGAATGCTGGCTTCCTTACTCGGAAAGCTGCGCGCTGACCGCTGACCGCTGACCGCTGACCGCTACGCGCCGTCTTCGAGGGATCGCGCCCGATCCACCCGGGCGCGTCAACGCACGAGCGCCCGCTCCCCGCCCAGCTCGAGCACGAGGTCGGCCCCGAACGCGGTGGCCGGCGTCTGGAAGCCCACCGGGGCGGTCCCCTCGAGCACCTTCCGCGCAGCCAGCAGGGTGCAGAGCGCCGTGAAGGTGTAGCCCTCACACACCGCGACGTGCCCGGCCAGGCGTTCCTCGCCGCGCACCACCTCGCCCCAGGCGCCGGCCCACCCAGCAGCGCGCGTGGCATCGTCGGGCCCGGCCGGGAGCGCATCGATCTTCCGCTGCAGCAGCTTGCGCACCGGCGACCACGCGGCCAGGCCGGTGATGGCCCGGGTGCGCCGCATCGTCTTGATCATCTTGGGCGGGAGGCCCAGGTAGGTGGTGATGTGGTCGATGCCCGTGCTGTGCTGGGCCGAGATCAGGTCGCCGAGCGGAGCCGAGGCCACGGTGCGGGGTCCGCGAGCAAACTGGACCTCGCGCACCACCGCGGCGGTCTTGGTGGCCACCAGCTCACCACCGCGGGTGGCGAGGCTGCCAGAGGTGAGGTGCTCGACCACGGTGGTCATGGTGCCGTGGGACAGCTGGCCACCACCGCTCACCGCCAGGTGCAGCTCGGTGGCGCCGGGCAGCTGCTCGGCCAGCCACACGGCCAGGCAGTCGGTGGGCGCCACGTCGAAGCCGATGCCGGGCAGCAGCATCACCCCAGCGGCCTTGGCCTCTTCGTCCCGCAGACGGCAGGCCTGGAAGACCGACACCTCGCCGGTGATGTCGAGGTAGTGCGTGCCGGTGGCGAGGCAGGCATCGACCATGCGCGCCGAGGTGCGCGAGAAGGGGCCGGCGCAGTGCATCACCACGCCCATGCCGTCGAGGGCGGGGACCACCTCGTCGAGGGAGGCCACGCGGAAGGGCAGGTCCAGGCGCTCGGCGACCTCGCGCAGGCGAGCCTCGTTCCGGCCGGCGAGGGTGGGACGGAGACCCTGCTCCACGGCCAGGCGTGCGGTGAGCTCGCCGGTGTAGCCGTAGGCGCCGTACAGGAGTGCGTTCATGGCTCTCCGATACCCGATCCGGTTAGCCCGCGGGACATGTGGTGGTTCTCGACAGCGCTGGCCCTCACGCCGCCTGCGCCGCTGGTGCTCACGGCCGAGCAGGTGGCCACCCTCGCGACCGGCGAGATCGTGGTCATCCCATCGCCCGATCACCACACCCCCGCCATGGGGATCGCGCAGGTGGACGCGCCCCCCGAGGTGGTGATCGACGCCGTGATCGATCTCCCAGCGCGCGTGCAGGAGATCGGCGTGTTGCAGGAGCTCACGCTCTACCGCGACGAGCCTGGACTGCGGGCCGCGCGTTGGGTGGGCGGCAAGTGGGGCCTGAGCGCCACCTTCCACGTGCTCTACACCTACGACCGCGCCCTCGGCTACTGCGAGTTCGCGAGCGACGACTCGCGCGACAACGACATCACGAACGTCGAAGGCAGCTACCAGGCCTACGCCTACGCCGATGGCAGCCTGATGGTCTACCGGAGCATCGGCCAGGGCGGCGGCATGGTGCCCGGCTTCCTCCGCGAGTTCCTGCAGCAGACCTCGATGCGCGAGCAGATGGGCGGCATGATCGAGCGCGCAGAGCAGGCGTCGAACTAACTACACTGCGGACATGGCCTCGAAACGCTGCGAGGGGTGCGGCAAGCGCTACCCCGACACCCAGCTCCGGTACTCGGACCAGGGCGAGATCTGCGACGCCTGCTTCGAGGCCACCGCCGGCAACGCGCGCCTGCTCGGCAGCTACGCGGTGACCTCGCTCGTGGCGGTGGTCGGTTCGTTGCTCTGCTGGCTGGTCGACCCCGCGTGGGCGGTCTCCGCGATCAGCGGCGCGGCGGCGCTCCGGACCGTAAGGGTCGCGCCGAGCTGGGGGCCCAAGGCGGCCGTGGCGGTCGCCACGCTGATCGTGCTCGGCCACGTGTGGTGGGAGCTGGCCCGGTAGATGAGCTGGCTCGCCGGCAAGCGGTACCATGGCCCCGTGCTCCTGACCCTGCTCGCCTGTGGCTCGCCGTCGGTGACGGTGGCCACCTCGGCCCACCCCGACGCCCCCCTGCCCGCCGCGCTGTCGGAGTTGCTCGAGCTCAAGATCGAGCGACCGATCGCCACCTGCTACACCACGGCCCTGCAAGCCAACGCCGATCTCGAAGGCACCGTCACCGTGAGCGTCTATGGCAGCCACGGGATCCTCAAGACCGAGGTCACCGGAGGCCCGGAAGCCCTGGCGGCCTGCGTGCGGGAGCCTCTGGAGAGCCAGAAGGTGATGCGCGCGCTCGGCGACGGCGACAACGCGGTCGGCTTCGGCCTCACAGCGGACTTCTCGAAGGGCTGATCCGCAGCTACATCTTGGTGAACCGGATCTGCACCGCCCCGTTGTCCGGGATGGTCTTGCACTTCAGATCCCCGGCGTCCTCGCAGTACATCCACGGCTGGCTGTCGTAGGAGTAGCCGTACATGTAGTGCACGCCGTTGCCCTGCGACTCGAACCAGATGTAGCTGCCGTAGCCGTAGCGGTAGCTCGGCTCGTCGGGGCAGCTGCCCGCGTAGTACCAGAAGAAGAAGCCCGTGGCCTGGCTCGAGACCATCAGCCTCAGGTCGTAGGTGTAGCTGCAGCCGTCGTCGTCGGTGGTGCTGTAGCTGTACTCGTCGGTGACGTTCTCTCCGTCGAGGTAGATCTCCGCCGCACGGTAGACGCCCTCCAGGCCGCTCCCGCAGCCTGTGGTGAGCGACAGCCCCACCGCAGCCACCGGGATCGTCTTGATCTTCGACACCGACATCGCCACCTCCGAGACCCCGACGTCTCCAGCACACGATAGCCGCACATCGTGATCCTCGTCACCGGCACCAAGCGCTCCGGCACCTCGATGTGGATGCAGATCCTGCAGGCGGCCGGCCTGCCAGTGCTCGGCCAGGCCTTTCCGGGCCGCTGGGGCGACTCCATCCGCGACGCCAACCCGCGGGGCTTCTACGAGTCCCGCTTCCGCATGGGCCTCTACTACCGCACCAACCCCGACCCGCGGTCCGGCGAGTTCGTGCACCCCGACGCGGTGGCCGACCAGGTCTGCAAGGTCTTCGTGCCGGGCCTGCTCCGAACCGACTTCGCGTTCGTCGGCCGGGTGCTGGCCACGATGCGCCCCTGGCGGGAGTACGCCGCCAGCCTCCAGCGGCTCTACGACCTGGAGAAGGCCAACACCCCGCCCCGGGACGAGCTGGGCGAGCGGGACTCCGCGTCCGAGAAGCGGGTGCGCCAGGGGCGGCTTCCCGCCGCGCTGGAGTGGTGGTTCGAGAACTACGAGCTGATCCGCGACGTCACCACCCGGCGCTACCCCTTCCACCTGCTCACCTACGACCGGCTGCTCCGGGATCCCGCAGGGGAGATCGGTCCGGTGCTGGATTGGCTCGGTCACGGTGAGCTGGAGCCCGCCGTGGCAGCGGTCGACCCGGGACTGCGCACCTTCCACGCCACCGCCCACCAGGACCCGCGGGTCGACGACGAGGCGGCCGCGGTCTTCGACGCGCTCTACGAAGCGGTCGACCAGGGTGGCGACCTGTCCCCGGATCTCGTGAGCGAGATGAACCGGATCCACCTCCGGCTCGCCAAGGCCTGGGACGAGGAGCGAGCGACGGCGCTCGAGCAGCGCACGTGATGGTGGTCTGGCTCGCCTTGATCATGGTCCGCGACCTGACGACCGGGGCAACGCTCGTGGTGGACCGCGG
>CAZSAT010000107.1:0-23664 GCA_964604675.1 uncultured Enterobacterales bacterium
AACCCGAAGGGCAACGGGAGCTGAGGACCCTGATCGTCGCGGCGCACCATGCCGCGAGGCTACCGTGACAGGGGGCGCAGCTCGAGCTCCGCTTCGTCGAGCCAGCGGACCCCGAGCCCATCGGGCACTTGGCGATCCGCGGCGAGCTGACGTGCCGAACCCAGCACACGGCGCGCGTCGGGCACGCGGCCGAGCTTGCCGAGGCAGGTGGCGCGCTGCGCCTGCGCCTCGAGCGCCATCGTGATGTCGCCGTCCACGAAGCCGGCCACAGCGGCCTCGAACAGCGTGCACGCATGCTCCAGGTCGCCCCGTCGCATGGCGATCAGTCCCCGCAACTGGGCCAACAAGGCGTCGAGGTAGGTCGCGTCGATCCGGTCGACCACCGCGGCGATCTGCTCCTCGAGGCGCAGGACCTCGGCGTCGTCGCCCTCTTCGAGCGCCATCCGCGCTCGGGTGTAGGCGAGGGTGACGTGCCGCCGTCGGTCGCGGCTGCGCCCGACCAGCGTGGCCGCCTCGGGGTAGTGCCGCCGCGCATCGTCGAAGCGACGGCCGACCACCTCCACGCACACCTGGTCGCAGAGGGCGGCGCGCAACAGGTCGTCGTCGCCCCGGGAGCGCGCCATGGCCACGACCTCCCGGAGGATCTGCAGTGCTTCCTCGATGCGACCGCCGTCGCAGGCGTCGACTGCGTCGGAGAGCTTCACCGAGTAGGCCTGTGCGACGGCCCCGCCCTGGAGCAGCAGCTGGCGGGCGCGCTTCCGGGCGTCGGCGGCGGCGGCGCGGTCCAGGCTCCGGCAGGCGAAGGCCACGTTCGACCAGGCCAGCCCGGCCGCATGGGCGCGCCCGATGGCCTCCAGCTCCTGAGCCGCCTCCACCAACAGTGGCCACGCGGCGCGGCAGTCTCCCCGGCGAGCCAGCAGCAGACCCTCGAGCCCGAGCACCCGACCCGACAAGGAAGGGTCGCCGATGGAGCTCGCGAGGCTCGACGCACGACCGATGTGTTCCAGCGCGCGGTCGTTGCGCCCGAGCCGGCTGAGCCTGCGCGCCGAGGTGCGCCAGGTGATGGCCTCGAGGCGACGGTCGCCCGCCTGCCGGGCGAGCTTCTGGGCGGCGACCAGGTGGGGCGCCGCGTCGGCGTGGCGGTTCAGGCTGACCAGGGCGTCGGCCATGAGCGAGTGGGCCTCCCCCTCGCGCACCGCGTCCCCGTCTGCACGCGCACGCTCCTGCGCGGCCGTCGCGAGCCGGACGGCCTCCTCCTCGTCGACGAGCCGCTCGTAGCCCGCACGCCACAGCATGAGCCGCGTGCCCTCGCGGGCCGTGAGGTGGCGCTGCGAGACGACGCGTCGGTAGACCGAGTCCGCTGGCGCCCCCCCGCGGCCCGCCTCGGCCAGTGCATACAGGGCGCAGGTGCACCGTGCCGCGGTGGTGCCAGCCGCCACCTGGAGCGAGAACTCCAGCGCGGCCTCCAGGTCGGGACGGGCCGCCACGAGCGCTTCGAGGGCCTCCTGAGCACCCGGTCCTCGGATGGCGTGCAGCCCCTCCGCCGTGCCGAGCTCGGCCATGCGCGCAGCATGCCGGACCCGCAGGTGGCGCTGACCACCCACATCGAGGCAGGCGTCCTGGCGGCTGCGACCGTAGTCCCGGAGCACGGGCGTGAGCACGAGCCGCTCGTCCCGCACCTTCACGACCCCGCGCTGCACGAGCGCGTCGATCACCTCGCCGAGCGGCCTGGACGACTCGGGCAGCTCCACCACCTGCTCGAGGTCGGCGAGCGCGAAGCTGCCCTCGAACACGGCCGCCTGCACCAACGCCTGGCGCTCGACGCGGGCCATGCGACGCCACGACCAGTCCAAGGCGGCGCGCAGGCCGTCGGCCACGCCGGGATCGACCTGGGTGAGGCTGCCACCTTCGTGCTGGGCGAGCGCTCGACCGGCGAGCTCCAGCGCGATGGGAAGGCCCTCGAGCCGCTGCACCAGCCGAGCGAGCTCGCGCTTGTCGACCGCGGGTGCGAGCGCTTCGAGCAAGGCGGCGGACGACGAAGCATCCAGGGTGGTCAGGGCCAGCTCGGCCGCGCGAATGCGCGGCGCCTCCCGGCACGTGACCACCCAGCTGGTGTCGGGCGTGGCCGCCGTCCAGCGCTCCAGCGCCTCGGCGACCTCCCGGCTCGTGCGGGCGAGGCCGTCGAGCACGATGACCTCCGCCGAGGTGAGCGGCAGCAGCAGCTCCAGATCCACCTCCCCCTGGAAGCCGAAGGTGGCGGCCAGCGCTCCCGACACCCCAGTGATCCCGCCACAGGCCGACACGTCGACCCAGACCGCCTTCGGAAAGCCCTCCCGCACCAGGGCGCTCTTGCCGATGCCCGGTGGACCCGTGACCACGACCATCGGCGAGCGGGCGGCGAGGGTGGCCAGCTCGACCAGCTCCTTGTCACGGCCCACCACCGCGTTGTCGCGCACGATGGAGCTCGACGGCACGGCCGCGGTGCTAGCGGCCATCGGCACGAGCGGCTCGAAGGTGGGCGCGCCACCACCGTCCCGCACGATGGACGCGAGCGTGGGCAGGTCGCCGACCTGCGCGCCGAGCTGGTCGAGATCGGCCCAGAGCTCGTGGGCGTCGGCGTAGCGATCGTCCGGGTCGAAGCGCAGGCAGTTGGCGAGCACCGCGCCGAGCCCCGGGAGCGCCGCGTCGACGGGCGCGAGCAGGTCGGATCCGCGGACCCGGTTGTCGATGTTCCGCAGCTCGTCCACCACGAGCCCGATGGCGCTGTTGGAGAACAGGCGGCTGTCGGTCGCGGCGACGAAGAGCGTGACGCCCAGCGAGAAGAGGTCGGACCGCGCGTCCAGATCGCGGCCGAAGAGCTGCTCCGGCGACATGTACCCGAGGGTGCCCATCACCGAGGTCACCTCGTCGCGCCCGGCGAGGGTGGCGATGCCGAAGTCGGCGATCTTCACCCGGCCCGTCACGTCGGCGATGAGGTTGCCGGGCTTGATGTCGCGGTGCACGAGGGTGACGTCGCCCGCCTGGGTCACGCCCAGGTCGTGCAGGGCGGCCAGACCGAGTGCCGACTGCAGCGCGAAGTCCAACAGCGGACGCGCCGGCAAGGCGCCGTGGCTGGCGATCAGCTGGGAGAGCGAGCGGCCGTCCACGTACTCCATGGCCACGTAGGCCTGCCCGTCGACCTCGCCGACGTCCAGCACCCGGACCACGTTGGGGTGGCGGATGAGCGCGCCCAGGCGACCCTCCCGCAGGAAGCGGTCGAGCGCCTTCGCATCCTTGGACTGGGCGTCCGGGCGGAGCACCTTGAGCGCGATCTCCTTGCCCGGGCCAGCGGGACCGATGAGCCGGGCCCGGTAGACCTCGCCCATGCCACCGCGCCCCACCAGGGCGAGCAACTCGTAGCGACCGAAGGGGCACGGAAGGCTGGCGTCAGGCACGGGACCGCCTAACCGCCTCCCGTGACAGACCGCCGCGTGGCGTTAGGCGGGTGGAGCGTTTCGCACACCTGGAGAAAACCCCGATGCATCGCCTCATCTCGGCGCTCACCCTCGGCTTCGCGCTCACCGCGTGTGGCGGCGAGGAGCCTGCGGCCGACAACTCGAACGACAACGCCAACACGCCCCCCGCGCCGGCCCTGAAGACCGACAAGGGGATCGACCTCGACGGCAAGGTGCTCAAGATCGGCGCCCTGAACGACGAGTCCGGACCGGCCGCCGTGATCGGCAAGCCCTTCGCCACCGGCAAGCGCATCCTCGCGGCCCAGGTGAACGCCGGCGGCTCCGGCATCCTGCCCGACGGCTGGACC
Organism: uncultured Enterobacterales bacterium; assembly: GCA_964604675.1. GTDB lineage: Bacteria > Myxococcota_A > UBA796 > UBA796 > CAJQPC01 > CAZSAT01. The sequence continues at coordinate 3,803 of CAZSAT010000107.1, forward strand.
GTGGAGCTCATCGAGCGCGACCACGGCTACAACCCGCAGAACAGCGTGCAGTCGTACAACGAGATCGCGAACGACGTGCTCTTCATCGGCACCAGCTTCGGCACGCCGAACACCCTCCCGCTCCGCCCGATGCTCGAGCGCGACAACCTGGTCGCCTACCCGGCCAGCCTGTCCAGCCAGATGGCCGAGCACGAGCACACGCCGCCCCTCGGACCCAGCTACGAGCTGGAGGCACGCCGTGCGCTGGACTGGGTCGTGCACGAGAACGGCAGCGACACGGTGAAGCTGGGCATCGTCTACCAGCAGGACGACTACGGCCAGGACGGCCTCGACGGCTGGAAGGCCCAGGCCGAGCTCCACGGGCTCACGGTCGCTTCCGAGCAGGCCATCGCCCCCGGCCAGAAGGACTTCACCGCGGTCGTCACGGGCCTCGAGGAAGCCGGCGCCACCCACGTGCTGCTCACCACGCTTCCCTCGGCCACCGGCCCCATCGTCGGCACCGCGGCCCAGCTCGGCTTCGGGCCGACCTGGATCGGCAACACGCCGTCCTGGATCGACGCGTTCTTCCTCCCCGAGGTCATCCCCTCGGCGGTGTTCGGCAACTTCTACTGGGTCCAGGCGCTCCCGACCTGGGGCGAGGACGTGCCCGGCATGACCGCCTTCACCCAGGCCTTCGACGCCCACAAGGGCGACGCCAACGCCGACTTCTACGTGCTCCTCTCCTACGTGCAGGGCCTGACCCAGCTCGAGGCGGCGCGCCTGGCGATCGAGAACGGCGACGTGACCCGCGAGGGCTACAAGACCGCGCTGCACAGCCTCACCGACTTCGACGCCGGTGGCTTCCTGCAGCCCCTGGACCTGTCCGAGGTGCCCTACGAGGCCGGCACGAAGACCCGCATCCTGAAGCCTGACTTCGAGAACAAGACCTGGACCGTGGCTGCGGACTACGCGGCGGCGCTCGACGAGACCGGGCACACCCGCGAGGTCGAGCAGAAGGCCGACATCAAGGCCAACCGGTCCGGCAACCGTGGGGAGGCCGCCCCGGCCGCCAACCGGCGCGCCGGCAAGTAGCTTGCTCACCGTCGCCAACCTGGAGGTCGTGTACCACGACGTGGTGCGCGTCCTCGGGGGCGTGAGCCTCCAGGTGGGCGAAGGCGAGGTGGTCGCCCTGCTCGGGCCCAACGGTGCGGGCAAGACCACCACCCTGCGGGCCCTCACGGGCCTGCTGGATCTGCACGACGGGCAGATCACCAAGGGCTCGGTCACCCTGGGGGACCGGCCCCTGTCGGGCCTCCCCGCCGACCGCATCGTGCGCCTGGGCATGGCCCAGGTGCCCGAGGGGCGGCGCGTGCTCGGGGACCTCACGGTCGAAGAGAACCTGCTGGCGGGCGCCGCCACCCGTCGGGATCCGATCGCCAAGGACCTCGAGCGCGCCTACCACCGCTTCGGCGTGCTCGGAGAGCGGCGCCACCAGGCGGCCGGCTACCTCTCGGGGGGCGAACAGCAGATGCTCGCCATCGCCCGCGCCCTGATGAGTCGGCCGAAGCTGCTGCTGCTCGACGAGCCCTCCCTCGGCCTCGCCCCGCGCATCGTGCAGGAGGTGGCCGGCCTGATCCGGGGCCTGCGGGAAGAGGGCATGACCGTGCTGCTCGTCGAGCAGAACGCGTCGTTGGCCCTGGACCTGGCCGACCGCGGCTACGTGCTCGAGAGCGGCAAGATCGTGGCGGAAGGCACCAGCCAGCAGCTCCGCGACGACGCCGACGTGAAGGAGTTCTACCTGGGGGTCGGCGGCGCCACGAACTTCCGGGACGTCAAGCGCTACCGGCGCCGCCGGCGGTGGCTCTCGTGAGCCCCTTGCTGCAGGTCGACGGGCTCCGCCTGTCCTTCGCCGGCGTCAAGGCGCTCGACGGGGTGTCGCTCGAGGTGGGGGAGGGGGAGCTGGTCGCCGTGATCGGCCCCAACGGGGCGGGCAAGTCCAGCCTGTTCAACTGCCTCTCCGGGCTCTACACGCCGCAGGAAGGCACGCTGGCGTTCTCGGGTCGGGATCTGCGCGCCGTGACCCCGTGGGACCGGGCCTCCGCCGGCCTGGCGCGCATGTTCCAGAACCTCGCGCTCTACGACCACCTGAGCGTGCTGGAGAACCTGCTCGTCGGCCGGCACCACCGCTACGCCACGCCCTGGTGGCACGAGCTCTTGTGGACGGCCCGGGCGCGCGCCGAGGAGATCGCCCACCGCGAGAAGGCGGAGGAGGTCATCGACTTCCTCGACCTGGAGCGCTGGCGGCACATGCCTGCGGGCATCCTCCCCTACGGCGTGTCCAAGCGCGTGGAGCTGGGCCGCGCTCTCTGCATGGAGCCCAAGCTGCTGCTGCTCGACGAGCCGGCGGCCGGGCTCAACCGGGAAGAGACCGAGGACATGGCGCGCTTCGTGCTCGACATCAAGGAAGAGCTCGGCATCGCCCAGGTGCTCATCGAGCACGACCTGCGCTTCGTGCTCGACCTCGCCGACCGTGTGGTGGTGCTGGACTTCGGGCGCAAGATCGCCGAAGGCACCCCCGCCGAGGTGCGCGAACACCCCGCGGTGCTCGAGGCGTACGTCGGCGGCTAGGGTGTGGGCGGCGCTCACGCGCAGCCCACACCCTCCCGACTCGCTGGCCCTGCGGGCACTCGCCGGGGCGCATCACCCCTCTGAAGGGGGCCCCTCGATGGGCCCCCCTACGCGGGCGCATGCGCCCGCTGACCCCCCACCGGGGCTGCGCGTGAGCGCGGGGCGCTGCGCGCCACAGGCTCCTGGCCACAGGTATCCTCCCCCCGATGACCCTCGTCGCCACCCTCTGGCTCGGCTGCACGCAGCCACCCGACGAGCCCGCGGACATGGCGGCCGCCGACACCGAGGCGCCCGACACCGCCGGGCCCGGACCGGCCACGGTGCACGTCGACGTGCTGGTGGTGGGCAGCGGGCCGGCGGGTTCGGCCGCCGCATGGCGCGCCCGGGAAGACGGGGCGAGCGTGCTGGTCCTGGAGCGCGAGGCGCGCGCGGGGGGTGCGGGCTGGTACGCGGGCAACTTCTACGCGGTCGGCACGCGGCACCAGTCGGAGGCGGGCATCGACGACAGCATCGCGCAAGCCACCGAGGAGTGGGCCGACGCCACCGGCGGCGACGGCAACGATCCATGGGTGCAGGCGCTCTTCGAACGCTCCGAGGCCGTGGTGTCGTGGCTGGTCGACGACCTGGGCGCCGAGTTCAACGGCTTCGCGGAGAACAGCACGGCCGGCACCACCACCCGGCTGCACCGGCTCGCGCTCCCCGGCTCCAGCCTCGCGCCGGTGGCCCTGGTGACCGAGCCGCTCGAAGACGTGATCTGGCTCGAGCACGAAGCCACGGGGCTGGTGACCGAAGGCGACCGCGTGGCGGGGGCCTCCTACACCGACCTGCGCACCGACGAGAGCGGCTGGGTCCAGGCCGGCTCGGTGGTGGTCGCCACGGGGGGCTTCGCCCGCAACCGCGAGGCGGTGGTCGAGGCGCGTCCCGCGCTCCTGGACCTGGGCCTGAGCTTCGAGTCCGCCCCGAGCTCCGATGGTGGCGGTGAGGTCCTGCTCGCCAGCGTGCCTGCCCAGCGGCAGAACCTCGACGCGGTGGGCGTGTACGTGCACAGCCTCGCGGATCCCCGAGACGGCTTCGACGACGAGGTGCTCTGGCCCTCGCCGTCGGTGAAGAAGACGCTGATCGTCGACCTCGACGGACAGCGCGTGGCCGACGAGAGCCTGAGCATGGGCTTCGGCATGGTGGACGTGTTGCTCGAGGCGCCCGACCAGCGGCTCTTCGCCCTGCTCAGCGACGGGCTCTACGACAACCTGAGCGCTCAGGTGCCCGCCTACAACCGCAGCGACGAGGAGGCCGAGGAAACGGTCGACCTGGCGGCGCTCGTCGAGGCCGGCGTGCTGAGCAGCCACGCGGACGCGGCGGAGGTGGCCGCCTGGTGGGGTCTCGATCCCGAGGCCCTCAGCGCCACGGTCGCCCGCTACGACGCCCTCGCGGCGAGCGGCGAGGACCTGGACTTCGGCAAGGACCCGAGCTGGATGATCGGCTTCGGCGACCGGCCCATCCACACCCTGGAGCTCGTGCCGGGCGTGGCCAAGACCTTCGGTGGGCTCCTGCTCGACGACCATGCACAGGTGCTCGACCACAACGGGGAGCCGATCCAGGGACTCTACGCGGCCGGCGAGGTGGCCGGCATGCTGGGCACGAGCGCGATCGGCTCGGGCCTCGATGGCACCGTCACGGCCTGCTACCTGACGGGCCTGGTGGCCGGCGAGCACGCGGCGGCGGCGCGATGATCCATGTGCTGCTCGCGTGCCTGACCCCGTCGACCGACGTGGAGGTGCGGCTCTACCGTGCGCCCGGCGAGCAGACCGCCTGCGTGGCCGAGGCGGTGTTCCTCGGGGAGCAGCTCGCCCTGCCCTTGGAGGCGGCCGAGGGCTACGAGGTGGCCAGGCTGACCGGCGACCCGGCCCGCTTCGTGCGCCTGGAGGTGTCGTGCGGCCGCGCACAGGTGGCCACGGTGCTCGCCCCCGACATGGTCGACGTGAGCCGACTCGACCTTCGCCTGGAGGCCGGCGAGCTCGTCCGCACCGAGCCTGCGACCGAGGGCGGCGCGCGGGGCTGGCTGGAAGGCGCCTGGTTCGCGGGCGCGGGGGCCTGGGGCGCGCTGATGATCCTGCTGGCCGCGCGGCTACGGCGCGCCGACGTCGACGACCAGGAGCCGCTCGCCACCCCCGACGCCTGAGCGGGGGTTCCGGCCCACCTGCAGCAAGGTGCGCTCGATGCCGGCGGCGTCGGCCGACGTGAAGAGGTCGAGGTGCGCCACGACCGTGGAGACGCCCGCCTCTCGGAGGCCTCGACGCGCCCGCCCCACCTCGCCGCCGACCAGCGCGGGCAGGAGGCGCCGGCGAAGTGCGGCGCCCGTGGTGCCGCGCGTGCTCGGCAGCAGGCACGGGTCGACCACGACCTGACCGTGGAGCGCCTGCGACGCGCAGGCGTGGTGCACGGCGTTGAGCACCCCGCGATCGAGCGGCGACGACGCGTTGGGCAGCACGTCGAGCACCGGGCCCCGCTCGATGGTGGCGTAGACGGGGTTCCCGGGCGCAGCAACGGTCACCGCAGCGTCCAGGGGCCTTCCCCAGAACAAGGCGTCGACGAAGACGCCGGCCAGGAGCACGCCGCGCAGCCACCCCGCCCGGCTGGCCGACAGCACCAGCGCGGCCAGGGTGCCGAAGGCCAGGTGCGCCACCAGCTGGAAGCGGGCGTGGAAGCGCAGCTCGCCGGACGCTGGCCACACCTCGGCGAGCCAGGCCCAGGGGGTGGACACCGGCTCGCTGGCCAGGGGGAGCGCGACCGCCTGAGGACCGAAGGCGAGCAGGGTGGCCACGAGCCCGCCGCTCAGGAGCGGCAGCCACTGGCGTCGCGGGAGCAGGCGGACCCCGGCGAGCGCGAGGCCGAAGGCCGCGAAGCCGAGCGCGGCGCCGCTGAACAAGGCGGTCTCGCCGTGCGCGGGGTTCCAGCCGAGCAGGCTCGACAGGGTGACCGAGCGGCTGACGTGCTCGAGCGCAGGCGCCCCCGCCGTGACCACCTCCCGTTCCCCGGTCGAAAAGACCGAGACGAAGGCGAGCGCCGCGAGGCCGGCGGGAACACCGGCGAGCACCTGCTGCGACAGCGTGCGCCGCCGGCCCGGGTGGAAGAGCCAGAGCCAGCCGCCCATCAGGGTCGCCAAGAGGGCGGTGTAGGCGCTCGAGGCCAGGCACAGGACCCACGCGAAGCCCGCCGCGAGCCCCGTCCGGCGGCCCTCCAGCACCCAGACCCAGGCCCAGGCGAACAGCGGCAGGCCAGCCTGGAAGAGGTGGTAGTGGCGCCCCGCCACCAGGGCGCCGAAGGCGACGCCGTTGCAGGCGAAGGCCGCACCCGCGGCGAGCGACCACGGCCACCGGGCCCCGAAGCCCCTGGCGGCCATGCGCTCGCCGGCGACGAAGGTGGCCGCGCAGCCCAGCCAGGCGATGAGGTGCTGCGCCCGAGCCGAGGCGAGCGGCAGGAGCCACGCGGCCAGGAGGTGCAGCCAGGCGTCGGTTCCGTGGAGCGTCTCGCCAGCCGGGTGCCCCGTGACCGTGCTCGTCAGCCCGCTCTCACCCAGGTGCTCGCCGGCGTACCAGGCCATCCACAGCATGCCCGAGGCGTCGAACCCTCGCCCCACCAGCAGATCGTTGCCGGCCACGGGTGCGGGCCAGGTGAAGATCGCGGCGGTGGCCAGCGCGAGCAGGGTGGTCGCGACGAGCTTCAGGGTGCACCCCGAGGCCGCAGCGACCAGCCAGCGGCGAGCCCGATCAGCAGCCAGGCCGCCCACACCGGCGCCACGTGGTGCTCGGCGCACACCGGCCGCTCGACCTCGAAGGTGTGCTCGGCCACAGGCCCGCGATGAGGCGGAGCGGCCAGCGCGAGCGCGAGCGACAACAACATCACCGGATCGTAGCGGCCCCCGCGCTCTGGGTGCACCCCCGTCGGCCGAGATAGAGGCGCCGCTCACCGGGAGTCGACATGAACGTCGTGCACGTCTCGGCCGAGGTCGCACCCTGGGCCCGCACGGGCGGTCTCGGCGACGTGGTCGGCGCGCTGCCCGCCGCGCAGGCTCGCCAGGGGGCACGCACGCTGACCTACCTGCCCTGCTACGGGCGGGTTCGGGCGGAGCTGGAGCGTCGGAACGCACGCCTGGAGCGGGGACCGGGCTTCGACGTGCCCATCGGCGGCGGCCTCACGGCCGGCACGGCCATCCTCCGCGGCGAGCATGGCGACACGGTCTTCGTCGAGCACCACGCCTACGATCGCGAGGGCCTGTACGGTGACCAGGAGGGCACCTACGGCGACAACGACCTGCGCTTCGCGCTCCTCACCCTCGCAGCGCTCGAGACCGCCGACCACGTGCTCGGCGCGCCGGTGCACGTCTTCCACGCCCACGACTGGCACAGCGCGCTCCTGCCCCACTACCTTCGTCGCTACGATCGCCACCGGGCTCGCTGCGTGCTGACGATCCACAACCTCGCCTACCAGGGCGTGTTCGGCCCCAGCGTGATCGATCGGCTCTGCCTCGACGAGCGCGACTTCCACCCCGAGGGCTTCGAGTTCCAGGGCGCGGCGAGCTTCATGAAGGCCGGCATCAGCCGCGCCGATGCCGTGACCACGGTGTCGCCACGGTACGCGCGGGAGATCCTGGAGCCAGGCTTCGGCTTCGGGCTCGACGGCTTCCTCCGTGCCCACGCCCGCCGCCTGGTCGGCCTGCTCAACGGCCTCGATCTCGACGAGTGGAACCCCCGCACCGACGGGAGCGTGGTGCCCTACGGCGCCAACCGGCTCAAGGCGGGCAAGGCGGAGAACCGCGCGCGCCTGCTCGCCGAGCTCGGCCTGCCCGCAGACGAGCACGACCTGCTGGTCGGCGTGGTGTCCCGGCTGACCTCCCAGAAGGGCCTCGACCTGCTGGCCGACCTCGTGCCGCACCTCCACGCCATCGGCGCTCGGGTGGTGCTGCTCGGCTCGGGATCCCCGGCGCTGGAGGAACGCTTCCGGCGGCTCGCCGGGCTCTACAGCCACCACCTCGCCGTGCGCATCGGCTTCGACGTCGACCTGGCGCACCGGATCCTCGCGGGCTCCGACGCGCTCGCCATCCCGAGCCGCTTCGAGCCGTGCGGGCTGACGCAGATGCAGGCCATGCGCTACGGCACGCTGCCGGTGGTGCACGCCACCGGAGGCCTCGCCGACACGGTCGATCACGGCACCAGCGGCTTCGTGTTCGAGCATCCGACCTCGGTCGGCCTGGGCTGGGCCCTGCACGTGGCGGCCCGCTTCAAGCGCCAGGACCCGGTGGGCTACCGCAGGATGCAGAAGCACGTGATGGGCGTGGACTGGTCGTGGGAGCGTTCCGCGGCGCGCTACCTCGCGCTCTACGCGTCGCTGTAGGGAGCTGAGCATGTGGCTCCTGGCGGTCTCCGCGCACGCCGCAGGCTGGACGCAGCCGGCCGGCGGCTGGTTCGTGAAGGCGGGCTACCGGGCGGTGCCGGGCGCTGGCGCAAGGCTCGCAGACGGCTCGTTCGCCGAGACCCGACCCTTCGTCGACCACGCCGCGCAGGTCTACGCCGAGCTCGGCGTCACCGACGCCTGGACCGCGGTCCTCACCGGGGCGCCGCTCGGGTACGCGGTCTACGACGCCCAGGCAACGCTCTACACCGGCCCGACCCTGGTGGGCCTCCGGCGAGCCCTGGGCACCGGGGCGGTCCGCACCGCCGCCGAGCTGCGCATCGGGGGTGCGCCACCGGTCGGCGCGGTCGACCTGGACCCGACCGAGGGGCTCTACCAGCCCACGGTCGCCGGCGGCCTGATCGACGGCGAGCTGCAGCTCGGCACCTCCCTCGGCGACGGCTGGTTGAGCCTGTCGGCGGGCGTGCGGGGGCACACCGCCCTGCACCCGGCCGCGCTGGGCATGGCCCAGGTCGGACGTGCCTGGGATCACCTCGTGCTCGACGTGCACGTGCCCGTCCACTGGTCCTTCGCGGTGGACACCGTGAACGTCACCGGAGCCGGAGACACCCAGTACGTCGGGCTCGGACTCGGGCTCAGCTGGTGGTTCGGGGAGCGCGCCGGGGTCCAGACCGGCTTCGACGGCGGCCCGGTGGCCCGCGCCAACGCCGCAGCGCCGTCGCTGCCCCTGGCCCTGCTGCTCCGCGGCTGACGGTCAGGGCAGCAGCGCGCGCAAGGCCTCGAGCCGGTCAGGCTGCTCCTCGCCGATCCAGCCCTCGGCCTCCAACAGCGGCAGGGCGCGCGCGGCCCAGGTGGCCGCGGCCTCGGTGTCGCCCAAGGCTTCATGGCAGAGCGCCAGCTCTTCGAAGACCCACCCGTCCTCCGCTCCCTCCGCCAGCGCCGTCTGGATGGCGAGGGCTTCGTCGTAGCGTTCCAGCGAGCGGAGCGTGCGCGCCACGGCCCAGCGGGCGTGCGCGATCGAGGCCGCCTTCCCGGCGTCCTCCCGAAGCACCAGCGCCGCCTCGAAGCTGGCCAGCGCGGCCTCGAAGTCGCCGGCCTCGTGCTGGCTCCACCCGATGTTGTTCCGCAGGCTCGCTTCCCAGCGGGCCGCGCGGGGGTCGGTGCTCTTCGCGGCGACCTCCAGCGCGGTCTGGTTCCAGGTCGCGGCTTCCTCGGGCGGCGACACGATGCCGAGCATGTGGGCGGCGTCGACCGCGTGGAAGTCCAGGCGCTGGGCGCAGGCAAGGGTCCAGGCGGAGCGGAAGTGCGGCGCGGCCGCGGCCGGATCCCCCGAGCTGTTCAGCACGCGGCCCCGCTCCAGGAGGGACCGCACGGTCGTCACCGCGCCCCGAGGCTCGGCATCCACCGCGTCGAGCACCGCAACCGCCTCGTCGAAGCGCGCCTGCAGGCCGAGGGTGCGCGCGATCTGGGTCTGGAGCTGGAGGGCCTGCGCTTCGGGCACGCTCGCAGCGCGGAAGGCCAGCTCCGTGGCCGCCGGGTCGGCGTAGTCCCACAGCTCGTCGAAGGCCGTGTCGCTGATCACCGCCTCCGAGCCAGCGGCGCGGCAGGCGTCGGTGTCGAGGGTGGCCGGCGGCCGGTGCAGACAGGCCAGGATCAGGAACATGGGGACCTCACCGGACCCAGCCAAGCCCAGCTGGACCGCGCTGGGTCTCTATCCCTCGACGCCCAGATCCTGCCCCCACAGCCTCATGGGATGTCCCGGAGGAGCGTCACGAAAGGTCGCCGGCTACGATGGCCCCGTGCTGTTCCTGTTCGCCTGTGCCCCGCTCGATCCTGCGCCCGAGGACGTCGACGGCCTGCTGCACTACCTCTGGACCTGGTACGACGACGGCACCGACGAGCAGCTCGCCGAGGTGCAGCGCAACGTGCACAGCGCTCTGGGGGCCGAGCTCGAAGAGACCCTCGACGGCACCGTGTCGGACCTGACCGACGCCGACGTGGCGCTCGTCGGCATGGGCGGCGACCCGGCCGCGGCCCAGGGCCTCTTCATCGCGCGCCCCCTCGCCTGCACGCTGGAGCAGCTCGAGCGGGTGGTCTCCCACCAGGACCAGCTCTCCCTGTACCCGGATGCCTACGAGACCTACCAGCGCACCTTCACCAGCGACTACGACGCCTACATGGCGCGCCACACCCCCACGCTCAGCTGGGAGCTCGAGAACAGCAACACCCTGCTCGGCGCCTGGTACAGCTCGGTGGCCGTGGGGCGCCTCCGCTACCTGCCCGACCTCGGTGCCGAGCTCACCCCTCACGGTCCGGGACTGCACAGCCGCATCGTGATGACGGAGCCCGCCTCCTTCGAGGAGGGCAGCAACAAGTCCCTGGAGCAGAACTACCAGCTCGAGGTCTTCTACGAGCGCTCCCCCGGAGAGCTCGTGCACGTCTACGCCACCTGGCAGCAGGGCGACTTCGGAGGGGTCACCACCGACGACGAAGCGGTGCAGCGGCTCGTGGTGAACAACATGGCGGCGTGGGACGACGACACCGAGGTGCTGTGTGCCGAGGGGCGCCCGTAGGCCTCAGCCCACGGCCAGGATCTCCAGGGCCCGCTCCTCCTCCTCGAGCTCGACCACGTCCCCGGTCGCAGCCCCACGCAAGGCGCGGGCGAGCGGCGAGCGCGGGCTGATCACCACCACCCCCTCCACCCGGTCGCCGGCCCCCCCGGGCAGCACGAGCACGGTCCGCGGCACCCCCTCCTCCTCGAAGCGCACCAGCGCACCCGGACCCACCACGACCCGGGGTCCGGGAGGCACCTCGTCGAGCTGCTCCAGCTCCGTGCGGAGGGCCTCGATCCGGCGCCCCAGGGCATGGGCGAGGTAGCCCTGGGTCGTGACGGCCGCGCGCTCGCCGCGGTTCGCGGGCCGGTGGCTGCCGTCCACGCGCGTGCCGCTGCGCGCTGCCGCCGCCTCGGACACCAGGCCGTCGAGGCGCGCGCTCAAGAGCGCTCGGAAGCCGGCCACCAGCCCCGACTTGTCCATCAGCCGCCGAGCCCGAAGAGCCACGCGGCACCGCCGAGCGGCAGCACGGCGCACACGCCGTACGCCACCGCGATGGCTGCCCGCTCGACCCCCCGCGCCGTGCGCGGCTGCACCAGGGCACGGTGCGCCAGGTGCATCCGCCCGAGCACCTCGCGCCCCGACGCCACGGTGCCGTCCACGTCCCCCCCGGCCACCGCGAGCTCGTAGAGCCCGAGCACCTGCCGCTCCGTGAGCAGGCGCGGCTCGGTGGCGGTGACGGCGAGCCGATCCCGATGGGGGGCCACCTCGCGGTACGCAGCGAAGGCCGTCCAGCTGTTCCTGGCCATCCAGAGGCCGAACAGCCCGAGCAGCCAGCTCTCCATCCAGACCCCGAGCCCCACCAGGGCCAGGCCGCTGGCCAGCTTCAGGACGTGCTGCAGGCGCTGGGACGGCACGAGCAACAGCACGACCCGCCCGCCGTCGAGCGGGGCGACCGGCAGGAGGTTGAAGAGGTTCACCGCCACGAGCATCACCGCGAACATCGAGGGCTCGAGGCCTGCGAGCACCTGGCTCACGATCAAGCCAGCACCCAGCAGCAGGCCGGGCACCGGACCTGCGAGCAGGATGATCGCGCGCTGCCACGGAAGCTCTTCGCCAGCCGGGCGCCCCGAAGCAGCGGCGCCGAAGAAGGGCAGGAAGAAGATCCGCGTGTCCTGGTAGCCGAAGGCCCTCATCGCCAGCAGGTGGCCGCCCTCGTGGATCAAGAGCACCAGGGCCAGCCACACGAGATCCACAGGCTCGAAGAAGATCAGCGCGGCCACGGCCCACAGCACCCCCGACACCCAGAAGTTCGGCGCGGAGCTGCGTGGAGGCGCGAGGAAGCCGGCGATCACCGCCGCACGCAGCTCCTCGGGGCTCATCTGGACCTCGGCTTCGCTCACGGGACCTCCGTGCAGAAGCTACCCCGGGGTCACCCCAGGAGCCCTGAAAGCGCGCCTGCTCCCTTGCCCTGCACCCGGTACAGCGGTACCCGCGCAGCACCACGAGCCCCGTCCATGATCCGCATCCTCGGCCCCCAGCGCGCCGCACCCAACGTTGCCCGAGCCCTCGACGGGATCGACGGCGAGGTCGTGCTGATCACCGCCGGCTGGCGGCACGACGAAGACGAGATCGGAGCGCTCACCGACGCGGTCGGTGGACCCGTACGCCACCTGCCCCTCTACCGCTGGTTCGACGCCGCAATGGAGGCCAGCCCTTCGCTGCGCTCGACCTACCGCGCCCGGCAGGACCGGATCCTCTTGTGGAAGCGCGCCCACCGCATCCGCCTGCGGCATGCCCTCGACGCCGCCAGGGAGCTGCAGGGGCTGGGCCAGGCCGGACGCGACGAGCTCCACGCCGAGCTGCAGAACATCCGACGGCTGGACACGGAGCAGGTGGACGGCGTCACCCGCATCTTCGGGGAGTACCCCGAGCTCGCCCGGCCCTGGGAACACTCCGCCGTGGCGGCCTTCCGCGACCAGGCCCTCGAAGCCATCGACGGGTCCTCGGCGGTGTTGATCGCGGGCGGACAGGTCGCCGTGCTCCGCAACCGGCTGCAGCTCTTCGGGCTCGACCCGGTGCTCGGGAGCTACGAGCGCCCGATCGTCGCCTGGTCGGCCGGCGCCATGGTGCTCACCGACCGCATCGTGCTCTTCTACGACGATCCGCCCGAAGGTCCGGGCAACGCGGAGGTCTTCGGGGAAGGCCTCGGCCTGATCCACAACGTGGTGTTCTTCCCTCACGCCCGGCAGCGCCTGCGCCTCGAGGCGCCCCGACTCGACCTGCTCCGCCGACGGTTCCAGGCCCGCTGCCTGGGCCTCGAACCGGGCGCCTACCTGAGCTTCGAGGGCACCGAGGTCGCCGATCACTCCGCGCCGGGCAGCCTGCTCGAGCTGGGGGCCTGATGCAGGCGATCCTCGAGCTCGGTGAAGCGCTGCGCAGCGATCCAGGCAGCTGGCGGGAGCGCATGACCGCCTTCGTGGCGGCCCACGACTTCCCGCTGGTCGAGGACCAGACCGCCACCTTCTTCTTCTGGGACGAGCACCCGGTCGACCAGATCTACCTGGTGCACTGGGTCTTCGGCCTGGAGTCGCGCCAACCCCTGCAGCGGCTCGAGGGCACCCCGGCGTGGTTCCTGTCGATCGAGCTGCCCCACGCTGCCCGGGTGGAGTACAAGTTCGAGGTGCACCGCGGCGACCAGCGCAGCTGGATCCGCGACCCGCGCAACGCGGCGCTGGCGCGGGATCCCTTCGGCGCGAACAGCGTCTGCCAGATGGGCGGCTACACCGTGCCCAGCTGGACCGAGCCGGCTCCCGCGAGCCGCCGGGGCGACCTGGACCCCTTCGTGCTGCGCTCGGAGGTCTTCGGCGCGCCACGCCGGGTCACCACCTACCTGCCCTTCGAGTACAAGCCGCACAAGCGCTACCCCGTGATGGTCTGCCACGACGGGCTGGACTACCTGCGCTTCGCCTCCGCCCAGGCCGTGCTCGACCAGCTGATCCAGCGCTACGAGGTCGCGCCGCTGGTGGTCGCCTTCGTCGACCCCGGCGACGCCCGGAACAGCGAGTACGCCGCCAACCCGCTCCAGGCGCGCTTCCTCGTGGACGAGCTGCTGCCCGAGCTCCACCGCCGCTACGGCTTGTCCACCCGCGCCCGCGACACCGGGCTGATGGGGGCCAGCTTCGGCGCCGTGAGCTCGCTCTACACCGCCTGGTCGAACCCCGGGGTGTTCGGCAAGCTGCTGCTCCAGTCCGGGTCCTTCGTCTTCACCGACATCGGCCACCACGACCGGGGGGAGCTCTGGGACCCGGTGGTGGCCTTCGTGAACGGCTTCCGCAACGACCCGGCCCGCCTCGATGCCCAGCTCTTCCTGAGCTGCGGTGTGTTCGAGTCGCTCATCGCCTACAACCGCGGCCTGGTGCCGCTGATGCGACGGGCTGGCCTCGACGTGCGCTTCGTGGAAGCCCTCGACGGCCACAACTGGATCAACTGGCGCGACCGGCTGCGCGACGGCTTGACCCGCCTCTTCCCCGGCCACCTCTGGATGACCTATGAGTGAGACCAAGCTGATCGGCATGCTGCTGGGCGCCGACCTCTGCTGGCCTCTGGCCTTCGAAGAGCTGCTCGCACGCCTCGACCCGGTGGTGAAGGTGGGGAAGAAGGAGCTGCGCTTCGCGACCGAGCGCATCACCATCGAGCCCTTCGACCTGCAGCAGCCCTGCCGCTACGACGTCATCCTCGACCGGCTCACCCACTGGCACCACGTGAGCCGCGAGTGGATCAAGAAGGCGACCCTGCTCGACGGCGCCTACGTGCTCAACAACCCCTGGTCCATCCAGTCCATGGAGAAGCACACCAGCTACGCCGCGATGATGCGGCTCGGCCTGCCCATCCCCAAGACCTGGATGCTGCCGCCCAAGGACCAGCCCGACTACGCCGACGCAGGGGTCACCGCCGAGCGCTACGGCCGGCTGTTCGACCTCGCGGAGGTCGGGGAGCGGGTGGGCTACCCCGCCTTCCTCAAGCCCTACGACGGCGGCGGCTGGGTGGGCGTGCGGCAGGTGAAGAACGCCGCCGAGCTGCAGGCCGCCTACGACGACAGCGGCGCGAAGGTGAACCACCTCCAGGCCGCGGTGAAGGACTGGGACGTGTTCGTGCGCGCTCTGGGGGTCGGCCCGCAGGTCAACGTGATCCGCTACGACCCGAGCGCGCCGCTGCACGGCCGCTACGTGGTCGACTTCCACTACCTGGAGGCCGACGAGTGGGTCCGGTGCCAGAAGGTCGCGCGCACCATCAACGCCTTCTTCGGCTGGGACTTCAACAGCTGCGAGATGCTGCGCGCCGACGGCGTGCTGCACCCCATCGACTTCGCCAACGCGTGCCCCGACAGCCAGGTCACGAGCCTGCACTACCACTTCCCGTGGCTGGTGAAGGCCAAGCTCCGCTGGGCGCTCTTCTGCGCGGCCACCGGGCGCACCTTCCGGCACAACCTGGACTGGCAGCCCTTCTTCAAGATCGGAGACAGCGAGCGCAGCTTCGACGAGAAGCTCGACGCCTACGACGCGCTGGCCCAGAAGCACTTCCAGACCAGGCGCTTCGAGGCCTTCTGCCACAAGCACCTCGCCGAGCTCGACGCGGTGGCGCTGGAGGTCTTCTCCTCACCGAGGATGCGCGAGATCGTGCACACCAAGGTGGCCGCGCTCTACCCACCCCACGAGGTCGAGCGCTTCACCGACCACTTCCACGGCCTCATCCGGTTCTGGTGCCACACCGAGTCCGACCGGCTGGGGGCCACATGAAGCGCACCCTCACCGGCTGGACGAGCGCCGCCCTGCACGGCCGGACCACCGAGCTGGCCTGCTTCGGCGACTACGGCGTGCCGCTCATCCTCTTCCCGACCGCGGGCGGGGACTACCTCGAGTGCGAGCGCTTCCTGATGATCCGGGTGCTGCGACCGCTGATCGAGGCCGGGCGGCTGAAGGTCTACGCCTGCGGCACGGTCACCCGCGAGGCGTGGATGGACGCCGAGGCGCACCCCGGTCACAAGGCCTGGATACAGGGGCGCTGGGACCGCTACCTGCACGACGAGCTCATCCCCTACATCCAGCGCGACTGCGGTGGCTACGACCAGATCTGGGCGGCCGGCGCCAGCCTCGGGGCCTTCAACGCGGTGCTCGCCGCCACCCGCACGCCGGGCCGGCTCGCGGGCATCGTGGCCATGAGCGGCACCTACACGATGGACCGCTGGATGCACGGCCACACCGACAGCGAGTACTTCTTCTGCCAGCCGATGCGCTTCCTGCCGGGGCTGGAGGGACCGGCCCTCGACGCCCTACGCAGCACCAAGATCGTGCTCGCTTCCGGGCAGGGCCGCTGGGAAGCCCCGCAGGAGACCGTGGACCTCGCGCGGCTGCTCGGCTCCAGGGGCGTCGACACCCACCTGGAGCTCTGGGGCCACGACTGCGACCACGACTGGCCCACCTGGCGCTCCATGCTGCCCCTCTTCCTCGACAAGCTGCTGCCCTGATCGGAGGCCGTGATGCACGTCATCCTGCTCGCCCCGCACTTCCCGGCGAACCAACGGCGCTTCGTGCAGGGGCTCAAGAACGTGGGGGCCCGGGTCACGGGCCTCTGCGACGCGAAGCCCGAGCACATCGACCACCAGGTGCTCGGCCTGCTCGACGACTACGAGTACCTGCCGCGGCTCGGCGACCTCGACGCGATGACCGACGCGGTGCGACGCATCCAGAAGCGCGGCCCGTGGGTCCACCGCTTCGAAGCCACCATCGAGTCGCACATGGGGCCCACGGCCATCGTGCGCGAACGGACCGGCATCCCCGGCACGTCCAGCCAGGTCGTGGAGCGCTGCCGCGACAAGTTCCTGATGAAGCAGTTCCTGCGCGCGCGCGGGGTGCCCTGCGCGGCCAACGCTGCCGTGAGCTCGGTCGACGAGGCCGTCGCGTTCGTGAAGGAGGTGGGCTACCCGGTCATCCTCAAGCCGCGCGACGGCGCCGGCGCCCACGGGACCTGGAAGGTGTCCAGCGACGCCGAGCTGGCCCACGCCCTGGAGGAAGAAGGCCTGGACCGCCAGCCCCGCTTCTTCACGATGGAGGCCTTCATCGAGGGCCACGAGGGCTTCTTCGACACCCTCACCGTGGGCGGTCGGGTGGTGTTCGAGACCGTGTGCCACTACTACCCGGGCGTGCTCGAGGCGATGCGCAACCGGCACCACAGCCCGCAGATCGTGATGACCAACCGCATCGCGGCGCCGGGCTACCAGGAGCTCCGCCACTTCGGGCGCAAGGTCATCACCGACCTCGGGATCGACACCTCCGCCACCCACATGGAGTGGTTCGCGGGGCCCAAGGGGCTGGTGTTCTCGGAGATCGGCGCGCGCCCCCCGGGCTGTACGGTGTGGGACATCTACAGCGAGGCCTGCGAGCTCGACCTCTACACCGAGTGGGCGCGGGCGATCTGCTGGGGCGACACCCACGGCACGGCCAAGCGGAACTTCGCCGGCGGCCTGGTGGCCCTCCGCCCGGACCGCGACGGCGTGATCCGCGGCTACTCGGGCGTCGAGGAGGCGCAGGCGCGGTGGGGCGAGCACATCTTCAAGGCGGTGCTGCCCCCGCCGGGCTCCCGCACCCAGCCGGTCGAGGCGGGCTACCTCGCCAACGCCTACGTGTTCGCGAAGCACCACGACTATGATGGCCTGCGGGAGGTGCTGGACGGCATCGGACGCACCATCCGGGTGCATGCGTCACCCTGAGGCGCTGCTGCTGATCGGCGTCGCGGCCGTGCTCTCGGCCCTCGGCGTGGTGCCCGCCTTCGACAACGTCACCCACCGGGTGGTGGCGCTGGTCGACCAGGTTCCCTGGAGCGCGGCCTTCCTGCCCTTCGAGATGCCCTGGCCCATCGACGCCCACGCGCTCCGGCCGCTGAGCGTGCTGGCCCTGAAGAGCCACGCCGCGATCTTCGGCGTGGCCGAGGTCGAGCCCGACCTGGTCCGCTGGGCGCGGGCCACCGCAGAGCTCGCCCTCTTCGGCCTGGCGGCACGATCCTGGCTCCGGCGGATCGGCCTGCCCGAGGTGGCCACGCTCGCCGCGGTGAGCAGCCTGCTGCTCGCACCCACGCTCTTCCAGGCATGGCTCCTGACCGAGATGGACCTGCTCGGCGCCGCGGGGCTGCTCTTCGCTGGCGGGGTCCTGCGCGAGGAGCACGTGGGCCCGCTCCGGCTCGCGGGCGCGGTGCTCGCGCTCAGCGTGCCGATGCTCTTGAAGGAGTCCACGGCCCTGGTGGCCTTCGGCTTCCTTGGCGGCTCGCTGCTGCTGCTCGTGCGCGAGGGCGGACCGCGTTTCCGACGACACGTGGCCGTCGCCGCCGCCTTCAACGTGCTCTGGCTGGCGATGGTCGGGCCGCTCTTGAGCGCACCCGCCACCCACTCCGGCACCACCACGCTGCTCGACAAGCTCCCGCTGGTCGAGCACAACCTCGTGCAGCTCTTGTACCTGGCCAGTGTGCCCGGGGCCGCGCTGATCGCAGCGGGGGCGCTGCCGTCGAGGCCACGCCTGGCGTCGACCATGGCGCTCCTCGGACTCTTCGCCACGCCGGTCCTGGTGCTGTACTCCCACTACGAGGCCGTGTACCTCTCGCCACGCGGCGCGGGCCTGGTCTGGAGCGCGCTGCTGGTGGTGGCTGTCGCCGTCGCGGCACGCCGGGGGCCGGAGCGCACCATCGCCGTCAGCGTCGCCTGTGCGTGGGGCACGCTGTCCCTCGCCGGGCTGCTCGCGCCCACCGCCCGGGAGGACATGGCGAGCCGCATCTTCATCGTGCTCGCCCCGCTGCTCCACGCGCTGGCCTGGGATGCGGCGCGACGGCTCCGGCACCAGGGCGGGCTGCCCCTGCGGGCGCTCGCCGTCTGCTTCGGCTGGTGGGCCGTGGTGAGCGGCCTGAACTACACCTGGGACTGGCGGGCCCGGAACGCCGCGGACGTCGAGGGCAAGTCGCACCTGGTCACGCGCCAGCTCGACGGCGCCCTGATGATGTTCAACCACTACGTCGAGTGGGTGGAGCCGTGGGCCCTGAAGGCCGCGGGCGCGGGCGACGAGGTGTTCGGCCTGGACTACGTGCTGGTCCCGTCGCACGTCGACGCGGCGAGCTGGTCCCAGGCCAACTGGATCCGCCCTCCCGGCGCCGCACCGCCCGTCATCTTCGTGGACGGCACCCGGCGCTGGTTCTACTGGCTGGCCCCACGGTCTCGCATGGACGAAGCCACCAACGAGGTGCTGCTGGGCGACCTGAGCTGGACACGCCGCGACCTCGGCCTCTTCGAGCCCATCATCGAGGGTGGCCCCAACCGGCCCGAGGATCACCGGCTCGTGATGTTCGGCGAGTCCCCGTCCCCCACCGAGCGGCTGTTGGAGGAGTACGGCGAAGAAGAGCTCCGCGGGGAGCATCCCTTCCACCAGCTCCCGCTCCTGCTCACGGAGGTCCCCCGGAGGCTGTGGCTGGGCATCGAGGTGCTGGAGGACTACGCGTACGACGTGGCGGTGATCCGCTTCGTCGACCGCGGAGCGGCGCCGGGACTCGGGCGCCCCGCGAGCGAAGACACAGCGCCCGCCGAGCACCGCGCGCGCCGCGGCCGTGGCCATGGCCGCTGAACGCGAGCGGGAGGGGCGCCCAGAGGCCGGCGCAGATCCGCGGCATGGTCGACGTGCTGCGCGGCGGGTGATCAGAGCCCGGCGACGAAGCCGAGCACCGCGGCCCGAAAGGCCTCGGGCTCTTCGGTGTGCGGTCGGTGGCCGGACCGCTGGAAGGTGGCCAGGGACGCCGAGGGCAGCTGCCCCACCAGGAAGCTGGCGGTCTCCAAGAGCACCGCGTCGTCTTGTTCGCCGTGCACCACCAGCACGGGAACCTCGATGTCGGCCAGCCGCCCCAGCAGGTCCGGCTCGGCGGCCGCGAGACGATCGCCCAGGGTGCCCGACGGCTGCTCGTCGAGCTCGGCACGCACGGCGTCCACGTGGTCCGGGTCGGCGTTGTCGGCGAGCAGGCGGCTCGCGACATCGCCGTCGGTGCCCAGCACGTGCTCGAGGTCGAGGGTCCAGCCGCCGTTGTAGTCGAACTGCTCGGTCCAGCGCAGGGCGGTGCTCGGAGCGGTGCCCACCGTGACGACCCCGGCGGCGTGCTCCGATGCCAAGAGCGCCACCGCACCCCCGGAGTCCGTGCCCACCAGCACCGGATCGACCAGGTCGAGGCTCTGCACGATCGCGCCGACCAGCGCGGCGCGGTCCTCCA
>CAZSAT010000108.1:0-23563 GCA_964604675.1 uncultured Enterobacterales bacterium
CGGTGTCCGTGTCGGTGTCCGTGTCGGTGTCGGTGTCGGTGTCGGTGTCGGTGTCCGACTCTTCCGACGTGTCGGTCGGCTCGTCATCCTTGCCTCCGCAACCGGGGGCGAGCAGGGCGGTGAGCGACGCGAGCATCATCAAGCGGGTCATGGGGTCTCCTCCAAGCGTTGCGCGGACTCTATCAGGAGCGCGGTCCGCATCGTCTCCAGGTGGCCCTCCAGGAGGGTGAGGTCCAGCTGCGCGCGATCGAGGTGCGCCCTCATGTCGGCGACCACCTGTCCGGCGGGGCGCGCGTCGAGGTGCCGTCCCGGACGCGGTTCGTCGCACAGGCTCTGCAGCGCCGACACCTCGTCGTAGAGCGCGGCGGCGGCCTGGTCAGCCTGTGCCACCGCGAGCAGGGCCCTTGCGGAGTCGCTGCCCTCGGCCGCCGGTGCGGGCGCTCGGGCGCAGGCGAGGACGAGGTGCAGCCACATCCAGCCGAGGATAGCCCCGAGAGCGTGATCGTCGACCCTGCCGAAGCCCGAGGTAGCCATGTCTACCGCCTGATGACGTCGCTGTTGGTCCCCCGTCCGATCGCGTGGATCGGCACGCGGGACGAAGCGGGGAACGACAACCTGGCGCCCTTTTCGTACTTCATGGGTGTCGCGAGTCGACCTGCTCTCGTGGCGGTGTCGGTGGCGCGCAAGGATCGGGAGGGTGCGCTCAAGGACACGGCCTGCAACCTGCTGAGCACCGAGGTCTGCTCCATCAGCATGGTGTCCGAGCACCTCCTCACCCCGATGCACGGCACGGCGAGCCGGCTTCCGCCGGGCGCCAGCGAGTTCGCCCACGTGGGGCTCGAGGCGGTCGCTTGCGATCTGGTGGCGGCGCCGCGACCCTCCGCTGCTCGGGTGGCGATGGAGGGGCGACTGCACAGCGCCCACGACCTCGGCAGCACCCACCTCTTCGTCATCGAGGTGGTCCGCTTCCACCTCGACCCAGAAGTCGTCGGGGACGACGGGCTGGTGGACGAGCGTGCGCTCCAGCCGGTCGCGCGGCTCGGCCCGTCCGGGTACGCTGCGCTCGGACCTCTGCTGGAGCCCTGATGCCCCTCTACGAGTACCACTGCACGACCTGCGACGAGACCATCGAGGTGCTCCAGCGCAGCGGCGAGGAGGATCGCCGGCGTTGCGGCGAGGACTGCGCACGGGACTGGACGCCGGACGCGGGGGAGGGCAGCGTCGTGCGCCAGGTGGCGCTCACGGGAGGCTACGCGATGGGCAAGCCCCGCACCACCCAGGTGGCGGGCAACTGCGGGAGCTGCGGGATGACCCCCGGGTCCTGCGACTGAGGTCCACGGCCTCGGCCCTGGGCGGCGTCGACGGCGAGCGTCGGGTTAGCTCGCGTGCATGACCATCTCCCGGATCCTCACCGAGCTCGTGCGCCAGGGCGCCGTGGCCGCCGGTCACGCCGACAGCCCCGTCCCACTCGAGCCGGCCGTGCCCTGTCAGAACCCCGACCACGGCGACTACCAGTCGAACTTCGCGTTCCGGCTGGGGAAGTCCCTGCGGACGAACCCCCGAGCAGTGGCGGAGCGGCTCGCCACCTCGTTGCCCGACCATCCGGCGGTGGCGCGGGTGGATGTGGCGGGTCCGGGCTTCCTCAACATCCGCTTGGACGACGCCTGGCTGGCGGCCCAGCTGGCGGACCAGGCCGAGGCGGTCGCGCACGGGTACCCTCAGGAGCAGGGCACGGTCGTCATCGACTTCAGCGCGCCCAACGTGGCCAAGCGCATGCACGTCGGGCACCTCCGCTCGACGGTCATCGGCTCGGCCCTGGTCGGACTCTACCGCTTCGCCGGCTACACGGTCGTCGGCGACAACCACATCGGGGACTGGGGCACCCCCTTCGGCAAGCTCATCGTGGCCTGGCACCTCTGGGCGGACGCAGACGCGTTCGCGGCGGATCCCATCGCCGAGTTGGAGCGCATCTACGTGCGCTTCTCCAAGGAGGCGACGGAGGAGCAACAGGATGCCGCCCGCGCCGAGACCGCCAAGCTCCAGGCCGGCGACCCCGACAACCGGGCCCTCTGGGAGCGCTTCGTCGCTGCGAGCATGACCGAGTACCAGACCGTCTACGACCGGCTGGGGATCTCCTTCGAGGAGACCCTGGGTGAGAGCGCCTACCAGGACGCACTCGGCCCTCTGGTCGACCAGCTGCTGGCCGCGGGGGTCGCCAAGGAGAGCGATGGCGCCATCGTCGTCCCGTTCTCGCCCGAGGACGGCAAGGGTCTCGGAAAGTCGCCACTCATCGTGCGCAAGGTGGACGGGGCCCACCTCTACGGGACCACCGACCTCGCCACCGTGCGGTACCGGATCGATCGGTGGGCACCGGCGCGCATCGTCTATGTGACCGACACCCGCCAGCAGCTCCACTTCCGACAGTTCTTCACGGCTGCGCGGAAGATGGGCTGGGTCGACGACACCACGCTCTTGCACGTGTGGTTCGGCCTGATGAGCCTTCCGGAAGGCGCCATGTCGAGCAGGAAGGGCAACGTGATCCATCTGGTCGATCTGTTGGACGAGGCGGCGTCGCGCGCGCGCGTCCTGGTCGACGCGAAGTCGCCCGAGCTGCCGGACGACGAACGCGCGGCCATCGCCGAAGCGGTCGGCTGCGGCGCCGTGAGGTACGCGGATCTCAGCCAGAACCCGCAGTCGAACGTGGCCTTCGACTGGGACAAGGCCATGGCGATGGACGGCAACACGGCGCCCTTCCTGATGTACGGGTACGCCCGCTGTCGGAGCCTCCAGCGGAAGGGTGGTGTGACCGACCCGAAGCTTGGTCCGGCGGTGCTGGAGCATGCGCTGGAGCGCGCGCTGGCGGTGCAGCTCGCGCGCTTCCCCGAGGCGGTCCAGCTGGCGCTGTCGACCCACCGGCCCAACCTGCTCTGCGACTACCTCTACCAGTCGGCGCAGGCCTTCAACCGCTTCTACCACGAGCATCCGGTGCTCGACGCCGAGCCTGCCGTTCGGGAGAGCCGTCTCGCCTTGGTCGAGGCCACGGCACGCGTGCTGCGCGACGGCATGCAGATCCTGGGGCTCACGCCTCTGGAGCGGATGTAGCGCACCCCACGCGGTGTCGGTGTACCATCGCGCCGCGCACGAGGGCCCCGTGACCGAAAAGCCCGGCCAGGCTCCGACGATCACGCGACTCGGTCGCTACCGGCTCGTGCGCCAGATCTCCGCGGGTGGGATGGCGCGGGTGTACGAAGCGCGACGGGAGTCGCTCGCGGGTGTCGCGCCGAAGGTCGCGATCAAGGTGATTCGCCCCGAGCACGCGACCGACGAGACCTTCCAGCGGTTGTTCGTGACCGAGGCGCACATCGGGGCCGCTCTGCAGCACCAGAACCTGGTGCAGATCCAGGACTTCGATCGGCAGGGCGACTGCTTCTACCTGGTGATGGAGTACGTCGAGGGGCACACCTTTCGCAAGCTCATCTCGCTGTCGCGGCACGCCGGGGTGGCGGTTCCGCTGTCGGTCATCGGCGAGCTCGGCCGGCAGGCCTGCGATGGCCTGCACTACTTCCACACCGCCACGACCGAGGACGGTCGCGCCCTCCAGATGGTGCACCGCGACATGAAGCCGTCGAACCTGGTGTTGATGCCCTCGGGCACGGTGAAGGTGCTCGACTTCGGCATCTCGAAGGCGCTCATCGCCGCCGAGCGCAAGGGATCGGTGAAGGGAACCTGGGGCTACATGGCCCCGGAACAGGCCGCAGGTCTGGAGGTCCACGGCGCTGCCGATCAGTTCGGCCTCGCCTCGGTGCTCTACGAGCTGGCGGCCCATCGCCCCCTGTTTCCGGAGAAGGACCCCGGCGTCATCCGCGGGCTGCTGGAGGCCGACCAGGCGGCCGCACGCGCGGCCACCCTCGCGGGTGGGCACTGGAAGTTGGGGCGGGTGCTGGTGCGCGCCCTGCAACGGGATCCTGCCGCCCGGTTCCCAAGCGCCCACGCGATGGGAGAAGCGCTCCACCGACTCGTCGAGGACCCGGTCCGCAACCGGGAGCGTGTGAAGGGCTTCGTCGCGAGCCTGACACCCACGTCCAGGTCCGCGCCGCCGGTTCGGCCGTCGGCGGGGTCCCAGGACACCATGTCCAGGGTGCGGCAGGAGCCGCAGATGGCCGCGGCCGCAGCGCCCGTTCCCGACGTTCACATCCCCCGCAGCGCGTTGCGCAGAGACGAGGGAGGCGGCACGTGGAAGGTCTTCGCGTTGGGCGCCTTGGCTCTGGTGGTGGCCTTCACGGCCTTCCGATGGGCGACGGCTACGGACACGGTCGAAGCCGAGCCGCCCGCTGAGCCGGCCGCTGCGGTCGCGCCGGTCGAAGCGGTACACCCCCTAAGACCCGAGCCCGAAGCTGCGGCGACGGCCGAGGTCGCTCCGGAGCCGGATCCTGCACCGGCGGCGCCCGATGCCACGCCAGCGCCGGAGCGGCCGCCGGCGCCCTCCGCCCCCGAGGTGCAGCGTCCGGTTCGAACCGTGCCGGCCCCGCCCGTGGCGGAGCGGGTCCCGGAGCCCGAACCCGACGTGGACTTCGAGCCTCGCCTCGGCGGCGGGTCGGGCGAGACCGTCGAAGCCGTGCAGGAGGTCGGCCCGAACGACGATGCGCCCTCCGTGGAGGACGTCGCCACGGACGGAGCGTCGGGTCTCTTGACGGTGTCCTCCCTCCCTCGAAGCAAGGTGGTCGTGGACGGCCAGTTCGTGCGCTACACGCCCCTCTTCCAGCACGGTCTCCCGGCGGGAGAGCACACGGTGCTCCTGGAGCTCGACGATGGTCGCCGGCACCGCTTCATGGTCGACGTTCCAGAAGACGGGGAAGTGCGCCGGATCTGGCACTTCGACCAGGCCACCTGGGTCGAGCGCTGATCCTCCCATTCGCCGTCTCCTGGGCGCTGGCCGCCGACACCGTCGTGGTGCCGGTTGGCGTCGCGCCCGGCGACACGGCCACGCCTCTGTTGATCGAGGACGAGCTCCGACGGGCCGGCGTCCGAGACTTCGCCTTCGCCGCGCCAGACGCACTGGACGGCCTCGTCAACGTCATCGGGGTGGCGGTTCGAGTGGAGGACGCCAACTGCGGCGGCATGGTCCCGATCGACCGCTGGCGCAGCGACCTGGACGCGGCGGAGGAGGCCATCCTTCGGCTGCGCATCGACGACGCCCTGGGCGCCATCGCCACGGCGGATCTGGAGAGTGGATGCCTGGACCAGGTTCCCGGACGGCGCGAGCTCCAGCGGTTGCACCTCCTCCATGCGCGCGCGAACCTCCTGGCCTCCCAGCAGTGGCCCGACCAGGTGTCCTTCTACGAAGACCAGGCCCGTTACGCGGTGCAGGTGATGCAGGGGTTGGGCTCCGACTTGCTCCTGCCAGACGGGCTGGAGCCGGAGCTCGACGCCTTCGTTCGAGGCATCGAGTCGCGGCGGGACGAGCCCATCCTGGTCGCGGCGGCGGGGCCTGGCGGTGCGGTCTTCCTGGACGGAGAGCGCCTGTCGAAGAGCCTGGTGGCACGCCCGCCGGGCTCGCACCTCCTGCAGGTGGAGAACCACAACGCCGTCACGGGTGCGTCCATGCCACCGATGACGCCAGGGCCCAACCTGGTGTACGCGGGCTTCTACAGCCCGGGCGACCTGGAGATGGCAGCGTGGGACGTCGGCTTCGATGGCCTGCCCAGCGACACGCTGCTGGCGCTGTCCTCGCTGCTCGGATCCCCCATCGTGGTCGCGGCTGTGAAGGACGGAAGGGTCGTCTTGCGCCAGCCGGACGGCCGCGTGATCGAGGGGCGCCCGCTCGGTCCACGGAGCACGCCGGACGTCGCGGCCATCGTGGCCGAGCTCGACGGGCCCGACGAGGAGGCGGGGTTCCAGGCGGCGGCTGGCGACTGGGAGGCCACGGTGGGGGCGGGCCTCAGCGCGTCGACCTCCAGCTTCGTGGGCGGGCCCGTGGACCTGGCGGGTCCAGCCGGGGGCGTCGCGATCTGGTACCGCCGGACGGTCTCCGACCTGCTCGTGGCCACCGCCAGCGTGGACCTGGTGGCCCGCTCGGACCTCCTGCCCATCGCCTACGACGACACGTCTGTCTGGCGAGCCCACGTTCCGGTGAGGGCCGGGCTGCATGCCGGTCAGCCTTCGCGCGGCGTGGGCTGGGACGCGGGCCTCGATCTGGCGGTGGTTGCGCTTGGCCCGTTCGAAGAAGCCTGGCGCTTTCGCGTCGGCGTCCTTCCCACCGCGGGCCTCGTGGTGGAGGTGCTCAACGAGCTCACGCTGCGGGTCGAGGCCCACGGGGGAGGCGGCGTTGGCGCGTGGTGGACGGCCGGAGGGCGGGTCGGATTCGAGCGAGCGTGGTAGGTCCAGACCATGGATCCGCTGCCACTGCCACTGCCACTCGACGCTGACGGCGACGGCTACGACGCCGACGCCGACTGCGACGACGGCGACCCGGGCGTCCACCCGGATGCGGTCGAGGTGCCCTACGACGGTGTGGATCAGGACTGCGACGGGGAGGATCTGGTCGACGTCGACGACGACGGCTACGACGGCACGGAAGTCGGTGGTGATGACTGCGCGGACGGAGACGCGGACATCCACCCCGACGCCGAGGAGTCCTGTTCATGGGGCGCGGACGAGGACTGCGACGACGTGGTCGATGAGGGCTGTGCGAGCCAGGTGGACCCCGGCGACCCCGGCGGGCTCACCTGGACCTGCAGCACCAGTCCGGTGTCCTTCACGGCTCTGTGGTGGTGCGTCCTCGTCGGAGCCAAATTCCGCTGGCGACGCTGACCCCGATCCGGCCGGCCTCCGTGCGGGCGAGCGCATACGCCTGCCGGGTGGCGAAGGCGGTGTGGCGCGCGAGGTGCCTGGGCTTGGGTCCGCGGCCGTCGTCGCTCAAGCGGCAGGTAGCGAGGTCGCCGGAAGGCAAGGGCACGACGACCCGCAACTCGTCGCCCCCGGCTGGGGTCCAGGACAGTCCGCCGAGGCTGGATTCGAGGTCGGGCCAGGGCAACAGGTCCGGGAGCTCGATCCGTTCGCCATCGAGCGTGACCTCGCAGCGGCTGCCGACCGGCAGGCCCACGTCGAGCACGGTGGACCAGGCCCCCGGCGCCAGCTCGCCCAGGACGATGGGCTCCCCGTCGCAGCTCGCGGTGGCGGTGGCCGGCCGGAGCACGCCGGCCTCGCGAGGCACGGGCGGAGCCACGCCACAGCTGTCCATCACCAGGCCCGCGCGGTCTTGAGGCGGCACGATCACGGTGGGCTGCCAGGCTTGAACGACCAGAGTGGTCCGGTCGATCGTGGCGTCGAGGGAGAGCGAGATCCGCCCTGCGAGCTCGGTGCGCGTGTCGCTGAGCTCCGGATGCAGGCAGCCGGTGCAGCTCAGCGCTGCGGCGGCAAGCGCTCCACGAAGGTGTCTACGCAGCGCTGGATGTCCTTTCGACTGGTGCGGAATCTCCACCGCCAGCCGCCTAGGGGGTCGTCGATCTCCACGAGGCCCCCGTAGGTGCCCAGGAGCATGATCTTCTCATCTGCGTCGGGGTAGCGCTCACGAAGCTGCGCGGCGTGGTTGATCTCCATGCCCAGGATCCAGTCGGCCCAGGCCGCCAGCTCCTCGGTGCACGGCTGGGCGCGGTGATCCTGGATGTCGATGCCAACTTCTTTCATGGCCCGCACGGCGTTCTGGTGCGCCGGGTTGCCGTCCAGGCCGATCATGGAAGCGCTCTTCACCTCCACGCGCTTGCCCCGGAGCACCGCCGCGTTCCGCAGCAGGTACTCCGCCATCGGCGACCGACAGATGTTTCCCGTGCACACGATGAGGATGTGGTGTGCCTCGTCTGCCATCCAGCCTCCGCTGCCGTCCTATCGCGTTACGGCAGGGGCGATTCCAACCTTGTGGGAGAACCATGAGCTTCTTCTCGCGCGGCTCCGACAGCCCCGCCCCCGCCGCCTCCGTGTCCGTTCCCGGCAGCGGGGATCTCCGCGCCCGCTTCAAGACCTCCATGGGCGACATGGTGGCCGAGCTCTACGAGGCCCAGTGCCCGCAGACGGTGAACAACTTCGTGGCGCTCGCCACGGGCAAGGTCTCCTGGACCGATCCCAGCGGCGGCCAGACGGATCGCCCCCTCTATAGCGGCACCATCTTCCACCGCGTCATCGCCGACTTCATGCTGCAGGGCGGCGACCCCACCGGCACTGGCCGGGGTGGCCCGGGCTGGCGGTTCAAGGACGAGTGCACCAGCGAGCTCAGGCACACGGGCAAGGGCGTGCTCTCGATGGCGAACGCCGGGCCGAACACCAACGGATCCCAGTTCTTCGTCTGCCAGATCGCGACCCCGTGGCTCGATGGCAAGCACACGGTCTTCGGCAAGGTCATCGAGGGCGCTGACGTCATCGACACCATCGCCGCGGTGCCGAAGGGCCCGGGCGACAAGCCGCTCAAGGACGTGGTCCTGCACGAGATCGAGGTCTTCCGGGCTTGATCGCGGCGGTCCTGACCGCTCTGTGGTCGCCGCTCGCGCTCGCAGCGCGCCCGCCCGACGAGGGGCGGGCCCTGCGAACGGTCGAGGCGCTGCAAGCGCAGGCTCGACGTGCGCGCGAAGGGGAGGGCTCGGCCGTGGCCGGGCTGGTGGCGCCAAGCGCCTACGGTGAGCTTCACGCCGCGCGTCTCGTCGAGCGCCTCGGTTCGGACCTCGACGGTCCGTTGGGCGCCGCCCTGGCCGACGGTGAGCTGGCGGGGTTCGTGCGTGGTCCCGACTACCTCCGGGCGGTCTTCGCTGGGTCTCCGGCGCTCACTCTGACGGTGCGCCGTGAAGGGGGCGCCGCGGTGGTGGACGAGCTCGCGTGGAGCGCCTGCGGACTCTGCGGCGAGCCGGAGCGCTTCGTGCGCGACCTGCTGGCGGACGTCGAGGCGGAGCGGGACGCCGCCCACCGACTGCTCCCCGGTGTCGAGCTGCACGTCGACAGCTGGCTCGATGGCCAGCGCGTCGATCCTGTGGCCTGGCGACGCGCACTGGTGCGGCGCAACAGCCATGCGGGCTACCTGCGGTTCGTGTTGGACGGTGCGACCGTCGCCGGCGCGGACGGCGGGCAGGTGCGCGTGGAGCTGGCGGACCGGACGGAGACCTGGCCGGTGGCGTGGGTCGACGGTCGGTGGCAGATCGTCTACGAGCGGTTGCCGGCCGACTCTCCGCTGCGGCTGGATCCTGCCGATGTGCGTTCCTGGGCCTACGACAGCACCGTGGCGTCGGCCTCGGTGGCCTGGTGGCTGACCGACGGACGGTCGCTCGCCGGCGGCCAGCTTGTCGCGCGTGACGTGGTGGCGCTCCTCCCGCGTGCAACCCGTGGCGACGTGGTCGTCTACGGTCAGGATCTCGGGCGGACCTGGGGCCTGCTCGCGCGCCTCGACGCGGAGACCGGGGAGGTCCTGTTCCGTGGCGAGGTGCCCACCTTGTCGGAGCGGGTGAACGTGCACCCGTGGCTTTGGCGCCGCAGCTTCCGCGTTGCGCTCTCGCCCGACGAGCAGCTGCTCGCCGTCGCCGTGCACGACCGGCTCTGGGTGCTGGGCGTGGAAGAGGGCGAGGTGCAGCTCTCCCGGCGCACACAGGGGGAGGTGAGCGCGCTCGTCTGGCACGGTGGCGCGCTGCTCGCTGCGCACGCCGGCAGCGTGACGCGCTTCGAGGCCGACGGGTTCTCGCAGGGAGCCCAGCGCTGGGTCGACGGCGAGACCGCCGGCCTCGCAGTGACCGATGGCGTGCTCTGGCGGGTCTCCAAGG
Organism: uncultured Enterobacterales bacterium; assembly: GCA_964604675.1. Lineage (GTDB taxonomy): Bacteria > Myxococcota_A > UBA796 > UBA796 > CAJQPC01 > CAZSAT01. The sequence continues at coordinate 9,795 of CAZSAT010000108.1, forward strand.
GCGGCGAGGTGCGCCCGCTCGAGCCCGACACGCTGGCCGACCTGGACGTCACGCGGACCGTGTGTTGCGGGAACGCGCGCGCGGCGACGGTCGAACCGTCCAGCGCGTCACTCTGCGTGACCTGTGGCGCGGACTGTGAGCCGGCGTGGCTGTGGCGGGACGATGGCGGGGAGGGGGCCTTGCTGGCGGACGCGGCTCGCCACGCCGAAGACGGGGTCGTCAGCTTCGACCCCTCGGGCTTGTGGCACGTGGTGCCCTGGTCCGGCGACGGAGGCCGAGCGGCGCTCATCGACGCTCGCACCGACGAGGTGGTGGCCGTGTTCGCCCCCAACGCCCTGCTCAGCGCCGCCTGGGCGCCTGATGGCAGCGCGCTCTGGGCCGTCGACACCGCGGGCCATGGCTGGCGGTGGTCGACGCTGGAACTGGCTGCCCGTGGGCCTTGAGGCCCCCGAATGGGCTCAGTTGCACTCGCCGCTGACGGGGTACTCGACCTCGATCAGCTCGCCAGGACCAGGCACTGCGTCGCCGTGGAACGAGAGGCTCAGGTCGCCGAAGTCGAAGGTCCAGCCGTCCTCGCTGTCTTCCACCACGGTGGCGCTGTCGACCCACACGCTGAGCTCGGACACGTTCTCCGGCGCCTGCGACAGCGTCCAGGTCGTCTTCATGCCTGCGGCCTCGAGTCCCAGGTAGGCGAGCGCGTCGTCGAAGTTGTCGGTGCAGATGGACTGGAAGATGCCGCCGGTCGCGTCGGCCGCGTCGATGTACTCGCCGCCGCCGGTCGCGGAGACCATGCCGCTCGACCAGTTCGTCCAGTCGCTGCAGCCCAGCCCGCGATCGCCGCAGATCGCGGAGAAGCTGACCAGATCCGAGTCGCTCTTCAGGCTGCTGAACCAGCTGGCGAAGCTCGACGCGGACATCGATGACGCATCGTTCTCGTCGCTGACCACGATCGCGGCAAGCGCCGTGTCGTCGCCGCGGAGGAAGCCGGCGTTGTAGCCGGTGAGCAAGGGGTCGGTCAGCGCAGCGTAGGCCGCGTCGAAGCCGCGCTCGTCCGCGGAGCCGTTGGCGCCCTGATCCACCATCTCCAGGAACCTGGCGTGCGGGTCGGCCGTGGTGGTGTTGATGTAGGTCGGGCTGCCCTGCAGGCGTCCGGACTGGCTGGCGTCGATCATGTCGGTGGTGACCACACCGATCTGCCAGTCCAGGCCGTAGTCCACGAACTCGTCGATGAAGGCGTCGAAGTTCTGTTCGAGCTGGGTGAGCGCGTCGCTCATCGAGCAGGAGTTGTCGACGATCCAGAGCACGTCGACCGCGTGGAACACCTCCTGCTGGAAGGTTTCCTCGAGCGTGCCCGCACCGGCGCCCGCGCCGGCGATGCCAGCAGCCGCTTCCGGCTCGTCGGGATCGTTGGAGCTCGCCACGAGGTCGACGGTGAGGGCGGTGGTCGCCACCGGGGAGAAGGTGACGTAGACCTCGCTCGACTCCATGGGCGCCAGGGTCAGCGGCAGCGCCCCGCCGGACACGTTGAAGTAGCTGTCACCCGAGCCTTCGACCCAGACATCGTGCACGATCAGATCGGCCGTGCCCAGGTTGGTGATGGTGACCGCCTCCGGATCGCTCGTGCAGTCCTTGAGCACGTAGCCGAAGTCGAGGCTCGAGGGGGAGAGCTCGATGTCCGGGGCATCGGTCGGCGGATCCTCTTCCACCACGGTGCCGGTGTCCGCCGGACGGTCACCTTGGACGTCGGGCTCTTCCCGGTTCAGGTCGTACTCGTTGCAGGCGAGAGCGAGGGTCAGGATCATGGGGGTCACCTTGATGGACGGCGCACTTTAGGCCAGTGTCGAGCGGACTTCCAGGATTCCCGCATCGATTTCCGGGATCTTGTCCACCTGCTGGTCCCAGAAGGTGGGATCGCGCAGCGCGTCGAGCTCCTCGAGGCTCTTGCCCTGCTGCTCGACCCAGGTGAAGTATTTCTGGTTGTGCCAGCGCTCCCGCGCCTGTCGGGTGCCCTCCTGGACCCAGTCCGTGCCGACCGAGCGCAGGGTGCCGAGACGTTGGAGGGCGAGCTCGCGGGTCTGTGGGCCCTCGCGCTCGTCGAGGGCGCGGAGCACGCTGGGGTAGCGATCGAAACCATCGGTGGCCACCGTGACCAGGAGATCGTCGCCCCCGAGGGAAAGGGCCTTCGCGCTCTTGATCGCAGCGAGGAGGTTGCAGAGGCCGGACACGCCGAGGTGGCCCTGGAAGGCGGCGAGATCGTGATCGGTCAGGCCTGCGACCTCCTTGAGCACGTCGCCGCCTTCCTGCAGGAGCTGGAGCAGCCTCACGCAGCTGTCGTCGTCGATGCAGCAGAGCAGATCCATGTTCTGCACGTTGTGGATCCAGGTCACGTGCTTGTCGCCGATGCCCTCGATGCGATGGCCGCCGTAGCCGACGTTGTAGAGCGTGGGGCACTGCACAGGCTCGACGCCCACGATGGCGGTGCCGCCCTGGGCCTTGAGGTGGTCGCCCGCGGCGATCGTGCCCGCGGAACCCATGGCCGACACGAACGCTGCGACCCGATCGAAGCCGAGCTGACCGGCGAGGAGCTCGGCGGCGGGCCCCGTGACGCCGCGGTGGAAGCGGTAGTTGCCCCAGGCCTCGAACTGGTTGAGCACCCGGATCTCGGGCCGGGCCCTCAGCCGCGCTACCTCATCGTAGATCTCCTTGACGTTGGACTCACAGCCGGGCGTGGCGATGATGTCGGCGCCATAGGCTCGGATCTTGTCGAAGCGCTCGGCGCTCATCTCCTCCGGCAGGACCACCAGGCTCTTGAAGCCCATGCGCGGGCCGACCCAGGCACCGCCGATGCCGTAGTTGCCGGTGGACGGAAAGACGAGGGTGTGGCGCTCCGGATCGAGGTCACCGGTGAGGGCCTCCTCGATCAGGCACGAGTACGCGGGGCCGACCTTGTGCGCGCCGGTGGGAAAGTGGTCACCGAGGAGCACCGCGATGGTCGCGTCCACGCCGCTCAGGGCAGGGGGGACGACCCAGGCTCGCACGCTGCCGTCGTCCTGGACCCAGCGCATGTCGAAGAGCCGCACGGGGTCGAGCTCGTCGGCGTCTGCGAGGCGCGCACGGATGCCGGCGTGCACGAGGCTCGGGTCGCGCATCTCGGCGAAGGTGGGTCCGAGGATCATGGGCTCCTCCCGTAGGATGGGGCGCATGAGCGCGCCCCAGCTGTCCTGCACGGTCTGCCGTACCCGCTATCAAGGCTGGGACCTCCGCACCTGTGAGCGCTGCGGCGCCTGGGGCATCCTGGAGGTGGACGCGGTGCTCGAGCCCCCTGTCGATGGGGTCGGTCTGGAGCGCTTCCTGCCGCTGTTGCCCATCCCCCCGAACGCGCTGCTCCCCGCGCCTCCGGTGGGGGACACCCCGCTGGTCGAGGCTCCTCGCCTGGCGCGGGCGTGCGGGCTCGACCGCCTGCGGCTCAAGGACGACGGCCGCAACCCGAGCGGGAGCTTCAAGGACCGCGCGAGCTGGGTCGGCGCCGTGTTGGCGGCTGGGCGCACCGCCGCCTGCGCGTCCACGGGGAACGCCGCGTCGTCGCTCGCGGCGATGTGTGCGGCGCTGGACACGCCCGCTGTGATCTTCGTGCCGGAGCGCGCGCCGGCCCCGAAGCTCGCGCAGCTCAAGGTCTTCGGTGCCACGGTGTTCCGCGTGCTCGGCACCTACGATCAGGCCTACGATCTCTGCGCCCGGGCCGTGGCCGCCAAGGGCTGGTACGACCGCAACGCGGCGGTCAACCCGTACCTCGTCGAAGGCAAGAAGACGTGCGGGCTGGAGCTGGGCGAGGTCGAGCCGGCCGACTGGGTCGCCGTGAGCGTGGGTGATGGCTGCACCATCGCGGCGATCTGGAAGGGGCTCAAGGAGATGCACGGCCTCGGCATCCTGGAGCGGTTGCCTCGCCTCCTGGGCGTGCAGGCCGAGGGGAGCCCCGCGATCTACGACGAATGGCGCGCCGGCGGGGACGACGGGCCTGCGCGACCGCCCAGGGAGGGACCCGCGAACACCACGGCCGACAGCATCTGCGTCGGCGTCCCGAGGAACTGGCGCCGTGCGGTGCGGGCGGTCGACGAGTCGGGGGGTGAGATGGTGCTCGTGTCCGATGCCCAGATCGACGACGCCCTGCGCCTGACGGCACGGCTTGGCGGCGTCTACGGTGAGCCTGCGGCCGCTGCAGCGGTCGCTGGGCTGCGGAAGCGCCGGCCCGGCGGCTCGGCGATCGCCGTCGTGACCGGGTCCGGCCTCAAGGACGTGGCGGGCGCCCAGCGCGCGGGAGGCCAGCCCATCGACGTTCCTGTGGACCTCTCGGCGGTGCTGGCGCACCTTCCGAGATACCGTGCCTCTACGCCGAGTTGATCGGGCCTCGCCGGCCCTTCGGGCCCCCAGCGACCCCGCGCCTCCTCGACGTGCCCCGGGCACGCCTTCGTCGGACGCGTGGCCACTGGGAACCCGAATGACTGGGCGATCCTCCAATCAACCCGCCGCAGAGTCACGATAGGCTCTGACCTTCCCAATCGGAGAGACCATGTCGCGCGACGTCGACGCCGTCGTCGATCTCATCGCCCAGCGCGTGCGGGAGCGCATGCAGCAGGAGGCGGTGCCTCCCCTCGGCTCGGTGCGTGGCACCTGGTACGACGAGAGCGCTCTGAAGGCCTGGCTCAAGGCCGGTGTGGCGCGCTTCGGGAGCGATGGCAGCGAAGCCGGCAGCGCTGGCGAGGTGGGTCAGTACATCGACCACACGCTGCTCAAGCCCGACGCTACGCGCGCGGACATCCTGCGCGTCACCTCGGAAGCGCGCCGGTACACCTTCGCATCGGTGTGCGTGAACACCACGTGGATCGGCCTCGTGGCCCAGGAGCTCGCGGGCACGCGGGTGCGCCCGATCTGTGTCGTCGGCTTCCCCCTCGGGGCGATGGTCACCTCGGCCAAGGCCATGGAGACCCGCGAGGCCATCCGTCTGGGTGCCGTCGAGATCGACATGGTCATCAACCTCGGTGCGCTGAAGTCTGCGGACTACGACACGGTGCTGCAGGACATCCGCGCGGTGGTCGACGCCGCGCAGGGACGACCGGTCAAGGTCATCCTCGAGACCAGCATGCTCGACCGGGAGCAGAAGATCGCGGGCTGCGCCCTCGCCAAGAGCGCCGGCGCCCACTTCGTGAAGACCTCCACGGGCTTCGGCGGCGGTGGAGCCACCGTGGAAGACGTGCAGCTCATGCGCGCCGTCGTCGGCCCCGATCTCGGCGTCAAGGCCAGCGGCGGCGTGCGCTCGCTGGCGGATGCCCAGGCCCTGCTCGCGGCGGGGGCGAACCGCCTCGGGGCCAGCGCGTCGGTCAAGATCGTGACCGGCGGGGTCGCCACGGGGAGCTACTGATGCGCTGCACCCTGGTCGTGCTGGACTCACTCGGTGTCGGTGCGATGCCCGACGCAGCCGAGTGGGGCGACGCGGGAGCCCACACCTTCGGCCACATCGCGGACACGGTGGGCGAGCTCAAGCTGCCCAACCTCGAGGCGCTCGGCCTGGGCAACATCCATCCGGTCCCAGGCTGCGGCGCCGTGAAGCGTGCTGGCGCGGGGTTTGGCAAGGCGGCCATCGCGTCGGCTGGCAAGGACACGATCAGCGGCCACTGGGAGATGGCGGGCGTGCCGGTGCGAGAGGCTTTCCACACCTACCCTACGTTTCCATCCGAGATGATGGAGGCGTTCCACAAGATGATCGGCCGCGAGAGCCTCGGCAACTACGCCGTGAGTGGCACCGTGGTCATCGACGACCTGGGCGCCGAGCACATCGCCACCGGCAAGCCCATCGTCTACACCAGCTCCGACAGCGTGTTCCAGATCGCGGCCCACGAGGACGTGGTCGACGTCGACACGCTGTACGACTGGTGCGAGGATGCCTTCCGCCTGGTCACGGCCTGGGGGATCGCCCGGGTCATCGCGCGGCCCTTCGTCGGTGAGCCGGGTGCCTTCACCCGGACCCACAACCGGCGGGACTTCAGCTTGCGCCCGCCCGAGCCGACGGTGGTCGACATGCTCAAGGCCGCCGGCCAGACCACGACCAGCGTCGGCAAGGTGAAGTCGGTCTTCGGCGACCGTGGCTTCACCAACCAGATCAAGGCCGGGGACAACGCCGGCATCATGCGCGGCATGCTCGATGCCTTGGACCACCAGTACAAGGGCTTGATCTTCGCGAACTTCGTGGACTTCGACATGCTCTACGGCCACCGTCGCAACCCCGAGGGCTACGCCCGCGCGCTCGAGGAGTTCGACCACCGCGTGCCCGACATCATGGAGCGCATGGGTCGACGCGACCTCCTCATCCTCACCGCGGACCACGGCAACGACCCCACGGCGCCGGGCAGCGACCACACCCGGGAGTACGTGCCGATCCTCGCCTGGCACCGTGACCACCGCGCCACGGATCTCGGAACGCGCGACAGCCTCGCCGATGTGGGAGCGACCATCGCGGACTGGTTCGAGCTGAGGGAGAAGCCCACCGCGGGCACCTCCTTCCTCAAGCAGCTGTGAGCGTTCATAGCTGGCTTCAGGAGCGGCGGGATGGCGTCGAGCAGGACGCCGCCGCCATCTCGGGCTTCATCGGTGGTGTGTTGGACGGAAGCATCACGCGCGCTCAGCAGGCCGCGTGGCTGGCCTTCGTCTACACCCGCGGCATGACCGACGCCGAGACCGTGCACCTCACCCGTGCGATGACGGACTCGGGGACTCGGCTCACGTGGCCTGGGATCGACGGGCCCTTCGTGGACAAGCACTCCACCGGCGGTGTGGGGGACAAGGTCTCGCTGGTCTTGGCGCCCATGTGGGCGGCCATGGGCTTTCGGGTGCCGATGATCTCCGGCCGCGGGCTCGGCATCACGGGCGGCACCCTCGACAAGCTCGAAGCCATCCCGGGCTTCCGCACCGATCTCGACGAGGTGTCGCTGCGGCGGGCGCTGGTGGATGCAGGATGTTTCATCAGCGGGCAGACGGGTGAGCTCGCACCTGCAGACCGCGTTCTCTATGGCTTGCGCAACGAGACCTGCACGGTCCCATCCATCCCGCTCATCACCGCCAGCATCCTCTCCAAGAAGCTGGCGGAGGGCATCTCCCGGCTGGTGCTCGACGTGAAGTGCGGTTCGGGGGCCTTCATGCAGAACCGGAGCGATGCCGAGGCCTTGGCGGCGAGCCTGGTCCGCGTGGGGAATGGCGCCGGCGTGGCCACCGAGGCCCACATCACCGACATGAACCAGCCCTTGGGCTGCGCTGTCGGGAACGCCCTCGAGGTGCAGGAGGCGGTCGACACCTTGCGTGGCGGGGGGCCAACCGGGTTTCGGGAGCTGGTGTTGATGCTCTGTGGTGACGCCGAGGCCGGGGCCCGTGCGCTGGAGTCTGGCACGGCGCTCGAGTGTTGGGAACGCATGGTGCGGGCGCAGGGCGGTGACCCGTCCGCCGGGCTCCTGGGAGCTGGCTGCACACGGGAAGAGCTGCTCGCCGAGCGGTCGGGGGTGGTCATCGAATGCTCGGCGAAGGGCGTCGGCCAGGCGGCCTTCGTGCTTGGAGCTGGGCGGCTTCGGGCCTCGGACCCCGTCCACTTCGGGGTCGGTGTCCTGGTCCACGCGCACCGCGGCGAGGTGGTCGAGCGCGGCCAGCCGCTGGCCACGCTGGTGCACGATGGCCGAGGGCTCGAGGCGGCCCGCACGGCCTTGCGGGGTGCCTTCGTCGTCGAGGAGTCGGCATGAGCGTCTTCGTCGCGGTGCTGTGTAGCCCGGCCTGGGCCGGCTTCCGGGAGGTGGAGACCACCGCCCTGGACCGCGGCGTCTCGCTCCTGGGCATCGGGGTCTTCATCGGGCTCGCGTGGCTGTTGAGCGCGAACAGGAAGGCCGTGATGTGGCGCCCGGTGGCGTGGGGCGTCGGCCTTCAGCTGCTGTTTGCAGCGGTGGTGCTGGCCCCCGCGCTCCAGGAGGTCTTCTTCGTGGTGGTCGACACCGGGGTGAAGAAGCTCTTGAGCTTCGCGGAGGCGGGTGCCGACTTCGTCTTCCAGAGCGTCGAGCCGCACCAGCTCGCGGTGGGCTTCGGTGAGGGTGCGCCGGTGGAGACCTTCGTGGGGCGTATCTCGCCCCCGGTGAAGACCTTCGCCTTCTGGATCCTGCCCTCCATCGTCTTCTTCTCGAGCCTGATGAGCATCCTGTACCACCTGGGCATCATGCAGGTCTGTGTGCGCGGCGTGGCCTGGGTGATGCAGCGGACCATGGGCACCAGCGGATCGGAGTCGTTGTCGGCGGCCGCGAACATCTTCGTCGGCCAGACCGAAGCTCCGCTCGTGGTGAAGCCCTTCATCGCTGGCATGACCAGGTCGGAGCTCCACGCGGTGATGACCGGCGGCTTCGCCACGGTCGCGGGCGGCGTGATGGCGGCCTACGTGGCCTTCCTCCGCGACATCCCGGGCATCGCTGGCCACCTCGTCACCGCGAGTATCCTCTCGGCCCCGGCGGCGCTCGCCATCTCCAAGGTGTTGTACCCGGAGACCGAAGCGAGCCAGACCGCCGGCGAGCTGAAGATCCATGTGCCGAAGACGGCGCGGAACGTGGTGGAAGCCGCGGCGAATGGTGCCAGCGAGGGCATGAAGCTCGCCATCAACGTCGCCGCGATGTTGATCGCGTTCGTCGGCCTCGTCGCGATGGTGGACTGGTTGCTCACCCTGGCACCGCTGTACGAGTGCAGCGCTGGCTGGACGCTGGGCTACCCCGACGGCTGCTCGCCCCTGTCGTTGTCCAAGATCCTCGAGTGGGTGTTCTTCCCCATCGCGTGGGCGATGGGCGTGCCTTTCGAGGAGGCCGGCGTGGTGGGCCGCCTGCTCGGCGAGAAGATCGTGCTCACCGAGTTCATCGCGTACATCAACCTGGGCGCCATCCTCGGCGCCGAGGAGGCGGTGCTCTCGGAGCGTTCCGCCATCATCGCCAGCTACGCGTTGTGCGGCTTCGCCAACTTCGCGAGCATCGGCATCCAGCTCGGCGGGATCGGGGGCATCGCGCCCGAGCGCATGGGTGACCTGGCCGAGTGCGGTCTTCGGGCGATGTTCGGAGGCTTCCTGGCCGCCTGCATGACCGGCACCGTGGCGGGCGTGTTGCTCGGCTGAGCACCGGTCTACGCAGGGCTACCAGCCCGACGCGCCCTTGTTCACGTCGTCGACCATGCGCGGGAGCATGAACGCGTCGACCACCGTGCCGACGAGGCAGAGCCCGCCGGTGAACAGCCAGATGAGGCCGCTCACCCAGCGCCCCAGGTAGAAGCGGTGGAGCCCGGAGAGGCCCACGAAGCTCGCAAGCCAGAGCACGTAGGCGAGTCCTGTGTCTCGAGGCTTGACGACGGGGACGAGATCGTTCGACATGCGGTGGTTCCTCCCGCGGGGTCGACCGCGCTACGGGGCCCGCCGTGTCCTATTGCGATAGAAGCCTCGCATGATCCACGGCTACAAGGACCACGTCCCTCGCATCCACCCCACGGCCTGGGTGCATCCCGATGCCACGGTCATCGGCGATGTCACCCTGGCCGCTGGCGTCAACGTCTGGCCAGGTGCTGTGCTGCGCGGTGACCAGGGCGGCATCGTGGTGGGCGAGAACAGCAACCTGCAGGACGGCTGCGTGGTGCACGCCACCGGGGACGTGTCCACCGTGAAGCTCGGCGCGCGTTGCACGGTCGGTCACCGGGCCGTGCTCCACGGCTGCGACATCGGCGACGACGTGCTGGTGGGGATGGGCGCGGTCCTGCTCGACAACTGCGTGCTGCGCGGGGTGAGCATCGTAGGCGCGGGCTCCCTGGTCACCGTGGGAAAGGTGTACGCCTCCGGGCACCTCATCCTCGGTAGTCCCGCCAGACCCGTGCGGCCGCTGACGGACAAGGATGTGGCCTTCGTGGACCACGGCTGGCGCACCTACCGCAGGCTCGCGGATGAGTACACCGCCGCAGGCTTGGGGGGGCGACGATGAGCGGCCGCAACCAGAAGCCGGGGTGCTTCCTCACCCTGCTGGTGTTCGGCGGGCTCCTCGCCACCGTGATCGCGTCGCTGTAGGCCGGATAGGCGTGCTTGCCGCCGGATCCCGCGTCTGGTAGACAACTGACAGCCTCGCGGGCGCATCCCCTCGCTCCCCGACCCCTCCCACGCCGTCCCCCTGGCGCCCATGCACATCCGAACGCTCGAGCTTCAGGGCTTCAAGTCCTTCGTCGACCGCACCACCTTCACCTTCGGCGACGGCATCGCCGGTGTGGTTGGACCGAACGGCTGCGGCAAGTCCAACGTGATCGATGCCATCAAGTGGTGCATCGGCGAGCAGTCCGCGAAGAGCTTGCGGGGCGGCTCGATGGACGACGTGATCTTCGCGGGTTCGGCGAGCCGCAAGAAGGTGGGCTTCGCCGAGGTCACCATCACCTTCGCGTGCGGCGACGAGCCGTTTCCTGGCCACTGGGCACGCTTCGAGGAGCTGTCGATCACCCGGCGGCTGTACCGAGAGGGGGGCAGCCAGTACCTGATCAACCAGAACAAGGTCCGGCTCAAGGACATCCACGACCTCTTCCTGGACACCGGGGTCGGGAACCGGCTGTACAGCTTCATCGAGCAGGGTCGAATCGACGAGGTCGTCAAGGCACGGCCGGAACATCGGCGCCTCCTCATCGAGGAAGCCGCGGGCATCTCCCGCTTCAAGGAGCGACGACGCGAGGCGCTCGGGAAGCTCGAGACCACCGAGCAGAACCTGGGGCGTGCCGCTGACCTGGAAGATGAGATGGGCAAGCGCATGCGTAGCCTCGAGCGCCAGGTGCTCAAGGCCGTCCGCTACCGGCGTCTTCAGGCCGACCTCCACAACGGCGAGATCTTCCTGGGCCTGGCCCGCTACAACGGACTCGCAGGCGACAGGAAGGCCCTGGCGCGCGAGCTGCAGGGTGCCCGCCGCGACGAAGAGACTCTGGCGCGGGAGCTCCAGCGCCGGGACGGCGACCTCGTCCAACGACGTGAAGAGCTCCAGGTCGTGGACCTCGTCGTGGGTCGTCTTCGCGACGAGCTCAGCGAGCTCGAGGCACAGAGGCGGGCCGAGGAGTCAGCGCGGATCGCGCAGGCACGCCAGTGCGACGAGCTCGAACGTCGCGTGGGCGTGCTGGAGCACGACGTCGACGAAGCGGAAGCGCACGCTCGTGATGGCGGCGCGGAGGCGGAGCGCCTCGAAGCCGAAGAGGCCCGACGGCGTGAGGAGCTGGCAGCTCACGGCGCGACCTTCGATCGCGCGCAGGCCGACAGCCGGCAGCTCGACACCGCATTGAGCGCCGCCCGAGGTGACGTCGAGCGCCTGAAGAAGCGCACCTCCCGGGCGCTTCAGGAGGTCGCGGGCCACAAGGCGCGCCTGCGCGCCGCCGAGGAACGGCAGCTCGAACTCTTCGACGAGCGGGAGCGGTCCGCCGGCGAGCTGGCCGCTGCGCAGGCTGAGCTGCAGCGCCTGGCAACGGCGCTCGGCGCCGAGCAGGCGGTGAATGGTGAGGCTGTCGCTCGGCTCGAGGCCGCGCAGGCGGCTGTGGAGGTCGCCCGTGAAGCGCGTGCTGAGGGGGAGCGAGCCCTCGGGCGCGTGCGCGGCGAGCTTCAAGAAGCCGAGCAGGCGCTCACCGCTGCCGAGCGCTCCGTGGCGCGGCTCGAGGCCCGCGCGCGTTCGTTGCAGGACCTGGCGGAGAGCCGCGCCGGCGTGAGCGCCGATGCGAAGAGTGTGCTCGACATGGTGCCCTCGGCCCTGGGCACGCTTGCGGAACAGCTCGACGTGCCGCCCGATCTCCTGGGGGTTGTGGGCGTCGCCCTCGACGGCGCCCTCGACCATGTGGTCGTGCCGGACCGGGCGTCGTTGCTGGAGGCCGCAGCATCGGCCAAGGGAAGGGTCGGGCTCGTCCTCCAAGGGGGCCCGGCCACGGAGGGACTCGCCAGCGAGCTCGCCGGGGCTGGAGCGGGCGCCGCGGCACGCGTGATGGGCGTCTGCCACCGGGCGGCCATGCTGGAAGAAGCCCTGTCGCTGCACGACGCACACGGTGGTCGCGTTGTGGTGGACACCGGCGAGCTGGTCCTGGCGAACGGCGTGGTGTTGGTTGGGCAGCCCGGCCGCTCGGCCGGGGAAGCGGTGTTGGAGCGTCGGCGCTCGCTCGCAGCCCTGGAAGGAGAGCTGGCGCGCGAGGTCGAGGTGTTGGACGAGCTTCGCGCGCATGCCGAGGCTGTCCAGGCCCGGCGCGTGGCCCTCCAACAAGCGCAGGTCGTGGCCCGGAACGCCTTTGACGATGCAGCGGCCGTGCGCCGCTCGGTCGAGCTCGACGGGGCCGAGGCGCGTCACCGTGTCCGTGGGCGCGAGCAAGAGCTCGCACGCCAGACGGCGCACCTCGAGCGTCTGCGCGAGCAGGCCGCTCGCCTGGACAAGCGCGGCTCCTCGCTGGGCACCCAGGCCGACGAGAGCCGCGCGGGCATCGAGGCGGCCATGGAGAACCTGGCGACCGACGAGATCGCCTTGAAGCACGCCCAGGCAGCGTTGATGTCCCTCGACGAGCAGGCCCGAGGGTCCCGCGATGCCCTGGCCGAAGCGCGCGCTCGCCGTCAGTCCCTCGCAGACCGCCTCGAAGAGCTTGGAGGTGCGCTCGAGTCGGCCCGGATGCGGCAGGAGAGGGGAAGGGCTCGGCACCTCCGAGCCAGCGAAGAGCTGGTGCGCACCCGCGCACGCATCGCCGAGCTCCGCCGCGAGGACGGACGCATCGCGAAGCTGCTGCAGGATCTGGGCGAGGCCCAGGGCGAGAAGCGCGCGAAGCTGACCGGCGAGAAGAAGCAGGTCCAGGCACTCCGTGAGCGGCTTCAGGTGGTCGAGGATGCCCTCCGCGAAGAACGCTCACGCTTGAACGACGTGCGCGCGCAGCGAACGCGGCTCGAGCTGTCGCTCCAGGAGGTCAAGGGGCAGATCGAGGCGGTCCGGGAGCAGGTCTCCCAGCGTCACCACCTGAGCCTGCCGGCATTGCTCGACCGTCTCGAACGGCAAGCTGCCCTGGTGCTCGAGGTCCCGGCCACCGCTCGCGTGGAGCTCCCGTTCGAGAGCCGCGGCGAGGTGCCCGAGGTGAACGACCTGCGCATCACGCCGGGTCTGTTGGAGAGCGAACGGGCCATCAGCTCGTGGGTCGCCCGGGTCGGCGAGTTGCGCGAGCGCATCGCGAAGCTCGGCGACGTGAACCTCGCTGCGCTGACGGAGTACGAAGAGGTCCGCGAGCGTCACGGGCGCCTCGAGAAGCAGACCGCCGACCTGGCCCAGAGCGTCGAGGAGATCCGTCGTGCCATCGCCAAGCTCAACCGCACCTGCCGCGAGCGCTTCCGGGAGACCTTCGATCGGGTCGACGGCTACTTCCGCGAGATCTACCCGCGGCTGGTCGGTGGCGGAACCGCTCGTCTCGCGCTCACCGATGAGGACGATCTGCTGGAGACCGGCGTGGAGATCTACGTGCAGCCCCCGGGAAAGCGTCTCCAGAGCCTCTCGTTGATGTCGGGCGGTGAGAAGGCGATGACCGCTCTCGGCCTGGTCTTCGCGCTCTTCCAGGTCAAGCCCTCCCCCTTCTGTCTGCTGGACGAGGTCGACGCTCCGCTCGACGAGCAGAACGGGCAGCGCTTCAACGACATGCTGCGCGAGATGTGCCAGAACAGCCAGTTCATCGTCATCACGCACAACCGCAAGACC
>CAZSAT010000109.1:0-23557 GCA_964604675.1 uncultured Enterobacterales bacterium
GAACGGTGCCCGCCACGCCCGAGTACGCCACCATCACGCAGTGGGGCCCCACCTCGGCGGCGTGGGCCACCTGGCAGAGGTTGTCCAGCTTGGCGCCCTCCCCGACACGGGTCGTGCCCATGGCACCGCGATCCACGCACGTGTTGGCCCCGAGCTCCACCCGGCTGCCCACCGTGACGCTGCCGACCTGAGGAATCTTGACCAGGCCCGTCGGGCTCGGCGCGAAGCCGAAGCCCTCGCTCCCGACCACCGCACCCGGGTTCAGCCAGACCTCGTCGCCGATCACACAGCCGTCCATCACGACACTGTTCGGCATCAGGCGGCAGTCAGCCCCCACCTGCACGCCACGACCCAGATACGCGCCACCCTGGAGCCATGTACGAGGGCCGACACGGGCTCCCGGGCTCACGACCACGAAGGGTTCGACGGTGGCCGTGGGGTGAACCTCGGCGTCGGGCGCGATGGCGGCCCGCGGGTCGACGCCTGGGTCGGGCCAGCTCCGGGGGTGGAAGAGCTCCAGGGCCCGAGCAAACGCCACATACGGCTCCCCGAGTCGGATGACCGTGCGGCCTCTCGACGAGGTCGTGGCATCGATCAGCACGGCTCCGGCGGCCGTGGTGGCCAGCTGCCGTGCGTAGCGCCGGTTCGCGAGGAAGCTGAGCTGGTGCGGGCCGGCCTGCTCCAGCCCGGCGACGCCGTCGAGCACGACCGTCGGGTCGCCTTCGACCTCGCCGCCGAGCCGCGCAGCGAGCTCCGCGACCGTGAAGCTCATCAGCTGCCGGCGTCGAAGCGCTTCACCACCTCGTCGGTGATGTCGGGGCGGTCGGCGAACACCACCACCTCGCTGCGAAGGACCACGCTGTAGCCCTTCTCCTTGGCGACCTTCTCGGTGACGCCCATCAGCTTGGTCTCGAGCTGGGCCATGACCTGCAGCTCGGCGTTCTGCATCTCCTGGGAGAGCATCATGCCCATCTGCTGGTACTCGGCGTAGGCCTGCTGGAGCCGCTGCTCGTAGTCACGACGCGCCGTGTCGGACAGCACCGCGGCCTTCGACTCGTACTCCTGCTGGAGCGTGGTGATCTCCGCTTCCTTCTGGGCGATCTCGGCCTGCTTCCCGTTCGCCATGCTCTGCAGGCGTTGGAGCGCCGCCTTGCCCTCGGCGGTCTCGGCGACGGCGCGGTTGAAGTCCACCACGGCGATGCCGGCGTCGGCCGCGAAGGCGGAGCCGGAGAACAGCGCGGTGATCAGGGCGACGAGGACGAAGAAGCGCGACATCAGCGGTCCCGGGATGCGGAGGTGACGGGCCGACTACCACGCACCGGCTCCGGCGGCCACCAACCCTCCCGCTGGCCCACGCCTTCCGTCGCCTATAGGAGGCGGTGATGCTCGTAGCGGCGATGTTGGTGGTCACGGGACTGGCCGCTCTGACGGTCGGCGGCGACGCGCTCGTTGCCGGCGCGGGGGGACTCGCACGTCGCCTCGGGCTCCCGCCTCTCGTGGTGGGCATCACCATCGTGAGCTTCGGAACCTCCGCTCCCGAGCTGGCCGTGGCCGTGGTCGCCGCCCTCGAGGGAAGTCCGGACCTCGCCGTCGGCAACGTGTTCGGGTCCAACACCTTCAACGTGCTGGTGGCCGCTGGCGCGGCCGCTGTGGTCGCACCGCTCACCTTGAGCCCCACCCTCTGGCGGCGCGAGCTGCCGCTCGTGCTCGTGGCCACGCTGCTGGTGATGGGCATGGGCTTCTCCGAGGGCGAGCTGGCACGGTGGGAGGGCGCTGTCCTGCTGGCCGTGCTGGTCAGCTACGTCGGCTGGATCCTCGCTCGCGCCTTCGCTGGAAAGGAGGAGGTCGACGACGACGTGGACGAGGGAGGCCTCGAACCGGAGGTCGCCGCGGCCTTGCTGACCGTCGGCGGCGCCGGCGTGGCCGTGGTGCTCGGCGGAGAGCTGGGGTGGGCCACCGTCACGGTGACGGGCGGGTGCCTCGTGCTGCTCGGTGTCGCGAAGGTGGCCAAGCTGCTGCCGCAGGTTGCGGTGTTCGTCATCGGCATGCTGTTCGGCATGGGGCTCCTCGTCGCAGGCTCGGATCTCCTGGTCGACGGTGCGAGCACTCTGGCGTTCCAGCTCGGCGTGAGCGAGGCGGTCGTCGGCCTCACGGTCGTCGCCATCGGCACGAGCGCCCCCGAGCTCGCGACCACGGTCGCCGCGGCGCGCGCCGGCGAGGCCGACATCGCGGTCGGCAACGCCCTCGGCTCCAACCTCTTCAACCTGCTCTGCGTGCTCGGCGCCGCCAGCCTCATCACCCCGATCGCGTTCTCGCAGCGCTTCCTGCTGACGGACGGCTGGGTGGCGCTCGGCGCCACGGCGGTGCTCATCCCTCTCTGCTTCCGGGACAGGGTGCTCGGGCGGCGCAGGGGCATGGTCCTCGTGGGCGCCTGGGTCGCCTACACGATGGTCCTCGCGTTCAGCGCTGGGTAGTCCGCCCGCGAGCTGTGTGGCTCCAGCAGGCACGCAAACCGAGGCGGGGCGGCGACAGCGGCGGGGCGCGCCAAGCAGGCGACGGGAGGGTTCTTCATCATCCTGTTAGAAGAAGCTCCCGATGCTGAAGTCGAAGACCGACTTGCGCTCGTCTTCGTAGGGCGCGAGCGGGAAGCCCCACTCGAAGCGCAGCGGACCGATGGGGGAGAACCAGCGCACCCCGAAGCCGACCGCTGTGCGCAGGCCAGGCACGTTCAGGTGGATGTCGTCCTCCGGCCCGTTGAAGGCGTTGCCCGCGTCGAAGAACACGACCGTGGAGATGCCGGCGGCCTTGATGATCGGCGCTTCCAGCTCGAAGTTGTTGATCCAGGTCTCGGTACCACCGACGATCAGGCGGTCGTCCGCGTGGCTCGGATCCTCGCTCTCGAGGTTCCGGATGCTCGGGCCCAGGCTGTACCAGTTGTAGCCGCGCACCGAGTTGATGCCGCCCGCCCGGTACCGGTGGATGAACGGCACCATCGTCCCGTCGGTGGAGCGGATGCTGCCGACCGTCGAGTTGAAGCGGAAGATGAGGATGTCCTTGTCGCGCAACACCGGCTGGAAGAAGCGCAGGTTGACGCGGTTCTCCCAGAGGTTGAAGGCGCCTCCCAGCGGTTGCACGACCTCGTCGCTCGTGCCGACGCGCCAGCCACCGGACAGCTCGCTCGACGCCGACGCGTAGATGCCCTTCGTGGCGTTGATCCGGTTGTTGCGCTTGTCGACGTTCAGGTTGAGCCCGAGCGTGCTCGTGAGGCCGTTCCGGTAGAGTTGCCCACCGTAGAGACGCTCCTGGTACGGCGTGATGGAGGTGAGCCCCACGTCCTCGAGGGTGTAGTTGAGGGTGAGCCGCCAGTCGTCCTTGGGATCGAGGTAGCGGCCGACCGCCAGCCCACCGCCTCGCTGGTACTGGTCCTCGATGTACTGCTGGCTGATCGAGAAGGCGTCGACCTTCGCGGTCCAGCGGCTGTCGAGGAAGTACGGATCGAAGAAGCTCAGGTTCCACTGCTGGCGCTTGCTCGACCAGTTGATGGCCGCGCTCATCACGTAGCCCAGGCCCAGGAAGTTGTTCTTCGAGACCGAGCCGGTGAGGATGAAGTTGTCGAGGTTCGAGAAGCCGGCCCCCACCGAGAACGAGCCCGTGGGCTGCTCGACCACCTCGACCTTCATGTCCAGCACGTCTGGAGCGTCGCCCCGCGGGGTGGAGATCCGCACCTCCTCGAAGAAGCCCAGGCGCTCCAGGCGCTCGCGGGCTTCGCGGATCTTCGTGCCGTTGTAGATCTCCTGCTCGTGGATGGGGATCTCACGACGGACGACCTTGTCCCAGGTGGGATCGTTGCCGGTGATCTCGATGCGCCCGATGCGCACCTTCTTGCCGCGATCGATGTGGAACTGGAGGTCCACGGTGTCGGTGTCGGGGTCGGGGATGGAGTCTGGGTAGACCTGCACGAAGGCGTAGCCCTCGTCCCAGTAGAGGTTCGTGATCCGGTCCATCGTGGACTGGACCTCGGAGAGCTTGAACCAGTCGCCCGTCTCGAGCGCCGTCGCGCGCTCGTTGAAGTCGAAGAAGCGGCCGACCGGTCCCTTGGCCGCTTCGTTCTCCTGCACCTGCTTGACGGTCTCCCCTTCCACCAGGCGCTGCACCCTCTCGGGAGTGAGCCCCTCTTCTGCGACCCAGTCGCCATCGGCCGAGATCGCGCCCAGCTTGTACCGGTCGCCCTCGTCGACGTGAACGGTCACGTAGATGTAGCGCTTGTCGGGGGAGAGGTAGACCTTCGGGTCGCCCACCGCCACGTCGACGTAGCCTTCCTCCAGGAACACCGACTTGACGACCTGGACGTCGTTCTCCAGGTTCTCGCGGACAAAGGTGCCACTGCCCGTCAACCAGGGCACCACGCCCCCGGCCCGGGTCTGGAGGAAGCGCGTGACCTTCCGGTCGGCCACCTCCTCGTTGCCGGTGATGTCGACCGACTGCACGATGACCTTGCGGTTCTCCGTGATCGTGAAGTCGAGCTCGACCTGGTCGTCCGCCACCTCGCGGACCACCGGGTCGACCTCCGCCAGGAAGTACCCCTTCTCGACGTAGAGATCGCGGATCCGACGTGCGTTGGACTGCACATCGGCGTCGTTGAGCACGGCGAAGGGCGAGATGTCGATCACCTCGCGGATGTCGTCTTCCTCGATCTTCTTGGTCCCGGAGACCTTCACCTCACGGATGGCTGGGTTCTCGGTGACCAGGAAGGTCACCACCACACCGTCGTCGAGGTCGGCGCGCGACACGTCCACGCGCACGTCGCGGAAGAAGCCCGTGCGGAACACGGCCTTCACGTCGTCCCGGACCTTGGCGGCCTGGATGCGATCGCCCTGCCGGAGCTGCGCCGAGGCCAGGACCACCGCTTCTTCCACCCGCCGGTTGCCCTCGACCCTCACGTTGACGACCCGGCCGCTCCAGATGTCGAAGGCGGGCTCGGGCACCGGCTCGACCTTCCTCTCGGGGGTGAGGTCGAGCACGGGCTCGCCGACCACCGGTTCCACCGAAGGTTCCTCCGGAGGACGCTCAGCCGGGATCTCGGCCGGGTCCTGCGCCCATGCGGGGGACAGGAGCCCCGCCAGCACGAGGGTCAACGGAATCATCGCCACGGGTCTATGCGGGTTGGAGCCGGCCGTCGAGCACCTGCAGGCGCCGCGGGAAGCGTGCCGCCAGGTCGTGACTGTGCGTGACCGTCACGAGCGTGCAGCCACGCGCTGCGTTGAGCGCCATCATCTGGTCGAACACCCCGTCGGCAGTCTTCGGATCGAGGTTGCCGGTGGGCTCGTCGGCGAGCAGCAGGCGAGGACGCGTGACCAGTGCACGCGCGAGCGACACGCGCTGCTGCTCCCCCCCCGAGAGCTCCCCCGGGATGTGGGCGAGCCGCCCGCCCAGCCCGACATCCGCGAGGATCGCCTGCGCCTGGGCGCGGGCGTCGGCCTTCCGTTCGCCACGGATCAACAGCGGCAGCGCCACGTTGTCGAGCGCGCACTGGTCGGGCAGCAGGTGGTGGAACTGGAAGACGAAGCCGACCTCCCGGTTGCGCAGGGCGTCCAGCGCGCGCCCCGATCGGGTGAACACACGCCCGCCGTCGTAGCGGACTTCTCCCGCTGTGGGCCGATCGAGCGTGCCGAGGATGTGCAGCAGCGTCGACTTCCCGGAACCCGAGGGGCCGAGCACGGCCACCGACCCGCCGGCCTCCAGGTCGAGGTCGACCCCCGCGAGCACCTCCAGGCGCCGGCCGCCCTTCTCGAACACCTTCTCGATGCCGCGGCAGCTCAGGGCGAGGCCTTCACTCATAGCGAAGCCCCTCGACCGGGTCGACAGCCGCCGCCTCGCTCGCCGGGTAGAGCGTGGCGAGGAAACAGATCCACACCGCCACACAGGCCACCACCCCCACCATCTGGGGGTCCACGACCACCGGCAGGGTGTCGAGGTAGTACACGTCGGTGTCGAGTGGCCAGCCGTACTCGTCCAGTCCCCAACAGCCAACGAGTCCGAGCACCGTGCCGATGGTGGCGCCGACAAGCCCGATGATCACGCCCTCCAACATGAACACGAGGCGGATCTGGCTGGCGGCAGCGCCCATGGCGCGCATGATGGCGACCTCGCGTCCCTTGGTCATCACGATCAGGATGAGCGTCCCGACGATGTTCAAGGCAGCGACGGCGACGATCAGGCTCAGGATCAGGCCCATCACCACCTTCTCGAGCTTCAGCGCGTTGAAGAGGTTCCGGTTCAGATCCTTCCAGTGCCGCGCGTAGTACGGGTACTGCAGCGCTTCCTCGATCTCGAGGGCGGTGGTGTCCGCGCCGTAGATGTCGTGCACCGTGACCTCGACCCCGGTGACCTCGTCGCCCATCTTCAAGAACTTCTGGGCGGCGGGGATGCCGACGTAGGTCCACTTGGTGTCGTACTCGTACATGCCCGAGTAGAAGATCCCGACCACCCGGAAGGGCTGGACGTCCGGCACCGGTGCGCCGAAGGGGCCGGTCCCGCCGCCGATGGGGTTGATGATGTGGACCTTGTCGCCGACAAACACCCGCAGGTCGGCCGAGAGCTCCTCGCCGAGCACGATGCCCGGCACCTCCGTGCCATCGTCGTCGCGCTCGGTTTCGTAGAGCCTGTCGATCGTCGCCTGTTGGCTCTCCACGGTCTCGGTGGGCCCGTCGGGTCCCATGACGATGTTGTCGACGAGGTCGATGACCTGGTCGGCCCGCGAGGGATCGATGCCCTTGAGGATGACGCCGCTCGCTCCGGCCGACGAGCGGATCATCATCTCGGAGTAGGTGAAGGGCGCGACCCCGTCCACGCTCTCCAGCGCGTCGATGGCCTCGACCACGGTGTCGGGATCGTCGATCGGCGTGCCGTAGCGCAAGACCACGATGTGGGCGTTGCTGCCCAGGATCTTGTCACGCAGGTCCACCTCGAAGCCCGCCATGACGCTCAACACGATGTTGAGCGCCGCCACCCCCACCGTGACGCCGGCCACGCTCACCAAGGTGATCGCGCTCACGCCGCGCGCCGACTTCCGGGAGCGCAGGTGCGACAGCGCGATGTGGAACGCGAAACGCACGCTACTCCGGCCGGAGCGTGGGGAAGAGGATGACCTCGCGGATGCTGGCCTGGTCGGTCAGAAGCATCACCAGCCGGTCGATGCCGATGCCCTCCCCGGCCGTGGGTGGCATGCCGTAGGACAGCGCACGCACGTAGTCGTGGTCGAAGAACATGGCCTCGTCGTCCCCGGCGGCCTTGGCGTCCGCTTGCGCGGCGAAGCGAGCGGCCTGGTCCACCGGATCGTTGAGCTCCGTGAAGCCGTTGGCGATCTCGCGGCCGACGCAGAACAGCTCGAAGCGGTCCACGATGCGTGGCTCCACGTCGTTTCTACGGGAGAGCGGGCTGATCTCGGTGGGGAACGCGGTCACGAAGGTCGGCTGGATGAGGGAGGCCTCGACGTAGGCGTCGAAGAGCAGCTCGAACCACTTCCCGGAGGTCGTGGGCAGCTCCTCCACCGCGGCGTCGGGGTGGTCCTCCAACCAACGCGCTCGGCAGGCGTGCACGTCCCATGGATCCGTGAGACCGGTGGCCTCGGCGATGAGCTCGTCCATGCGCGCCCGGCGCCAGCCCGTGGAGAAGTCGAGCTGGTGCTCCCCGTAGGCGACCGCGCTCTTGCCCGTGGCCTGCACCGCGAGCCCAGCGACCAGCTCCTCGGTCAGATCCATCAGCTGGAGGTACGTGGCGTGCGCCCAGTAGAACTCCAGCATGGTGAACTCGGGGTTGTGCTTCAGGCTGATGCCCTCGTTCCGGAAGTTCCGGTTGATCTCGAACACCCGCTCGAAGCCCCCCACCACCAGCCGCTTCAGGAAGAGCTCCGGGGCGATGCGCAAGAAGAGGTCGAGGTCGAGCGCGTTGTGGTGCGTGACGAAGGGCCGAGCGGCCGCACCGCCCGCCAGCGTCTGGAGCATCGGGGTCTCGACCTCCATGAAGCCGCGGGCCTCGAAGAAGTCGCGCGTGCCGCGCACGATGGCAGCGCGCCGGCGGAAGGTCTCCCGCGTAGCGTCGTTCATCATCAGGTCGAGGTAGCGCATGCGCTGCCTCTGCTCGCCGTCGGTGAAGCCCTTGTGCTTGTCGGGCAACGACGCGATGCACTTGGCGTTGAGCCGCAGCGCGGTGGCCTTCAGGGTCACCTCGCCGGTGCGCGTGCGCATGAGGCGGCCGCTCACGTGCACCAGGTCGCCCAGGTCGAGCTTCTTCCACGCCGCGAAGTTCTCCGGCCCGACCACGTTCTTCTTGACGTAGACCTGCAGGCGCCCGCTTGGATCCTGCAGCCGCGCGAAGCCCGCCTTGCCCATCTCGTTCTTGAACCGAAGTCGACCCGCGACCGTGAACACGGTCTCGATGCCCTGGAGATCCTCGTCGGGCAGCTCGCCCGCCGCAGCCACCACGTCGGCGAGGGTGTGGTGGACGGGCAGCGCCTTGGGGTAAGGCTCGATGCCCGCCTCACGCAGCGCGTCCAGCTTCTCCAAGCGCGTGTCGTCGAACGCGTACATCAGGCCTCCGGGGCGGCCGCTTAACGCGCCAGACGTGCCCGACGGTGCTCGATCCGCGCTAGAGCCAGGGGCTGTCGGCCATGCCTCCGCAGGGCGTGACGAAGATGCTGCCGGAGATGGTGCCGCTGCCGGAGAGCTCGTCGAGCGCGTCGATGTAGTTGCCGGAGACCCCGCTGAGCTGCGCGTCGACGCGGAAGCCCTCGCCCTCCACCTCGATCGCGGTGGTCCAGTCGTCGGGATTGCCCGTCAGCCGGTCGCCGCTCCAGTAGTAGTCCTTGTCGCCGTCGCGGTTCTCCCACTCGAAGGACCCGTCGCCCAGCGCACAGTCCAGGGTCCAGAAAGCATCGATGGCCGGCTCGGCGTCGCTGCCCGAGTAGGTGCCCGCACCGTCCACCAGCGCGGCATTGAAGAAGAGCCGGCAGCTGTCGGGCGCCACCACGGCGTCGGGCACGATCTTGTCGCTCTTGCCGACCAGGTGGTTGTTCTGAAGGGCCACCACGTCGTCGCAGGTCGCGTCGGGGTTGGACGGAAAGTCGAACACGCCCTCGGAGCCGTCGTCGAATCCGTACGCCCTCACGATCTCCACGTCCACGTCGTAGCCGTCGATCGAGACCGAGCCGACCAGGGATCCCCCGTCGGCCACCCCCTCGGACCCGGCACAGGCCAACATCCAGATCAGCACGTCAGCTCTCCGTTCGCTCGGCTTCACCGGCGCGCTGTGCGAGCCAGGATTCCATGAAGGGGTCGAGGGCCCCGTCGAGCACCTTGTCCACGTCGCCCGCCTCCAGACCGGTGCGGGTGTCCTTCACCATCCGGTAGGGATGGATCACGTAGTTGCGGATCTGGCTGCCCCACTCGATCTTCTTCTTGTCGGCGTTGGCGGCGTCCATGGCCGCCTGGCGCTTCTCGATCTCGATCTGGTAGAGCTTGCTCTTCAAGGCCTTCATCGCCGTGGCCTTGTTCTTGTGCTGGCTGCGCTCGTTGCTGCACTTCACGACCACGCCGGTGGGCAGGTGGGTGATGCGAACGGCGCTGTCGGTGGTGTTGACGTGCTGACCACCCGCCCCCGAGGCGCGCATGGTGTCGGTCTTGAGGTCCGCGGGGTTGATCTCGATCTCGATCTCGTCGTCGACGATCGGGTACGCGCCGACGCTGGCGAAGCAGGTGTGGCGGCGCGCCGAGGCGTCGAAGGGAGAGATGCGAACCAGCCGGTGCACACCGATCTCCGCCTTCAGGTAGCCGTAGGCGTACTCCCCCTCGATCTCCATCGTGCAGCTCTTGATGCCGGCCTCGTCGTGCGCCTGCTCGTCGACCACGCGGGACTTGAAGCCGTGCTCCTCCGACCAGCGCAGGTACATGCGCTTCAGCATGCCGGCCCAGTCGCTCGCGTCGGTGCCGCCCGCGCCCGAGTTGATCTCGAGCACCGCGCCCGCGCGATCGCCCTCGTCGCCGAGCAGGCGGCGGACCTCCAGCACGTCGCAGAGCTCCTGCACCGCGTCCAGGGTCCCGCTGGCCTCCTCGAGGGACTCCTGGTCCGCGGCTTCCTCCCCCAGCTCGATCATCACCTCGGCATCCTCGAGCTGCCCCTCGAGGTCGAGCACCGCATGCACGTCGCGCTCGAGCCCGGCCTTCTCGCGGAGCGTGGCCTGGGCCCGCTCGTTGTCGTTCCAGAAGTCCGGGTCCTCGGTCTTCCGGCTCAGCTCCTCGATCTGACGCGCCTTGTGAGCAACGTCAAAGGAACCCCCGGAGCGCGGTGACGCGCTCGGCCAGGGACGCTCGGCGGGAGCGAAGCTCTTCTGGGATCATGGGAGCCCTCCAGGCGCCACCGCTATCCGTCCGCCTCGGTGTGAGCGAGTGCGATGAGCCCTTCTCCGGCCCAACCCAGACGTCCCATCAGGTTTCGCTCCGCCGCGGCCATCTCCTCGAGGGCCGCCTCGGAGGCCTCGTGATCGTAGCCCAACAGATGCAGGAGGCCGTGCACGAGCAGGATGCGAAGCTCGCTGCGCTGGGCGTGTCCACGTTCCTCCGCCTGGCGGCGGGCGGTCTGCAGCGAGATCACGAGGTCGCCGAGCACCACCTCGTCCTGCTGCGGGAAGCTCAGCACGTCGGTCGGCGCGTCGACACCCCGCCACGACTTGTTCAGGTCCTGGATGAACACGTCGCACGTAAGCACCATGGATAGCTCGACATCTTCGAGCCTCGCCGCCTGGAGGAGGAGGCGCGCGTCCTCTTCGAGATGGCCCAACGCCGCGTCTTCGTCGGGGAGCGCCTCGAGGCGGGCGTGCACCCTCATCCGTCGTCCGAGCCCCCGATGCCCGGGAGGTTCTGCACGCTCTCGTAGTCCGAGGAGGGATCCAGATCGACCTCCCCCGGCCGGATCTCGAGGGTGATGACTGCCTCTCGCGACGGCTTCTCGCGCTCGTCGCCCGTCCCCGCGGTGGAGATCGCGCGGGTCTCGGCGTAGTCCACGCGGTGGTGGTACACGCCGGCGAGCACGCCCTGGAAGGCGTCGGCGATGGTCACGATCTCCGCGACGGTGAGCGGACACTCGTCGAACTGGCCGTCCTGCAGCGTGCTGTTGACGATCTTCTGGATCATCGCAGCGATGTTCTCGGCGGTCGGCTGCCGGAGCGTGCGGCAGGCGGCCTCGGTCTTGTCGGCGAGCATGATGACGCCCATCTCGCGGGTGGACGGCTTCGGCCCGGGGTAGCGGAACTCGGACTCGGAGATGTCGGGGTCGGTCTCCTGGGCGCGCACCCAGAAGCTCTTCAGCAGGCCGGTCCCATGGTGCGTGAGGATGGCGTCCACGATGGGCTTCGGCAGGCCCTGGCTCCGGGCGATCGCCGCCCCCTCCCGGACGTGGTCGATGATGAGCTGGGCCGACATCCGCGGGGTCAGCTTCTCGTGGATGTTGGGCATCCCCCGGCCCTGGTTCTCGGCGAAATACTGGGGCTTGATCGCCTTCCCGATGTCGTGGAAGTAGCTGGTCACCCTGCACACGAGCGCGTTGCAGCCGATCGACTCGGCCCCTGCTTCGGCCAGCGTGCCGACCATGATCGAGTGGTGGTAGGTGCCCGGCGCCTTGAGCATCAGGTTGCGAAGCTGTGGATGGTCGAGGTTGGCGAGCTCCAACAGCCGCAAGTCGGTCACGAACCCGAAGAGCTCGAAGAAGGGCACGAGCCCGAGCACCAAGAACGCCGAGAGCAGCCCACCGGTGAAGGCGAACACCGCGTCCCACACAGGACGGATGGGACCACCGCCGACGGCCGCTTCCGGCAGGTACATCCGAACGAGGTCCAACAAGAGCACGAACGCCGCGCTCATCAACCCGGTGTAGATGCCCGCGCGGAGGATGCCCTTGCGCTCCCGGTCCTTGCCGATCGAACCCGCTGCGGTCACCGAAGACACCACGAAGAACGCAGCGTAGTGCACCTGCTGACCCATCAGGAACGCGACGAGCGCCGCGGCGACCACCGAGAAGACCAGGCTCGTCTCCGAGTTGATCAGGATGCGCACCAGCAGGGCCACGCCGGCCAGCGGAAGCATGTAGAAGAAGGACCCGGACTCGAGCTCCGGGCTCGCCTGCGCCAACGGCACGGCGATCTCGGTGAGCCCCCTCGCGAAGGCGAGGGTGAGGATCATCAAGAAACCCAGCGCGGCCAGGTCCCGGGTGCGCGTGGAGAACTTGCGGATGTACAGGCCCGCGAAGGAGTACACCGCTCCGTAGAGCAGGAGGCTGAACGCGAACAGGGCCCCGAGGGCGGCGAGCATGTTGTCGTCGCCGCGGGTGTCCTCGAGCGCGCCGAGCACGCGCGCGGTGTGCTCGTCCACCACGTCGCCCTTTCGCACGATCGTCGTGCCCTCGCTGATGCGGAGCTGCACCGGCGCGACCGACGACATGGCCTCCAGCCGACGCTCCTCGGTGAGCAGCTGGTTGCGGGCGAAGTTGGGCTGGAGCATCACCTTGGCGATGCTGGCGGCGAGCCGGAGGCGCTGCCCTGCGGGGCCGTCCTCGAAGCGGTCCAGCACCTCGAGTGACAGGCTCCTCCGAGCTTCGTCCAGGGTGTGCACGCTGCTGAAGTCGTCGAGCTGCACCTCTTCCCGGCTCTCCCGAAGCCGGATGACCCGGATGGGGGCGCTCACGGGGAGGAGCGACCGGTCGGCCACGAGGTAGCGGCGTTGCTGGGTGCCCAGGAGCTGGTTGGTCATCGCCTCCAGCGCGGGGCTCAAGCCCTCGTCGAACAGACCTTCGAGCTCCTCGTCCGCGAGTCGCACCCCAAGACGCTCCTGCAGCTGGGCCTGGAACTGCCTCACCAGCTCGGGAGACACCTCGCCCAGTGTCTCCGGTTCCTCGCTCTTCGGTGCCGTCGCGAGCCCACGTCGGACCACATCGAAGGCATCGGAGACCCGGCCCTGCAGGCGGGGACCCAGCCCACCGTCGAAGTCGTAGACGGACACGACCGCCTCGGCGGCCTCCTGCTGCCGGTCGAGGGTGGCCTGCACGTCCTCGAAGGCAAAGGTCGTCGGTGCTGAGATGTTGCGGGGCGCCACGGCGCCGACAGGCAGGTCGGCGTCTGGGAAGCGCACGACGGGCACCATCACCAACGCCGTGAGCGCACACACGGCTACCAGGAGCAACGCACGGATGAGCTGTCGACGGGTGGGCCGCACCATCAGCGCTCCCCTCCGCGCCGGCTGTCGGCTTCGTAGGCCCGGATGATGCGCGTGACCAGTCCGTGGCGCACCACGTCGTCGGCGGTGAAGGTCACGAAGCCGATTCCAGGCACGCCGTCCAGCACGCGACGGGCGTTGACCAGCCCCGAGGTGATGTGGCCCGGAAGGTCGACCTGTGTGACGTCGCCAGTCACGACGGCCTGGCTGCCCATGCCGAGTCGTGTGAGGAACATCTTCATCTGCTCCACGGACGTGTTCTGCGCTTCGTCGAGGATGACGAAGGCATCGGAGAGGGTGCGGCCGCGCATGAACGCGAGGGGCGCGACCTCGATCACGCCCTTCTCGATGAGGCGACCGCCTCGAGCGCTGTCCACCATGTCGTAGAGCGCGTCGTAGAGCGGCCGCAGGTAGGGGTTCACCTTCTCCGCCATGTCGCCGGGGAGAAAGCCCAGCTTCTCGCCCGCCTCGACAGCCGGTCGGCACAACACGATGCGGGAGACCTCCTGCCTCATCAGGGCGCCGACCGCCATGGCCATCGCCAGGTAGGTCTTCCCCGTGCCTGCGGGCCCGACACCGAACACCACGTCGCGCTCGCGGATCGCCTTGATGTAGGCCTTCTGCGTCACGGAGCGCGGGAAGATGGCCTTCTGCCGATGGCCCACGTAGACGACGTCGAGGAAGTAGTCGGCGAGGCGTGCTTCGGGGTCGCTGCGCACGAGGCGGCAGGCGTGCTCCACCAGCGTGGGGTGCAGCGACACGCCGCGGCCCACCAGGTCGTAGAGCTGGTCGAGGAGCGACCCGGCGAGCGCAGCCGCGGCCGCCGAACCCTCGAGGGTGAACCGGCCTCCTCGATGCGCTACGCGCACCTCGAGCTCCCGGCCCACCACCTTGAGGTGCACCGCCAGCTCGCCAGAGAGCTCCCGCACGCGCGCCGAGTCGTCGTACTCGAGGGTCTGCACCACCATGTCCTCTGGGGCCTGGATGGCGCCTCCGTCGTGAAGTGCCTGGGGCTGTCGCCCGACCCGAACACCACGAGCTTAGCACGCTCGCCAGCCCGCATCCCGCTGGATAGAGCGCGCGTCCCCTTCCGGAGGTGTCGGATGATCGTCGGTGTCCCCAGCGAGATCAAGTCGGAGGAGAACCGCGTCGGCCTGGTGCCGAGCGGCGTGCGCGAGCTCGTGCGCAACGGCCACACCGTGCTCGTCCAGCAGGGCGCAGGCATGGGCAGTGGCGTGCTCGACCAGGAGTACATCAACGTTGGCGCCGAGCTCGTTCCGAGCGCCGAGGAGGTCTACGGCCGCGCGGACATGATCTGGAAGGTCAAGGAGCCCCTGCCCGCCGAGTACCCGCTGCTGCGCTACGGCCAGATCCTCTACACCTACCTTCACCTCGCCCCGGACGAGGCCCAGACGGAAGCGCTGCTCAAGGCGGGCGTGGTCGGCATCGCCTACGAGACCGTCGAGCTCCCCGACCGCAGCTTGCCGCTCCTCGCCCCGATGAGCGAGGTGGCCGGACGGCTGTCGATCCAGGCGGGGGCCTACTGCCTCACCAAGCACCGCGGCGGCCGTGGCGTGCTCCTCGGCGGCGTTCCGGGCGTGGAGCCAGGGCGCGTGGTCGTGATCGGCGGGGGCGTGGTCGGCCTCAACGCCGCGAAGATGGCCGTCGGCCTCGGCGCTGACGTGACGATGCTCGACATCAGCCTGAACCGACTCCGCGAGGTGGACGACATCTTCAACGGGCGCGTGAAGACCGTGTTCTCGAACCCCTACAACCTGGAGCGCTCCCTCGGCACGGCGGATCTCGTGGTGGGTGCCGTCCTCATCGCGGGCGCCAAGGCTCCGCACCTCGTCACGCGCGACATGTTGGGCCTGATGCAACCCGGCGCCGCCATCGTCGACGTGGCGGTCGATCAGGGTGGCTGCGTGGAGACCACGAAGGCCACCACGCACGACAAGCCCACCTACGACGTGGACGGCATCGTGCACTACGCCGTGGCGAACATGCCGGGCGCCGTGGCGCGCACCAGCACCTTCGCGCTGAACAACGCCACGATCCCCTACGGCGTGCGCATCGCCAACATGGGCTGGCACGACGCGCTCGCGCACGACGCCTGCCTGGCCAAGGGACTCAACGTGCTCCACAGCAAGGTCACGAACCGGGCCGTCGCGGAGGCCCGCGGCTACCCCTTCGAGCCGTGGTCCGCCTGAAGCTCGAGGGCGCTGGCGCGAGTCAGCCCTTGTTCCGCTTGAGCTCGATGACCTTCCGGCGCGCGAGCTGCGTGACGGCCCCGCCCACGTTCTTGTTGCGCGCGAGCATCTCCAGGTCGCGGCGCTGGAGCTGGTTGACGAAGCCGATCGCGGACGAGACCGGGGTCTTGGGGTTGTTGCAGAGCGCAACCTTGACCTGGTACTTCCTCATGTACTCCTTGTTCCGCGTCAACTCTCGGATGACCTCGCCGTCCAGGTTCTTGTTGCCGGCGATGCTCAGGACCTCGGTGTCGGTCAGTCGCCCCGACTTCACCACCGCCGACGCCACGGCCTTGTTGCGGTCGCGCACGAGCACGCTGCGCGCCTCCTTGTTGCCGAGGTAGGCCAGCTTGATCTTCTTTCCGGGGGTCATGAGCGCGATCTTCTGCTTCATGTTCTGACGCGCCTCGACCACTTCTTCACGGCTCGCACCGTCGCCGGGATCGCGGGTCAGGTCGAAGCCGAAGTCCGAGCGCTCGTCGGCGAAGTCGAAGGTGAAGCCGCCCAGGCCGCCCTTCTCGACGTCGCCCAGGTCGAACATGTCGAGCTCGAACTTCTCGGCGACGTGTTCGTTGGTCGTCGGCGACGGCAGCCCCATCAGCGCCGCCTCGACCTCGGCCTCGAGGCGCTTCTGCTCCAGCTCAGCGGCGCTGGGCCCGCTGCGCTTGGCCTTCTCGAACCCGAGCACAGGCGGCACCTCGATGGTGACCGTGCCATCTGGGTCCACGCCCTCGGGCAGCGCCCGGTTCAGCCGGAGGTAGTCGGATGCCCGCCGGAGCAGCTCCTGGTCGGCGTTCTCGTTGGTCGCCAGGTACAGGTAGATCGTGGGCGTGATGAGCAAGCGTTCCTGGTTCCGCACGATCTTCTCGAACAGCTCGCCGACGGCCACCTCGGCGATCAGGTGGCCGGTGCGGTCGTTGGTGTGCGGAATGCGGAGGATGTCGGCCATCAGCTGCTGGTCGTAGACCCTGCGGAACTCGGCGAGCACCTCGAGCACCTTGGGGTGGGTGAGGTTGCCGATGGCGCCACGCACCTGGTCCTCGGTCAGCCCGTCGGTGAGGCTGCGGCGTGCAGCGTCGGCGACCTCGGCGTCGGGGTCACCGAGCTGGCAATACCAGATGGCCAGGTACACCCGGGGGGGGATCGACGGGACGAGCGCCTTGGCCACGGCCAGCTTGATCTTCTTGGGCGCTCCCTCCTGGAGGGCGTGGCGATGCGCTTCGGGGATGCCGAGCGCTTCATAGGGGTAGGTCGCCACGATCAGTCCTCGTCGTCGTCCTTCCGGAAGGGACTCGCACCGACCACCTTGTCGTAGAGGTTCCCGGGAAGGTCCTCGTAGCCCACGAAGGTCATCGTGAACGTGCCCTGGCCGCCGGTCATGGCGCGCAGGTCGGGCGCGTAGCGCTGGATCTCAGCCAAGGGAACGACCGCCTCGATGGAGGTCTTCTTGCCGGAGGGGCTCATGCCCTGGATGCGGCCGCGCCGGCTGGTCAGGTCACCCATGATGTCGCCCATCGCGTCGGTCGGCACGATGACCTGGAGCTTGTACACGGGCTCGAGGAGCTTCGTGCCGCCCTTGATGAACGCCGCCTTGAGCCCCTTGGAGCCCGCCATCTGGAAGGCCACGTCCTTGGAGTCGACCGGGTGGTACTTGCCGTCCACCAGGGTGACCTTCAGGTCGACGATGGGGTAGCCGGCGAGGAAGCCGTTGTTCATCCGGGCACGCACGCCCTTCTCCACCGAAGGGATGAGCTGCTTCGGGATGGAGCCGCCGAAGATCTTGTCGACGAACTCGAAGGAGCCGCCCTTCGAGAGCGGCTCGACATCGATGTACGCCACGCCGAACTGGCCCGCGCCGCCCGTCTGCTTCTTGTGCTTGCCCTCGATGCCCGTGACCTTGCGCTTGATGGTCTCCTTGTAGGGCACCGCTGGCAGCGCGGTCTGCACGGACACCTTGAACTTCCGCGCCATCTTCGCGATGGACATGTCGAGGTGCTGCTGGCCCATGCCCTGAAGCACCATCTTGTGGCTCAGCTCGTCGTAGGAGAGCGACAGCGTGGGATCTTCGTCGATCAAGCGCTCGATGGCGCCCTTGAGCTTGTCCTCCTCGCCCTTCCCGGTGACGTGGATGGCGTAGCTGAACATGGGGGGCGGGTAGCGCGTGGGCGCGACGCTCAGGTCCGTGCCCGCCGACAGGGTGTCGTTGGTGTGGGTGTCCTTGAGCTTGGCGACCGCCACGATGTCACCGGTGACGACCGTGTCGACCTGTGTCCTGTCCGTGCCGCGCAGGGAGTACGCCGCTCCCAGCCGCTCGTGCTGACCCGTGCGTTGGTTGTCGACACCGCCGTCGGCGGGTGCCTGCCCGCTGACCACGCGGAAGATGGTCTGCTTCCCTGAGAACTCGTCCATGAAGGTGTGGATCACCTGCGCGATGAACGGGCCACCTGCGACGGCCTCGATCTCGGTGGGATCGCCAGCCCTGTCGATGCCCGGAAAGGCGGCACGAGCGATCGGGCTGGGCAGGGCCCAGGTGATCAGGTCGAGCACGGCCTGCGCACCGATGTTCGGCGCGGCCGCGGTGAACAGGACCGGCACCAGGTCTCCGGCATCCACCGCGGTACGGAGGGCCGCACGGACCTGGTCCTGGCTCAGCTCGAAGGTCTCGAGGTACTGCTCGAGCAGCTCCTCGTCGGTCTCGGCCACGTGCTCGACCAGCGCCTCCCAGGCCGCCTCGACCTCGTCGACCAGCGCTGCGGGCACATCGGTCTTCTCGAAGCTCCCCGACCCATCCGACCCGTAGTTCAGGGCCTTGCGCTGCAGGAGCGACACCACTCCGGAGAAGTCGGCCTCGGCCCCGATGGGGACCTGAAGGGGGACGAACTTCTGGGACGGCCAGGTGTCCGCGAGCTCCGCCAGCACCGCATCGGCGTTGGCCCGCTCCCGGTCCATCTTGTTGATGACCACCACCCTTGGCAGCTCGAGGTTCAACGCCTCGTTGAAGACCCGCTCGGTCTGGACCTCCACGCCGTCCGGCGCGGAGACGACCACGATGGCGGCGTCGGCACCTCGCACGGCCGTGAGGGCGTCGTAGATGAAGTTGCCGTCGCCCGGGGTGTCGAGGAGGTTGACCTTCTTGCCCTGGTGCACCACCCACGCGAACGAGGTCGCGATGGAGCCCCCGCGCTTCTGTTCTTCGGGCTCGAAGTCCAACACCGACGTGCCGTCGACCGTGATCCCGAGCCGGCTGGTGGCTCCGGTGTCGAAGAGGATGGCTTCCGCCAGCGCAGTCTTGCCGCAACCACCGTGGCCGACGAGGGCTACGTTGCGGATGTCGGCGGAGGGGAAGTTGGCGTTCGCCATGTGGGGCGCTCCGGGGAGGGTTCGAGGAGGAACCCTAACGGGTTGCCCAACCCGGTCAATCGACCCCGGTCAGCGCTGGTTTCGATGCCAGAGCAGGCTCAATCCACGCAGCGTCAGGTGCTCGTCGACGTGGTCGATCTCGTGGCATTCCCGCGCGATCAGGTTCGCGAAGCCGCCCGTTGCGACCGACGTGGCCTGACCCTGGAGCTGCTGCTTGCAGACCGTGGCGAGCTCGTTCACCAGCCCGACGTAGCCGTGGAAGAGACCGGACTGGATCGCGGTGACGGTGTTGGTGCCGATCGCTGTGGCGGGACGTTTGACCGGCACACGCGGGAGCTTGGAGGTCCGGGTGAAGAGCGCCTCGGCGCTGATCGCGAGGCCCGGGGCGATGGCGCCACCGACGTAGTCGCCGCGAGCGTCCACGCAGTCGAAGGTGGTGGCGGTGCCGAAGTCCACCACCACGAGCGGGGGGGCCCAGCGCTCTGCGGCCGCCACCGCGTTCACGATGCGGTCGGCGCCGACCTCCCTCGGGTTGTCGGTGCGCACCCGCATGCCCGACCTGATGCCGCTTCCGACCACGAGGGGTTCGACGTGGAGGTAGCGCCGAACGGCCTTCTCGATGTTGTAGAGCGTGCTCGGCACCACGCAGCTGATGATGACGCCCCGCACGTCGTCGACGCCGAGGCCGCGCAGCCCGAGCAGCTGGGTGATGGTGAGTCCGACCTCGTCGGTCGTGCGCGGGATGGTGCTCACCCGCCACTGCTGCTCGACCGTCTCGCCGTCCATGAGCCCGAGCACGGTGTTCGTGTTGCCGACGTCGACCACGAGGAGCATGCGCCCGCCTATCCCGCGCGGTCCACTCGGATCACACCCGGGATGCCCTCCAGCCGTCGGATCAGACCCTGGAGCTCGTCGAGGTTGCGCACCCCGACCTCCAGCGAGCACTCCGCCTTCGCGTCCCCCAGGCCGCGCGCCTCGGCGCGGCTGATGTTGATGCCCTGCTCGGAGCAGGCGTTCGAGATGGTCGCCAGAAGCCCCGGCTGGTCCACGCACACCACGCGGATCTCGCCCTGGTGTTGCTGCCCCTGGACCTCGGGAGACCACTCCACGGCCATGCGCCGTTCCGGCTCCAACGCGAGCAGCTGCGGGCAGCTGCGCCGGTGCACGCTGATGCCGCGACCCCGGGTGATGTAGCCGGCGATGGGCTCGCGAGGCAGTGGGTTGCAGCAGCGGGCGAAGCTCACCAGGACGTCCTCGGTGTCCTGCACCTGGATGGGGCTCGAGCCCGCCTTGCGGAAGGCCCGCATGATGCGCTTGAAGGGGCCTTCCCCCTCCTTCTTCTGCGGCTCGAAGTCCACCTCCGGAAGGAGCTCCTTGACCGCCTTCAGGGGCGGCATGTGGCCGCGGGCGATCTGCAGCAGCAAGGGGTCGAGGTCCCGGAAGCCGTGGGCCTTCGACCAGGCCTTGAGGCGTCCCTCCTTCCTCAAGGCCTTCATGCTGGAGCTCCACTTCTTCAGCTCGCCGTCGAGCATCTCGGTGCCGATCCGGAGTCCCGTCTCCTGCTCTTGGAGGCGCACGTACTTCCGGATGGCGCGGAGAGCGCGCCCGGTCTTCACGAGCTCGAGCCACCCGCGACGAGGGGTCTGCGTGGGCGAGGTCAGGACCTCCAACGTGTCGCCACTTCGGAGCTGGTAACGCAGAGGCACCATCCGCCCGTCGACCTTCGCTCCCGTGCACCGGTTGCCCACCTGGGTGTGCACGGCGTAGGCGAAGTCGAGCACGGTGGCGCCTTCGGGGAACTCGCGCACATCGCCCGCCGGAGTGAAGACGTACACGGCCTCGGAGTGCAGATCGTACTTCACAGCCTCCATGAACTCGTCCGGGTCGGCGACCTCCTGGGCGGTCGCGAGCACCTCGCGGAGCTGCGCCATGCGGGCAACGTCCTCGGGCTTCAGCGCGAGGTGTCCCTCCTTGTAGCGCCAGTGGGCCGCGATGCCCTGCTCCGCGATCCGGTGCATCTCGGCGGTTCGGATCTGGATCTCGATGCGCCGACCTTCCGGTCCGAACACCGTGGTGTGCAGGGACTGGTAGCCATTCGGCTTCGGCATCGCGATGTAGTCCTTGATGCGACCCGCGACTGGCTTGAAGGCTCCGTGCATGTGCCCGAGCACGGCGTAGCAGTCAGCCACGTCGCCCACGATGACCCGGAAGGCGATGAGATCGTGCACCTGGTCGTACTCCAGATGCCCGTGCACCATCTTTCGGTGGAGGCTCCACAGGTGCTTGGCGCGCCCCGACACCTGCCCCTCGACACCCGCGTCGCCGAGTGCCGCGGTCAGCTTCTCGACCACCCGCTTGGTGTAGGCCTCGCGATCCGGTGCCGACGCGGCGACCTGCGCAGCGAGCTCGGCGTGGTGTTCGGGGTGGAGGTTCTCGAAACACAGATCCTCCAGCTCGCTCCTCATCCACTGGATGCCCAGGCGGTTTGCCAGGGGGACGAAGATCTCCATGGTCTCCGCTGCGATGCGGGCCCGCTTGTCCCGCCTCATGGCTCCGAGGGTGCGCATGTTGTGCAGACGATCGGCGAGCTTCACCAGGATCACGCGCACGTCGCGGCTCATGGCGATGAGCATCTTGCGGAAGTTCTCCGCGGCCGCTTCCTCCTTGCTCCGGAAGTGGAGCTTGCCGATCTTGGTGACGCCGTCGACCAGCTCTGCCACCACAGGGTTGAAGGACCGGACGAGCTCTTCCCGTGTGACGAGGCAGTCCTCCATCGTGTCGTGCAGCAGAGCCGTGGCGATGGCGTCGACGTCCAGCTCGAGCTCGGCCGTGAGGAAGGCCACCGCCAGCGGGTGGGTGAGGTAGGCCTCGCCGCTCTTGCGGGTCTGCTTCTCGTGGGCCCGGGCCGCGAACAGGTACGCGCTGGAAATCAGCTGCACGTCGGCGTCCGGCGCGTACGCCGTCACACTCGTCAGCAACTCGTCCAGCCTCTGTTGTGGAGCCGGCAGTTCACTCATCGCGCACCGTCAAGGGGCATCCCGCCCCTTGGCAAGGTTAGCACCGCTACTGGGACGTCATCTGATCGACCAGGGACGCACGCCGTGCACGACGGGACAACTCGGCCAGCAGGACCCCCTGGAACACGCGATGGGCGCTCTCGAGGTGGTCGTTGACGACCAGGTAGTCGAACTCGCCGCAGGCCGAGAGCTGGATGCGCGCATCAGCGAGACGTCGCTCGATCACGGCGTCGCTGTCGGTTCCGCGACCGCGGAGCCGCTGCTCGATGACCTCGAGGCTGGGAGGGCACACGAAGACCGAGACCGCGTCCGGCATCGCCTCGCGAACCTGCCGCGCACCCGCCATGTCGATCTCCAGGAGCACCGATCCCCCCCGGTCCAGCACGCGCTCGACGGGGCGCCGCGGCGTTCCGTAGCGGTTCCCGTACACGGTCGCGTGCTCCAGGAAGCGCCCGCCCTCCACCAGGGCGGCGAACCGCTCGATGCCCACGAAGTGGTAATCGACGCCGTCGATCTCCCCCTCGCGCATGCTCCGGGTGGTGGCCGACACGGAGAACTCGAGCTCGGGGATGGCCTCGAGGGCGGCCTTCACCAGCGTGGTCTTGCCGGTGCCGGACGCGCCGGTGACCACGAAGAGTGCGCCCCGATCCGGGGCCTGCCAGCCGCGCAGTTCCATGCCGTCCCTACCGAGGCGGCGGGGTAATCGACCTATTCGACGTTGGCCACCTGCTCGCGCATGCGCTCGATGACGGACTTGGCGTCCACCACGAGTCCGGAGACCGCGCTGTCGGCGGCCTTGCTGCCGATCGTGTTGACCTCCCGGTTCATCTCCTGGATGAGGAAGTCGAGCCGCCGTCCCACGGCTTCGTCGGCGAGCACCGCCTTCTTGAACTGGCTGACGTGGCTGTTGAGTCGGGCGATCTCTTCGGAGACGTCCGCCTTGTCGGCCAGCACGGCCACCTCCTGGGCGAGCCGCCAGGGGTCCACACGCTCCCCGGCCAGCCGCGCCAGGCGCTCGTCGAGCCGCGCCTTCACGCGCTCCGGCACCTTGCGAGCCTCCAGATCCACCATGCTGACGATGCGCTCCAGGGTGTCGAGGTGCCCGTTCAGGTCGGTGGCGAGCGCGGCGCCCTCCCTACCACGCATCGCCGCCAGCCTGTCCAGCGCGGCCTCCAGGGCCTGCCGAACCACGAGCCACTCCGCATCGGTGTCGACCTCCGCCTCCGCCGGCACCAGGACGCCGGGAAGACCCACCAGCGCCACGACGTCGACCGCGCCCTCGAGCCCGAGGCGGGTCGCCAGCTGATCGAGCTCGCTGTGGAGGAGCTCGGCACGCGCGGTGTCGACCTCGACGGCGCCTTCGGACGAGGCCGCGTTCCGGCGCACGTAGACGTCGAAACGCCCGCGGGCGAAGCGCTTCTTCACGGCGCCGGTGATGGCCGGCTCGAGCGCGGCGTGCTCACGCGGCAGACGCGCCTGGACGTCCTTGAAGCGGTTGTTGACGGAACGGACCTCGACGGTCACTCCGACACCTTCATGGGCTGCGTGTCCGCGCCCGTAGCCCGTCATCGACTGCACGGGCCGAGCTTATCAGCAGCTGCCCTGGTCGCCGTTGTCGCAGGTGTAGGTGCAGGCCCCCGAGGTCCCCACCGTCAGGTCGCACTCGATGCCG
>CAZSAT010000110.1:0-22907 GCA_964604675.1 uncultured Enterobacterales bacterium
CCGTGACGCGCCCCGTGTTGATGGCGGCCACCACCGCCTCGAGGTCGAGGAAGGCCGAGACCAGGATGCGACCGACGTCCGGCCACTGCTGCGCGACCTGCTCGCAGAGCTCGACACCGCTGGATCGGGGCATGCGGTGGTCGGTGACGAGCACGTCCACCTCGCGAACCCGCAGCAGCTCGAGCGCCGAATCGGCGTCGGGAACGGTGAGGACGTCGACGACGTCCGAGAAGCTCCTCTCGAAGATGGCCCGGTTGGAGGGCTCGTCATCGACGAAGAGCACGAGGCCAAGCCTCCGCTCGCCTGGGCTCCGCGATGTCACCACAACCTCGGTCCCGAACCCACCGGGACCCGCAGCATACCGCTACTCGATGTAGCCGAGCGCTCGGAGCGCCTCTTCGTCCACGCCTTCCAGGCCTTCCTCGAACTCCAGCTCGGAGGCCAGCTCGTCCCTGGATGCAGGACCGCGCGCCTGTGATGCCCACAGGATGTCGCCGGCGAGATCCGCCGCGGGCGGAATCCCGAGGTGGGCCAGGACCGTGGGCGCCACGTCCAGCAGGTGGGCGCGGTCGTGCTCCACCCCCGCCGGAATGCCCGGTCCTCGCGCGTAGATGACGCCGTCGAGCGTGTGCTCGCCGCTGAACGCCTCGGTGAGCTTCACGTAGTCCGAGAGCGGCTCGCCGCCGATGGTGCCGCGCGCCATCCGTGCCGCGTCGATCTGCTCGTCGCGCAGGGTGAGGCCCAGGCTCCGCGGGGCCTCCGGAACGTGTTCCCAGACGAACGCGGGCTGGCCGGTCTCGTCGCGCAGGCTGTCGATCGCCTCCCCGAGCGCCGCCATGTCGACGGCGTCGTCGGTGGCTGCCACAGCGAGCTTGATCCCGAGACGCGACACGTCCACAGGCCCGACCATCGCCGTGAGGCGGCTCCGGAGACGCTCCGTCAAGGGCGCGAAGAAGGCCTTCTCCGAGGCCGCCGAGAGCGCCTGGAAGCCGTGGTCGGACACCAGGAACAGCGTCGACTCGGCCGGGAGACTCTCGAGCAGCTCGGCGAGCACCGCGTCCGCGCCGCGGTAGGCGTCGGTGACCGCGGAGCCGAAGCGCTCCAGCTCCTCGGTGCTCACGTCCGAGAACGCCTCGGGTTCGTGCTGGCGCCAGAACCGGTGACCGAGCGCGTCGGTGGCGTACCACGTGAAGGTGGCCAGCTCCGGCTGGTAGGTGTGGGTCGCGTAGAAGAAGACGTCGCGGTCGATCCAGCCCCGGAGGATCTGGAGGCGGTAGTGCCGCTCGTCATCGTCCGGCCGACGGGTGCGCTCCGCCAGGGTCCACGACGCCGCCTCCCAGAGGGTGCCGAAGCGGAAGCCCCGGGTGAGTCCCGCCAGCACCAGCTCCTTCGTGGTGCGGACCTGGTCCACCTTCTGGCGCTTCAGGCGGTTGGCGAGCTCAAGCTCCTTCACGAAGGACAGGTCTTCCGGGTAGGTCTCGGGGCCCTGGGCGAGCCAGGCCGGCACGATGAAGCCGTCGATCGCGCGGGGCGGGTAGGTCACGAGCCACTTGTAGATGCCGGTCGAGCGCCCCTCGGACTCCGCCACGTCCCAGAAGCGCGGCACCCGGCAGTCGGTGGCGTGCACGTGGAAGCCCTGCACGCCGTGCACCTCGGGCGGCTTGCCGCTTGCCATCGTGGTCCAGAGCAGCGGGGAGAAGGTGGGCTCCATCGACCCCAGGACCGCGCGACTGCCCTCCGCGGCAAGCCGTTCGAAGGCCGGCAGGTCCAGCTCGTCGATCACGTCGAAGGTGGCGCCGTCGACACCGAGCACCAGGACGTCGACGCTCGACAGCATGGGCGTGGGCCACGCCACCGCGCCGACGTGCACGACGCTCAGGAGGCCCAGCGCCCAGCCGGTGCCGGGCACGCCCGAGAAGCGCCCCACCCGCTCCCACAGGGCACCCCCAAGGGCGCCCAGGAGACCCGGCAGCAGCACGAAGACGAACGTGTAGAGCATGACGCGGTCGTGGAACCACGGGTTCACCGCGACCATGGCGGCCCCGGCCAGCACACCTGGAGCGGCACCGACGACCAGGCCGGAGAGGGTGGCGCGGGATCGTCCCGCGGAGCCCGGCGGGATCACGCGTCCACCAGGAAACGGCCCGGGCGGAACTCGTCCCAGAAGTGCCAGTCGCCGGGGTGCTCCCGGAGGAAGCGACCGAGGTGCTGCGCGACCGCGTCGGCTCCGACCTCGAGCGCGTCCTTCACCCGAGCCTCCCTCGGGAGAGGGATCTCGGGCCCGATGACGGTTCGGTACGGCGCCGGGCCGCCGCGATCGCGGAAGGTGTGCAGGGTCAGCAAGGGGGCTCCGCTCTTGAGCGCCAGGTACACCGGCCCGACGGGGAGCCGCATGCGCTGGCCCAACACCGTGCGCTCCAGGCGTCGTCCGAGCTCTCTTCCACCGCCGGTGCCGTCCATCGCGGTCATCACGACCTCCCCGCCCTCGAGGGCTCGCAAGACGGGCCGGAGGAAGCCCCCTCCGTCCCAGACCCGTGCCTTCAGATCCTCTTCCAGTCGGTGGCGCATTCCCGTGGCCCACGCGCCGGTCTCGGAGAGGGTCCCCTCGACGCCGCCACCACCGACCTGGTTCATGCGGTAGCCCAGCACGCCCAGGACACACAGCGGGAGCTGGGCAGGCCCCATGTGCGGGTGCATCACCACCACACCGCGCCCGTGGGCGAGGGCGGCGTCGAGGTGTTGTTGTCCTTCGAGGGTGAGGTAGGCCGCGGCGTTCTCGGGCGTCACGCGGCCGAAGGACCAGGAGATGTACTGGTCGACGAAGTGCGTGGCGAAGGCGTCGCGACTCGGGGTGGAGAGCGGCTGCGCCAGGCCGGCGCGGGCCATGTTCCCGGCCACCGCCCGGCGCTTGCCGCGGGCCACGATCGCCACGACGTGCCCGAGCAGGCGGTTCGCGCGCAGCTCCGCCGCGGGTGGCAGGTGGTCGAAGCTCCGCCGGTAGGGGCCCCACACCACCTTCCGGTACACGTCTTTCGCTCTGGACTCACCGAAGACCACGGGGCGCGGACCTAACCCGATCTCCGAAGCGAGCGCCTGTAAGTAGGACGCCCTCGCGTCCGTCGCCAAGCCGCAGCTCGGAGCACAAGCCATGCAGCAGACCTGGGGACGCGTGCCACGCGTCGGACTTGCACACCACGGACGCCTCCTCGAAGAACGCGTGCTCGCGCCACGAACGGCGGTGACGATCGGGCGGCACCCCAGCTGCACCCTCGTGCTGCCCCAAGGGTGCCCCGTCAACCGGCACGCCCTGCTCGTCCACCGACAGGGCGCGTGGCACCTCGTCTTCGACGAGCGCATGACCGGACGCATCGGCGTCGACGGCCAGTCGATCACGCTGGAGGAGCTCGCGGAGGCGGGGCGGGTCGAGCGACGCGCCAACCGGTGCCAGCTCCGACTGGCCGATCGCCACCGCGGGCGCATCACCGTCGGCGACTGCGTGGTGCTCTTCCAGTTCGTCGAGCCCGCGCCCCAGCCGGCGCGGGTCCCCAGCGGCTTCCGCCCGCGGCTCTTCGACCGCGACGACCCCGTCTTCCTCGGCCTGCTGGCCCTGAACACCGTGGCCGCCGCGGTGCTGCAGATCTGGATCCAGAACCAGGTGGTCGTGCCCACCCTCGTCGACGTCACACCGTGGCTCCCCGACCCCGTGGCGATCTACATCCAGCAGCCGGTCGACCTCCCCGAAGCTCCCCCGCCGCCACCGGTGCAGGTCGCACGCGAGGTGGTCGAAGCGGACGCGCCCACACCCGACACGCCCAGCGACGACGCCGCGGAGGTCCGCGAGGCGCGTCGTGCCGAGGCGGTGGCCGCCGAGGTCGCCGAGTCCCCGCTGCTCGCCGCGCTCCAGGAGACGGTCGCCCTCATCACACGCGGCGACCCCGACCACGACCTCAGGGTGGCGCTGGACTCGATCGACGCGAGCGAGGCCGTGGCGGCCGCTACCCTCAGCCTCCATCGAGGGGTCGGCATCGGCACCGACAACGCGACGATCTCCGAGCTCGGACGCGCGGGCATGGGCCCTTCACGGCTCGACACGGCGGAGCCCGACGTGAACGTCGAGACCGACGGCCGGCGCTCGATCACGACCGAGAGTCCGCGGCACGCAGGGCGCGTCGAGTCGGCGTTCCGCGCCCTGGGACCCCGCGTACGCACCTGCTACGAGCGCGTGCTGAAGCTCCGGCCGGACGCCGAAGGACGCGTCGAGCTCTTCGCCACCATCTCCGACGGGGTGCTGATCGAGGCGCACGTGCGCAGCGACCTGCACGACCTGGACTTCGAGGCGTGCGTCGAGCGTGCGATCTACGACCTCGAGCCGCCCGCCGGGGCCTCGGCCGAGGTCATGTACCCCTTCGTCGTGACACGCTGAGTGGGGGAAAACCCCCCGAAGGGGCAGCGCCGAGGCGCTTCCAAGGGACTTCCTGTCCCCCGGGGTGCTTGCCCGGACCTTCGGGAGGGGCGGTAACAGTCGGGAAACGTAGACCCGACCCTACATGGCCCCGGCGAACCTGCGAACAGGACATCGTGCGCCGGGATCCAGTGGGTGTCTCTACGAAACTGCCACCTGGCAGAGCACGTAAGGTTCATTCACTGGATCACCTCCTTTGGTCGGCGCGTTCAACGTCGCAGGTCCCGACCTGCTCCCTCGTCCTGACCGCCGGCGCCCGGACAAGGGGGTGTGAGCCGAAGCTCACCAGCCGGCTGCTTCTCCGGCTGAGCCCCCCCAGGACGGGGGTGCTGATAGAAGCGTACTCCCGACGATCGACCAGGACAACAGGCCCTTGACGTGTCACCAGAACGACACCAGGACGCCGGCGCTATGCTGCGGTGGTGTTCTGGCTCCTCCTCGCGTGTGCCGACGAAGCGCCCGCTGGCGAGAGCGGAGTGCCACCACAGGACGGTGGCGGCTACGACGCCGACGCGCTCGCCGGAGCGATCGAGGACGCGCTCAACCCCGGCCTCCCCGTGCCGCGAGAGCTCCACGATGCGTACCTCGAGCGCTTCGCCGAAGGCGACGAGAGCTGTCCGGGCGACGCCACTCAGCTCACGGGAGCGGTCCCCCCCGAGGGCTGCACGGCGGAGAGTGGCGCGTTCTACACAGGCGTCTCGATGTGGCACGACGATGGCGTCAACCGCGCCCTGTCGGGGGACTTCGAGATCACCAGTGCCGAGGGGCTGGTCGTGGCCGGCGGCGGCTTCGTCAACCTGAGCGACGACGGGTCCGGGGCCGCCCACGGGGAGGTCTTCGGCACCTGGCGGTGGGAGGGCTCCGTCACGGGATGGGAGCAGGGTGTCAGCGCCGCGTTCGTCTACGACGTCGTCCCCGACGACGGGCTGGTGCGCCTGTCGGGACCGCTGTCCGTGCGCGGGCAGGCGATCGACTTCGTCGACACCGAGTGGAACGACGGCTGCGAGCGTGCGACGGGGGCCCTCGAGGTTCGTGACGACGCCGCACGGTGGTACGCGGTGGCCTTCGACGGCTGCACCGGCTGCGGGCCCGCGTCGGTGGACGGCGAGGAGCTCGGCGAGGTCTGCGTGGATCTCAGCGCGTTCCGCGACACCGCCATCGCCACCCTGGGGCCGGCGTGATCGCGCTCTGGCTCGCCTGCGCGGACCCGCTGGACGCGACCGAACAGGACGCCCTCCTGGTCGAGCTCCCGGCGCCGCGGCTGCTCCGGAGGGCCAGCCTCGACCTGCGCGGGGTGTTGCCCAGCGTGGACGAGCTCGACGCCGTCGAGGCGGAGCCCGAGCGGTTGGACGCCTACCTGGAGGCCTACCTCGACGACCCGCTCGTCGAGGAACGGCTGGTCCGGCTCTTCCAGGAGCACCTGCAGACCCTGATCGACACCTTCGAGGTGCGGCACTACGACTACGGCCTCGCCGACGCCGACGAGTACGCCTTCGAGCGCGCTGTCGGCGAAGAGCCCCTGCGTGTGCTCGCTCGGGTCTTCGTCGACGACCTCCCCTGGCCCACCGTCGTCACCGCGGACTGGACCATGGCCAACGAGGTGCTCGCCGGCGTCTGGCCGCTCGACTACCCCGACGGCGCCACCGGCTGGCGAGCCGCGCAGTACACCGACGGGCGGCCCGCGGCCGGCGTGCTGGCCAGCAACGGGCTGTGGTGGCGCTACGTCACCAACCCGTCAAACATGAACCGCGGGCGAGCAGCCGCCATCTCCCGGCTGCTGCTCTGCTCCGACATCCTGTCGCGCCCCGTGAGCCTCCAGGACGCGGTCTCCCTGGCCGACGACGCCACGGACGCGCTGCGGAACAACCCGAGCTGTGTGGCCTGCCACGCCTCGATCGAGCCGCTCGCCGCCACGCTGTTCGGCTTCTACTGGTTCACGCAGTACAACCAGGCCGAGATGACCCGCTACCACCCGGAGCGGGAGACGCTCGGCACGTCCGAGCGCTACCTGGGCGTCGAGCCCGAGTACTTCGGCGAGCCTCTACGAGGGCTCGTGGACCTTGGCGGCGCCGTCGCAGGTGACCCGCGCTTCGACACGTGCGCCGTCGAGACCGCCGCCAAGCTCTTGTGGCGCCGCGACGTCGACGGCGTGGCGGACTTCGAGACCCTGGAGGCGCTCCGCCTCGGCTTCTCGACCTCGGGCCGCTCGATGAAGTCGCTGTTCCGGGCGCTGCTCGACACGCCCGGCTACCGGGCGGGCGGTGTGGTCGACGAAGCCGACGACGCGACGGTCGAGCGCGAGGCCA
Source organism: uncultured Enterobacterales bacterium (assembly GCA_964604675.1). GTDB lineage: Bacteria > Myxococcota_A > UBA796 > UBA796 > CAJQPC01 > CAZSAT01. Next base: position 6,769 of record CAZSAT010000110.1, read on the forward strand.
CCCTGCGCCTCCAGTCCCCGGATCAGCTCGCCAGCAGCGTCGAGGCGGTCACGGGGTTCCGCTGGACCTGGGAGGGCTTCGACCAGCTCGACGAAGACGAGACGGGCTTCCGCGTGCTCACAGGCGGTGTGGACGGCGAGTTGGTCACCGCCCCGCAGCGCGAGCCGGGGCTGACCTGGGCCCTGGTGGTCCAGCGGCTGGCGGAGGGGGCCGCCGATAACGCCGTGAGGGAGAGCGAGCTGATCGAGCTCGACGGCGAGCTCGGCGACCAGCTCGAGGCCCTCCACTGGCGCCTCTACGCCGAGCGTCCGGAAGCGCTCTGGACCGAGTCGATCGCCGAGCTGTGGTCACAGGCCGAGGCGCTCGAAGGCTCCGAAGCGGCCTGGACGACGGTGCTGACCGTGATGCTGCGGGATCCCCGCTTCGTGAGCCGCTGATGCCGCTCACCCGCCGCTCCGTGCTGGCGATGACCACGGCCGGCCTGGTGCTTCCCGGACGCGTGTGTGCAGCGCCCGCGTCCGAGCGGCGCTTCCTCTTCGTGTTCGTGCGCGGTGGCTGGGACACCTCGCGGGTCTTCACGCCGCTGTTCGACAACCCCTACGCTTCCCAGGAAGACGGCGCTGTGCTGGCCAGCGCCGGAAACATCCCCTTCGTCGATCATCCCGACCGCCCGTCGGTCCGCACCTTCTTCGAGCGATGGCACGAGGACCTCGCGGTGCTCAACGGCTTCGAGGTGCGGAGCGTCACCCACGAGCGCTGCCGCAAGATCCTGATGACCGGCAGCGCCGACGGCCAGGACGACTGGCCCACCCTCCTCGCGGCCCACGGCTCGACCGAGCTCGTGCTGCCACACATCGTCGTGTCCGGACCCGCGTACTCCAACCGCCACAGCGCGAAGATCGTGCGGGTCGGCTCCGCCGGCCAGCTCCCCGAGCTGCTCGATGGCACCGCCTTGGAGCGCTCCACCCAGGCCGTGGCACCGCCGTCGGGGGACCTCGGTGCCCTCCAGGACGCGTTCCTGCGCGAGCAGCTCGAGACGCTCGGAAGCGCTGCCGGCCGGGGGCGCGAATCGGCGCTGATCCAGGGCTACGTCGGCGCGCTGGATCAGCTCGCGGCCACCGCCGAGTACACCGACGCCCTCGACCTCGTGCCGAGCTACGGGGGGTGCAGCCGTGACCTGACCAACGACGCCAAGGCCGTGCTCGACACCTTCGAGCTGGGGCTGAGCCGGTGCGGCATGATCCAGCACAACGGCTGGTGCGATTCGAGCTGGGACACCCACGACGCCAACGATGCCCAGACCCTGCACTTCGAGGAGCTCTTCGGGTACCTGTCCGCCATCCTGGAGGATCTGGAGACCCGCACGGGACCCGACGGCGACGCGCTCGCCCGCTCGACCACGGTCGTGGTGATCTCCGAGATGGGGCGCCACCCGCAGCTCAACAGCTATGGCGGCAAGGACCACTGGACCTTCACGAGCGCCATGCTGCTCGGTGCGGGCATCCGCGGTGGGCAGGTGGTCGGCTCCCTGGATGACAACGGCACGGGGGTGCCGATCGATCTGACCTCCGGGGAACCGTCCGGGAGCGGCACCGTGCCCCTCGCGAGCCACCTGGGCGCCACCTTGCTCGCGCTGGGGGACGTCGACCCCGCCGAGCACCTCGACGAGTCCCCGATCCAGGCGCTCCTGTCCTGACGATCCCCGGACATCTCTTGGGTTGCGCACGGCCCGGCCTGAGCGCAAGGTGCGTGCCTCCCCAGGAGGGTCCATGACGATCCAGATGTGGGCCGGCGTGTTGGCGACGGTCTTGATCGGGTGTGACAAGGGCGCTGTCGATGACACCGCCGCATCCGAATCCATTGGCGACCTGTCGGACGACGGCGGCGACGGCGACGGCGGCGACGGCGGCGACGGCGGTGACGGCGGTGACGGCGGTGACGGCGGTGACGGCGGATCCGGGAGCGGAGCAGCCTACGGTCCCGACAACGTGTGGTGGCACGCACAACAAGACGACGTGCCCGTCACCCTCGGCGGCACCGGCTACCAGAACGGCGACACCGTGCACAACTTCACCGTCACCGACCAGTTCGGCGACGAGGTGGAGCTCTACCAGTTCTACGGACAGGTCGTCGTGCTCGACCTGTTCGCCGAGTGGTGAAGCACGTGTTCCTACTACGCCCCGGAGGGGCAAGCGTTCTGGGAACAGCATGAGGCCGACGGCTTCGTGCTCCTGTCGGTGATGCTCGACGCGAACGGCGGCGCCCCGACGTCGCAGAAGGCGGCGAGCTGGGCGGACGGCCACGGCCTGACCCATCCGGTCACCGCCGACGCCTTCGGCGCCAACAACCCGTTCGTGGTCAGCGGCTACCCCACCTACGTGGTGATCGACCGCGAGATGACCATCAGGAACTCGGACATGTGGCCCTGGAACGACCTGGACGTGACCTCGCTCTTCTGAGCGAGCGGGCGGACTCAGAGCCGCTCGATGCCGCTCTCCAGATCCACCCGGAGCTGGACGAGCGCGCCGGTGCGCCAGAGCTCGCCCGTCACCTCGACCGGCTCCGCCACCCAGGGCAGGACATCGATGTTCGCGGGCTCGCCGTCGGGTCCGGTCACCACCCAGCTGCCCTGTTCGCTGACCAGGACGGGCGGAATGCCGCCCCGGATGCAGAGCTGGGCGCACGCCCGGTGCCCCCGTCCGGAGCCCGGCCGCATCCGTCCCGCGTAGCACTTGCTGTCCACGATCTCGCCCTGCACGGTGAGCGGGCCCAGGGCTTCCGGCGTGAGCGCGGCCAGCGCCGACGACGCGGCCGGGGACAGCGTCACTGTATCCGGCTTGCTCTGCACCTCGAGCAGGTGAACGCCGCCTCGCTGCAGCGACAACCCCGAGAGCGCAACAGCCTGACCATCGAAGCCCTCGAGCTTGTCGGCCACGCCGTACTTGCCCTTCCGGGAGAGCAGCACCGCCCCCGCCTCACCGTCCAGCCAGGTGTGCAGCACCCCATAGGGATCGATGCTCAGCACACCGGTGATGCTGACGCCCTTGTCCCGTTCGCTGACACCTGGGCTCGACTGCCACGCTGCGGCCGCGCTGGCCCCCGCGCCGACCCCCACCGCGAGCACCAGCACCGTGCCGAAGACGAAGCCCCGAAGCTCCCGCGGAAGGGGCAGGTAGCCCACGAAGAAGGCGCGGTGTTCAGCGTCTGGCGCCAGCGCGACGGCCACCGGCTCCAGCGCCGTACCGGGCGCCTGGGGGCTCCGCTCGACCCAGACCCGACCTTCGACCAGGCGCACCCTGTGCGTGGGCAGGCGCTCCTCGAACGGGGGCGGTGAACAGCCGTCGTGAGGCTGGTACTGCCAACCATGCCAGGGGCACGTCAGGCATCCATCGATGACCCGACCCTCGGTCAGGGGCCCGCCCTGGTGCGCGCACACGCCCCCGAGTGCCGACAGACCCTCGCCCACCCGAAGCACGGCGATCCGCTCCGCTCCAGCGACCTCCACCGCCTTCGGCACCCCGTCCGCCAGATCCGCCAACGGCCCGGCGTCCAGCCATCCCTCCAGCTCGCGCGCCGCGTTCCCGCCATCCCGTCGCGCGGCCAACAGATGCAGCCCACCGACCGCAGCGGCGCTGCCGACCACCATCCCAGCCAAGCCGATGTGGTGGTCGAACTGGAGCGCGCCGAAGGCCACGTGGGCCACCACGAGCAGCCAGGCCGCGTACACCGACATGTGGAGCCACTTCCACGCGGCGGGTCCCATGAGCCTCTGCCAGAAGTCGTGGCTGGTGGCCGCCATCACGGCGAAGATCAGCAGCGCGGCGGCGCCGAAGAGCTGGAACGGGAGCGAGGCCGAGGTGACGGCCGTGTCCCACGTGAGCAGGCTCTCCAGCGGGGAGACGTCCGAGTAGCCGTGGTAGTAGCCCAGCACCACCTTGGCGTGCCACGCGGCCACCAGGAAGGTGAGCACGCCGAGGTGCCGTCGGTTGTAGAGCAGCGGTGCGAAGCGTCGGTCGAGCCGCGCGAGCGGCCCGATGCACAGCACGACCGTCAACAGCGCGAAGGCGCAGCTCCCCCAGGCGCGAGCTGCGACCACGCTGCCCGAGAGGGCTTCGCTGCCGGACCAGGTCTGTTTCGAGACCAGCTCGAAGGTGCGCACCCACCCCGCCACGCACGCGAGCGCCACGGCGTCGTAGGCCCACTTGACCCGCGTCCACTGCACGAGGCGGTAGCGAACGCTCACGGTTGCGCCACCACCGGCGTGTGCGGCCGGTCCACGAGGGCGACACCCAAGGCTCCTGCCAGCACCACGATCAGCACGAGCCAGAGGCGCGCGTGCACGCGGCGCTGCAGTGCGTTCACCCTCGTCGCCAACGGTGCAGCAGGAGGGGCCAGAGCAACACACACCCTGGGGCGACCAGCAGCCTGAACGCGAAGGCGCCGCGTGCGGCCGGGTCGACACGGCCCACCCCGACCGTCAGCCATGCGCACGCCACGAGCACCCCGACGCCGAGCCAGATCTGACCCGCCACGATGATGCTGGTCGCCATGCACCGAGCGTACCCCAGCGCGCGGTAGGCTTCGGATCGTGCTCACCCTCACCCTGCTCGCCTGCGCCGCCCACCGAGGCACCCCCGAGGTCGCGGAACGCGCGGTCGTGCTGGTGTCCCTGGACGGCTTCCGCGCCGACTACCTGGAGCGGTACGCGGCGCCGAACCTGCTGGCGCTCGCCGAACGTGGCGTACGGGCCGACGCCATGGTGCCGAGCTTTCCGACGAAGACCTTCCCGAACCACTACACGGTCATCACGGGGCTGTACCCGGAACACCACGGCATCGTGGCCAACCGCTTCTACGACCCAGGCTTTGACGCCACCTTCAGCCTGCGCGACCGCAAGGATGCCCACCAGCCGCGCTGGTGGGGCGGCGAACCCTTCTGGGCAACGTGCGAGCGGCAGGGGGTCACCGCGGGGACCTACTTCTGGCCAGGGTCCGAGGTGCCGATCGAGGGCCGCGCCACCTACTGGCGCCCCTACGATGCCGAGGTGGGCAACCCCGAGCGGGTCGACACCGTGCTGAGCTGGCTGAGCGGCCCACGCCGCCAACGCGCGCGCTTCGCCACCTTGTACTTCAGCCCGGTCGACACCCGGGGCCACGCCTACGGCCCGGACAGCGAGGAGGTGGGCGAAGCGGTGGCCTACGTCGACCGGCTGATCGGGCGCCTGCTCGACGGGCTCGAAGAGCGTGGCCTGTCGAACACCACCGACGTGCTCGTCGTGAGCGACCACGGCATGGCGGCCGTGGCCCCCGACCGCTTCGTCGATCTCGAAGCCCTGCTGGACCCGGTCGAGACCCAGATGCGCACCGCCGGCTCGAGCCCACTGGTGCTGGCCTGGCCCGACCCCGACCGGGTCGAGGCCACGCGAGACGCCTTGGACGCCAGCCCCCACCTGCGCGCATGGACCCGCGATCAGGTGCCCGAGAGGCTGCACTTCCAGGACAGCGACCGCGTCCCGCCCGTGCTGGCAGTGGCTGACCTCGGCTGGTCGGTCGGCGATCACGGCACGCTCGAGAAGCTGCAACGTGCCGAGGTCCGCGGGGCTCATGGGTACGACAACGCCCACCCCGAGATGCACGGCATCTTCCTGGGCGCCGGACCCGGGCTGCAGGAGGGGCTGACCATCGAGGCCTTCGACAACATCCACGTGTACGAGCTGCTGGCAGCCCTGATGCAGATCGAGCCGGCGCCGAACGACGGCGACAGGGCGGAGCTCGCAGAAGCCCTGCGGTGACCCGCGGCTGGATGCGCGCCCACGTCGGACACGCCGGACTCATGACCCGCCCTCCAACAACCCCTGGGCTGCCCTGCCGGTCTTCGCCGGCCCCTTCCCCGAGGCTGCGAAGTCGCGAGAGTCTGCCCTTTCTCATCGAGGAACCCGGACTGCCCACGCCGCGCCGCGATCCCCACGGTACCGCAACAACCTCCAACCACCGCCAGGCTCGGCTGCTTCGACGGGGAGCCGGTACGGCGCATCGGGTGCAGGTGCTGCCCGAGGGCGTCCAGTTCACGGTGCCGATGATCGGGCTCGGCGTGTCGCTGGAGGCGCGCCCGGAGCTCACCGTGGCTCGGGTGGCGCCGAGCGCCGCCTGTGGGTCCTGCCTCGAGGTGAACGCGAGCTTCCGGGTCGACAGCGTTGCCGTGCTGTCCAACGAGACCGGCACGATGGAACGTGCGACGGCGTGGACCGCATCCGCGGTCGGGCTGCTGGAGCTCGGCGTCCTTGAGGAGGAGGGCGGGGACACGCTGCTGGTGGCTCGACCACGGGAGCTCGACGACTGGAAGCTCAGCGTGGAGGTCGAGCAGGAGGGTGCGGGCACCCCCTTGGACTTGCCCCTCGCCAAGGCGGTGAAGACGCTCGTGGGGGAACGCGAGCTGCGGCCCTTCCCCCTGGCGCGGCTGCAGCGCGACGCCGCGGTCCAGGTGCGAGGGGTGCGTGTGCGGGGCGTCGAGGGCGGCGTCGTGGTGGACCAGAGCTACGCAGTGCCCCGAGCAGGGGTCGGCGAGGCGGTCACCGCCCAGGGGTGGACGGTGAGCGTGCCGGCCGAGACGCTGCTGGGCTTGGCCGAAGCGGCGGTGGTGAGCCGTGGCTACAGCGCCGAGGGTGTGGCCATCCCGAGGGCCTTGAAGCTGCACGACGGCGGCTTCGTGCTGGACGTGGAGCTGTGGCGGGCCGGCGGGCGGCGTCCCGTCGAGGCCCAGCTCAGCGGGCCGATCGAGCTCGTCGACGGGCAGCTGCGCCTCTCGGCCGAGGTCGATCTGCAGGACCCGCTGTCGTCGCTGGTCGGCGGTCGCCTGGTCGCGGAGATCGAGCGCGCCGCGCAGCTCTCCGCGCCCGCCGAGCTGGCCCGGGGGGTCGGCTCGTTGGAGGTCGCCGCGCGGGTCACGTCGGTCGTTGCAGACGACGACGTCTTGATCCTGGAGGGCACCCTGGGGGCGTCACCCTGAGTCATTCGACGTACCCCAGCGCCTCCAGCTGCTTCCGCGTCTCCTCGTCGAGCTCGATCGCCGAGCGCTCCACGCCAGCGGCCCCCTGCTCGAGCAGCTGGGCTGCGAAGGGTCGCAGGGTGCCGAGCAACTCGGCATGCTGGCCGGACACGTCGTCCTCGGGCGCATCGGACAGGTAGTACGCATCGTCGAAGTCCGCGTGATCCCGGTGCACGAACAGGCTGTCTGCGCCTTGAAGGCCCGCCATGCGCCACTTGGGCTGGGCGCCCTTGCCGGCTTCGCGGTCGGCCACGTTCGCCTCCCGGTCGAAGATCATGCTGCGGCTGAAGGCACGCCCTCCGCCGCCGTCCATCACGGCCACCAGGCTCGACCCGCTCGTCGCCGACAGCGCCGGGAGCCGCAGCAACTCGTACACGGTGGGCGCCACGTCGGACAGCTCGACGAGCGCATCGTAGCGGCCGGGCGCCACCCGTCCCGGCCAGTTGAAGACCAGCGGCACGTGGGTCGACGGTGCATACACGTCGTCGCCGTGGTTGAACCACACGTCGTGCTCGCCGAGCGACTCCCCGTGGTCGGCGGCCACGACCACGAGGGTCTCGCCGCGCTCCCCGCGCTCCTCGACGGCCCCGATCAGGCGCCCGATCTGCTCGTCGGCGTAGGCGATCTCGCCGAGGTACTGCGCCAGAACGTAGTCGACGTCGGTGATGCCTTGGAGCGAGTCCTTCAGGTACACCGCCACGTTCTTCACACCGTCCATCGAGGTGTTCGCTGGATCGGTCGGGTTGCCCTCGTAGAACATCGTGTCGTACGGCGGCGGCGGCTCGTACGGGCCGTGCGGGTCGAACAGGTGGACCCAGAGGAACCAGGGTCCGTCGTCCTGATCCAACCAGCCGAGCGCAGCGTCCACCGTGTCGCCGCCGCGACGCTCCAGCACGTGGTCGGGCGCGAGCCGGCGCTTGGCCGCCGCCAGGATGCGAAAGGGCAGCAGGTCGCTCCCCTTGTGCCAGCTGAAGTCGTCGTCGTAGGTGGCGAAGCCCTGGGACAGGCCCATCTCGGCCTCGAGCACGTACGCCGACACGAACGCGCCGGTGCGGTAGCCCAGCCCGCCCAGACGTTCTGCCAGGTAGTCGGGCTCCGACGGCGACGGGACGCCGTTGAGCAGGGTGCCGTGGCTCCAGGTTCCCAGGCCGGAGTGGATCGTGGTGTGCGAGGGGTTCGTGACGGCGATCTGGGCGTATGCACGCTCGAACATCGCCCCGCCGGCGGCCAGGGAGTCGATGACGGGGGTGCGGGATCTCGGGTGCCCCCAGGCGCCGATGTAGTCGGCGCGCGTGGTGTCCATCGTGACGAGCAGCACGTTTGGATAGTCCGCCTCCGGCTCCACCTGCTCGGCTCGACCCGTGGCCGCGGCCAAGGGCAGCGCACACAAGGCGACCAGGCCCAGCGGTGCCAGCACGGGCCAGCGACGAGCCGCCACCAGGAACGCCGCCAGCGCGGCCAGCCCGAGCCCGAGGGCCAGGGGGCTCCCCACGTACCAGGCGGGCTCGGTGAAGGGTGGCGGATCGGTCGCCACGGCCAAGGCCAGCTCGGTGCTCCCCAGGGCGACGACAGCTCCTGCCATCCCCGCCGGCCAACCCCGTCCCAAGAGCCCGATCAGGCCACCCGGCACTGCGTAGAGCACCGCCGTGAGCGCGGCGGCGAGCGCGATCAGGAGACCTGGATGGGGCACGAACAAGCGCCCTTCCAAGGGCACCGCGAAGGCCTCGGACAGCCCGTACAAGGCGGCTGCGAGGGCAGCGACAGCGACGTTACGCAGCACGAGGCTCCTCCGAGGGGCCATCTCGGTATCGCAGCGCCGACCCCCGGGCACCACCCTCCCTTCCCCTTTGTCGTCGCGCTCGAAAGACGGTGGCCGGCCCGGAATCACCCGACCCTGACACAGGGTTTTGTCTTGCGGGGGCCACCGAAGCGTGCAAGATTGCGCGACTTCCGGATCCGGCACCCGAGGTGACCATGTCGCGCGCGCTCCGCGGACTTCCCGCAGCAGCCCTCCTCGCTCTGACGCTGCCCAGCTCGGCCTTCGCGGTCGAGGCAGCGGTGAGCCCGTTCGCAGCGGTCGGCGTCGATGGTGAGGTCGCCTTCAACGTCACCTCCGCGTTCTCCAGCGAGCTCGAGTTCCGCGTCGAGTACGACTGGGTCGAGCAGCTCGCCGCCCCCCCGACCGGCATGAGCGCTCGCTGCCTGTCGAGCACCAGCTGCCTCAAGACCGCCGGCAAGTCCACCGGAAAGAACCACCTGGTGGGGGGGAACGTGTCGGCGGTCGGCGACAAGCTCGAGATCGAGATCGTGCTCTTCGACGTCGACAAGGGCACCACCATCCGGCGCAAGACCTTCACGACGACCGAGTCCGGGCTCGTGGTCGACGCCGGCTCCTTCGTGAACGAGCTCCTCACCGGCGCCAGCTACGAGGCGGCCGCAGAAGCCACTGCGGTGGCGGACTCGAGCGAGTTCCTCGACGCCGGCGACGACTGGGACTTCGAGGACGACTACGAGGTCTCCAGCACGATCCCGCTGCCCACGAACAGCGGGCGCAGCCTCGAGGAGTTCGACGACCCGGTCGACTACGAGGCCGCCCTCGCCCAGGAGCGCGCCGAGGAGGAGCGCCTGCGCCAGGAAGAGCAGGACCGCCTGCGACGTGAGGAGGAGGCTCGCATCGCCGCCGAGCAGGAGCGCCAGCGGCAGGCCGAAGAGGAGCGGCTGCGTCAGGAAGAAGAAGCTCGCCTCGCCGCGGCACGCGCGGCTGCCGAAGAGGAAGACCGTCGCCGGCGCGAGGAGGAAGCCGCCGCCGCCGCCGCAGCGGCCGCGATGCTGATCGACGACGACGAGATGGATCTCGACAGCATCAGCTTCGGCAGCTCGGCCGACGCGATCAGCGTGGAAGACATCAGCTTCAGCTCCAGCGCGGGCTCCATCGTCATCGAAGAAGACGACGGCTACACCGCCGACAGCCGCTCCGGCTACGAGGAGGTCGACCTCGACAGCTGGGACGAGGACGACGACTGGAGCGAGGGCGACTACGGTCGCACCTCCGGTGGCTACCTCGACCTGGACGAGAAGCCGGAACAGGTCACCGACAGCTCGCGCCGCTCCTCGAGCTCCAGCGAGCGTTCCTCCAACCGCAGCAGCAACAAGAGCAGCGCCAGCCGATCGTCGATCAGCAGCGACAAGGACGACGGCCTCGGGTTCCAGATCGCCGCCCGCGGGGGCGTGAGCCGGTACCAGAGCTTCGGCTTCGTGACCTACGGCGCCGAGATCGGCATCCCGGTCGCCGACAACGTCCTGGTGCGCGTGGGCCTCGAGGGCTTCTCCACCGAGCGGGAGATTCCGCCCGCGCTGCGCGAGGACGCCGGCGAAGAGACCCGATGGAACACCATCCTTCCGTTCAACGGGGGCGTGGCCTTCTACCCCCTCACCAGCGGCGTGTTCCGCCCCTACTTCGGTGGCGATGTCACCCTCACGCCCTACACGCCCGAGTTCGACATGTCCCCGGGCGTGCGCGGACGAGCGGGCGCCGATCTGATGTTCAGCGACAACTTCGGCCTCAACGCCAACCTCGCGCTCGGCTGGTGGTACGGCAAGGAGTTCGACCAGATCCAGGAGGGCCTGAAGGACAGCGGGCTCGTCCCGCAGGCCAGCGCCGGAACGGTGCTCACCTTCTGATGTGGGCAGCGCGCGGTTAGGCCCTCCACCCACACCGGAGGCGCCGTGCCGCGCAGCACTGTCGTCCTGACCCTCGTGCAAGCCGCGGTCTTCGGCGTCGCCGTCCAGTGGGCAGCGCCCCGCCTGACCTGGCTCGCCCTGCTCCTCGGGCTCGCCGCCCTCGCGCAGCTCCTCGCGGGGGCCTTCTCGATCGCGGGTCGGGGCGTTCGGGCCACACGCTGGGCAGGCCTGATCGGCCTGGTCGCCACGGCGGTCGTCGTCGGCCTGTTCCTGCAGCTCGGGCTGCACATCGAGAACACCTTCGCGGAGTCCGGTCAGGATCTCGGCTGGAACCTCGTCGGCGAGGCGATGCTCGTCCTCCCCTGGGGAGCCGCCATCCCCCTCTGGCAGTTCCTCAGCACCCGTCCCGCGCAGGTCGGGGGGAGCGCTGGAGGGCTCGTCGGACTCGTCCTGCTGCCCGCAACGGTGTCCGCGGTGGCCTGGCCGGAGCCAGAGGTGCGCCCGAACATCGACGGCGTGGCGGCGGCGGCCTGGCTGGAGGGCCACTGGCGTGGCGAGGTGACCGGGCCGCCCCCGGAGGGCGCCGGTCCAGTGGAGCTCTACGCCAGCCGCATCCGTCACGGCGAGAGCGTCGAGACCCAGCACGTGGTCGCCGACGATCTCGCCACCGCGCTCGTCGAGCTCGAGGGGCGTCTGGCGCCGGACGAAGCGCTGCTCCTCGAGCACGTCACGTCCACGCGCGCGATCCTTGCTCCTTGGCTGGCGCCCTACCCCGCCGTGCTGATCGATCCGGGGCGCGAGCACCCGGTGACCGGCAAGCCCATCAGCCCGCGCGCGTACTGGCAAGGGGACGACGGGCTCCGCTGGCGAAAGCTCACGGCCGCGACGTGGCTGCCCCTGGCCCGCCGACTCGGCGCCACCCACGCAGCGAAGAGCCAGGCCTGGCTGGCTCGGGGCGAGGTGACCGCCCTCGACCGGGGCTGGAGTGCAGGCGCCGATCTGACCGAGGGAGCGATCCTGCAGGCGGTCACCGCCGCGGCGCAGCACCTGCTCGTCAACATGAGCGCCCAGGGCCGCTTCACCTACGTGGTCGCGGGGCCATCCGGGAAGCGGAAGCGGGGCTACAACTTCCCCCGGCACGCGGGCACCACGTGGTTCCTGGCACGCGCTGCGGCCCGGACAGGGGATCCCGCGCTGGCGGAAGGCGCCGAGCGCGCGCTCGGCTTCCTGAAGCGCAGCCTGGTCGAGGCACCCGGCGGAGGAAGCTACGTGCTCGACCCAGGCCGGAAGGACGGACTGGCGTGGTCGGGTACCACCGGCCTCGCCCTGCTCGCCTTCGCGGAACAGGGCGGGCACGACGCCACGGTCGATCGCATGGCCCGCTGGCTGGCGAGTGCGGTCGACGAGGAGGGCGTGTTCCGAGGGAACTACGACCGGGCGAGCTCCAGGTGGCCCGAGCAGCCCGAGATCACCTATGCGCAGGGGCAGGGCCTGCTCGCGCTCGCGGCCGCGGAACGCGCGGGGCTCGGCGACGTCGGCTCGGCGCTCGATCGCGCCGGCGCCTATGTCGACGGCGCCTACATGCCGAGGAGCGCCCGTCACGTGGGCACGCTCGACGACCACTGGATGTGCCTCGCGGCGTCCGCGGTCGGCGAGGTGCGCGACACGCCGCACGGGGAAGACGTGTGCCGGGCGTACCTGCACGGCAAGTCGGAGCCCTTCGTCGGTGGACCGTCGGAGCCCAGCGCGGGCGCCTCGGCCGCCATCGCCGAAGCCGAGATCGCCCTCGCCGAGATCGAGCGCCGGAGGGGGGTGGTGGCGGGAGCCCACGCGCGCTCGATCACCTGGGGGCGCTACCTGCTCTCCCAGCAGTACCAGGCCAGCGACGCGCCCTTGTTGGGCCTGCCCCAGAACCTCATCGGCGGCTTTCGCGACCGTCCCTGGAAGCTCGATGTGCGCATCGACGCCGTCCAGCACATCACGAGCGCCCTGATGGGCGTCGAGCAGCTGCTCGCCAACAAGGACCTTCCAGGCGCGATGCCCTGATGTACCTGACCGACCTCTACGACGTGTTCCACGACGACCACGGCGAGGACCTGAGCTGGTACCTGGCGCTGGCGCTGGAGGAGGGCGGGCCGGTGCTCGACGTGGCCGCCGGGACCGGAAGGCTCACGGTGCCGCTCGCGGAGGCCGGCCTTCCCGTCACCGCCCTGGAGCTCGACAGCCGCATGCTCGCCGAGCTCAGGCGCCGCGCACGAGCGGCACCGAAGCACGTCCGGGATCGCATCGACTCCGTGCAGGGCGACATGGGCGCCTTCGACCTCCCGAAGCGCTTCTCCACCGTCCAGATCCCCTTCCGCAGCTTCCTGCACATGCTCGACCGACAGCGGCAGCTCGGCTGCCTGCGCGCATGCCGTGACCACCTCGTGCCCGGCGGCCGCTTCGCGATGAACGTCTTCCACCCCGACGACGACTTCATGGCCGACTGCCGGGGGCCCGGGGAGCGCCGCTGGCAGTGGGTCGACGAGCGTCCAACGGACGACGGCGGATGGATCCTGCTGTCGGAGGCCGTGCACTTCGACCACGCCCGCCAACGCTTCGTGTCGCGCCATCGCTTCGAGTGCTTTGGTGCCGACGGGCGGCTCGCGTGGGTGAAGCTCGAGCGGAACGAGCTGGCCTACCTCTACCCGGGCGACGTGCGCGATCTCCTGCAGGCCGCAGGCTTCGCCGACATCGAGATCTTCGGAGACTTCCGGCGGCGACCGCACCGGCTGGTGGGTCAGGAGATCGTCGCGATCGCGAGGGCCCCCGGCCACCAGCATCAGCTCAGTTCAGAAAGCCATTGATCCCTGCTACTTGCCACTGATAGTGTGAGCCATCTCCTCGGCCGGACGCCGAGGTGGCGCCTGGAGTTCGTCATGCTGGTCACCCTCCTTCTCAGTGCCTGTCGCACCGCCGACACCCCCATCGACGTCGACATGGAGCCGATCGGGCGCCTGGCCGGCTTCGTGCACGCCCTCGACGGCACGCCCCTGGAAGGCGCCGTGGTGCGCGGCCAGGGACTGGCCACCGTGACCGACGCCAACGGGCAGTACCTGCTCGAGGGTGTCGAACCGGCGCTGGGGATCGTGCTCAGCTTCGACGCCGAGGGCTATGCCGAAGGCTACGGTCGCGTGGACGTCTACGGTTGGGAGGTCGCAACCCGGAGCGCCACCCTGCTCCCGTTGGATGGCGTCGACACCTTCGTCGCGAGCGAGGGCGGCACCATCGAGGTCGACACCGTCAGCGTCACCTTCGACCCCGGCACCATCGTCGATGCCGAAGGCGTGCGGTACGACGGCACGGTCACCGTCTCCGTCGCGCACCTCGACCCCCACACCGACGACATGCGCGCCGCTCCTGGGGACCTGAGCGCCATCATCAAGTCCGGCGGCAACGCCAAGGACGAGGACACGGTCGGGAGCCTGGTCAGCTACGGCATGGCCTCCATCACCCTCACCGACGACGATGGGGAGGAGCTGAACCTCGCCGAGGGCGAGACCGCCGGCGTCGATCTGGCCATCTCCAACGGCGATCTGGCCAGCACCTACTGGCTGGCCGACGGCGACGAGCAGGCCTCGTGGTCGTTCGAGCCCGCGACCGGGCTGTGGGTCGAAGAAGGCGTTGGCGGCGTGAGCACCGTCTGGACCGAGACCGAGGACGACGACGGCGAGCTGGTGCGCGAGAGCTCGCTGGTCTTCAGCTTCGAGGCGTCCCACTTCTCCTGGTGGAACTGCGACCAGGGCTACACGCCCACCTGCGCCAGCGGGCGGGTCATCGACGACCTCGGGTTCCCCGTGCGAGGGGCGGAGGTCCTGGCCACCGGCGGGGTCACCAACACCTCGGTGACCACGGACGAAGAAGGCTACTACGTGGCGAGCGTGATGGCCGGCGACACGGTCACGTTCACCGGCTCCACCGTGCTCCCCGGCGACACCCGAAGCTGGCAGGACAGCGCCCAGAAGTACATCGACTGCCCCGACGGGGAGCACTTCTGTGAGGTCGACGAGAACGGCATGGACGGCGCCTGCTACCCCGTGCCCGACATCGAGATCGAGGTCTGCCGGGAAGCCGGTGTCGTGATGACCGACAACCTCGGCGCCTACCTCTCCGAGGGGGAGCCGGGCATGAGTGCCGACCGTGCGCGCGCCATGTTCTGGGATCCGCCGGGCGATGTCTCCAGCTGCGTCGATCCCTGGGAGCACCTCGAGATGGGCGACTGCAAGGCCTACGACCCCGCCGACTTCCCGAGCTGGGGCGAGATGGACGAGGACGGCCTGCCCACCGAGCTCCGCGACATCGGCAGCTGGCTCACCATCGGCACCGACAGCGACAGCTACACGCTCGAGAGCGACGGCGCGCCAGGCAAGACCGTGTACAACTTCGACGTCGTCTCGATCGACAAGGACGAGCTGGGCTTCATGGAGACCTTCGAGCTCGAGTTCAACGGCGGCGACACGCTCTGGGCCGAGTCCGAGGGCAACTCTGAGAGCTTCCTCGGCCCGATCTCCGAGGACAACTGGGTGAGCTTCCCGCCCGACCTCGAGCTGAACCTCGACGGCCCGATCAACGTGGGCTCCAACGAAGGCCTCACGGTCACCTTCGATGGTGAGGGCGACAGCGACGGCCTCCTGGTCATCGGGCACAACATGCAGGAAGAGGGCGGAAGCCTGCTCTGCCGCTTCGAGGACGACGGCAGCTTCACCATCCCGTCGAGCGACCTCGACGAGCTGGGGCAAGGGGTCGCCGGTCTGAGCATCTACCGTCCCGCGCTGGGTTGGGTCCCAGGTCCCGACGGCTACCCCCTGCGCCAGCAGGCCTTCTCGGGGGCGGTGATCGAGCTGTCGCTCGACTGACGTCGGTTTCGGGGGGGCAGCGCCCCCGCGTAATCGATGGGTAATCGACTCCCCAATCGTCCGTTCCCCACCCCTGACAAGGGTGGGGATTTTTTGTCGCATTCGTCGCAATCCACCTTGTGGAGCGGGTTCCAGCAGCTTGGCACAGTGCTTGCTGTGTAGGTGTGTGCTGTCCGGGGCTGAAAGACTGCCCGACCCACCAGGAAGGACCGACCATGCGTTTCATCACGCTCACCTGCGTGCTCGCCATGAGTGCGTGCGCCACCCAGACCTCCGAAACCGATCTCCAGGACGTGGACGCGCTCGGCCGCATCGCTGGCGTGGTGACCGACACCGCCGGCGTCCCCCTCGAGGGCGTCACGGTCTCCCTGCAGGACATGCAGGTGGTGACGGACGCCGACGGCCGCTACCTCATCGAGGCCGTGACCCCGTCGGACGACATCCGCATCGTCCTGGAGAAGGACGGCTTCGCCACGGGCTACGTCACCTCCCGCGTCATCAGCTGGGAGATGGTCAACG
>CAZSAT010000111.1:0-22568 GCA_964604675.1 uncultured Enterobacterales bacterium
GTGTCCGTGTCCGTGTCGGTGTCGGTGTCCGTGTCGGTGTCGGTGTCGGTGTCGGTGTCGATGTCGATGTCGGTGTCGGTGTCGGCCTCCTCGACGGGGGCGGCGTGCACGGGGGCGCCGAGCGGGGCGCCGACGAGGGCGAGCTGCAGCAGCATCATGAGGGCCTCCTGAGAACCAGGCTAACGCCGCCGACCCCAGAACCACCACAGCGGGAGGAGCACCAAGGCGGAGCGACGACCTCCACAACCGCCGTCCGCGGCGCCGGACGGCTCGATCCAGACCGGGCTCGACCAGGCCATCTCGCCGTCCACCTGCTCCACCTCCAGCCAGGCGACGAGGGTCTCGGCGGCGCGCGGGAGGAGCACGCTGCCCTCGGCGTCCAGGGTGCCCGGGCTCCAGCTGGCGAGCTCGCCGCTCGACTTGAGGGCGCCGACGCTGGTGGTGATCACGCGCACGCTCGCCAGCTCGTTGGTGCCCGCCACGAACCATGCGAGGGTGGCGTCGCCGTCGGCGGACCACGACGCACCGGCGTCGTGGGCGCCCGAGTCGTCGGTGACGGTGACCTCGACCAGCATCCGCTCCCCGGTGGTCGCATAGGTCTGCCGGTCCTGCAGAGCGCTGACCAGCCCGTCACCCGTGAGCTCGGAGGCTCGAACCGCCGCCAGGCCCCCGTGCTCAGCGCGCCAGGCGAGGCCGTTGCCCAGCCAGCCGTCGTGGTTGTCGGACGCGGCCAAGAACCCCATGCGGTTGCCTGCGCGGAGGCCGTCGGGCACGTTGCCGGACTCGGTCTCGTCCATCGACGAGCCCCACTCGGAGTACACCTCGGCCACGGGCCGCAGCGTGTCGTCGCGGTCGCGCCAGTTGTACCCGGTGTAGACCGAGGCGTGCGGGACGGTGACCATCCGCTCGCCGAGCTCGGCTTCCATGTCGGCCACGAAGCCCCACAGGTCCGTGGCCAGGAGCTCCCAGGCGTTGTCGCCCAGCGAACCCTCGCAGCCCGAGTAGTAGACGTTGTGGTGGCCATTCCCCTGGTTGCCCATCCACTCGAAGCCGAGCAGGGCCACGTAGGCACCGTCGGTGTAGGCCTCGCAGCTCCGCTGTTCGCGCGCCCAGAGGTCTTCGGCGTAGAGCTCGTGGTCGCCGGCCTTCACCGACTCGGCGGCGAAGTCCAGCCCGGCCACGTCGCGGGCGTAGGTGTGGTTCTGGTCCACCCAGCCGCCGTCGTCGTCGACGAAGCTGTGGCCGTGGTGGGTGTGCAGGTCGCCCCAGTAGACGCCGCGCTCCGGAGCGGTCTCGGAGACGCGCACCGGGTTGGCGACCCACGTCTCGCCGCCCCAGCTGATCTCGGGGCGGTGCACGCCGGCGGTGTCGATCACCACCTCGACGAGCTCGACGCTCTCGCCGGCGGCGAGGTTGCCGTGCACGTCGATCGGCGCCGCGCGGACGGAGAAGGGCTCGCCGACCACGGCCTGGGAGGGTGCCGTGACCCAGAGGCCGGCGACCTCCTCCGGCGTGAAGGAGAAGGTGGGCTCGCCCACGAGCGCGGGCTCCTCCGCGCCGTCGAGGTACTCGAACACCCGCAGCGGCACCCGGTCGAAGGCACGTCGAGCGGTCTGCAGTCCGCACACGCCCTCGTCGACGCCCAGCCGGAAGACGATCTGCTCGCCCTCCTCGACCGTGCCGTCGACGACCTGCGCCGTGACGAGCCCCAGGTCGTGGATGCCGGGGCCGTTGACGCTGTGCTCGGTCGACAAAGCGACGCCGGCGGGCCCCGAGACGACGACGGCTCCCACGGACGCCACGTCCTGGTCCTCGGAGAGCTCGGTGCAGAGGGCAGGACTCGTGGTGACGTAGCCCCACTTGGCCCACCGGATGCCGTGGAAGATCGGCTCCTCGATCACCACGCTGTCGCCGGGGTCGAGCCCGCCGGGACCGGCCTGGTACACGACCTCGACCTGGACCTTCTGGTGCACTGGGAAGCTGTCGTCGGACAACCAGGCCACGCCGACCGGCTCTCCCGCGGGAACGGGAGGGGGAGGACCCAGGGAGGACGCGAGCTCCGCGACCCCCGCACACAACACGGCACCGAACATGGCGCCCAGGGTACGTGACTCTGGGGCGGGTTGATTGGAGGATCGCCGAGGCACGGCGGCCGAGCCGGTGCTACCCTGCCCGGCCATGTGGTGGCTCGTCGCCTGCGTGGGCGCTCCCGACACGTCGAGGCCCGCGGAGAGCGACTCCGCGACCTCGACACCGACTCCTCGGGACACGGCGTCTGCCGGGAGCGACGACCTCGTGCTGGTGGCGTCCGACACCACCACGCGGCCCGGCTTCGTGCGGGAGACCTGGCAATCCACCGACGTGGTGGACGCCGAGGGGCAGCCGGGGGAGTTCTGGTGGTACCGGCCGATCGAGGGGGCGGAGACGGGGCTCTTGCTCGTCACCCATGGCTCCACGGCCGCCGACGACAGCGCGACGGCGTGCTCGGTGGACGCGGCGCGCACCGCGCGCTCCCGCGTCCTGGAGGACTGGAGCCTGGTCACCGACATCGCGCTCGACGCCGGCTTCGCCGTGCTCGCACCCCTGGATGGCTGGTGCGACGTGTGGTTGGGCGACGGCGACGCCGATCCGGTCGACACCGGGCACCACGGTCGATCGTGGCTCGCCCGCTCGCTCGCCTTCGTGGACGAGCCGGCCTCCGGTGTGATGGCCAGCGGTCGACGTGCGGCGTGGGGGACCTCCACGGGGGCGGTGGGAGCCGTGCAGGCGGCCACCCTCACCACGCTCGATGCCCTGGTGCTCGACTCGGGTCCGATCGACTTCTCGGACACCGCGCAGCTCGACTTCCGCGCGGTGCTGGACCACGTGCTCGGCCCCGAGGAGCGCTTCCCGGAACGCTGGGCGGAGCGGGACCCGGTGAGGCTGCTCGGCAGCGGTGCCCTGGACGCCGCCGTGTTGATCGTGTCCAACGCCGAGGACCAGATCACCGCGGCCAGCCACGCCGCGTCCGCCGTGTCCGCGCTGTCGGGCACCGCGCTCACCTGGGCCGCCCACGACATGCGGCACCCGGCACCCGGCGAGACCTTCCACGTGCAGGCCGGCCTGCCGCTGCCGCCGTGGGGCTTCTACACCGAGGCCTGGATGAGCTTCGCGCTCGAGGGCCTGGACGTGGCGGTGCAGGAGGCCGAGGTCGCGTGCGCGGACTGCGTCGGTGCGGTGACCAGCGAGGGGCTGTGGACGGCCGCCAGCAGTGGTGCCGAGGGACGTCGCTCGGAGCTCGGCGAGAGCGGGGTGGTGGCCCGCTTCCCGGTGCCCGACGAGGTGCCCGAGGGCGTCGCGGTGACCGTGGTGGCGGTGCTCGGCGTCGACCTGGCGGACATCGACGACGACACGGCGGTGGCCACGCTCCGCTGGAGCGGCGAAGCGGACGGCCAGGCCCTGTCCTACGGCGCCTTCGACGTGTTGGACGCCGACAGCGCGCGCTTGCGTTCGCTCTACCTCTCGGCCCGAAGGACCCTCGACCCGGCGGCGCCCGGTGCCGCGCTCGAGGTGGCCGCGCTCGGTCCGGCTCCGGTGGTCGTCGACGCTGCGGTGTTCCTGTGGTAGCCGTGTGCGCCATGGAGCCGCAATGATCTGCACCCTGTTCTGGCTGGCCTGCACCGACAAGACCGTCGACTCGGGGGAGCCCGACACCACCCCCGTCGAGGAGACGGGCGACGACACCGAGGTGGTGGTCGACGACACCTCCCCGCCGGTGGAGGACGGGGACTGGGTGAAGAGCGCGGTCGAGACCGAGGGGTGGCAGAAGGCCTTCGGCTACGAGGTGGCCACCTACACCCTGGCCGACGACGCGCCGGACCCCTACGCGTCGCTGTACGAGGGCGAGAAGCCGACCTTCTACGTGGTGCGTCCCACCGAGCCCGACCCGAGCCGGTCCTACCCCGTGCTGGCGTGGTTCCACGGCGGCACCATCGGCGACGACAGCGAGGAGGTGCCGGCGGCGTGCACCCAGGAGAACGTGACCGACTTCGCCTACGGCGCGGCCTTCGACCCCCACTTCGTGCCGCGCTGGGTGGCGGACCGCGAGTGGATCATGGTCATCCCGCGCAACGACTGGTGCGACGCCTGGCAGGGCATGGGGCCCGACGACGTGGTCGATCCCGAGCAACACTTCGGCTTCTACCACGCGAACCGGGTGATGGATCACGTGCGCGAGGGGGGCTTGGGCTTCGCGGCCGACGGGCCGCTGTACGGCTGGGGCACGAGCGCGGGAGCGCACGGCGTGACCACCTTCGCCGCCCGCTATGGCGGCTTCGAAGGGATCGTGTTCGACAGCGGCCTGGGCTCGATGTTCATGTACTACGACCTCAACGACCCGGTCGCGGCCCGCCACATCTTCGGGGGCGACCCCTACGACGACAAGGGCGCACCGAACGGCGAGATCTGGCAGCGCTACGCGGAGGCCAGCCCCTACTGGCTGGTCAACGAGGGGGGCTTCGAGGTCCCGATGTTCCTGCCGTGGAACAGCCAGGACACCCTCGTGCAGGAGGAGCAGCTGGGATCGATGTTCGGCGCCATCACCAGCACCTGGGGGCCCGAGGTGCGTTGGGGGTCCCACGACTATGCCCACAAGGCGCCGGGGAGCTTGTTCCACGTGCAGTCCGTCTACGGCATCGTGCCCTGGGGGTACTACGGGACCGCCTACATGGACTTCCTCGAGGGCAAGTCGCTGTCGATCATCGAAGCGGAAGACGGCTGCGGGAACGGTCCGCCGTGCGTGGTCGGCGAGGTGATCACCGACAACGAGATGGGCAGCCGCTACGCGGCCTTCTCCCAGGCCACGGGGCTGTCGGTGCTCGCGGGCGACGCGGGCGTGCTCTACAGCGGGCGTGTGCCGTCGGAGGTCACCGAGGGCTCGAGCGTGAAGGCCACGGTGGCGGTCCGCGGCGATGGCTACAGCGAGCTGGACCCGGCGACGGAGATCGCGGCGCTGCAGTACCTGGAAGGCGAGACCGTGGTGCAGTCGGTCACGCTCACCGTGGGCGACCTGTACCCGTCGACCGACGCCACGGACAAGGAGATGATCGCGCAGTACGACGGCACCGCGGTCAGCTTCACCGCGGGCGGGGGCACCGCCCGCTACCTGAGCGTCATCGCCGCGGGTACGATCGACTTCGACGTGGACGCCATCCTCTACACCTGGTGAGTGCCGCTGCCGGGCCTCACTTCACGCCGAGCGACTTCCAGGTGTCGGGTCCTGCCCGGCCGTCGCGCGTGAGGCCGTTGGTGCGCTGGTAGCGGCGGAGTGCCGAGCGGGTGCCACGGCCGAAGTCGCCATCGACGCTGCCCTTGTAGAAGCCCTCCTCGGCGAGCTTCTGTTGCAGGAGCGTGACCGCTTCGCCGCTGTCGCCCTGGCTCAGGATCGGCTGGCTGGTTCCCGCGATCGCGTCGGTGGCGGCCGACCCGCCGAGCGCGTCCATCTGCGTGATGTACATGATCATCGGGACCACGCCGAGCTGGTTGTCCCGGTGGGTCTTGCTGTAGCGACCGTCGGCCACGTACTTGCCGCGCTTGTACTGGTCGGTGCCCGAGTAGACGTAGGGGCTGGAGCTGCCGCGGTTGTGGTAGCCGAGGCCGTTGTAGTACTCGGCGAAGGTGGCAATGGCGGCCATGTCGGTGGTGTTCGCGGTGATGCCGAGCTTCTTCTGGATGCTGCGCTTCATCGTGAGCGCGTGCACCGCGGCGTCTTCCCACTTGTGGAACAGGGGGATGTTGCGGGGGACGTGCACGGCCTTCTTGCCGAGGGGGTCGCCCTGGTGCAGGTAGGTGTTGAAGTTGGCGGTGCTCTCGCGCCAGTGCAGCGCGGCGATCAGCTCGGCGGGGATGCCGGTCTTGGCGGCGACGGCCTGGTACCGCGCCTTGTTCTTCTGCCAGTTCTTGTAGAAGCTCTTCAGGTCGCTCGACTGGGTGCCGTGGAGCTTGTACTTCAGCTTGTCGACCACCTTGGCGTGCTTGTCGTAGACGGCGGTCATCTTCTTGTCGGACGTGGGGCGGTGCGACGCGGTGGTGGCGCCCTGGGTCGAGGTGCCCGGCCTGGCCTTCTGGATGGCGAGCGCGGCCAGCTTGATCTCGGCGCAGTCCGCGCCCCCGCAGGGGTTGGCGGCGGCCAGCTGGACCAGCAGCAGCGCGAACATCGGCACCTCTCGACGAGATGCTCGCACGGCTCAGGGCCCACAACGCCTGAACTGCAACTGGCGTGAAACCGCTCCTAGTCGAGCGGGAAGTAGGCGAAGTCGCCCTGCACGGCGCCGTAGTGGTAGCCCCAGTATTGCTGGCTGTAGGGCACATCCGCCGCCAGGGCGGCCTGCATGGGCAGGTCGAGCTGCTCGCCGGGGAAGAAGCGGAAGCCGAAGGTGATCAGGTTGAAGGCGAAGGTGCCTTCGTCCCAGAGGATGTGCTTCAGGTTCGTGGAGGTCTCGAAGAACACGGCGACGTTGTCCGACGCGCGGAGGGTGGCGTTGGCGCCGCCGATGGTGCGGATCTGCACGCCCTGGGTGCGGAACTCGAAGTCGCCGCCGCCGACCACCGCCACGTCCAGCCCCTCGACCACGCCGTCGAAGCGCTTGCCCACACCGATCTGCGGGCGCAGCGCGGGGAAGCCCGGGTTGGTGTTGTAGTGGAAGTCCAGGAGCCCCGTGACCAGGGTGTTGGTGCGCTTGGACTTCACCAGGGCGTACTTGCCGCCCGCCTCGAGGTTTCCGCCCGAGTAGCGCTTGTGGTAGCCCCCGTGCACGCTGAACTCGCGCAGGACCTGCCACTCCAGGTCCAGGTGGCCAGCCAGGTAGTTGGGCAGGCCCAGCTCGAAGCCGATGCGCAGCTTGGTGCGGGGGTCGATGCTCTCGAGCAAGAGCGGCTGCGCGAAGTTGATCTCCTGGCGCATGGCGTCTTCTTCGGGTCCGAAGCCTTCGCCGATGCGCTGCCCGTAGACCGAGTCCCCGAGCTCGTCGACGCGCGCGTCGATCTGGCTGGCGAAGAGCGTGGCCGGGTACTGCTCCCGGTACCGCTCCCAGGCCTGCAGCTCGTCTTCCGCGTCGAGCTTCATGTTGGCGGCGCGCGCGTCGCGGTAGATGGCGGCGCTGTCCTGCCCGGGCTGGCCGAGCTCCACCGTGACGTCCTGCTCTTCGTCGTCGCGGAAGAAGTCGCCGTCGCCGTCGTCGAAGGCCTCCTCGTCGTCGAAGCTCCACTCCTCGTCGTCGGGATCCTCCTCGGCGTCGATCGCGTCGTCTTCGTCGATGCGCTCGGTCTTCTCGGTCTCGACCTCCTCGTCTTCGAACCAGTCGTCGTCGTCCTGCGCGAAGGCGGGAAGGACCAGCAGGGACAAGAAGGTGATCATCGGGGTCTCCTGAGAGCGCGCTGTTAGTAGCCTGCCGTGGACGACGCTGCCCGCGACGCCCTCGCCGAGAAGGCCGAGGAGGTCCGCGCCCACCTGGTGGCGCTGCGCGGGGGTGCGCCCTTCCTCTCGAGCGTGGACGGCAAGCTGCTCGTGGACTGGCTGGAACGGGGGGTGGGGGTGCCGCTCATCCTGCGAAGCCTGGAGGACGTGGCCGCCCGGCGTCGCAAGAAGAGGGTCAAGACACGCCTGCGGCTCTCCTCGGTGAGGACCGTGGTGCTCAAGACCCACGCCCGCGACGACTTCTCCTTGCCTGGGGGCGGGGCGCTGTCGGCGGTCGTGGTGCGGCTCGAGCAGTCGGATCACGCGGCCGAGCGGCGTGCGGCGGCGCGCATGGGCGCGTTGAGCGGCGAGGGCGAGGTGCTGGTCCGCGCGGCGCTCGGCGTGGCCCGCGACGCGCTCGAGGAGCTGTGGCAGGCTGCCGACCACCGCGGCCTGCGCGGCCGCGCGAAGGAGGAGCTGGGCGACCTCGGCCGCACGATGGACGAGCGGGCCTTCGAGGACCTGGTCGAGGAGGTCTGCCGCGACCTGCTCCGGCAGCGTCACCCGCTCTTGTCGGCCACCGCGCTCTGGGACGCGCTGGGATAGGGTTTCGGGCATGAGCGCCGCCGACAACGACTGCCCCACCTGCCGCGGCGACGGCTACGAGGTGTACCTCGAGGCGGGGCGTTGCCGCGCCAGGGTGTGCGGCTGCGTGGGCGTCTGCGCGCTGTGTGGCGGGCGCGGGCGCCGGCTGGTGCTCGACACGGCCGAAGGCGTGGAGCGCATGGTGCGCTGCCGCTGCCAGCGGGTGCCGGATCGCATCCACCTCTTCGACAGCATCGGCCTGCCGGCCATCTACGCCAACGCGTCGTTCTCCAGCTTCGACCCGAACCGGCCGGGCGCGCGTCCGGGCTTCTCCCTGGCGGTGAACTGGGTGGAGCAGTACCGGCCGGGGGACCACAACGGCGGCCTGGTGCTCTACGGCGACGTGGGCCGCGGCAAGACCCACCTGCTCGCCGCGATCCTCCGGGAGCTGGTGTTCCAGCACGGCGTGCGCTGCCGCTTCCTCGAGTTCTCCGAGCTGTTGACCACCTTGAAGGGCTTCTACGACGCCGGCGGCGGCGCCCAGCAGCACATGGGCAACCTGGTCCAGGTCGAGGTGCTGGCGGTCGACGAGCTGGGCAAGGGGCGGAACAGCGACTGGGAGCGGCAGGTCATCGACGAGCTCGTGAGCAGTCGGTACAACGGCCTGCTCACCACGCTGGCCACCACGAACTACGAGCCGAAGCAGAGCAGCGGACGGCGCGACGCCAACCTGGCCGTGGCCGAGAAGCAGACCCTGGAGGACCGGGTCGGGGCCCGGGTCTACAGCCGGCTGAAGCAGATGTGCGCCTTCGCGCCGGTGCTCGGAGAGGACCAGCGGATCGTTCGCTGAAGCTCATGATCGGCCCGGCCTCAGCCGATCCCGGGGACGAGGTCGTTCCGGTTCCGGTCAGCGCAGCGTGTCTCTCGGAATCTCCGGCCTCTACTCGTCCGCGGGCGTGCACACGGTCTCCCCGACCTACCGGAGCCGTGCGTCCCGCAGCACGGACACCTTCGACGCGGTCGCGGCCGCCGAGGGGCTGAAGGAGTTCCACGGACGGCTCGCCACCCACCTGCGGCAGCTCAGCGTGACCCACGGCGAGCTCGAGGCCCTGCGCGCGTCCACGCGCGTGCGCAAGAGCGCGACCGTGAGCTTCCAGAGCGACGACCTGACCGCGTCCGCAGCCACGCGTTCCACCCTGACCTCCACCGAGGAGATCAACACCACCGCGACCAGCTACGACGAGCGTGGCGAGGTGTTCGACGGAGGCTCGACCTCGGTGCCCACGGTGGGGGGCACCTACGACGGCAGCCTCGGCACACAGACCCTGGAGTTCCGCGTGCACCGGGACCGCACGGTCGGCGGCAGCAAGAACGTGCGGCTGAACGTGTACGACCAGTCGGGCAGCTACCTCGAGAAGATCGTGTGGAATGGCGGCACCCCGCCGGACACGGACAAGACCTCGAGCTTCGGCATCACCGTGTCGCTCTCGGCTGGCGACGTGGAGAAGAACGACACCTTCTTCCTGGACGTCTACGACACGGTGGGCACCGACATCGACGTGGACGACCCCTTCGACGGCGTCCGGAGCGACCATCCCGAGATCGAGGACGGCTTCACGATCAGCGACGGCAGCTTCGACCTGAACGGCACCACCATCGCGGTCAACGCAGACGACACGCTGCAGGACGTGATCGACCGGGTGAACGCGGCCGGCGCCGGCGCGACCCTGGCGCTCGTGGGCGACCAGCTCGTGTTCACCGCCGACGAGGTCGGGGCCGAGGAGATCACGGTCGACAACGACAGCTCCGGCTTCCTCGACGCGATGAAGCTCAGCGCGGCGACCGTGAGCTACGGCGACCCCAGCGGCGAAGACACGGTGATCCAGGACGTGGACGCGCTCGACGGCGTGAGCAGCGGGACCTTCTCGATCAACGGGACGAGCTTTTCGGTCGACATCGGCAACGACACCTTCAGCCAGGTCCTCGACGACATCAACGCAGCGGGCCTGGGGGTCACGGCCACGCTCGACGAGAGCGGGCGCTTCGTGCTGTCTGCCGGGTCGAGCTCCATGACCCTGGACGACGGCACCTCCAACTTCTTCTCCGCGCTGAACATCCAGGTGGGCACCCACCAGGGCCGCCGGGGTCGGCAGGTGACCGCCGAGGAGGCCCACGCGCTCACCGACAAGCTCGACGAGCTCGCCCAGGGCTTCCAGGCGATGTTCGAGGAGCTCGAGCGCGGTCCGGACAGCGTGGCCGACGCCTACCGGGACAGCATCGCGAGCGCGGTGGCGTCGTACTTCCAGGACCGGAACGGCAACACCACCGCGCAGTTCGGCCTGTTGATCGACTTCGAGTCCGAGGGGCTGGTGTTCGAGCTGGACAGCGACGCCCGCCGGGACTTCTTCGACGCCCTGATGACCGACCAGGCCGACACCTTCGCCTTCCTGCTGGGGGACGAGGACGTGGTGGGGCAGGAGACGGGGCTCTTGGATGCGCTCCTGAAGCGCCTGGAGGCCCTGGACGACAGCCTGGGCAGCGCCACCAGCTACCAGGGACTCCTGGTGAGCACCTACGCGTAGGCGCGGTACCCTCCGAGCAGGAGGTCCCGATGTTGCTCCTGAGCGCGCTCGCCTGTGAGATTCCCCTGCTCGGTGACGCGGCCGACCGCGTGTTCGAGACGCTCACCGACACGGCTGGGTTGGACACGGCGGACACCGCGGACACCGCGGACGGCGGTGATGGCGGGGGCGGCGATGGCGGGGGCGGGGATGGCGGCGATGGTGGTAGCGGCGATGGGGGCGATGGCGGTGTGCCTGGTGGCGATGGTGGCGATGGCGGCGGCGATGGGGGTGGGCCGGGCGGTGGGGACACGGCCGATCCCGCGTACTCCGGCCCGACCTACGTGGACGGGGTCACGGTGGACTGCGACGCCGACTGGTGGCGCTACGAGATCGAGACCACCGGCCCCGCGACCGGCGCCAACCTCTACATCTACCAGACCGGAACCAGCTCCCCGTGGGACGAGTACCACCCGGTGACCGACGTCACGGTCGCGGAGGGCGACTGGTCGAGCAGCCTCGTGTTGGACCTGGACATCACCCAGGACTACAGCGCCGTGGTGTCGGGCTCCGTGAGCCTCTTCCAGTGCAACGAGGGCCGCATCAGCACCTTGACGTGGATGGTGCTCGTGTTCGACGGGGCGAGCCGCGCGGACTGTGTGGTGTGGGGCGACGACCCGAGCTTCTTCTCGAAGGAGTGCACGAACGTGATCTGAGCGGGGTGCTCAGGCGCGGAGACGCACCAGGTCGTGCCGGAGCTCTTGCAGCAGGCCGATGAGGCGGTCGGTCCGGTCGACCTGTTCGACGAAGGTGTCGTGGTCGAGGCTGTTGGGATCGAGGGCCGCTTCGGTCAGCCCCGCAGGGTCTTCTCCACCGTGTCGAGCGCCCGGACTACCCGTGGCTTGGCGGAAGGCACCTGGGACCTGGGGTGGTGCGGCTGACCTCTCCCGGGCTGCTCAGTCCCGCTTGCCCTCGATGGCGAGCAGCAACACGACGAGCCCGACGACCAGGCGCGGGTCGATCTCGGACCCCACCGTCTCCACGTCGTACTTCAAGCGGAACAGGTGGAAGCGCTGCCGCACCCGCGCCTGCTCGACGCCTCCGAGGGTGATGCTGTACTGCTGGGGCAGGAAGCGCAACAGATCGATCAGCCTGCGAAGCGCCGACAGGATGCCCCCGGTCTCCACGAGCAGGCCCACCTCCTGGTCGGCCTCGTCCAGGATCGACCACTCGTCCTTGAAGAGCGACTTCAGCCCCTTCCGACGGGCGGCCCCCACCTTGTGGCCCGCCACGTCCTGGATGTCGAAGGTGACCGAGAAGTCCGCGATCTGCCGCGCCGCGATCTCGAGCACCGGCTGGCTCTGGGCCTCGTCCCGGAAGACCGTGAGCTTCTCCTTCCAGGCGAAGGCCTTCTGCTTGGCGAAGAAGGCGAGCGAGCCGTCGGGCCCGTAGAGCTGGAAGGCGTTGCCGAGGAGGCTGAACAGCTTCGCCTGAGCGGTGTACCGGGCGGCGTAGGGGGCGGGCAGTGTGGTCATGCCGCGCAGGATACAGGGCGGCCATGATCACCGCGCTCGACCATGTCGCCATCGCAGTGCCCGAGCTCGACGCGGCCATCCGCCGCTTCGCCGAGGACTTCGGGCTCCCCTTCGAGGGCACCGAGGACGTGCCCACCGAGCAGACCTCCACGGCGTTCTTTCCCGTGCCCGGCACCCGCATCGAGCTCATCACGCCGATGGACGGCGCCGGGCCGGTGGCCGCCTCGCTCGCCAAGCGCGGCCCGGGCCTGCACCACCTCTGCTTCCGCACCGACGACATCGTGGCCGACATGGAGCGCTTGAAGGGCAAGGGGTACCGCTTCCTGTCGGACGCCCCGAAGCCCGGAGCCCACGGGACGCGGGTGGTCTTCGTCCATCCGAAGAGCGCGGGGGGCGTGCTCATCGAGCTGGCCGAGCACCCCGCGGAGCACCCGTGAGCCTGCGGGTCGAAGCGCGGGGGGAGACCACGTCGCTCGCGGAACGGAAGCGACGCGCCGGTCAGCGGCTGGTGCTGGGGCTCTCGGGGCCGGGCATCACCGACGAGGAGCATGCGCTGATCCGCCAGGTGAAGCCCGCCGGCTTCATCCTCTTCGCCAGGAACGTGGAGGAGCCCGCCCAGGTCCGCGAGCTGAACCGCGAGCTGGCCACGCTGGTGCCCAAGAGCCACCCGGCGCTGTTGACCGTGGACCAGGAAGGCGGCCGCGTGCAGCGGGTGAAGGACGGCGCCACGCTCTTTCCGCCCCTGCGGTGGGTGGGCAACTGCGACGACCTCGCGCTCACCCGGCGCTTCGCCCAGGCGCTCGCGCGGGAGGTGCTGGCCTGCGGCTTCAACGTGAACTGGGCGCCCGACGCCGACGTGGACAGCAACCCGAAGAACCCGGTGATCGGGGATCGCTCGTTCGGCCGCGACCCGGAGCGGGTGGCGGCCCACGTGGCCGCGTACGTGCAGGCCACCCACGACGCCGGGCTGATGGCCTGCGTGAAGCACTTCCCCGGCCACGGCGACACCGACCAGGACAGCCACCTGCACCTGCCCACGGTGGAGAAGGAGCTGCCCGACCTCGAGCGGTGTGAGCGCCGGCCCTTCGAGGCCGCCATCCGGGCCGGGGTGGGCTTGGTGATGACCGCCCACGTGGTGTTTCCCGCCCTGGACGAGGACCACCCCGCCACGATGTCCAGCGCGGTCCTCCGCGGCTGGTTGCGCGAGGCCCTGGGCTTCGGGGGTGTGATCGTGTCGGACGACATGGAGATGAAGGCGGTGCGAGGCCGGTTTCCCCTCGAGCAGCAGCTCGACCTGGCCTGCCAGGCCAGCCTGGACCTCTTCCTCTGCTGCAAGGAGCCGCACCTGCAGCTGGAGGCCTACGAGCAGCTCGTGCGGCTCCAGGAGCAGGACCCCCGCCACGACGACCTCGCCGAGCTCTCGGAGGGTCGGGTGATGGCGCTGCGGGAGCGCTTCCTGCTCGGCAGGCCGTCGCCGCCGCCGCTCACCGACCTGAAGTCCGCGTGGGCGGCGGACCTCGCCCACCTCATCCGCGCCCGGGGGCAGGGATGATCGCGCTGGTGCTCGCTTCGGTGCTCGCCCAGGAGTGCGCCGCCCCGAACCCCGTCGCCGGGAGCTTGCAGGTGGCCTGGATCTCCCCAGTGCGTGGTCGGGCCAGTGCCCGCAAGCCGCTGCAGGTGGTGCGCGTGGGCGATCTTCGCGCCTGGGTCATCGATCACGAAGCCGACCAGACCCGCACCTTGCAGGCTCTCGGCAAGGTGAAGGAGCGTCCGGGCTGGCGGGCGCGGAGGCGCTACAAGATCACGCTCTTCGACGTGAACCCAGGCGACCTGTGCCGTGCTCTGGACGACGTTCCGGTTGGAACAGAGGTCGCGGGGGTGGCCGCCTGCGACGGGGCCCGCACGGTGCGCGGCGAGTCCGAGTGCGGGTGGACCGAGGACCGTGTGACCGGCGAGCGCGGGTTCGACACCTACCGGGTGAGCTGGCGCGACGCGAGTGTGCGCGGCTTCTGCGTGTTCCCCCTCGAGCGCTTCCTGGAGGAAGCCTCGGCGCCTTGATCTTGCTCGTCGACCCCCCGGCAGGGGATGATGAGCTTGGAGGTCAAGGTGAAGGTGGAGGATCCTGCCCGTCAGCTCGTGGCCTTGGATCGCGCGCGCCGCCAGAAGGCGCTCCTGTGGGTCTCGGTCCTGTTGGCCGGGCTCTTCGTCGCCTCGGCCCCGCTCGCGGCCTGGCTGGCTCCGGGACCGCTCGGCGCGGTGCTGGGCCTGTTCGGCCTGCTCGTCCTCGGGGCGCCCTTCGCCGTCCGGCGCTTCGGCCTGGCGGTCCAGGCCCTGGTCCTGGTGGCGCTGTTGGCCGCCGGTCAGCTCGCCTTCTCGGTGCTCCACGGCGGCTACAGCGGCTTCATGCTGGCCTGGCAGACCGCCGTGCCCGTGCTCGCGGTGCTGCTGGCGGCCATCGCCGTGGCGAGCGAGAGCGCCCAGCGCTCCGCGGCGGAGGTCACCCGGGCGGCGCTCGTGGAGGTCGGCCGCACCAACGGGGCGCTGCAGGAGGCCCGCGACGACGCCCTCCAGGCCAACCGCCGCAAGGGGCGCTTCCTGGCCAACATGAGCCACGAGATCCGCACGCCGATGAACGGGGTGGTGGGCATGATCGGGCTCTTGCTCGACACCCGGCTCAACCCCGAGCAGCAGGAGTACGCCCAGCTCGTGCGGCGCTCGGCGCGCAACCTGCTCGAGATCATCAACGACATCCTCGACTTCTCGAAGATCGAGGCCGGCCAGATGCGGCTCGAGTCGGTGGACTTCGACCTCCGGCGCACCGTGGAGGAGGTCATGGAGCTGTTGGCGGAGCGCGCCCAGTCGGCGGGGCTCGACATCGCCAGCGTGGTCGACGCCGACGTGCCCGAGTGGGTGACCGGCGACCCAGGCCGGCTGCGCCAGGTGCTCATCAACCTGCTGGGCAACGCGGTCAAGTACACCGACGTGGGCGAGGTGGTGCTTCGCGTGAGCGTGCAGGAGCGAGGCGACGACCTGCTCGTGCGCTTTCTCGTGCGCGACACCGGTCCCGGCCTCGCCGACCACGCGCTCGAGCAGCTCTTCGATCCCTTCGTGCAGGCCGAGCGCCCGAGCCGCCGCCGCAAGGAGGGCACCGGGCTCGGCCTCGCCATCGCCCGCACCCTGGCCGAGATGATGGGCGGCGAGATCGGCGCGGAGAGCCAGCTGGGCGAGGGGAGCTGGTTCTGGTTCACGGCGCGCTTGAGAGAACGCCCAGCACCGGGCCTCGATCGGCCCGCGTTCGACGGGCTTCGCGTGCTCTTCGTGGACGACCACGACGCCACGTGCATCGGCGTGCAGCAGGTGCTCGAGTCCTGGGGGGTGCGCGTGGACACGGCGAGCTCCGGGCCGGTCGCTCTGGGGCTCGCGCGGGACCGCGTGCGGCGGGGTCAGGGGCCGCAGCTGGCCATCATCGACCTGCAGATGCCGGGCATGAACGGCGACGCGCTGGCCCGTGCGATGAAGGGCGACAAGGACCTGGCCAGCGTGCCGATCCTGATGCTCCTGCCGCTCGGTCAGCCGGGCCACGAGGCGGCCGCCCTGCGAGCCGGGGCCGCGGGGTGGGTCACCAAGCCCATCCGGAGGGAGCAACTCAGCGCCGCCATCCACCCGTTGTTGCGCCTCGGTGATGGCCGGAGCTCCTTCACGGACCTGCGCATGGCGGGCTTCAACCAGGCCGCCCTGAAGAAGCGCTCCCGGCCGCGCGCGCGGGTGCTGCTGGTCGAGGACAACGCGGTGAACCAGCAGGTGGCCACGCGCATCCTGGAGCGGCGCGGCTTCCATGTCGACGTGGCCGCCGACGGCTTCGAGGCGCTGGAGGCCTTGTCGTCGATGCCCTACGACGTGTGCGTGATGGACTGCATGATGCCGGAGCTGGATGGCTTCGAGACCACGCGGATGTGGCGCGCCCGGGAGCGCGGCGCGCGCGTGCCGATCATCGCGCTCACCGCAGCGGTGGGCGAGGAGGACCGGCTTCGCTGCACCGAGGCCGGCATGGATCACTTCGTGGAGAAGCCTGTCGACGCCGACGCTCTGGTGCGCGCCATCGAGCTGGCCCTGGGTGCGCAGTCGGTCGAGCAGGAAGACGAGGGCCGGGTTGTCGACTTCACCGCCAGCCTGCCGCCAGTCGACGAGAGCGTGCTCGCCCACCTCTCCGACAGCCTGGGCGATGCCGAGTTCACGCGTGCGTTGATCGGCGACTTCATCGAGAGCTCCCAGGACCACCTCCGTCGGCTGCGCACCGCGGCCGACACGTCGGACGCCAAGGCCCTCCAGCTCTCCGCGCACACCTTCAAGTCGAACGCCGCCATGATCGGGGCCCATCGGCTGGCCTCGATCTGCCTCGAGCTGGAGGTACGCGCCGCCGAGGGCAACGCGGCGGGTGCTTCCGGTGCGGTCGACAGGATGGTCAAGGAGTTCGAGCGCGTCCGGCGCTGGCTGGAGAGCGGCGGTTTCCGCGTGGGCGAGGGCTGAGCAGGCTGCCGGTCTCAGGCGGCCGATGACCGGATAGGGGTGCTGTGTGGCCGACTCCACCCATCGCACCCGCTACTGCAGTCGTTGCCTGACCACCTTCATCGGGGAGCTGGAACGCTGTCCGAACCTCGGCTGCGGTCACAAGAAGCCCGGCTCGGGGTGGGGCGAGCTGCTGGAAGCGGGCGACCTCTTCGACCGGCACTACACGATCGAGCGGCGGCTGGCGATCGGCGGCGCCGGCGTGACCTACCTCGGTCGCGAGCTGGACGCCGACGGCGAGGCCGTGGGGCCGCACCTGGCCATCAAGATCCTCTACGTGCAGCGCGATCAGGGCGGCTTCCTGCGGCGCTTGTCGAACGAAGCGCAGATCCTGCAGGAGCTCGACCACCCCGGCATCGTGCAGCTCATGGGCTTCGTGCACCGCCATGGGCACTCGCCGTACCTGCTCACCCGCTTCGAGGCCGGCGGCAGCCTGTTGGACCTGCTCCGACGGCGGGGTGCGCTCACCCTGCGCGAAGCCGCCGACATCGGCGTGCAGATCTGCGATGCGCTGGAGGTGGCCCACGGTCGGGGGGTGATCCACCGGGACATCAAGCCCGAGAACATCCTGCTGCGGCACCCCGATGCGGTGGACGGCAGCTACCAGATCTGCCTCACGGACTTCGGCATCGCCAAGGTCTCCGGGGGCGTGGGGGGCCGGCTGACCAAGGTCGGGACCTTCGTGGGCACGCCGCAGTACGCAGCCCCCGAGCAGTTCCGCGGACTCGATCCCACCGCCGCCACCGACGTGTACGCGGTGGGCGCCGTGCTGCACTTCCTGGTCACGCTCGAGCCCGTGGTCACCGAGTCCAGCGAGTTCTCCGCCGAGGACCAGCTCCGGTCGCTGCTCGAGCACCTCCCGCCGCGGATCGACAAGCCCGACCTCGATCCCGACGCGGTGAGCCTGTTCAACACGGTGCTCGCCTCGACCATGACCGCGGACGCCGGGGAGCGCGGCTCGATCGCCCGGGTGCGCGAGCTCCTGGACATGCTGCTCAACGATCAGCCGCGGCTCTTGTCGAGCAGCACCCAGGTCCCCGACCTGGCGCCGGCGGGCGAGCTCGCCCCCCTGGTCGAGGTGCACCCTCCGACCACCGACGAGGCCGACACCTTCGCGGGCATCCTGAGCGAAGACCACACCGAGGACGACGAGGACGCGCCGGCCACCTTCGACCTCGAAGACCCGCAGGACGTCGCCTCGGTCAACGAGCCCCTGCCTGTCGAGCTGCCGCCCACGGAGCCGATGCGGCGAGCGCCTGCCGAGCCGCCCGACGACCTCGACGAGGGCTACGAGCCCCACACGCCCGCACCGGCCAGCTCGGGCGCGATGGGGTGCGTGGCCAAGGCGGCCATCGGGGCGGCGGTGCTGGGGGTGCTGGCGCTCGGCAGCGTGGGCTTCTTGGGCAAGAAGGTGTGGGACGGCTTCGGTGGCGGTCCGGAGCTCGTGGAGTCCGGCGACAACGGGTACCTTCAGCTCTCGGCCAGCGTGGCGCGGCAGGCGGTGGCCTTCGGCAGCTGCGACGCGCGCGGCGAGGTCACCTTGCACCTGGCCTTCGACGCCGCGGGCAAGGTCACGAGTGCCCAGGCCACCGGCCTGCCCCCAGCCGAGGGTGCCTGCGTCGAGGGGCTGGCCAGCACCTTCATGCTGGACTGGACGGGCGACGAGCCCGCCGAGGTGGAGCTGGTGCTCGACCTGGAGTGACGGGGCGGAGTCGGTCACGAATCGGTCGTGAGCGGGGCAGCTCGGCTCGTCGACCGGCTCAACAAGCTGGGGTCACGAGTGTTGCACACCGTTGGCACGGCCCGGTCTCGGTGTACCGGATCCCCTTGTGCTGGCCCGCCAAGGATGGGAGGCTGGAGCCAGCCAGGAGCTACCACGACGCCAGCATCTCGGACTCTGGGAGGGAAGATGAACGCTCGACATCTCGCCAACTTGGCACGCTTCTTGACGGGGGGGGGCCGCCCTCGGGCTGACCGCCCCTGATGCCCGTGCAGTCTGCGTGGATAACGACGGCGACGGGTACGACACCGGCACCGACACGGGCTGTGTCGCCATCGACTGCGACGACAGCGACAGCCAGGTCAGCCCGGACGAGTCCGAGGACCTCGGCA
Organism: uncultured Enterobacterales bacterium; assembly: GCA_964604675.1. Taxonomy (GTDB): domain Bacteria; phylum Myxococcota_A; class UBA796; order UBA796; family CAJQPC01; genus CAZSAT01. The sequence continues at coordinate 18,792 of CAZSAT010000111.1, forward strand.
ACGGGATCGACGACGACTGCGACGGCCTCATCGACTACGGCTTCCAGCTCCTCGAGGCCCCGCTGTTCAGCGGCCTGTGGTGGTTGGACCACCGGGCGACCTGGTCACAAGGCACCGTGACCCTGTCACCCATCGCAGGGGACACCGACGCCTACATCGAGCTCCTGACCGAGTTCGACTGGGACCGGGGAGAGCTGCATGCGGTGCTGGGGATCACCTCCGGCTCCGACCTGGTGAACGCCGATTGCTACGCCGAGGTGGTGACCGAGCAGGGCACGTTCCGGAGCCACCGGATCCTCGGCACGGGCGAGCAGGCCGCGGCCGTCGGCTTCTCGCCGTACCTCACCAGGCCCTTTCACGTCTACGACTTCTCGGTCCACTGCGAGTGGGTGACCGGCTCGCCGAGCGTCACGCTCGACTACGTCAACCTCGTCAACGCGGACTACGCTTGGCCGCCGCCCGCGGACCAGGACCTCGTCTACACCGACACCTCCTTCGAGGGCGGCGGGTACGAGTCCGCCGTCGTGCGCTCCGCGGCCGTCTCGGGCGAGGTGCTCGCGGCGTCGAACACGCACGGGGTGGCGTGGAGCGACGACGGCGAGGTGTGGTACAGCATCAACGGCGAGCTCGACGGGAGCGAGCTCTGGGCGCAGGACTTCTTGAGCGCCTGGGACGTGGAGGCCGTCGACGCCAACGATCTGTACGTGCTCACGGGGCGCGGCGACGACGACCCCTCGGGAGGGCTCTTCCGCACGACCGACCTGGGCACCACCTGGACGGACGTCGGTGCGGGAACCGCCGTCGAAGGCACCGCGCACACCTGTGGCGGCAAGGACGCCGACGCCTACGCGGGCGGGCGCCTGTTGGAGTCGTGGACGCCGCCGCAAGAGGACACGGTGGTCTTGTACGGGAACCACAAGTCCGGCAGCGCGGGTGTCTACGCCTGGGACACCGGCACCGACCAGGCGTGCACGCGAAGCACCGGGTTCCAGTCCTTGCCAGCCGACCGCGTCAGCTCGCTCGCGCTGACCACCCTGGAGGGGAGCGACTACCTGCTGGCCGGGTACAAGGGCCGCACGGCCGCGGCCGATGCCCTCTACGTGTGCCAGCTCGACGGCAGCTGCGGCGGCGCGAACGGTGTCGCCAGCGCCTGCCAGGCCGTAGCAGGGAGCGGCTGGGACGTCCGCGATCTCGCGGTGCAGGAGGACCCCACCTACGGCAGCTACGGACGCAGCCTCGTCTACGTCGCCGACGGTGGGCGCCGCCTGAGCGCGTCCGACGCCTGCAGCGCCCAGGAGGGCACCGTGCACGTCGTGCAGATCGCGGGCACCGGCGGGAGCCCCTCGATCACGAGCTGGGACTCCGACGACCCCACCTACGCCACCTGCACCCCCGACGACGGCACGGGCAGCCCGGACATCTCCGGCTGCCCCGACTGGCTCTACACCGGAACCCCGCCCGGGAGCGACCTCGTGTACGTCACGGCCGTGTTCAAGCACGACCAGCTCGGGAGCGGCGAGCTCCGCGTCAGCGACACCGGGGCCGCCTCCACCATCGAGCTCGTCGGGCTGGCCTTCGACGAGGTCGGGACCTTGCTCGCCTTCGTCCACCGGCCCCAGTCGAACCCCTACGGCTACCCGCGGGTCTTCCGCGCCGACGTGTCCACGCCGCCGACCTCGGGCACGACGCTCGACTGGGTTCCGTTGCAGGACTACTCGACCGGCGAGCCCTACCTGGACACCGACCCGACAGACCCCTACGACTCCAACGCCGAGGAGCGGGCGCACGCCGCCGATGTCGTCGACGGGTGGCTGCGGGGCCTCGATCCCTACGACGACCTCCAGGGCTGGTTCCCGGGCCGGTCCGTGGACGGGGAGTTCTACACCAAGGCCGGCGCGGAGGCGGCGGGCGTGCTCGTCAATGGCGGCCTCGGCATGCTCTGGCTGCCGCCCGAGACCGCGTTGGCCCCTGGCTGGGACTCCGCCTACGGGGATCCGGTCTACGACCTCGACGACATCCCGTGGGCCTACGCGATCCAGCCCGACAGCGACTTCCAGACCACCGTGCCCGCCGCCGTGGGGTGGTGCGACGCCTGCTACGCCAGCGGCAAGATGCAGCAGGGGCTGGCCTGGGCCGCTTCCTGGGACGTCACGCTGGAGTCGCTCTACGGTCCGCCGACCGCGGGCGCGGTGCGGGAGCCGGCCTGGTACGACTGCCACTTCGAGAACTGGGAGGCCGGCGGGCGCGACGTCGACGTGGTCGAGGACGCGAGCGGGGCCACCGTGTGGGTCGGGCTCTGGCAGCAGTCGAGTAAGAGGCCGACGCGCCAGGGCATCGTCAAGGGCACCCTCGCTCCGGGAGACGACCACGACGACATCGACTGGTGCTTCGAGACGACGTCGAGCTACCTCGCGACGAGCCAGGTCTTCGATCCGGCTGGCCCGGATTGGATGTGCAAGCGCGGTGACGAGGACACGGGCTTCTGGCCCGACTACGCCACGATCCCCGCTTGTGACGCGGGTCTCGGTACGTCGGGCGGAAGGCTGCTGACGAGCGACGTGCCAACCGAGTACCACTACGGCAACGTGTACGACATCGAGGCCCTCGCCGCCGCACCGAGCGTCGCCTTCGCCACGCTGGCGTCCTGGGACGACGGCGACACCGCCTCCCCCGGCTACGAAGGTGCGGGCGCCCTCGCCCTGCTCTACGACGACGTCGCCACCGGCGACATGGTGCTCGAAGCGGTCCCGGAGCCCGGGTCGGACCTGGCGGGCACCTCATGCGCCGGCTGGTCCTACGACCAGGTGATGGACAACGTGCCGCTCATCACCGTGGACCAGAAGGCGTCCGTCTGGGAGAGCAGCACCGTCTACAACCTTCGGCTCTACCTGCTCGCCGGCGACGGCACCTCGTCGGGCGATGACTGCTCGCTCTTCCAGGTCGACGTCACCTACGCGGGCGGCATCGACGCCACCTGGACCCCGATCGCGCTCGGCTCGGCCGCGAGCGACTGCACGAACCTCGGAGCCGGCCAGCTCCTTGGAGCCGCGACCGCCGACTGGGCTCCCGACACCTTGTGGGTGCATGGCAACGCCGTCGGCGAGGACGCGCTCTGCGAGCTCGACCTCAGCACCCCTGGGAGCCCCGCCTACTACCCGCTCGCGAAGAACGACAGCCGCCAGCGGCGGGTCACCTACGTCGAGCCCCACCCCCACCTCGCGTACACGCTCCTCGTGGGCATGACCGTCCAGGACGGCGAAGGCTGCACCAACGCCACCTGCGAGCGCCCAGGGCTCTACCAGGCGGCCTGGCGCATGCGGGGGTTGCTGGGCCAGTGGGCGCCCGACTTCCGGGCGCTCCCCGACGACGGCCTCTACAACGCCAACGTCACGGGCGTCGCCGCCGACAGCCGCCAGATGGCGAGCGGCGACTACGAGGTCGAGTCGCTCTGGGTCTCGACGGGCGGCGGCGGCGTCTGGCAGGGGGACCGGGCTTGGCGCGACCCATGATCGTCTTCCTGCTCGCCTGCTTCAGCTGGAGCTCGCAGCCCGAGCCCGCCACCCCCGGCTCCGGCTCGGAGGGGACCGACACGGCCCCGCCAACGGACACCGAAGTACCGGAGCCCCGCGACACCGGCGACGACAGCGGCATCGACACCGGCCCCTTCGATATCGATGGCGACGGCTACGTGGCCTCGAAGGACTGCGACGACGCCGACCCCACCATCTTCCCCGGCGCCGACGATCCCACCTGCGACGGGGTCGACCAGGACTGCTC
>CAZSAT010000112.1:0-22520 GCA_964604675.1 uncultured Enterobacterales bacterium
GTGGGCGGGCGGCAAGGTGGTCACCGTGGCGGCGCTACGTGGCGTGGGCGAGCGGCTCTTCGAGCGGGCTGGTCAGCGTGCCTGGACGCGGCTGCTCACACCGGAAGGGCAGCTCGAGGTCGTCGACCAGGCGGCGGGCTCGGCGCGCGCGCTCGTGGCGATGGGCGCCGCCTTTGGCGCGGTCCTCGAGGGGCGTCGCGCCCTCTCGGCCCTTCGGGTCCGAGTCGACGAAGCTGCGCGCCAGCAGGACTGGTTGCGGTTCCAGGTCCAGGAGCTCGATCGGCTGGCGCTGTCGCCCGAGGAAGCCCGGGAGGCGGTGATCGAGCGCGATCGCCTGCTGCACGCCGCCGAGCTCGCCCGTGGCGCCCACAGCTTGATCGCCTTGCTCGAGGAGAGCGACGGTTCGGCGCTCGAGCAGCTGGGCCGGGCGGCCGACCAGCTCGATGGGCTGGGCGGCTGGGATGCCTCCCTGCGGCCGCTGGCGGAGGAGCTGCGTGGCGCCGTCGCGGCGGTCGAGGAGGTGGTCCGGTCCCTCGGACCGCACCGGGACGCGCTGGAGGATCCGGAGCGCCTGGCCCAGCTCGACGATCAGCTCGCCGCCCTGCGCAGCCTGGAACGCAGACACGGTCGCGAGGGCGACGCGCTGATCGCGCTCGGCCAGGAGCTCCGCGCGCGGCTGGAGCTGGTCGATCGCGGCGAGCACGCCGAGGCGGAGCTGGTGGAGCGGCTCGCCGGCGCCGAGGCCTCGGCGGAGCGCGCAGCGGGTGCCTTGCGCGAGCGGCGCCAGGCGGCGCTCGGGCCGCTGCGCGACCAGGTCGAAGGCCGGCTCAGGCGGCTGGCCATGCCCGACGCTCGGGTGGGGGTCGAGCTGCTCGCCAAGGCCCTCGGCGCGGATGGTCACGACGAGGCGCGCTTCCTGCTCGCCGCGAACCCCGGCGAAGCCTCGGGAGCTCTGGCCGAGGTGGCGAGCGGGGGCGAGCTGGGTCGCGTGGCGCTCGCGTTGAGCTTGGCCCTGGGCTCGTCCAAGGCCACCTGGGTGCTGGACGAAGTGGATGCGGGCCTGGGTGGGCACGCCGCCGCCGCGCTCGGCGACGAGCTCTGCGCGCTCGCCCGGAGCGGGCAGGTCATCGTCATCACCCACCAGCCGCGCCTCGCCGCGCTCGCCGATCACCACGTGCGCATCACGAAGGAGGTGGTGGACGGGCGCACGCGCTCGCGGGCACAGGTGCTGGGCACCCACGATCGCGTGCAGGAGCTGCACCGGATGCTCGGCGGTGACCGCGCGAGCCTCGCCTTTGCGCGGGGGCTGTTGCTGGAGACCCGACGGGCGACGGGAAGAAAGGGGGCCACTGCGGCGTAGGGGAGGCGTGACCCGTCTGCTCGCCCTCGACCCCGCCACCTGGGAGCACCCCCACGACCGCGCCGCGCTGCAGCGGATCCGCGCCGTGCCGGGCCTGGAGGCCCTGGTCATGGGCCTCGGCAGCGCGGTGGTCGATCCGGCCCAGAAGGCGCTGTTCGCCCGTGGGGCGCGTCCCGCGAGCGCCCTGCTCGACGCCGGACTCTGGCGAGCGTGGCAGGAGGTCTGCGAGGCGCTCGACGTGACCGTGGAGCTGCCCATCGACGTGCTGCCACAGGAGCACGTGAACGCTGCCGTGGTGTGCGCGGCGCGGCCGAGGCTCCTGGTCACCCAGGGCCTGCTGGACGCCTCCGACCACGACATCCTGCGGGTGGTGCTGGCCCACGAGCTGGGGCACCTGCTGAGCGGACACCTCCCCTGGAAGCTCGGGGTGGGCGTGCTCCTGGGCGCGGGGGCCGCTGCCCTGGGCACGGGCCTGGGGATCGCGGTGGGAGCGCCGATCCTGCTCACCATGCGCCGCTGGGACCGGTTCAGCGAGCTGAGCGCCGACCGTGCCGCGGTGCTCGCCGTGCAGGACCCGGATCTCTGCCAGCGGGTGCTGTGGCGGCTGGCGGGGGCGGATCGCAGCTTCTCCGACTTCCGCTCGCCGACGGCCACCACCGGCTGGGCGCGGGCTCGAGGCCTGTTGTCCCGGCATCCACGTCCGGGAGAACGCGCCGAGGCCCTCGACGACTGGGTCGCGGACGGTGCGCTGTCGCGGGTGCTCTCCGGCGAGTACGTCCGTCGCGGCGAGGCCGAGCCCAGCCGGCCATGGCGCGGCCTGTTCGCGGCCTTCGGGGCGGCGGACCGCTAGCCAGGAGGATTCATGGCCGCCTCGTGATCCGTCCGTGGGGGGGCAGCGTAACCCCGAGCAAGTGCCCGTTCGTGTTCCAGCGACGTTCCTCTCGGGTGGACCGGAGACGGTCCGCGGCCGACCGATGCGCGGGACGGGCCCCGCCCCGACGACAGTGGGTGGACGCATCGGTCGGCCGTTACCCCCAAGGGATGTTGCCTGTCACGGCCGCGGTCGACGCCGTCACGCTCCCCGTCGAGGAGCGGGTGCTCGACAACGGCCTCACCGTGCTCGTGCACCCGGATCACCGCGCGCCGATCTTGGCGGTCAGCGTGGTCTACCGCGCCGGATCCGCCCGCGATCCCGCCGAGGCGCCCGGCCTCGCCCACCTCGTCGAGCACCTGATGTTCGAGGGCTCGCCGGCCGCACCGAACAACGCCTACGACAGCTGGCTCGCCCAGGTCGGGGCCGCGAACAACGCGTGGACCGAGCCGGACCTCACGGCCTTCTACGCCTGGGGGCCCCCTGGGATGCTGGACCTCGCGCTCTTCCTCGAAGCCGACCGCATGGCCGGTCTCGAGCCTGGGAAGGACGCCCTGGCGAACCAGCTCGCGATCGTCGAGCAGGAGCGTCGACAGACCCTCGCGGGCGATCGTGCCTGGGCGCGTCGGGCCGTCGACGCCGCGATCTGGCCCCCAGCGCATCCGTACCACCGGCCCGTGCTCGGGGCCGACGAGCTCGCCCTGGTGGACCTGCAGGTGGTCCTCGATCACGCCGACCGCTGGCTCGTCCCAGCCAACGCCGTGCTGGTGGTGGCCGGCGACGTCGCCCCCGCGGCGGCCTTCGCCGCGGCGGAGCGGTGGTTCGCCGAGCTGCCACCGGGCGCCCCCGCGCCTCCCCTCGAGGGGCCCCCGGCGCGCCACGGTCGCTGGTACGCGGAGCCTGGTCGCGCCAACCCGGAGGTCTGGGTCTCCTGGCCGCTGGCACCGGAGCACGACGCTCTGGCCGTCCTGCTGGCCGAGGTCCTGGACGAACGGGTCGGCGCCCTCGTCGGTCGCTCGGTCCTGGACGCGGGCGCCTCCTCGTGGAGCGGCGAGCTCGGCGGCCTGCTGTCCCTCGACCTCGCCGTGGCCGAGCGCGGCACGGCTCGGGCGGCCCGTCGGCTCCGGCGGAGCTTGAAGCGGGTGGCGCGCTTCGGCGTCCCACGGGCCAGCCTGGATCGCGCGGCCATGCGGCTGTGGAGCGAGACGCTCACCGACCTCGAGGACGTCGCGTCACGGGCGAGCACCCTGGGCTGGTGCCACGCTCGAACGGGCCGGCCGGACTGCACGGAGCAGCGTGTGGCCACCTGGCTCGGCGCCGAGCCCGACGACCTCAGGGATCTCGCCCGGGTGCTGCTCGAGCGAGAGCCGACCATCGTTCACCTGTCCGAACCGATCGGCACCTACCTGGAGCTTCCATGATGGTCGGGCTCGGGCTGGCGTGGGCGATGGCGGGCCCGGTGCCCGTGGCCGCTCCCGAGCTGCCGCCGGCGCTCGAGCCCGTGGTCGTCGGGGAGGTGCTGGTGCTCGACCAGGACGCGCGGCGGGTGGCCGTGGCCGCTCGGTGGGCTCCCCCGCCGGACCAGACCCAGCTCGAGCGGCTCGCGCTGAGGCTGCTGGCGCGCACCCGCTCCCAGGGCCGGCGAGGACGGCGCCTGCAGGCGGAGCTCGCGCTGCTGGGTGCGGACGTGGACCTTCGCACGGGACCGTCCGGCGCGACGCTCCTGGTCGAGGCCCCCGCCGCCACCCTCACCCAGGCCACGGCGCTCGCGCTCGAACAGGTGGAGCACGGAGGTGGCTACCGGGCCTACCGGCGCGAAGCGAAGGTCTGGGCGCGCTGGCGAGCTCAGCTCTGGCTGGACCTCGACCGCGTCCACCAGCGAGCTGTGAACCACGCCTGGTTCGCGCCCGGGCACGCAGCGCGCCATGCAGCCACGCCGGACGAGCTGGCGTCGCTGCGGCTGCGGGGCGCCCGCCGCGCGCTCGAGCGGCAGCTGGCGGAGGGGGAGCGTCGGGTGGCGGTGGTCGGAGCAGGGGCCGACACCTCGGCGATCGCGGCCGTGCTGCCCACGGGAGGGCGCTCGGCGGTGTCGGCGCCCGCGCCGTCGCCCACCGCGGGCATCCACCTGGTCGACCGGCCGGGGTTCGAGGTCGCGAGGACCAGCGTGTGCGTGCCCGCGCCTGCGCACTCCGACGACCGACGCGAGGCCTTCGATCTCGCCGTGTCGACGGTGGCCGGCGACTTCACGTCGCGGGCCTCCGCAGAGCTCCGGGAGGATCTCGGGCTGGTGTACCGGGTCGACGTCACGGGCGGAGATGGCTGGCGTTGCATCGACACCGAGTCCACGGCGGGTGCGGCGGCCGAGGTCGTCGGGCGCCTGCGCGACCAGCTTGCCTCCGCAGGGGATGTGGAGGACGCCGAGCTGTGCACGGCGCGCGCACGCCTGGCGGTCTCGCTGGCGAGCGAGCGCCTGCACGCCGTCGATCTGGCCGGGGCCCTCGTGGCGGGTGAGGCGGCCACCGACGGTCAGCGCGCCGCCACCTCGGCGTTGACCGCCGCCGGCCTCGGCCCCCTCGTCGGCGAGTGGCTGGCGCCGGAACGACAGGTGATCGTCGTCACGGGCGACGCCGCCCTCATCGGGCCCGAGCTCGGACGGCTCGGCTCGATGACCACCGTGTCCGCCGAGGCGCTGGCCGAAGAGCCGTGATCAGCGCGGGCTGACGCCGATCAGGCGTGCTTCGTCGTCCCGGAGGAGCAGGCGAGCGGTGATCCGGTCGCCGGGGGCGACCTGTCGGCTGAGGTTCGGGTCCGCAGCCACCTCGTGGGTACCCGCCTCGCGCCAGCCCTCGACGGCCGGGTGCTCCAGCAGCACGCCCGCGCCCTGGTAGGCGACCACGGTCGCCGGCACGTCGATCGTGTCGCCGGTGGACAGGGTGCAGGCCATCAGGACCGCGAAGAGCATGCGAGCCGTCTATCGCGATACCCTGGGTGCATGGCCGGACGACTGCTCGCCGTGACCCACGACGCGGACGGGTTGTCCGCCCTCGCAGCGCAGCTGTCTGCACAGGGCTGGTCGTTGATCCACTGCACCTCGGTCCTCGAGGCGCGGGGCGCACTGAACGAGCAGCAGGCGGATCTCTGCGTGCTCGACAGCGGGCTCGCCCGGGATGGCGCGGCGGTCGTGCTGCGGGCCTGGCGGGACCAGGGGCACGCCACGCCGGTCGTGGTGCGGGTCACCGGGGACGGCCAGGACCGGTACCCGGGCGCCGATGGCTTCCTCGACCCTGCGCAGCCCGCGGGTCATGCGGCCGCGGTGGCCGCGGTCGTCGCCAGCCTGCAAGGGCCCCGTCAGCTGATCCTCGGCTCGGGACGGGTCGACCTCGCCACGCGCCGCTTGGAGGGACCGGGCGCCAGCCTGACCCTGAGCGAGCAGGAGGCGCGTCTGCTCGGCCACCTCGCGTCGCGCGCCCACCGCGCGGTCGGGCGGGACGAGCTGCTGAGGGTGGTGTGGGGGTTCTCGCAGTCGGTCCCCACCCGTGCCGTCGACAACGCCATCCGGCGGCTGCGCACGAAGGTCGAGCCGGATCCCGCGAAGCCCGTGCACCTCCTCACGGTGCGCGGCCTGGGCTACCGCCTCGTCGCGGAGGCTGTTCGCTCGCCCGGCCCCGTGGTGAGCCCGGTGCCACGTGCCGCCACCAACCTGCCCAAGCGCGAACGCGACGCGTTCGTCGGGCGCATCGAGGACCTCGACGCCCTGGCCACGCTCTTCGCCGAGGGCGCCACGGCCGTCACGCTGTTGGGGCCGGGTGGCATGGGCAAGACCCGCCTTGCCCGGCGCTTCGGCGCGCGCTGGCACGCTCGGCACGGGTCCGCTTGGTTCTGCGACCTCACCGCTGCCCAGGGGCTCGCCGAGCTCGTGCAGGCGGTCGGGAGCTCGCTCGGTGTGCAGGTCAGCGGCGCCGACCGTGCCGCGGTGGAGCAGCTCGGCCACGCGCTGGCCGCTCGTGGCGAGGTGCTCCTCATCCTCGACAACTGCGAACAGCTCGTCGAGGCCGCCGCCAGCGCGGTGGAGGTCTTCGTGCAGCTCGCGCCCGACGCTCGGGTGCTGGCCACCAGCCGCGAGCGCCTCCGGGTGCGCGGTGAACGCTGCCTCGAGCTGGGCGGCCTGTCCGGCCCGGAGGCCTACGAGCTGTTCGTGACCCGCGCGCGGGCGGTCGACCGGAACTTCGAGCCCGATCCCGAGGAGATCGAACGCATCGAGGAGGTGGTCGAGCGGTTGGACGGACTGCCCCTCGCGCTGGAGCTCGCTGCGGCCCGGGTGGGTGTGCTGTCGCCGGCCCAGCTCAACGATGCCTTGGACAAGAGCGTCCACCGGGTGCTGCGTGGCAGCGAGCGCGGTCGCGAGCCTCGACAGGCCACGCTTTGGGGAGCCATCGACTGGTCCTGGCGGCTCCTCGACCCGATGGAGCAGGCGGTGCTGGCCCAGTCGTCCATCTTTCGGGGTGGCTTCACCCTCACCGCTGCGGAAGACGTGCTCGACCTGGGTGACTGGAGCGATGCTCCGTGGACCCTCGACGTCATCCAGTCGCTGCGCGACAAGTCGCTCCTGCGCAGCTCCCCGAGGGCGGACCGCCATGCGGAGGCGCGCTTCACGCTCTTCGAGACGGTGCGCGAGTACGCGGAAGGCAAGCTCGACGAGATGGGGCGTGTGCCCGAGCTGCGTGGTCAGCATGCGCTGTGGTGCCTCGAGCTGGGGGAGGGGCTGGCCGCAGGCGTCGCGACCCGTGGCGGCCGGCGGAAGCTCCGGAAGCTCCAGCTGGAGGTCGACAACCTCCGCGCGGTGCACGAACGGCACCGCGTCCACGACCCCGACATCACCGCGCGCGCGGCCTTGGTGCTCGACGTCGTGCTGCAGACCACGGGCCCGCTCGACCTTCGTGTCGAGGTGCTCGACCAGGCGCTCTCGGGGGCCGATCTCTCCCCGGAGCGCCGCGTGCAGCTCTTGCTCGCCCGCGGCCGGGCGCTGCGGATCAGCGGCGACGTGGGCCGTGCGGTCGACGATCTCCAGGCGGCTCGGGACGAGGCGGGCATGCTCGGGGCGCGGCGCGACGAGGCGGCGGCGCTCGCCGCGCTCGGCGCGTGCAGGGTGGAGACCGGAAAGCTGGAGGCCGGTCGGGCCAAGCTGCAGCACGCGCTCGACGTCGCCCAGTCGGTCGCCGACCTGGGCACCGAGGTGCAGGTGCTCCGGTACCTGGGCATCGCGGATCGCCAGGCGGGCGAGATCGACGCGTCGCTCGATCACCTGGGACGTGCGCTCACCCTCGTGCGGCGTCTGGGCGACCCACGCGGGGAGGCCAGCGTGCTCCGCCAGCTCGGGGAGGCCCTCTCGGTCGCGGGCCAGTCCGGCGAGGCGGAGCGGCGGCTCCGGGAGAGCCTCGAGCTCGCACGCGACCTCGGGGACTGGGCCGGCGAAGGCGAGGTGCTCGAGACCCTCGGCACCCTGTACCAACGCATGAGCGACACCGACGCGGCCGAGGGCTACTTCACCCTGGCCAGGGACGTGCACCGCGCCGTGGGCAACCGGCCGGGGGAGGCGAGCGTGCTCCTGGGGCTCGGTGCCTGCGCCATCGCGCGGCAGCGCTTCGACGCCGCCAAGGAGCTCTACGCCCGAGCCGCCGACCTTGCCGAGGCCTTGGAGGACCCGTCCAAGGTCGCAGCCGCCCGGATGGGCCTCGGCAACCTCTACGCGGCGGAAGACAACGTCGCGGAAGCGGAGCGGCAGTACCGCGGGGCGCTCGCCAGCTTCCGCGCGACCGGGAGCCGCTGGCGCGAGGGGGTGGCGCTCTCGAACCTGGGCGGCCTGCTCATGGCCCGGGACGATCGGCTCGAGGAGGCGCAGGCCGTGCTCACCGAGGCCATGGCCATCCACGAGGAGGTCGGCGCCCCGCGCTACGAGGGGCTGGCACGCTTCAACATGGGCGTGGTGCACCAGATCCTGGGGCGTCCGGAGTCCGCCCAGGAGAGCTACGGCGTGGCGATCGCCCGCGGCGAAGAGGTGGGCGACAAGGGGCTCGTGGCCTACGCGAGGGCCCTGATGGGCTCGGTTCAAGCCACCGAGGATCACCTCGGGGATGCCGAGCGAGAGCACGCCGCCGCCCGGCTGGCGATGCACGAGGCCGGCGGCGGACGTGGCCTGGCCGTGCTGGACCTCTGCGAGGGCTTCCTCGAGCTCGCTCGGGCCCGGGAGGCCCGCCACGGGGGTGATCCCCGCAGGGCCGCCGACTTCCTCGAGGCGGCGCGGGGGCGCGTGGAAGGGGCCCGGGAGCTGGCACGCCGGCGAGGCGACGTGGGGCTCGCGCTCCGCCTGCTCATCCGCGACCTGGAGCGCACGGCCGCTTGAAGCCCTCCACGGTCGAAGTGCGCGGCGAGGGGCGCCTGGCGAAGGCCGTGAGCCGGGCGCTCACCTCGTCCGGGATGGAGCTCGTGCCGCGGAGGGGCGATCGCGTGGTGGCCTTCGGGCCGGTGGCGGAAGCTGGCGCGGTCGTGGTCGACCTCGAGGGTCGCGCGGGGGCGCCGGGGCAGTGCGTGCTGCATGCCCAGGTCGCCCTCCGGGGTCGGTACCCCGCGCCCTGGGCCACCCTGTTCGAGCGCTTGCTCCAGGGGAGGCCGCTCCGCCTCGGCTGGTGTGCTCGGGTCGACGTGGTCACCCGCGAAGACCTCGAGGCTGCCGTGGTCTTCGCCGTGCAGCAGGGCGTCGTGGGCGACTGGCGCGTGCCCAGTGCGGGCAGCAGCACCGAGCTGGCCGTCGGTCGCGCCCTGCTCGTGGAGACCGGGTCGAGCTCGGTGCTCGGGCCGGCGTGGCGTCCGCGGCTCGGCGGCGTTCCGGTCGGCGATCCGCTCCCCGGCTTGCGCCCGGCCCAGACCACCGAGGACGCGGCGCGAGCCTGGATCGCGCTCTACCAGAAGGACCGCTCGGACCTGGCGCGAGGCTGAGGTGCACGTGGTCTGCCTGCATGGCTTTCCGGACCTGCCCGGCACCTTCGAGCTGCTGCGGCCCGTGCTGGAGGCCGCGGGTCACACGGTGAGCTGCCCGCGCCTGCCGGGCTACGGCGGGGAGGCCTTCGACGGCTCCATGGCCAGCGCCGTCGACTGGCTGGACCGCGAGGTCCCGGGTGAGGTGGCGCTGGTGGGGCACGACTGGGGTGCGATCCTCGCCTGGTCGGCTGCGGTGCGCTCGCGCCGTGTCCGCCGCCTCGTGCTGATGGCCGTCCCGCCGCTCGCCGGCCTGGGGCGTGTCTGGGGTGGTGTGCCGCGTCAGCTCTGGCTCAGCCGGTACATCGTGGCCTTCCAGCGCCCGGGGAGCGTCCCCGACGTGGCGGCTCTGTGGGCTCGCTGGAGTCCCGGCTTCGACGGCGCCTCCTGGCGGGACGCGGCAGCGGCGCACCTGGCCGAACCGTCGGCCCGCGAAGGGGCCCTGGCCTGGTACCGGGCGTTGGTCCGAGGGCCGCGCCTGGGTGCGAGCTGGGCGCTGATGACCGGCACGCCGAGCGTCCGGGCGCACGGCCTCACCGGCGCGGACGATGGCTGCATCGACACGCGGGTCTTCGACCGCGCGCCCCTGACCGTGACCCGCTTCGAGGGCTGCGGGCACTGGCTGCACCTCGAACGCCCGGTGGTGGTCGGCCGGGCCGTGCTGGCTGCGCTCAGCTGAACCAGCCGCTGGCCCAGCCACCGAGCACCACACCCATTAGCGCGGGCAGGCAGCCCTTGGCGGCCTCCTCCGTGGGCTTCGGGTCCATGCGGACGGGCTGCCGGCGCGGCGCCACGTCGGGCTTGGGAGGCTTCGCCGACTGCGCCCAGATGCGGGGGCGGCCATCGGGCCCGTCGAAGCGGTGGATCTTGCCCTCGGTGAACCACTCGGGCCACGCCGTCGCGTTGGGCACCAGCATGCTCAGGTCACCGCTGGACTCCACCCGGCAGATCGAGAAGCCCTTCACGGTGAGCACGAGGCCCTCCGGCAGCTCCGCGGCCTCGGAGGCCATGCCGGTGAAGGGGCCGGAACCGGTGCCCTCCACCACCCCGTCCTCCACGTCCTCCGGCACGGTCGTGTCCCGCCCGTCGGGGTGGGTCTTCAAGGGGTGAGGGGCGTCCGCGCTGTGCGACACGTGCACGTGCACCGCCCCCTCCTCGTCGAAGCGGAACACGCCGCTCTCGAAGACGATTGCAAAGGACCCGTCGGGAATCTGCATCGGTGCTCCAGCCCTGCCCTCGGGGTGGTAACCCTGGCGCCATGTTGCTCCTCGTCCCGATCGCTCTCGCCGTGTCGCCCATGACCAACGCCGACGAAGAGGCGGGCTTCCCGTCCGTCTTCTCGCTCGCCTACGAGTACGGCAACACCCCCCAGGCGATGTGCACGGCCAACTTGATCGGCCCCCGCACGGTGCTCACCGCTGCCCACTGCGTGGTCGACTTCAGCGAGAACCAGTTCAAGAACTGGGTGCAGGGGTACTTCGGCAGCGACATCGAGGAGGCGCACACGATCGTCGAGTTCGAAGAGGTTTACGCCCACCCGGACTACGACGCGGCGCGCAACGCCTCCAACTCCGAGTTCGACATCGCGATGTTGATCCTCACCGAGCCGGTCGAGGGCATCGAGCCCACGTGGTTCCGGCGGGACGCCTTGAGCGAGGCCGACCTCGGCAAGGAGCTGTTCAGCGTGGGCTACGGCATCAAGAGCGCCAGCACCCAGCGCGGCTCCGGCAAGAAGCGCAGCGGCGTCATGGAGCTGACCGAGTACGACGACCAGTTCCTGATCACCAACACCGACGGCGACGATCCGCAGCTCTGCAGCGGCGACTCCGGCGGTCCCCAGTTCGAGCTCGTGGGCGACCAGTGGCAGCAGGTGGGCGTGCACAGCTGGGCCGACGGGTACTGCCTCTACTCGAGCGGCTCCCAGCGGGTCGACATCGTGGCGCCGTGGGTCTTGGATCACTTCGCCGACGCCGAAGGCACCGGCGACGTCTGCCACGCCAACGGCTGGTACGACGACGGGGTGTGCGACGGGTGGTGCGACCGCTTCGACCTGGACTGCCTCGACCACGACAAGGTCTGGCTCGAGAGCGAGAGCGGCCTGCTCGGGTGCGCGGTGACGCCCGCCGCCGGTGGATGGCTGCTCGGGATGGCGGGCCTGCTCGCTGGGCGGCGCCGGTGCTCCTGAGCGCGCTGGCGCTGGGCGCGCCCATCGTCAATGGCGACAAGACCGACGACTACCCGAGCGTGGTCAGCCTCGGCCTCGATGCCGGCGCGTACAGCTTCAGCGCGTGCACGGCGAACCTCATCAGCCCCCGGGTGCTGGTCACAGCCGCCCACTGCGGCGCCGAGATCGGGGAGGAGCTCGTGGCGGAGTTCGGCGTGGCCTTCTTCGGCAGCGACATCTGGGAGCCCGATCAGGTCATCGGCTTCGAGCAGATGATCCTCCACCCCGACTACAGCCCGCTCGTGGGCAACACGCTGCCGGAGTTCGACCTCGCGGTGATCGTGCTGGAGGAGGCGCCAGGGGTCGAGCCCACCTGGTTCCGCCGCGACGCGCTCACCGAGGCCGACATCGACGACACCCTCGTCAGCGTGGGCTTCGGCTCCACCGGCTCCAGTGGTGCCGGCAGCGGCTACAAGCGCTTCGTGGAGCTGCCGCTGTCCGACTACGACGAGCAGTTCGCCCTCTCGAAGTCCAGCGACACCGGTGGCCAGATCTGCAGCGGTGACTCCGGCGGCCCTCAGTTCCAGGTCGTCGACGGGCACCTCGTGCAGATCGCGATCCATTCCTGGGGCGACACGGGCTGTTCGCGGAAGAGCGGCTCCACCCGCACCGACATCGCCGCAGCCTGGATCCTCGACCAGGTGGCCGAGGCCGAAGGCACCGGCGACCTCTGCCACGCCAACGGCTGGTACGACGACGGCGTCTGCGACGGTTTCTGCGACCGCTTCGACCTGGACTGCACGGCCACCGGCGATCTGCTTCCCGCAGAGTCGGGCTTCGCCGGCTGCTCCAGCGGTGGCGCCAGCGGCCTGGCGCTGTGGGGCCTCGTGGCGCTGTTCGCTCGCCGCCGAAGCAGGGATTGACCGACCGAAGGGACCGGATAAGCCCCATGGCTCATGTCGGCACCACCCCCCAGGTCGGAATCCGTGCTCCGTCCCCTCGACGCGGGCCAGCAGGTCATCGTCGACGACGAAGAGCTCCACCTCGACGAGGTGCGTCGCCTGCTGCACGAGCACCCCGTGCTGGTCGGCGCCCGCGACAAGGACATCGTGTCGGAGCTGCAGCGGCTGCGCGACGAGGTCCACACGGCGAAGGACGAGGACAAGGGCGCCATCCTGAGCCAGTACGACAACCTCTTCCGCGTGCTCGAGCAGCTGCGCAAGGGCCGTCAGACCGAAGAGGTGGATCCCGACAGCCCCTACTTCGCGCACCTGCGCTTGCGCGAGGAAGGCCGCACCCGCGACCTGTTCCTCGGCAAGGCCACCCGCATCGACCACGGGCTCCGCATCGTGGACTGGCGCAACGCCCCCATCTCGCGCATCTACTACCTCTACCGGGAAGCGGATGAGTACGAGGAGCAGCTGGGCGACCGCGTGCGTGAGGGTCGTGTCGACGCCCGCCGCACCGTGTCGGTGTCCCGCGGGGAGCTTCGACGGGTGAGCGCTCCTCAGGGAAGCTTCGTCCGAGGCCCGACTGGCTGGCACAAGCTGCGCGACGACGAGCCGCGGCTGGCCGGTGGCGAGGCGTCGAGCTTCCACATGCACCTCCAGGCCACGGGCGGGCGGCGCCGGCTGGGCTCGGGGGCGGACCTCCGTCCCGACAAGCACCTGCCCGACATCGCTGCGCTCATCGATCCGGAACAGTTCGAGCTCATCACGAGGCCCGAGTCGGGGCTCGTGGTGGTGCGCGGCGGGGCCGGGTCGGGAAAGACCACGGTCGCGCTCCACCGGGTCGCCTACCTCGCGTTCCAGGATCCGAAGCGCTTCCGCGGCGAGCGCATGCGGGTGCTGGTCTGGGGTCGCGCCTTGCGCGACTACATCTCCTACGTGCTGCCG
The DNA here is from genome assembly GCA_964604675.1 of uncultured Enterobacterales bacterium. Classification (GTDB taxonomy): domain Bacteria; phylum Myxococcota_A; class UBA796; order UBA796; family CAJQPC01; genus CAZSAT01. The sequence continues at coordinate 13,323 of CAZSAT010000112.1, forward strand.
TCGCTCGGCGTGCACGAGGTTCCGGTCCAGACCTTCTCCAGCTGGGCCTCGATGCTGGTGCAGCGGCACTTCCCGTTCCTGCCCAAGAAGGTCGCGCAGGACACGCCGGAAGCGGTCAGCCGGATCAAGCTCCATCCGGTGATGCTCGACCTCACGGAGCGCCGCGTGGCGCACCACGGCCACGACCGCAACGCCCGCGGTGCCTTCGACGACTGGTGCAACCTCTTCGACAAGCCCGAGCCGCTCTTCGCCGAGCTCGCCGAGCTCGCCCCCGGGGCCTTCTCCGCCGACGAGTGCGAGAAGATCTGCACGTGGCACCGCAACCAGAAGCGCCTGCTGGTGAACTGGATCGAGGGCGAGAAGGAGGAGGGTGCCGAGGTCGACGCCGAAGACGGCGCGCTGCTCCTGCGCCTCCACCAGCTCCGGGTCGGCAAGCTCCATGGGCGTCGCGGCAAGCGGCCCCTGGACTACACCCACCTCGTGGTGGACGAGGTCCAGGATCTCGCGCCGGTCGAGCTCTCGGTCATCCTCGACACCCTCGACAAGCGTCGCTCGGGCACGCTGGCCGGCGACACCCAGCAGCACGTGGTCGAACAGTCCGGCTTCACCAGCTGGAACGACCTGTTCGAGCGCCTCGGACTCCCGGCGAAGAAGCTCTCCACGCTGCGGGTCAGCTACCGCTCCACGCGGCAGATCATGAGCTTCGCGCGCGGCGTGCTGGGGGAGCTCGCGGAGGACGAGACGCTGCCCCGCGCCCTGCGCGAGGGCGATCCGGTCGAGCTGTTCCGCTTCACGGACCACGGTGGGGTCGTGGCCTTCCTGGCGGACTCGCTCGGGGAGCTGATGACGCGCGAGAAGTGGGCGAGCGTGGCGGTGATCACGCCGCACCCGAGCCTGTCCAGGATGTACGCCGACGGCCTGCGCAGGGCCCATGTGCCCTCGGTGCGGCTGGTGGAGGACCAGGAGTTCGAGTTCAAGCCCGGGGTGCAGGTCACCGAGGTGAACGAGGTCAAGGGCCTGGAGTTCGACTACGTCGTGCTCGTCGAGACCTCGGCCCGCTACTACCCCGACCACGAGCACAGCCGCCGGCTGCTCCACGTGGGCACCACCCGCGCCGCCCACCAGCTCTGGTGCACCAGCGTGGGCAGCGTGAGCCCCTTGTTCTCGAGCTCCGAGATCGTCGGCTGACCGGCGCTAGCGCCGGCGGCGTGCCGCGAGCACGGGGAGCACCATCCAGCCGAACATGGCGGGCGACGCGGCTGCGCAGCCGCAGCCGCCGGGCTCCTCGTCGTCCTGTGGGCGCTTGTTGCCCTGGCCTCCGCCGTCGCCGCCACCGCCGGTGTCGGCCGTGTCGGCCGCACCGGTGTCGCCGGACGCGGGCTCGTAGCAGCTGTTGTCGTCGGCGCGGGTGAGCGTGAAGGTGGTCTCGCCCTCGACGAGGGTGTGGAAGTTCCGGTTGGTGTTGAGCTCGGTCGTGCCCAGGGTGGTGATCCCCACCCGAGCCGGCCCGGTGAAGACCGTGCACAGGTCGCCGCCGAGCTTGGTCGTCTGCTGGTCGGTCACGTTCACGAGCCCCCACGAGCGGTGCTCGCTGTCCACCACCAGCTGGACCTCGTCGTCGATCTCCACGTCCACGTAGACCGTGCCGAGGTTGTAGGGCCCGTACTCCGGGACGTAGTCGCCGGCCTCCGTGATCGTGTCCTGGATCTCGATGCCGCTGTCGAAGCCGTCGTAGTACGCAGGCGCGTCGTCGGTGCCGATCAGCGCTCGCGCCAGCTCCAGGTCCATCAGGTACGCGTCGGCGTCGCCGGTCAGCTCCCAGAGCGCGTCCCACACGGTGGTGGTGTTCTCGTTGCCTTCGTCCGACCCTGCGAACCAGAGGTCGGTCGTCGAGATGCCGTAGCCCGAGGTCAGGTGCATCAGCCAGATCGCCGAGCCGTACTCGTAGTAGCTGTAGATGCTGTAGGTCGCGTTGAGCTCGTAGCCGTCGTTGAGCAGGCCCGCGAAGGGGGAGTTCTGGTAGCTGCGTCCGTACTGCTTCCAGCTTCCCCGCCCCGCCCAGGTCTGCTCCTCGGCCTGGACCGCCGCGCCCTCCCACGGGGGCAGGCTCGGCTCGTTGTAGTCGGTGGCGAACTGCAGGATGTGGTTGAACTCGTGCGCCAGGTAGCCGTCGAGGTCGTTGTCGAGGGCGTTGGGGTCGATGACGAGGTGCGCGGCGCAGCCCGCTCGGCCGTCGCTCGGGTCGGCGTCGGTGAAGTTCCAGCCGTCGGGGTAGTCGCAGATCGTGTACGCGCCGTAGGCGCCATCCTTGGAGAAGTAGATGTCGGTCCGGTCGTCGCCGCCCCAGCCGTCGTCGCCGAAGGGCGTCGGCCACGGCAGGTTCTCGACCTGCGCCTCCCACACGTCCAGCATGTAATCCTTGGCCTGGTCGCAGTAGGTCTCGAAGTCGGCGTCGTCCCAGTGGCAGCGCACCGGGATCTCGTCCCAGTCCACGTGCCCCACGGAGTCGGGGCGGCCGGGGTAGCTGGTCTGTCCGGGGGGCGGTGCACCTGCGTCCGCACCGAGCTGCATCGCGGGCGGCATGGTCATGCCGGTGGGGAGGGTGAGCCCTGCAAGCAGGGCGGGCATGTGACAGGCGGGCATCCGAGTCTCCGAGCGCACGGGCGCGCACTATGCCCACCGCGCGCCGGGTCCGCAAAGATTCCCTGGTTGCAGCCCGCTATCGAGGATCCTCGGGCGGCAGGCGCTCGGGCGCATCCGGCGGCGGCCGCCCGTCCTCGTAGGGGTCGTAGGTGACCTCCACCGGGAGCCGGTCGAAGCGGTAGCCCACGGCCTCCAGGAGCGCTCGGGCGCCCCACATGAACACGGTGAGCGTGGCGAACAGCACCAGCCCGCTGGCCAGGAGCAGCACCGGACGGACACGGCGGGGCTGGTCCCGGTGCTGGTAGTGATCGAACACGGCGCTTAGGCTTAGCGTCGATGCGAGACACCGACGAGATCCTGCGGCGCCTCCGTGACGAGCCCGAGCGCGTGGACCGCCTGGTCGCGCTCGCGGTCGACGATCTGCTCAGCCGGCCCCTCGCGGAGGTGCTCGACCCCGCGTGGGTGGCCTCCACCGCCGTCGAGGGCCTGCGCGCCAGCGCCAGCGACGCGCGCACGGAGGCGTGGATCCGGGCGCGCATCGACGAGGCGCGCACCCGCGCGGGGCAGGAAACGGGCCACGCTGGCGAGGTGCTCAGCCCGGACCTGGTGCTCGCGGTCAAGGACCTGCTGCGCCGCCCGTACGTGCCCGACCGGCAGCTCGTGGGGCGCTTCGTGCACCACCGCGCCGTGCACGAGCTCGTGCGCGACATGCTGGAGCACGCCCTCGTCGAGTTCGGCCAGAAGACCCGCGCGGTGGTGCCTCAGCAGCTGCCGAAGGGCCTCGGCCGCAGCCGCTTCGGCAAGCTCGTCAGCGCCGCCACCGACGTGGCCGGAGCGGTCGGCCACGAGGTGGAGCGGCAGCTCGAGAAGAAGGTGAAGGTCTTCGTCGACGGCGCCATCCGAGCCAGCGTGGACCGAATGGCCGACCACCTCGTCGCGGCGGACCGGGCGCAGGACCTGGGCGACTGGCGGGCCGACGGCTTCCAGGTGCTGCTCGACCTGAGCGTCGACGACTGGCTCACCGAGCTCGACAAGCTCGACCCCGATGGTCTGGTGAGCGACCTGGCCACTCTGCTGCGGGCGGTGTCGCAGGTGGACGGGCTGCAGGGGCAGCTCGAGAGCCTGCTCACCACCGTGGTGGCGGAGGCCGGTGCGGTCAGCGCGGGGGAGTTCCTCGCCGGCTCCGGCCTCGAGGAGAGCTGGCGGCCGCCGCTGGAGGCGCTCGCCCGTGAACGTGTCCGCGCGTTCGTGAACACCCCCGCCTTCGCGGCGTGGGTGAGCGCGCTGGTCGGCTAGCTCATGGCGTGGCGCGCACCGGCCGATCCAAGGCGCGTGTTCCTGCTGTTGTCCTGTGCCGGAAGCCTCACCGCGTCGAGCCCCGTGCTCGGGTCGGGCGTGGCCGTCGACCAGGCGCCCCCGCCCCCGCCCCCACGGGCCGAAGATGGCGTGGTCCTGTTGGCCTACGAGCGGCCCACCCCCGACATCGACGTCGGCACGGCGGTGTTCGTGCAGATGAGCGACGGCCCGGTCCGCTGCTCGGTCGAAGCCAAGGTCGACGGCCACGGCGATCTGCAGTGGGTCTCGGCCACGAGCTGCCCGCGGAGCATCACCGAGTCGGCCGAGGCTGCGGTGCGGGGCTGGCGCTTCCATCCGCCGGTGCTCGAGGACAAGGCGGTGGACGCGATCTACGAGGTCGAGCTGGAGTACGTGGCGGCGAGCGTCCGTGCGCCGGTCGTGGAGCGGCCCGACTGGATGTTGATCCGGGTGCCGCCCATCGCCGAGCCGCGGTGGCCGGTCGACCCGGGCGAGAGCCGCGCCGTCCGCCGCTACCTGGACGAGACGGGGAGCCAGGAGATCGCCTGCACCGTGCGCTTCCGAATCGGCGATCGCGACCTGCCCGAAGACTTCGTCGTGCACGACTGTCCTGGTCCGCTGGCGGATCAGGTGAGGCGGATGGGGCGGCGCTGGGGCTTCGATGTGGATGGCGGCCAGGCGGGCGACGGCACGGTCTACACCTACAGCGCGATCTTCCGCCAGGGCCGCTGAGCCCAGGGAACGGTCTTCGGTCGTGGAGTCGAAGCCAACGCCGCGGTGTGGCATCCTCCGGTCTGTCGACCCCCCCCCCACGAGGATGTCTCCGTGCTCAAGCTCTCCCTGCTCTCCCTGCTCGTCGCCCCCGCCCACGCCCAGGACGAGGCCGCCGAAGGCGCCGACGAGGCGGCTGTCGAGGAGGTCGTGGAGAGCTCCACGACCTACGCGCTCAGCGGCAACCTCTACGTGGTCGTCCGCAAGGACGAGGACACCACCCTGTCGGCCCTGTCCCACAACCACGCGGTGAAGGCGTCGGGCTGGAGTGGCACGGTCACCTGGCATCCCAGCGACGCCAGCCAGTGCCAGGTCGAGATCAGCGTGCCCGTCGCCTCGTTGATCGTCGACGAAGGCAGCACCCGCGCCCTCGCTGGCCTCGGCGAAGGCCCGAGCGACAGCGATCGCAACACGATCAAGGAGAACATGCTCGCGGCGGATCAGCTCAACGGCAGCAAGTTCCCGAGCATCACCTTCTCGAGCACGTCCTGCAGCGGCACCTCCGGCAACGTGACGGTCAAGGGCAACCTGTCGATCCGTGGAGCGACGAAGGCCATCAGCCCGAGCCTCGCCGTGACCGCCGATGGCTCGTCGTTCTCGGCCAAGGGCAGCTTCTCGGTGAACCACACCGACTTCGGCTTCGATCCCTTCAGTGCCATGTTCGGCCAGCTGAAGAACAACAACGAGCTGGCCTTCCACGTGGACGTCGCGGGCAAGGCGCAGTAACTCCGCGGCGATGGCCCGTCGGCGTCGTCACACTCCTCCCTTCGATCTCCAGATCACCGGTCTCGGGGACAAGGGTCTCGGCCGTGGAGAGCACGAGGGCCAGACCGTGCTCGTGCGGGGCGCGCCACCGGGGGCGGTCGTCCGGGTCGCGCCCTTCAAGCGCAAGAAGGGCGTGCTGCATGCCCGTCGCACCGCGCTGGTCGAGGCGCCGCCCCACGCGGTGGAGCCGCGCTGCGCGGTCTTCGGGCTGTGTGGCGGCTGCACGCTGCAGGAGCTGCCCTACGACGCCCAGCTGGAAGCCCGTGCGGCCTACGGCGTGGAGCAGGTCGCTCCGGGACCCGAGGTCGTGGTGCACCCACCCGTGGGCGCGCCCTCGGCGTACGCCTACCGGAACAAGGTCGAGCTCAGCTTCTCCGTGCGCCGGTACCTGTCCGAGGAGGCGCACGCGGCCGAGGAGCCGATCGAGGGGCGCTGGCTCGGCTTCCACGCGCCCGGTCGCTTCGACCGGGTGGTCGACACCCACCGCTGCGAGCTCGTGAGTGAGGCCTTGAACGCCATCGTGGGCGTGCTCCGCGAGCAGGTACTCGCCGGCGACGAAGGGATCTGGGACCACCGCGCCCACACCGGGTTCTGGCGCCACGTGGTGCTGCGCGAGTCCAGCCTCGGCCAGCGCCTGGTGGTGTTCTACACAGCGCCAGGTGGCGACGAGGACCGGATGCGGTCGCTGGCCGCGGCGCTGCCCGACGTGCACGGCGTGGTCTGGTACGAGAACGCCAGCGTGGGCGATGCGGCCCGGGGCGAGCTGCGGTCGGTGCTGCGCGGACGCCCCTGGATCGAGGAGCGGCTCGGTGCGCGCAGGTTCCGGCTCTCGCCCACCAGCTTCTTCCAGACCAACACCGCCGGCGCGCTGCGGCTCTACGACGTGGTGCGGGAGGCCGCAGGAGGCGGCACGCGCCTCTTGGACCTGTACTGCGGCACCGGCTCGATCGGGCTGTACCTGGCCGACGACTTCGAGGAGGTCGTGGGCGTCGAGCTGGACGAGGGCTCGGTGCGCGATGCGCGGGCGAACGCGGAGCGCAACGGGCTCCACGCCACCTTCCATTCGGGGGCCGTGGAGGCGGTCGTCGAAGCGCTCGGCGGCGGCGACGTGGTGGTCGTCGATCCACCGCGCGCTGGACTGCACCCCAAGGCCGCGCGCTGGCTGGCCCAGCTCGACGCGCGCGTGCTCGTCTACGTGGCCTGCAAGCCTTCTTCCCTGGCGCGGGACGCGGCCATCCTCGCCGCTGGAGGCTGGCACATGCGCGACCTGTGGACCGTGGACCTCTTCCCGCACACGGGGCACGTGGAGGCGGTGGCGCGCTTCGTCAGGCCCAGCCCAGCTGCTCCAGCCGCTGATCCATCAGCGCTGGAAAGCGCGGGTACCACGTCGCGTTGAGGGGGCTCGGGTGGGGCAGGGGATGGAGCCGGATCTCCTTGCCTGCCAGCTCGACGGCCAGGCTGCGCTCGTAGCGATCCGGCAGGCTCCAGAAGGCCTTCAGCTCGGGGCCCAGCGAGCGGTCGGCGAGCCGGAACCAGTCGAAGGCCACGTTCCCGAGGGTGATGAGGTCGTGCCCGGACCAGCGCTCGACGAGGAGCTCCTGCACCAGCGGGAGGAAGCGGCGCTTGATCGCGACCGACCAGGCCTTGTTGCCCACCGGCTTGTAGGGCACGGTGTTCACCCAGCACAGCGACCGCCCCACCGCCACGCTCTCGTCGAGATCCCGGCACGGCCGACCGTGCCTCCGGCGGCTCAGCGCGTCGCGGACGAGGCGCCCCCCGGCGCCCACGAAGGGCTCCCCGGTGGCCGCCTCCAGCCGCCCCGGATCGCGACCGAAGAGGCCGACGGGCGCGGCCAGGCTGCCCGAGCCGAGGAGCACCGGGTCGAGGGGGTCACGGCCCGCAGCGAGGTACGGGTCGAGGTCGATGTCGAGGCCACGCTCCGCTTCCTGGCGGAGCCGGTGGAGCAGGTCCTGCATGGAGGCCGCCTATCCGATGCGGGCGACCACCCCGCTCAGTGCGGGACCACCCTGAGCGGTTCGCTGACGGGACGCGGTGCCTGCACGGCCTGGCAGGCGTCCTGCTGGCTGGCAGGACCTTCGACCTCCAGCACCCGCCAGATGCCGCGGGCGGTGCCCACGGCCGACAGGGGGCGTGCGATCTCCTGCTCGGCGGGACCGAGCAGCTCCGTGGTGCAGCCCGTCACCTCGGCCGGCACCACGAGGGTGGCCCCGTCCATCACGTGCGCGAGCAGGCCCACGCTGCAGTCGGTGCGCTCGCCGCAGCAGCCCGCGTGGAAGCGGGTGATCCGGAGATCGGGACGTGCCGCCTGCAGAGGCCAGGTCAGGTCCCCTTCGCGTCCGTCCCGCAGGCGGATCACCACCACCTCGCTGTCCTGGAGCGCCGTGACGGCCAGCTCGTCGGCCAGCACACGCAGCTGCGCGGCTCCGCACACCGACGCGTCCTCGAACATCGGGCGGGCGTCGATGCGGTCGGCGAAGGGTATGGCGGGCGGTGCGGTGATCTGGTCTTCCTGCGCGCGCAGGGTGCCGAGCGACGACACCAGCGCCGCAGTCGGCCACAGCAGGCCGAGGGCGGCCCACGGCGCTCGGTGCAGGCCCATGCCTGCCAGCACCGACAGCCCCACCGTGGCGGGCGCGAGGTAGCGCCACCGGAGGCGGTCGCCGAGCAGGCTGGCGGTGAGCCAGAGGCTGATGGCTGCGACGAGGAACGCCACCACGCGGGCGCGTCGGTTCGGCCCGGGCCACGCCGCTCCGAGCAGCGCCAGGCCCCCGAGGAAGGGGTGACCGGCCCACACCGGCACCTCCCAGAGGAGCGCCATGCCGCCGCGGAGCAGGCGTGGCCAGTCCTCGGGGCGGGCGAAGGCGCCGTCGTTGGCGAGCCACCAGCTCCCGAGGAGGCCGGCGTTCGGGTGCGGGTCCAAGAGCGGCGCCAGCGTGGAGAAGGTGGGCACGAGCCCGATCGCGAGGCCGATGCAGAGCATCAGGAAGGTGCCCCCGCCTCGGAGCGGCATCGCGACGAACAAGAGCGGCAAGAGCGGCAAGGCCAGCGGCTTGATGCCCAGGGCGAGTCCGGCCAGGCAGCCCCCCACGAGCAGCTGTCCGTTCCACGCGAGCGCCACGGCCACGCTCATCGCGGCGACGGCCGCCGCGTCACCGCCGGCCATCGCGCTGTGGTGGACCAACAAGGGCGCACAGGCCACGACCAGGCCCGGGCCCCACGGGCCGGCATCGATCTTCTGCCCCATCCACGCCGCAGCGCCCGCGGTCAGCGAGCCGGCCACGACGTTGAGCACACGCGCATCGCCGACCAGCCCCAGCAGCCAGGGATGGAAGGGGTAGGGGTGGCCGCCCAGCACCACCGCGGCGTCGGCCCCCGCCGCGTCGGGCCCGAAGGCGCCGGGCCCGAGCATCCAGGCTGCGGCCGCGCGCACCGCGAGCGCGACGACCGTCACCAGCAGCACGCCGTTCATCGGGTCACCTCGTAGATCACACGGGGCCCACCGGGCAGGGAGAGCACGCCGATCGGGACCGGATCGTAGACCCGGTGCATGCGCAGGGCCCGATCCTGGAGCCCGCGGCTGGTCCAGGCGCGGTGGATGCGTTCCTCCCCCCAGCAGACCGTGCCCTCGGGCCAGGCGTCTCGGACATGCCAGTGGCTCCCTCTGGCCAGGGGGTCGTCCAGCAC
>CAZSAT010000113.1:0-22462 GCA_964604675.1 uncultured Enterobacterales bacterium
CCGTGGCCCGCGCCCAGCACCTGCGCAAAGCCGCCGGTCGCTCCGAGCTCGAAGCGTGTGGTGTCCACCGGAAGGGCGGCCACGCTCGCGCGCTCCGTGCGGAAGCTCCCGCTCGCCGGGTCGAACCAGATGACCTCGAGCCGGCGCTCCTCGATCGGGCGCCGCTCGACCTCGGCCTGGAGCACCTCGTCCTCCCAGGTCAGCGCGAGCAGCTCGTCGTAGGCCCGCGCGGCGCCGTCGGCACTGGCGGGGCGCGTGGCCGGCGCGTCGCCCACCGCCAGGCTGTGGAAGCTCGGCACCACGCGCTCCACCTCGACCTGGAGCAGGCGCAGCTCGTCCACGCCCTCGGCCGCACAGAGCGACGCGAGCAGGTCCCGCACCTGCGCGGGCGCTTGCAGGGTGGAGAAGGCGAGCTCGAGCGCCTCGGCCAGCTCGTGGAGCTCGTCCAGACCGGCGTCGGGCGGGGCCAGCTCGGTGGTGCGTTCCGCGAGCACGGGCACCTCGGCGGTCCAGACCCGCGCCCCCGGCCGCTCGACCGTGATGCGGTGGCGCGCGGCCAGCAGCTCGGTCTCCGCCCCGGCGAGCCGACCGTTCACGAAGACCCGGCTCCCGGCCGGTGCGGTGACCACCAGCCGCCCGGTGCCGCCCAGCATGAGCTGGCGCAGCTCCTCGTCGAAGGCGAAGGCGGTGTCGGGATCGTCGAGCGGCAGGGTGGCCGGGCGGCGCCCCCAGATGGCCGCCGCCGTGCGGAACGAGGTGGCCCACGACGCGCCTGGAGTGACCCGCAGCCGGGCGGCGCCGCGGAGGAAGTGCAGCTCGGCCAGGGTCTCGCCATCCACTGGGCCCTGCCAGGCCTCGAGCCGGGCCACGGCCTCGTCGGCGGCGGCCAGGGTGCCCCGCCAGTGCCCCCGCGCGGCCGCCTTCCGAGCGGCGTCGAGGGCTCCGTCGAACGCGGTGAGGGCCTGCTGATCCGGCTCGAGCAGCGTGAAGGCGAGCGGCGGGGTCTCGCCCGTGACCGCCTGCACCCACGCCAGGTCGTCCTCACAGGCTGCGTCGCACACGAGCAGGGTGGGCGCGGCGAGGGCGCTGGCGATCAGCAGGTTCACGCGCGCCTCCGCCGACCTACCGCGAAGAGCGGCAGCACCCAGCCCAGGCCGAGCGCCGAGCGTCCGCTCGCGCAGGCCCAGCCCACGTAGGCTTCGGCCTCCCCGTCGCAGTCGTTGTCCACCCCGTCGTCGAGCTCCGGCGCGCCCGACCAGGTGTCCCGGTCGCTGTCGTCGCAGTCCCCGTCCACCTCGCTCTGCCCGTCGCCGTCGTCGTCGTAGAGCTCGGTGCCCTCGTCCACCACACCGTCGCAGTCGTCGTCGAGGTGGTTGCCGCGCTCGGTCGCACCCGGATGGGTCTCGGGGTCGCGGTCGTCGCAGTCGCCCGTCGCCTCGGAGAAGCCGTCGCCGTCGTCGTCGTAGACCTCGGTGCCCTCGTCGATGGTGCCGTCGCAGTCCTCGTCCACGCCGTCCGCCGTCTCCCAGGCCCCCGGGTACACCCAGCCGTCGGCGTCGTCGCAGTCGCCGGCCTCCTCGGTCCAGCCGTCCCCGTCGTCGTCGCGCCAGTCGGTGCCCTCGTCGACCACGCCGTCGCAGTCGTCGTCCACGTCGTTGGCCACCTCCTCGGCGCCGGGGAGCTTGGCCGGGTCCGCGTCGTCGCAGTCACCATCGGACTCCGCGTAGCCGTCGCCGTCGTCGTCGTACACGTCGGTGTCGTTGTCGACCACGCCGTCGCAGTCGTTGTCCTCGCCGTCGGCCAGCTCCACCCCGTCCGGGTAGGTCCACACGTTGCCGTCGTCGCAGTCGCCCGCGTCCTCGGACCAGCCGTCCCCGTCGTCGTCGTAGGCCTCGGTGCGGTCGTCGGCGAGCCCGTTGCAGTCCTGGTCGAAGCCGTCGGCGACCTCGGCCGCGCCCGGGTAGGTGTCGGCGGCCGCATCGTCGCAGTCACCCGCCTGCTCGGACCAGCCGTCCCCGTCGTCGTCGTAGACCTCCGTGCCCTCGTCGATCACGCCGTCGCAGTCGTTGTCCTGCCCGTCCACCCACTCGGTGGCGTCGGGGTAGGTCAGGCCGTTGGCGTCGTCGCAGTCCCCGTCGTCCTCCGACCATCCGTCGAGGTCGTCGTCGTAGACCGAGGTGCCCTCGTCCACCACGAAGTCGCAGTCGTCGTCCACCCCGTTCTCGGTCTCGGTGGCCCCCGGGTGGATGTTGGGGGCCGTGTCGTCGCAGTCGCCCTCGGCCACCGTCCAGCCGTCGCCGTCGACGTCGGTCGACGCGTGGAGGGGGGCGGAGCAGAGCAACGCCACGAAGAGGGCGAGGAGGTGGGCCGATCGGTACATGCCCTGGGGTAGTGCCAGTTGCATGCCAGTTGCAGCGGGAGCCAACTACCTGAAATCACATCCGACCATGCGGTGCCCGCGGATCCATGTCGCAGAGAGGAGTGGGGTGGGGACGCACGGTCAGCGGGGATGCACGGTCAGCGGGGATGCACGGTCATGGGAAGGCCCCCGCGCGGGCGCAGGGTGACGCTGGGCTCCGGCTCCACGCGGTGCCCGACCAGCAGGGAGAAGCGGAACCGACGCACCAGCACGGCCAGCACGATGCAGGTCTCCATCATCGCGAACCGGGAGCCGATGCACTGCCGCTTGCCACCGCCGAAGGGGAGGTAGGCGAAGCGCTCGCTCGGGGTGCGGCCCTCGAGCCAGCGCTCCGGGTCGAAGCCCTCCGGGTCCGCCCAGTAGTCGGGGTGGCGGTGCACTGCGTAGGGCGAGAGGTAGACCTGCGCGCCCGCGGGCACACGGAAGCCGCCCAGGGTGTCGGCGGTCACCGCGCGACGCCCCATCGCCCAAGCGGCCGGGTAGAGCCGCATCGACTCCTTCACCACCGCCTCGGTGTAGGGCAGGTGGCCGAGGTCCCCCATCACCGGCAGGGTCCCGCCGGGCAGCACGCGGTCCACCTCGGCCTCCAGGGCGCGGGCGGCCCCCGGGTTCCGGGAGAGCAGGTACAGGGTCCACGCGAGGGTGTTGGCGGTGGTCTCGTGCCCGGCCAACAGCAGGGTCAGCACCTCGTCCCGGAGCTCCTGGTCGGTGAGGCCCTGGCCGGTCTCCTCGTCCTGCGTGGCCATCAAGAGGCCCAGGAAGTCCGGGCGCGGGGTCTGCCCGTGGCGCGCGTCCACGATCGCCCGCACGGTGCGGTCGAGGGTGGCTTCGGCGCGCCGGGCCCGGAACCCCGCGAGGGTGGGCACCACACGCCGCCAGGGCACGAGCGATGCCCGCTGCAGGTCGTGCCACCGGAGCACGGTGCTCAGGGCGTCTCCGATCGCCCGACCGCGGTCGTCGAGGTCGGCGCCGAACAGCGTGCGGGCGGCGATGGCCAGGGTGAGCTGGCTCATCTCCTCGGCGACGTCGATCACCTCATCGGCCTGCCAGCGCTCCGCGTGGTCGCGGGCGTGCTCGCCGATGGTGGTGGCGAAGCCGGCGACCGTCTGCCGGCGGAAGGCCGGGTTGGCGATGCGGCGATGCCGCGCCCAGGTCTCGCCCTCGGAGGTCAACAGACCCTGTCCGAGCAGCTTGCGGAGCATGCGGTAGCCGCGGCTGCGCTTGTCGTAGTTGGCCTCGCGCTCCACCAGCACCTCCCGCACGGCGCTGGGGTGGAGCACCAGGAAGAACCACAGGGGGCCCACGCGCAGCCGGACCACGTCGCTGCGCTGCCGGAGCGCGCGCACGAACAGGCCGAGCGGGTCGCGCCGAGCCTCGGCCAGGTGGCCGGCGAGCCGGGTGGCGGGGAGGTGGGGAGCGAGCGGCGGCAGGGTCGCGATCACGGCTCAGCCCTCCTCGTGGAACACAGGTCGGGCAGGCAGGCCAGGGTCAAGAGCAGCATCGTTGAATCCGAATGTGACGTCAGGTTCACATTTGGAGTACCCTCTGGGCACGCCAGGTCGCCATTCGCGTTCGCAGGGCGCCGGCAGGAGGCCTCGTCGATGAGCTTGCAGAGGAGAAAGAGCCCGGTCCAAGCCCGCTCGAAGGCGGTCGCCGAAGCCCTGGTGGAGGCGACCGCTCGCGTTCTGGCGGCCGACGGGTACCGCGGGGCCACCACCCGGCGCATCGCGGAGGTCGCCGGCGTGAGCGTCGGCTCGCTCTACCAGTACTTCCCGAACAAGGAGGCGCTGGTCTTCGCCGTGGCCGAGCGGCACTTCGCCGACGTGCTGGGGCGCCTGGCCGCCGTCGACGTGTCGGGCGGTCGGCCGCTCCGGGACGCGGTCACGGGCTTCGTCGAGGCGATGGTGGAGGCGCACGCTCTGGACGCCGGCGTGCACCGCGCGCTCAGCGAACAGATGCTGCACCTCGGGCTGGAGCCCTACCTCGAGCACCAGCGCCGGGCGGAAGGGGCCGTCCGCATGCTCCTCGAGCTCAAGCGGGACGAGATCCGCGTGGAGCGGCTGGGCATCGCGTCGTGGCTGCTCGTCACGACCGTCGAAGGCGCGGTGCACCGGTCCCTGCTCGACGACCCCAGCCGGCTCGAGGACCCCGGCTTCGTCGAAGAGCTCGTCGCGCTCGTGTGCCGCTACCTGGGGGTGTGATCCGGAGCCGCCGCGGCCCCGGAGAGCATCCGGCTGGCCGGGTCGTAGCGCACGGCGTGCACCTCGAAGAGCAGCTCCTGGGGATCGGTGGTCTCGGCCATCACGAGCTGCAGCTCGCGCAGGTGGTGCGCGCGGGCCCAGGCGGTGAGCAGGTCGGCGGCTTCCGTGCTCATGCGGCCCTCGGTGAACAGCGCCGCCAGCTCGGCGTTGAGCCAGTCCCCGTCCTCCGACGGGACGAAGCGCGCCCGAGCCGTGACGGCCTGGCCCGGCCCGACCTCCACGTGCTCGCGCCACTGCCGACCGCTCACCGGCTCGGTCGCCGTGAGCCGGTGCGGCCCCGGAAACACGCGCACCTGCACGGGCCCGGGCCCCAGGAGCACGCCATCCAACGCGTACACCGCGTCGCCTTCCAGCGAGACCGTGGCGAGGCGCTCGGCCAGCAGCGAGACGAGCGCGTCGTCGTAGGCCTGCCGGTAGGGCACCAGCGCCTCGGGCACGTCCAGCGGCTGCGTCCAGGCGAGCGCCGCGGCCGCCCGGTAGAGGTCGGGCGCCGCGAAGCGTGGACCCAGCTCCTGGCGGGTGGCGGCGAGGGTGAGGTACAGCCGGGCGTGAGCAGCGTTCGACGCCGTGGCCGTCGAGCGCTCCAGGGCATCCAGGGCGTAGCCGAGCTCGAAGGCCGCCTCGTCCAGATCCCCCGCCGCGAAGGCCGCCTCGCCGCGCGCCAGCGCGCCCTCGAACACCTGGAGCTGCCGCCGCTCGACGAGGAGGGCCGCCTGCTCGTACGCCAGCGCCTGGGCCAACAGGATGGGCTCGTCTTCCCAGGCCGGCTGCACGCCCAGCCACCACGCCTCGTCGTCGCACGCCGAGTGGCACACCTGCAGCGTCAGCTCGGTGGCGCCCGGAGGCGGCGACGTCAGGGGGGCGGCCAAGGCCACCGCCAAGAGCTCAACCAGCACGACCGATCCTCAGGCCGGCGCCGACCATCGGGCCCGCGTCCGTCCACCCCACCCGGGCCTCCAGCCCGAGGCTCCGACGGGGGGTCGGCGCGACGCTCCAACCGCCGAACACCTGGCCCCCCAGCGCGTAGGGCACGACCGCGGTGGCGTGGGCGCCGACGTAGGGACCGTCCCAGCTCCGCCGCAGCCCCGCAGCGACCGACAGCACCTCTTGCGCCACCCAGTCGTCGTAGAGGTAGTAGGCCTGCGCCGTGTGCAGCACGCCGAGCCGCGCGTCCACGGCCAGCGCGGGGGCGAGCGCCAACACCCCGTCGAGCTCGACCGACACGTGGTCGCGGCCCGCGAGGTGCACCCACCCCGTGCCGACGCCCAAGGACAGGCGGCTCCGGTGTTCCGCGACCTGCATCGCCGCGGGCCCGGGCCCCGTGCTGCGGAGGCGCCCAGCGTCCACGTCGAGCCAGGCCGCGTGCAGATCGAAGCCGCCCACGCGCTCCTCGGGCAAGCCGAGGGCACCCGGCTCGGTCAACAGAGCGAAGCGGACCCAGGTGAGCCCCTGGCCCCGCGCCCAGTCGGTCAGCACGCCGGTCAGCTCGTCCGGCGGGCTCACCCCGCGAACGGCACCCACCAGCGCCGCCTCCAGGGCCGGCGCCGCGTCCTCGGGCAAGCGCACCCGCACCGAGGCCGTGCCCTCCAGGAGCAAGGGCTGCACGAACGCGGTGCGTTGCCCGGGGCCCTCCGCGGTCACGCGGTGCCAGCCGGCCGGCAAGGCCAGCGCCGTGTCCCCGTGGCCCACCTCGACCCCGTCCACTAGCACCCGTGCGTCGGGCGGGGCCATCACCTGCAGCCACGCGGGCTCCACGGGCCGGTCCAGCACCGCGAGGTAGGCCTCGACCGTGCGGGCGTCGAGCTCGACCGGCAGGCCGTGGGTGCGGTGTCCAGACCCCGTGGCCGCCGCCTCCAAGGCCGCGGTGGCTTGCCGGCGCGAGCCGGCCAGGAGGTAGTGATCCGCGAGCAGCAGGTGCATGCGGAAGGGCGTTCCGGCGTCCAGCGTGAGCGGCAGGTCCACGAGCTGCTGCTCCAGGGCCTGGAGCTGGGCGAGCGACGGCGCATCGTGCAGCTGGTCCATCGCTCGCGCCCAGTCCGCACGGCGCTCGCCACCCGCCGGCCCGCTGGCGGCGACCGCGTCGAAGTCCAGGAAGGGCAGGTCGTGCGTGCGGCCGTGCAGGTCGAGCGCCGCGGTCTCGGCCGGGCAGCCGTCCCGGTCCTCGCAGAGCAGCACGGTCAGGCTGCGTGCGCCCGCCGGCACCGAGGCGGTCTGCTGCGCCAGGGCGGCATGGGCGAGCAGCAGGAGGACGGGTCCGTGCATGCTCCGACAAAGAGCAAGTTGCATGCCAGTTGCACACACGCCCGTAGCTCATTGAAATCACCGGAGTTCGCTCGGGCTCTTGCCGCATCCTTCAGCCGGTTCCGGATCCATGTCCCAGCGGATCCGGGGCACGCACGCACGGTGCGGCGTTGAGCGCCTCGGCCAGCTCGACCGCCACGTCCACGAGCCGTTGGAGCGCGTCCGGCTCCAGGTCTCCGGCGCGGAGCACCACCCGGTCGCCCGCCAGCTCCGAGCCCGGGTGGCCATGGAGCACCTCGAGCAGCGGCCCGCGCACACCCTCCGCGCCGAGCAGGGCGAGCGCCGCCTCCTCGCCGTCGGGGTCCACCGTGACCTCGAGCGCGCTGTCCAGCACCGGGTCCGGCAAGCGCAGCCCGCCCGACCCCTTCCTGGCCTCGAGCCCACCCGGCAGCCGCGCCGTGTGCACCACCACCTCCGCCTCGTGCTCACCCGCGCCGAGCCGCACGCCCACCTCGCGCCCGTCGAGCTGCCCGCTCAGGCGCGCTCCGTGCTCGTCGAGCGCGAGCTCCAGCCCCCCTTCCGCGAGGGCGCGCAACGGCGCCGCGTAGGCCTCGGCGAGGTGGCCGGCCAGTCCCGCGGCCTCCTCCGCAAGGGCGTTCAGGGCCGTGCGGTCGTCGCCGGCGAAGCGGAGGCGCACCGAGCGCCCCTCCACGGTCACGTCCATGGGGCCGTCCAGCAGCATGGCCAGGGAGCCCGCCACGTGCACGTCGCGCAGCATCCAGCGCGCAGCCGACGGGACCTCGCAGTGGATCGCCAGCTGCCGGTCCAGCAGCGGATCGCGGATCTGCAGGTCGTCGGGCCCGAAGATGTTCGACAGGCCGGTCGGCACGCGCTGCCGCCCGAGCCGCAGCCCCGGGGGTACCGGGCCGGGCACCGTGGCGTGCACCGCGCTCCACGTCGACGCGGTGCCGTCGTAGACCTCCTGCCAGACGCGCAGGGCCACGTCGACCCCGTCGACGCGGCGTTCTTCGCTCCACACGGTCCCGTCCTCGCCGCCCTCCAGCTCCGGGGCGCGGCGACCGAGCTTGAAGGTCGACGCGAGCTGGGCCAGGACCAGCGCGGCCACCACCGCCACCACGAACAGGCCACCGTCCATGCCGCCCACCTCCTGCTCGCGGTCCGCCGGGCCGGAGCATCGCACGTCCGCGCGGCGCGTCGGTCGGATCAGCGCCTGCGACGGACCAGCAGCGCGAGCACCCAGAGAGACGACCACGCACCGCCCACCCCGCCGCTGGAGCACCCCGCGAACCACCCCACGGTGCGCTCCGCCTGCCCGTCGCAGTCCGAGTCCACCCCGTCGAGTCGCTCTGGAGCCCCCGGGTAGACAGCAGCCACCCCGTCGTCGCAGTCCCCCTGGCGCTCGCTGAAGCCGTCGCCGTCGTCGTCGAAGAGCTCGGTCTCGTCGTCCACCAGGCCGTCGCAGTCGTCGTCGAGGCCGTTCTCCCGCTCGGGCGCGCCCGGCCAGATCGCCGGGTCACCGTCGGCGCAGTCCCCGTCGACCTCGGCGAAGCCGTCCCCGTCGTCGTCGGCCAGCTCGGTGCCTTCGTCCACCACCCCGTCGCAGCCCTGGTCGCGCCCGTCGGGCAGCTCGGCCGCACCGGGGAACACCCCGGGGTCGAGGTCGTTGCAGTCGCCCTGCACCTCGCTCCACCCGTCCGCGTCGTCGTCGAAGACCTCGGTGCCGTCGTCCACCACCGCGTTGCAGTCCTGGTCCACCCCGTCGGCGACCTCGACAGCCCCCGGGAACACGTCCGCGCGCCGCTCGTCGCAGTCACCGCCCGCACCGGTCCAGCCGTCGCCGTCGTCGTCGGAGAGCGAGGTGCCCTCGTCCACGAACCCATCGCAGTCCTGGTCCACGCCGTCCGCCAGCTCCGGGGCTCCGGGGAACACCAGCCGGTCCCGATCGTCGCAGTCTCCATGCACCTCGTCCCAGCCGTCCCCGTCGTCGTCGAAGCGCGCGGTGCCCTCGTCGACCCGGCCGTCGCAGTCCTCGTCCAGACCGTTGGCGAGCTCCACCGCGCCGGGCCACGCTTCGGGATCGTCGTCGTTGCAGTCGCCCTGCGCCTCGGTCCAGCCATCTCCGTCGTCGTCGGCGGCGCTGGTGCCCTCGTCCAGCAGGCCGTCGCAGTCCTGATCGACCCCGTCGGCCACCTCGGGGGCCCCGGGGAACACGAAGGGGTCGGCGTCGTCGCAGTCCCCCGCGTCCTCGGACCAGCCGTCCCGGTCGTCGTCGAACGCCGTCGTGCCGTCGTCCACCCGGTAGTTGCAGTCGTCGTCGACCCCGTTGACCACCTCGGCCGCCTGGGGGTGCCGATCGGCGTCTCCGTCGGCGCAGTCGCCGTCGCAGGTGCGGAAGCCGTCGCCGTCGGCGTCGAAGCCGTCGACCAGGTCGTCGTCGCAGTCGCTGTCCACCTCGTCGCAGAGCTCGGCCGCGCCCGGGTAGACCGAGGCGTCGTCGTCGTCGCAGTCGCCGTCGTCCTCGGTGAAGCCGTCGCCGTCGGCGTCGAGCCCCACCACCACGATGGTCGCCCCCGGGTAGTAGTGCTCCACCATCCAGCCGTGGTCGCGGCCCTCGTTCAGGGCCCAGCGCTGGGTGCCCCACTGGCACATGCCGCGGCCGTGGCCGTAGAGCGTGGTGCCGGTGCAGTAGGGCTCCGAGACCCCGTAGGCCGTGGGGTCGCTGTTCTCGGCGCTGTACTCGGCGAAGACCACGCTGCCGTCTGCGACCGCGTACTCGCCCTCGGTGTCGTTCACCGCGGCGGTGGCGACCGCGTCGCGGTCGTCGTCGTAGACCTGGCTCGAGGTGGTGTCGTCGAGGTCGGCGCAGTCGTACTTGCCGCCCGCGAGCACCCACCACGCGGCGTAGCTGCGGATCGCCACGGCCCCCGCCCGCAGGCTCTCGTCCTCCCAGGAGAGGTACCACTCGTGGTTGAGCACGCCGGACACGTAGTCCTCGAAGTCGATGGTGTGCACGGGACCGTCGCAGCTGCCCGAGCCGTAGGCCATCGACTTGCGCCACACGTCGATCGTGGCCGGGGCTTCCCAGTCGACCAGGCCGTAGGGCGCCAGGCCGGCGTCCTGGAGGTCCTGCAGGGTGACCACCCCCTCGAGCTCCGCGAGCACGGCCAGGATCTCCTCGGCCTCCGGGCGAAGGTCGGCGGGCGCCGCCGTGTCGGACACAGGCGGGGCGCACGCGGCGAAGACAGCGATTGCGAGACCCATCGCGAGGAGACGGTGCAGCATGCGTGCCAGGAATCGGCAGCGGATCCGGCGCCCATCCGTGCGACCCGTGCGTCCGTGCCCCTGGATCGGGGTCGCAGCGGGTGGCCGGCCAGAATCCGTCCACCGTCCACGCTACGGTCTCGCGGTGAGCCGCCCAGCCTTCCTCGATCGTGTCCGCCTGGTGCCCGAGCGCATCGAGCACCCCGACGCGTTCCCCTTCACGCTGCCCGTGCTCCAGGGGCTCGACCTGGAGCTCGCGCCCCTCACCCTCTTCGTGGGGGAGAACGGTTCCGGCAAGTCGACCCTCTTGCAGGCGATCGCGGAAGTGGCCGGCCTTCCGGGGCTCGGCGGTGGGCGTGACCAGGCGGCCGAGCCGGTGAGCGTGCTGGCCGATGCGCTCCGCCCGAGCTTCCTGAAGCGGCCCCGAGGCGCCTGGTACTTCCGCGCGGATCGCCAGGTGCACTTCGCGGAGTGGCTGCGAGAACGCGGCGGCGCGCACGCCTACGGCTTCGACCAAGACGCCCTGTTCGCCGACCGCTCGCTGCACACGCTCTCCCACGGCGAAGCCTTCCTCGCGGTCCTGCACAACCGGGCGAAGCGCGGCCTGCTGCTGCTCGACGAGCCCGAGTCCGCGCTCTCGCCCCAGCGGCAGCTGAGCCTGATCGCGCTGCTGCTCCAGCGCCTCGCAGCCGGCGACACGCAGGTGGTCATCGCCACCCACTCGCCGATCCTGCTGTCCATGCCCGGCGCCACCCTGCTGAGCTTCGACGGCCAGCGCATCGAGCCCATCGACCTCGAGGACACCAGCCACGTCCAGATCACCCGCGGCGTGCTGGAGCGGCCGGGCCTGTACTGGCGCTACCTGATGGAGGAGCCGGAGCGCGAGGAGTAGCTCAGCTACCGACCGAAGCGACGCTCCGTCGCACACGCGTGCAACACCTCGCGCAGCGCGTCGCCCGTGAAGTCCGGCCAGCAGACCTGCGGGAACGCGAGCTGAGCGTTGGCCGCCTTCCACGCCAGGAAGGCCGCCGACCAGTGCGGCTCGCCGCCGGTGCGCACCACCAGGTCGACGTCGGGCAGGCCGGCGGTCCAGAGCCGGTCCGCGAAGCCCTCGGCGGGCCCGTCGGCCGCGGCCTGGAGCTCCTCGCGCCCGTCGTAGGCCATCAACAGGACCAGCCGGCGAGCCCCCGGACGCGACGCGTTCCGGGCAGCCATCACCCCCGGCGCCAGGCCCGGACACAGCTCCGACCAACGACCGTGCACCTCGAAGCGCGCCCCGTGCTCCGCCAGCAGCGCAGGCACCCGCTCGCGCAGCCACGCCTCGAGCACGGCCACGATCACGGCCACCTCCGCCGGGTCCCGGAGCGTGAGGTTCGCCGGCGACCCCCACCAGAAGGTGAACACCTCCACCCCGGCCTCCCAGGCGGCCGCGGCCACCTCGCCGACCCGTTCGATCCCGGCGCGGTGGCCCTCCGACGGCGCCAGGCCGCGGGCGCGGGCCCAGCGGCGGTTGCCGTCGGGGATGATGGCGAGGTGGCGAGGCATCGCCGCTACTATCGCCGAAGGAGACCCCACCCGTGCACCAGGACCGCCCCCCCGGCCCCCGCGCGCACCTTCGGGGCACCCGCGCCCTGCTCGCCGCGCTCCAGCAGCACGTAGGGGCGAGCCTCGACCTGGACGCGCTCCTGGGGGCCGAAGCGGATCTCCCGGAGGCTCCGCCACCCGACCGGGACGGGCTGAAGTACGACGCCTACCTGACGCGCAGCGCCGCCGGATGGGGGTGGGGGCTCACGGTCAACGACCGCTTCGAGGGCGCGCGCTTCTGGCCACGGATCGAGCGCTTCGTGCAGGCCCTCGGCGACTACGACCTGGGGCCGGCTCACGCGCTGTCGGCGGCCCTCGGGTCCGACGCGGTGCGCACGGTCGGCCTCGGCTTCGACCCCGGGCGCCCCCCTCGGGTCAAGCTCTACGTGCAGGAGGACGCCTGGGGCGCGGGCCTGCAGTCGGTGCCCGACCTGCCCCTGCCCGCATGGGCGCGCGGGCGCCGCGTCGACGTCGTCACGGTCGACGTGCTCCAGGGCGGCACCACCCGCCAGCGGGTGTACGTCGGCGGTCCCACGCCCCACGCGTCGGCCGCGGGGGCGCCCGCCGAGGTCCAGCGCCTCGCCGACACCATGGCCCAGGCCTGTCCGCTGGGGCCGGGCTGGTACTACACGACCATCCGGCTCGACGATCCGCCCCGGTACGCGGTCAACAAGATCTACGACCACACCCGGATCGGCTTCGCGCGACGCGGCCTCGCCAACGGCGCGGCCTGGGCCGAGGTCCGGGCGGCCTTCGCCGCCATGGGCCAGGCCGAGCACGGCGACGCGCTCCAGGCGATCCGCCGCGGCCTGCCCGGCGTGAGGGTCGTGCCCACCGCCAGCGCGTTGGACCACGCCGGCGACAGCGTGGACATCTACATGGGCGCCTGGGCGCTCTGACCGCGCTCCCAGCAACACCAGACGAGCAGCACCAGCACCAGCTCCGAGGCCTCGTCGAAGGCGCGACCGCCCGCCACCATCGCGGTCGGCGCGGCGAGGAGCACGAGCGACAGCACGCCCCAGCGGAGGCTGCCGTGCACCTCCGGCAGGCGCAGCCGATCGGCGAGGGCGCGCACGCGGCCCCGTGCCCCCGCCAGCACGAACAGCAGCACCACCGGGACCGGCTCCCAGAGCCAGTCCAGGGCGTCGAGGTTGTGGAAGTTCAGCCGGTCGCTGCGCGAGCCGAGGTCCGCCACCCACGCAGGGGTGCCGAAGCCCAGCAGCAGCTGCCCCCAGTCCAGCTCCTCGGCCAAGAGGACCGCGGCGGCCACGGCGATCCAGGCCGAACGCCCCACGCCGGCGACCACCAGCGCGAGCAACACCCCCTCGGTCACCGCCTCCAACAGGCCCTCCGTGCCCGCGAACCACGCGGCACGCACGAGCAGCGGTGCGGCCACCAGCGCACCCACACCCAGCGCCAGCCGGCGGCCTGGCACGGGCCGCCACCGGGAGACCGCCACGGCGGAGACCAGCAGCACGACCAGGTGCCACCCGAGCGGCATCAGCGCTGCGGGAGGCCGAGGGGCTCGCCGGTCTCGAGCCAGGTCTTCAGGGAGCTCAGGATCGCCGGCCACCCCTCGGTCACCAGGGCGAGGGTGCGGCTGGCCTCGACCAGCCCGGTGTGGTCCACCACGAGCTTCGTGGCGTTCGGCACCTGGCTCAGCTGGAAGCGCACCTGGCTGTCGCCCTCGTCGAGCTGGGCGATGGCGAAGGTGTACGCGAGCACCTGCTCCGGCTCGATCGCCACCACCTGCCCCTTCACCACCGTGGGGCCCCGGGGACCGCGGCTGGTCTCCACGAAGCTCAGGTCGCCGCCCACCTCCCAGCGGCCCTCGATCCGGCAGTTCAGGAAGAAGTGGGGGGTCTGCTCGGGGTCCGTGAGCGCTGCGAACAGCAGCTCGAGCGCCGTGCGGATGTAGATCACGTGCTGCAGGTCGGCCATCGCCACCTCCGGCCCCACGGTTATCCTCCCGGGGTGAGGCCCTCCCCCCGCGCCGCGTTCCTCCGGGACGTGCTCGGCGCCCAAGCGCTCCCGCTGCGGCTCCGGGACGGCTGGCGCATCGACGAAGTGGCGCCCGAGCCCGAGCGCTTCCTGGTCCACGCCTCGGGGCACGGCGCCCGCTTTCGACTGATCGTGAGCCCTGCGCGAAGCGGCCTGGCCCTGAACCTGGACCCGGGCACGGCCCAGGGCCCGAAGCCCGCGCTTCGTCAGGGACTGGAGCGGGTGGCGGCGGCGGTGCGCGCTGGCCAGCACCGTGCCACGCCGGCCCTGTGGACCCGTCCGGTCCAGGCCGTGTTCTTCCTGACCGACGTGTGCAACCTGCGCTGCAGCTACTGCGTGGTGCCCTTCGGCGGAAACACGCTGAGCGAGGCGCGGGTCGATCGGGCCTTCGCCCTGCTCGCCGACGAGCCGGCCCCCGGCTTCACCCTGCTCGGCGGGGAACCCACCCTGGCGTGGGACCGGCTGGTCTACGTGGTGGAGCAGGCCCGTGCCAGGCACCCCGGCGCCCCGGTCGGCATGGTCACCAACGCCACGCAGATCACCGCGGAGCGCGCGGCGTGGCTGGCGGAGATGGGCCTGGACGTCACGGTGAGCCTGGACGGGGACCTCGAGAGCCACGCGGGGCGTCGGGTGGGTGCCGTGAACACCGCCCGGGAGCGCGCGGTGGAGCTCTACTGGCAGGCGCGACGCGGCCTCGACCACCTCCAGGCGTCCGGCCTCGGGCTCCGCGCCAACATGGTGGTCACCCCCGCCACGGCCCCGGACTTGCGCGCCAACACCGCCCACCTCTACGCCCTGGGCTTCGACACCATCAGCGTCTCGCCCGCCGTGGGCATCGTCTGGCCCGGCTCGGCGCTCGAAGCCCTCGCCGACGGGCTGGACGCCTACGCCGCCGAGGTGCTCGATCAGCTCGCCTCCGCCTCCGACGATCGACGCCAGCGCACCCGCACCGCGCTCCAGTGGGAGCTCCGGCGGGCCTGGTACTTCCTCGGCCGCGGCGTCTTCCACCCCTACGCCCGCCGCTTCGTGTTCGGCGCCGACGGCCGGCTGTTCAGCGACCTCTACAACCACGAGATCGCCAGCGAGCTGTACCTGGCCGACATGGACGCAGTGCACGACCTGGACGCCGTCGACCACCACCACCGCACCACCCCGCAGGCGAGCTACGTCGCCGCGGGCTGGAGCGAGCGGGTGCTCGCCGACGTGCGCGCCATCTCCACCGTGCAGCTGGAGCGGCTCACGCAGCTCGACGGCGAGCTCGTGGCGCGCTTCCCCAGCACCTCTGGCGCGCGCGAGCTGCGCGGGCACCCCCCGCTGCACGGCTAAGCTCTCCCCGTGACCCCGATCCGCGACACCCAGGAGCTCGCCGCCCAGCTGTGGCGACGCGGGCTGCACCGTTGGTTCGACGCGCACGCTGGCTGGACCGTGCAGACCCCGCGCTTCGGCGAGCGCTGGATCGAGTTCCACGCCACCCGCCCGGACCACGCGCTCCGCCTGCGGGTGCAGCCGAGCGGCGATCCCTCGGCCGACCCGCCCACCTACACCGGCCGCCACCTCCAGGTCCTGCTCCTCGAGGGCGGGGCCTCCGGACACGCCCTGGCCCGCACCATCCTCGCGGTGGACCGCCGGGGGCTCGCGCTGGACCTCCCCATCGCCCGAAGCCTCGCCGACGGCGTGCTCGTGCCCTGGCGCGAGCTGTTCATCGCCGACAGCTGCAACCTGAAGTGCCGCTTCTGCTGCGAGTCCACCCGCGTGAACCAGGGCGGCCTCATGCCCTGGGAGGCGATCGACCGCGAGCTCCACCGGGCCCGCGACGAGGGCATCGGCCTCATCCAGTTCATGGGCGGGGAGGCCAGCATCCACCCGCGCTTCGCCGACGCGCTCCAGCTCGCCCGCGACCTGGGCATGCAGACCTACACCATCACCAACCTGCTGCGCTGGCAGGACCGCGCCTTCGCGGAGCGCGTGGGCCCCCTGCTCGACGAGGTGATGATCAGCGTGCACGCGGCCAGCCAGGAGACCGGCGGCCTGGTGACGGGCCGCGCGGCCTGGTGGAGCCAGTTCTCGCGCGCGGTGCAGCACGCGGCCGAGACCATGACCGCCCGGCGCTTCGCCGCCACCGTGCTCTCGCGCCAGACCGTGAGCGAGCTCGACGCCATCGCCAACGTGGTGCTGGAGCTCGGGTGCTGCAAGTGGGTGATGGGCAACGCGGTGCCGGTGCTGGCCGCGGCGGGCCAGGCGATCGAGATGAACCTCGACCTGACCGAGCTTCGAGCGCGCCGCGGCGAGTTCCAGTCGCTGCACAGCCGGTGTGCGTCGAGCGGCTGCACGCTGGTGTTCTTCTGCATCCCCCACTGCGTGCTCGGCCCGGAGCTCTGGCACTCCACCCACGACCAGATGCTGCGCCAGCAGCCGCTCGACGGCGAGGGCCGGCTGGAGGACGTGAACTTCTGGAGCGAGGCGGACTTCCACGGCCAGCCCGCCCAGGTGTCACTCGCCCGGCGTCACGGCGCGCCCTGCCAGGGCTGCGAGCGGCGCAGCGAGTGCGGCGGCTACTTCAGCGACTACCTCGACCTGCACGGCGACGGAGAGCTCGGTCAGGTGGGCAGCGTGTAGGTGAAGGCCGCGCCCTCTCCGGGACGCGACACCACGTCCAGGGTGCCCCCGCGCGCCTCCACGAGCTTCTTGCACGTGGCCAGGCCCACACCGGAGCCCGGCTGATCGAGCCCCGCCGGCCCGCGGCCGAAGAGCACGAAGATCTGGTCGTGCTGATCCTCGGCGATCCCCCTCCCGTTGTCGGCGACCGTCACGAGCACGTCGTCGGCGCGGACCTCGGCCGACACGCGCACGCGCAGCGGCTGCTCGCCCCGGTACTTCACCGCGTTCTCGATCAGGTTCTGCAGCAGGCGTCGTTGCTCGGACGCGGCGCCGCGAACCGTCGGCAGGCCGTCGTGGGTGACCCGCGCACCGAGCTCGGAGAGCTGCGGCGCGAGGTCCTCGCAGACCGCGTCCACCACGCTCGCCAGGTCCACGGCCTCGTCGACGTGCGCGGTCACGCTGCCGACCTGGGCCAGCGCCAGCAGCTCGTCGATCATCCGCCCCATGCGAACGCCGGACTCGCGGATCTTGCGCACGTCCTCCAGCTCCTGGACGCCGAGGCGAGCGGTCTCCAGGAGCGAGGCGAGGCCGGTGATGGAGGCCAGGGGCGACTTCAGATCGTGGCTCACCGCGCGCGCGAAGGCATCGAGCTCCTTGTTCCGCGCCGCGAGCTCCTGGTTCACCGCACGCAGGTCCGCCGTGCGCTCCGCCACCTGCCGCTCGAGGTCCTGGTTGAGCTCGCGCAGCGCGGCCTCGGCCCGCCGACGCTCGGTGACGTCCTGGGTCACCCCCATCAGGTTCACCAGCTCGCCATCCGGCCCTCGGACCGGGATGAAGTTCGACGCGAAGACCCGCGGGGTGTCGCCGGACGACTCGAACTCGAAGTGGGCGTCGCCCTCCCGCATCGCATGCTGGAGCAGCTCGGCGATGCGCGCACGATCCGTCTCCGAGACGGCGTCGAGGTACGGCATGCCCCGGATGGCCGCCTCGTCGTCCACCCCCATCATCGCCAGGCCGGCCGGGTTCATCGCGGTCAAGCGCCCGTCGAGGTCGATCTCGTGGATGCACACCGGTGCGTGGGTCACCAGGGTCTCGAAGCGTGAGTCGTCCATGGAGGTCCGTCCGCAGCCTCCCCCGACGGCGTTCTATCCCTCGCGTCCAGCGTTCGTGCGACGATCGCACGGTGAAGAAGCCCGTGCCCAGCGCCGTCGCCGTCGCCGAGCGGATCCACGGGCCCGCAGAAATCGACGGGGCCGCCCTCCGGTGCGGAACGGTCCGGCTGGCGGCGGGCCGCGTGCTCGCCAGCACCCGAGCGGGTGCCCTCCGCCGCGTGGGCGCCGCGGGACCGGTAGCTCTGTGGCCGAGCGCGCGCACCGACCACTACGTGCTGGTCAGCGGCCTGCCGCGGGGCGGCACGAGCTGGCTCGCGCGCATCACGGCGAGCCTGCTGCGAGCGGCGGGGGTGCACCTTCCCCCGCCCACCGAGCCCCGGACCGACGACTTCCCGCTCAACGACCCCGGCGACCCCGAGGACCTCCGCCTCCGCGCCCACGTGGCCGCCCATGGCGGCGGCTGGCACCTCGCGAAGACCCACTACGTGGGCGACCTGGACCGTGTGCGCTGCCTCTGGATCGGGCGCGACCTCACCGACGTGATGGCCTCCACCTGCCACTACGCGCTGGCGGGCCCCGCGCGGGAGCACTTCGCCCACCTGCCCCCCGACGAGGCCTACCGGCAGGTGGTCGACGCCACCCTCCCACGCACCGTGGCGGCCCTCCGCGCCATCCGCAGCGCTCCCCCACACACCCTGGTCTTGAGCTACGAGCAGCTCTCCGAGGATCCGGCCGCGCAGATCCGCTCCATCGCCGAGCACCTCGACCTCGCCCTGCCCGCGGGCTTCGACCTCGCGATCGCCCGCCGGCACGCCTTCGAGCGGGAGTCGGGACGCCCACGAGGCCAGGAGGACCGGAGCAGCTACCACCGCGCCGGGCTGGTCGGCGACGGCAGCCTGCCCGCCTGCGTCGCGCAGCAGATCGCCGAGGCCTGCCAGCTTGTCGCTGGGTTATCGCAAGGCCGGAACCACCTGGAGCCCACCTCATGAAGAAGCTCATCGGACTCGTCTTCGGACTCGGCGCGCTGGCCGTGCTCGGCGTCGGCGGCGCCGCCGCCATGCAGCCCGATACCATCCACGTCGAACGCAGCGCCACCTTCGCGGCCACCGCGGACGACGTCTGGCCGCACGTGTCCGATGCCAAGCTGGCCCACGCCTGGAGCCCCTGGAACGACAAGGACCCCAACGCCACCTACACCTACACCGACAAGACCAGCGGCGTGGGCAGCGGCTACAGCTGGGAAGGCAACGAGGAGGTCGGCACGGGCAGCCTCACGGTGCTCCGCCAGACCGAGAACGTGGAAGTCGTCTCGGCGCTGGTCTTCGTGGCTCCGTGGGAGTCCGAGGCCGAAGCGGGCTTCCAGCTCCAGGCCTCCGGCGATTCCACCAAGGTGACCTGGACCTACGACCAGGACGCCGACTTCGGCACCAAGGTGATGGGCCTGTTCATGGACATGGACGAGATGCTGGGCCCCGACTACGAAGCCGGCCTGGCCGCGCTCGGGGAGGTCGTCGAGCAGGCAGCCGCCGACCGCATCGCCGCCGCGAAGGAGGCCGCGCGTGAGGCCGAGGAGAGGGCCCAGGCCACCGAGGAACGCGCCGCGGACCAGAAGCAGGACATCAAGGCCAACCGCCGTCGCGGCGGCTGAGGTCGGTGGCTGGCTGAGCGGTTCGTTCGTAACGAACCGCTTCCGCGCGCACGGCGCGCGGCGGCCGAAGGCCGGGGGGAGCGCGCCCAGCGCGCGGTGCGGGGGCTGGCCCCCGCAGGAGACAGTAGTTGAAAGGGCTCGTTACCTACGAGCCCGTCAACTAGTAGCTACTTCAGCTTGCCGCTGAAGGTGCAGTCCAGCCCGCCCTTCGAGTCGTAGCTCCCCGTCATCGTGGCGAGGTCGGGGGACACGCGTCCGGCGAACGACCCACAGGGCGCGCAGTCCTGCTCGTGCAGCACGAGCGAGCGCGCCGCCTCGTCGTAGCGGCCGTCCACCTCGCGCCGTACCCCGGCGAAGGTGGACGTGCCGCTCACGTCGTGGCCCGACCCCACCACCTGCACACGCACCCAGTGGTCGCCGCAGCGCCCCTCCCAGCGGTGATCCAGGGGCCCGCCGACCTCGGGTTCGGGCTCCGACAGGATGGCCTCCACACTGCGAAGCTCCTCGGGCTCCGGCTGCAGCACGATCGGCGGTGAGGCCGGCGCCGTCGACCGCTGGTGGGTGGCAAGCCACCAGGTGCCAGCCCCCACCGAGGCGATGAAGAGCACCCCCGCCAGGCCGAACCACAAGGGCCGACGGTCGACCCGCGGCGAGCGGCCCAGATCGGAGAAGCGCCGCGTGGGCGGCGGCGGTGGAGGTTCCGCGCGGGCTCTCACGCCACGCCCACCGCCGGTCCCGGGAAGCCCGAGCGCAGGGCGAGCGGCCACGTCGCGCACCAGCAGGGCCGTGGACATCTCCGCAGCGCTCGCGTAGCGCTGGCCCGCTTCGTAGCGCGTGGCCTTCCAGAGCACCTCGCGCAGCTTGCGCGGCATGGACCCCCAGCGGTCGTGGTCGAGGCCCGCGGTGAAGAGGTCCAGGGGGCTCTCGCCGGTGAGCATGAAGAAGACGGTGGTGGCGACTCCGTACACGTCGGCGGCGGGGGCGACCGAGGTGGCGTCGGCCTTCTGCTCGGGCGCCATGAAGGCCAGCGAGCCCATGGCCATGCCCGTGCGGGTCTTGTGCGAGGTCTCGTTGTCGAGGATGCGCGCGATCCCGAAGTCCACGAGCTTGGGCCGCCCATCGGGGGTGAGGAGCACGTTCGACGGCTTGACGTCGCGGTGGATGATCCCCTGGAGGTGGGCCACGTGCAGGGCATCGAGCACGGCACCGGCCACGGCCACGGCCTGCTCGGGCGTGAACACCCCCTGCAGGCCCACGCGGTCGGCCACGGTGCCGCCCTCCACCACCTCCATGACCACCCACGTGGCGCCGTCCTGTTCGCCGCTGTCGAAGACCTTGACGATCGCCTCGTGGTCGAGGCTCTGCAGGGCCTTCGCCTCGCGAAGCAGGCGGCGGGTGAGGTCCCGCTCCTTGTCGTCGCGCGCCGGCGGCATGATCTTCGCGGCCCGATCCACGTGGAGCTGCTTGTCGCGCACCCGGTAGACCGTGGCGAAGGCCCCCTTTCCGAGCACCTCACCGACCTCGTAGCGACCGCCGAGCTCCATCAGCCGCGGAGCGCCCGGAAGCGAAGGAGGTGATCGACGAGGACCAGCGCCATGGCCGCCTCGACCACCGGCACCGCCCGCGGGAGCACGCAGGGATCGTGGCGTCCCCGCGCCTTGATGGTGGCGGCGCGGCCCGCCCGGTCGACCGTGTCCTGCTCGCGGAAGAGGGTGGCCACGGGCTTGAAGGCCACGCTGAGCTCCACCGGCATGCCGTTGGAGATGCCGCCCTGGATGCCACCGGAGCGGTTGGTGCGGGTGCGCACGCCTCCCGCACCGTCGGGCTCGAAGAGGTCGTTGTGCTCGGAGCCACGGAGCGAGAGGGCGCGGAACCCGAGCCCGGACTCGAAGCCCTTGGCCGCGGGCAACGACAGCATCGCCTTGGCCAGATCGGCCTCGAGCTTGTCGAACACCGGGTCGCCGAGGCCAGCCGGCACCCCTCGCGCCACGGCGCGGACCACGCCGCCGAGGGTGTCGCCGTCGGCGCGCGCCGCGCGGATGGCCTCCTCGAAGCGCGCCGACGCCGCCGGGTCCGGACACCTCACCAGGCTGGCGTCGACCTGCTCGGCCGTCACGGTCGAGGGGTCGACCTCGGCTTCGTCGCCGCCCACCTGCTGCACCCACGCCACCAGCTCCACCGCGCCCAACACCTGCCGCGCGACCGCACCTGCGGCCACCCGTGCAGCGGTCTCGCGCGCCGACGACCGACCGCCGCCGCGCCAGTCGCGGAAGCCGTAGCGCTGGTCGTAGGTGTAGTCGGCGTGGGACGGGCGGTAGAGGTGGGCGAAGGGCGCGTAGGCGCTGGAGTCGGCGTCCCCGTTGTCGATCATCAGCGCGATCGGCGTGCCCGTGGTGCGGCCCTCGAAGACCCCCGACAACACGCGGACCTGGTCCCGTTCCTTGCGCTGGGTGGTCAGCTTGTTCTGACCAGGACGCCGCCGGGCGAGCTGGTGCTGCATCGCGTCGAGGTCCAGCGCGACGCCCGGCGGGCAGCCCTCCACCACGCACCCCAGCGCGGGCCCGTGGGACTCGCCCCAGGTGGTCACTACGAAGAGCCGTCCGGTCGTCGATCCCATCGGCCCCAGTATCGCCCGATGCGCCCGATCGAGGTTAGGCGCGCCCGGTGAACGACGCCTTCATCGTCAGCCTGCTCTCGGTCGTGCCCCACGGGCTCGGCTCGCGGCTCCAGGGCGCCTTCGCGCGCGCAGGCCTCAGCCGACTCGTCCTGGACTGGTACGTCCGCACCTACGGCGTCGATCTGAGCGAGTGCGAAGGCACGCTGAGCGACTACCGCACGCTGCAGGACTTCTTCGTCCGGCCGCTAAAGCCCGGCGTGCGCCCCGTGGACGAGACCGCCGAGGCCCTCGTGTCGCCGGTCGACGGGCGCGTCTACCACGCCGGTCGGCTCAGCGGCTTCGAGCTGCCGCCCGAAGCCGGCATGAGGTGGGACGTGCGCACGCTCGTCGGCGGCGGCGAGCGCTACGAGGGAGGCCACTACGCCATCCTCTACCTGTCGCCGAAGGACTACCACCGCGTGCACGTGCCCCGCGAAGGCCACGTGGTGGGCTACCGCTACCTGCCCGGACGCCTCTGGCCGGTGTTCCCCGCGGCGGTGCGAACGGTCGAGGGGCTGTTTGCGAAGAACGAGCGCCTCGCGGTGCGGCTGGCCACCCAGGACATGGGGGAGCTCGCGGTCGTGCTCGTGGGTGCCTACGGCGTCGGCCGCATGACCACCAGCTTCGCGCCCGTGGTGACCAACACCGGCACGCCGGGAG
>CAZSAT010000114.1:0-22208 GCA_964604675.1 uncultured Enterobacterales bacterium
CAACGGCATCACCAGGAAGCGGACGACGGTCCAGAAGCACATGCGGGACATCGAGCTGTTCTGGCGCTGGGCGGCCATGCACGCCGACGCCTACTCGTGGGACATCCCCGCGCCGCAGGAGCTGAAGCACAAGAAGCTCCACAAGGAGGAGCCCCTCGCACCGAGCTGGGAGCAGACGGACGCCTGCCTCGCCGCCCTCGTCGACGTGGGTGCTGGCTGGACGTGGCAGCTGGCGGTTCTCCAGCGCTTCACCGGCCTCCGGCGGAACGCCGCGCTGCACCTCCAGTGGAGTGACGTCGACCTCGACGGCGGGGAGCTGCGCGTGCGTCGTGAGATCACGAAGGGCGGCTACGGGGGCCGGACGCTGCCGACGAGCCCCCACCTGGCGGCCATCCTCCGCTCCTGGCCCCAGGACGTCTCCTGGGTCGTCCCTGCTCCTTCCCCCGAGCGCGGCTCCCATGGGCACGTCGGGCGCAGCCTGAGGCGCGCCTGGCGGCGTGCTGGCGTGCCCGAGGAGGTCTGGCGCGGCCGCTGCACCCACGCCTTCCGCAAGGGGCTCACGAGCAACCTCGTGGCTGCAGGCGCGGACTTCCTGGCGGTGGCGTACCTGGTCGGCCACAACGTCGGTGGGACCACCTGGAACTCCTACCTCGACAAGCAGGCCCTGCGTCCGTCCGTGCAGGAGGCCGTCCTGATGATCCCGAACCTGCCTCCAGAGAGCTTCATGTTCCCCGGGCGTTCCCATCAGGACGGCGCAGAGGCCGTAGACGCCGAGCAGGAGGGCATCCACGCGATATGAGGCGGCGGGTCATGGGAATCGAACCCACCAGGCAACGCCTCTCAGCGCACCTCGACCGGCTTTGAAGGCCGGGGCCACCACCAGGACAGCTACACCCGCCACCCCTCCCCTAACCGTTGTGGCCAAGCTGCCTTGCGCGCCGGTGCATTCCGAGGCACCCTGTGCAGGACACCACAGGACGTGGTGACCATCAGGCCAGGAGAGCCACCATGCGCATCCACGTGCGGAGCGACATCGCTCTGAAAGACGACGAGGGCATGATCCGCTTCGGTCGCACCGAGTGGATCGAGAAGAACAAGATCCGCTTGAGCGCCGACACCCAGCCGATGCCAGGCTCGATGTGCGATCTGACGATGGAGCTCGGCCAGGGCCAGGCGCGCGTCGCCGCCGCGGTGCGCATCGTGGGGGTCGAGCCTCTCGGGCGTGGGCAGTTCCAGCTCGACTGCCGGATCGAGCACATGACCGAGCGCGACCGCACCCGCTACGCCTACTTCCTCAACGAGCAGAGCCGGTCGGTGTCCAGCGTACGAAGCGCGCAGCACATCCGCGGCTCGGGTGCCTCCGGCGCCAACCGCACCCAGGGCCGGGCGTCGGTCAAGCGCGGGCTGAAGTCCGGGCTCTCCCGGGCTCGCACACCCGCTACGCCTCCACCGGCCCCGCCCGCCGCCGCGGACCCCGTCCGCGATCCCACGCTCGTCGTGGACAACGAGCAGGCCACCATCACCCTCCGGTGGAGCTCGTCGCGCATCTTCCAGAACGACTTCGAAGCCAGCCTGCGCAAGGGCACCTGGACGCTGCGCTCCAAGCTCCCGCAGCGCGCCAACGTCACCTTGCGCCTGGAGACCCCAGACGGACAGGTGGTGAGCCTGCCCGCGAAGGTGCAGCGCGCCAACAGCGCCACTTACACGCTCGCGTTCCGCCTGGGCCTCGCCCTCAAGACGAAGCTCCGAAAGGCCGGCAACGCCGCGTAAGTCGCTCAAGCCTCCGATGGCCTCGCCCAGGTCGCTTGCCAGCCCCAGCGGACGTCTGCCAAGCTCGGCGAGCTTCGGAGACCACACCATGCTCAGCCTGCTCATCGCCTGCGGAAGCCCCTCGCTGCCCGCCGACACCGGCGCCGGAAGCGACGACACCGGCCCCGCGACCACCACGGACGACACCGGAGCTTCGTCCAGTGGCGGTGATGCACTCGTCGTCAACGAGTTCATGGCCTCGAACAGCGCGGGCATCACGGACGAAGGCGGCGCCTACCCGGACTGGCTCGAGCTCTACAACGGCACGTCGACCGACATCGCGTTGGGCGGCTACCTGCTGAGCGACGACGCCAAGCAGCTCGACAAGCACGTGCTCGCCGACATGACCATCGAGGCGGGCGGCCACCTCCTGCTCTTCGCCGACGGGGACGTGAAGGAAGGCGACAACCACCTCTCCTTCAAGCTCGCCCGCTCCGGCGAGGAGATCCACCTCACCAGCGCCAACGGGGTGCCGGTCGACAGCTTGAGCTACGGCGAGCAGGTGACCGACATCAGCTACGCCCGGGTCGCCGATGGCGACAGCGAGTGGGACTATGCGGCCGAGCCCACGCCGGGCGCCGCGAACTGATCGACAGCGCTCACGGCAGGAGCACCCGCAGGGCCCGCCGGACGTCCGGCGCCGGGCCGATGTGCTCGGCGTCGCCCTCGGGCTGGGGGTTGCCGGTCGACACCAGCAGGTCGCGCAGGGCCCCCGGGCTCATCGGCTCCCCCGTCGCCGACAGTGACACCCCCTGGAGCACCACCGCGGCGGCCGCGACCATGGGGCTGGCGCCCGAGGTGCCGCCGAAGCTCTGGGTGTAGGCCCGGGCGCCGTCGCCGTCGGGGTAGTAGAGATCGGCGTAGTAGCCGCTGTACTCGCCGCTGGTGGCGGTCACGATGCCCGACCACCAGCCCTGAAGGTCGACCCGGCTTCCGTAGCCGCTCCCTCCCGCGTACCCACGCGGCGACGCCGCGTCCGGCCCGTGCCCCCCACCGACCAGGATCGCTCCCGAGTCCTGCTTGGCGCGGTCGAACCAACCCTCCCAGCTGGCGTCGTCCAGATCGATGCCGCTGTTCGCGGCCGGTTCGACCACCACGATGCCGG
The DNA here is from genome assembly GCA_964604675.1 of uncultured Enterobacterales bacterium. Lineage (GTDB taxonomy): Bacteria > Myxococcota_A > UBA796 > UBA796 > CAJQPC01 > CAZSAT01. The sequence goes on from CAZSAT010000114.1 coordinate 2,915, forward strand.
CCGCCGTGGCCGCCGAGATGGCGTCGAAGGTGGCCGCATACGAGCTGACCGGGCAGTACCCCGTGCCGTCGGGGCAGTAGGCCTGTTGCTCGATCAACAGCACGTCGCCGGGCTGGAGGATCTCGATCGCCGCCAGGATGGCGCCGGCCACGTCGTAGTCGTTCCTCCCAAGGTACGGGTACACCATCACCGGCGTCGCAGCGGGGACCATGCCCGTGACGCCGAAGCCGTTGTCGGCGCCCACGAGCTGGCCCCACACGGAGTTGCCGTGGAACAGGTAGTCGCCGCTCTCGAAACCGAGCGTCTGCATGCCAGCGAGCGCCGTGAGGTCTTCGTGGGAGGTGTCCACGCCGTACTCCACGTCCGCGATCCTCACGCCGGCACCATCGCCACCGGGCCACGCTCGCGCCCAGGTGAAGCCGAGACCGTCCAAGGGAACGTCCAAGTAGACCTGCTGGTCCGTGAAGTCCGGCGTGCCGCCCGGAGGCGGGGCGGGCTCCGGCCGGAGGTACGCCAGCTCGACCTCCGGACGCGCGTTGAGCCTCGTGGCGAGCGCCGCGCCGTCCCCGTCGGCCGCCCGCACCCGCCAGTACTGGCCCAGGCTGGCCACCCCCGGCGCTCGGGCCTCGACGGCCGCCACGTCGCCGACGAAGTAGGGCTCGCCGTCAGCCGGACGCCACACGGCACCCTCGACGACCTTGACGACCACCTCGTCGCGCGACCGACCGGGCACCCAGACCGTGGTGGGCGGTTTCGGAAGCGGCCCGCGGAAGGGGGCGGCCACGGCGAGGGGCACGAGCCAGATCACGGCCTCAGGCTACCCGGTGCAGTGCCAGTAGCCATCCCGCCACACCATCCGCGTGTAGGGGGCGCACGGCTCGCCGGGGTTGTCCACGTCCCCGGGAAGCAGGATGGCGAGCCGCCCGCCGTCGGTGCCGAGGCGAGGCTCCACAGGGAAGACGTGGCGCTGGGCGCCCACCGACAAGGCCGTGGCGACGTCCTGCAGCGGTCGCAGCTCCTCCAGGGTTCGCCACGTCGGCGGTGCCAGGAAGATCTCGCCCCGCATCGCCGCTTCCAGCGCCGCCGCGGGGGCGTACCAGTCGCTGTCGACCGTCTCGTAGTCGTCGTGCCGCCCCACCGTGTCGGCCGGCACCCCGGCGACGAAGAAGCGGGTGTCGTAGCGCCGCGACTCGGCCTCCGGCGTGATCCAGTGGGCCCAGTAGACCAAGGTGTCCGCGCGCAGCACCCAGCCGCGCGCTTCCGCCACGTCGCGCCAGCTCGCATCGCGGCGTTGCAGGCTTGCGCGGGCCTCCGGGTCCGGCTCGCCGTCGGCCAACAGGATCCCGGTCTCCTCGAAGGTCTCCCTCACGGCGGCCACCTGGTAGGCCAGGGCGTCTTCGAGCCCCATGCGGGCGCGCTCCGCGTCGCCGCCCACCACCGGCGCCGACGCGTCGGCGAGATCGACCCGTCCGCCCGGGAACACGTGGGCGTGGGGCATGAACGGACTGGCCCCCGAACGCTTGATCAGGAAGGTCTCGAGCCCGCTCGGACCATCGCGCAACACGGCGACGGTGGCGGCGGGCCGCGGGGCGCGGGGGGCGGTCGGCATGCTCCTCCCCTATCGCACCCGCGGGCCCCCCGACTCTTGACTTGTAAACACCCCGCGGAGCGTGGTACCGAGCGTCATGCTGACGTTTCTCTGTTCGATGGCCGCCGCCCAGTCCTTCCCCGCTGACGCCACCTGGATCCCGCTCTTGCAGGCCGGGGCCGTGCTCGAAGACGTCGAGAACGACCAACTGTCCGGGGACGAGCACGTCGACCTGGTGGGCGATGCCGCCGACCCCGTCGGCTACTGGTACGCCGACAGCGACTGGCTCTACCTGCGCCAGCGCATCAACGAGGACCCCTGGACCTCGTCGGCCCAGCTCTACCTGAACAGCGGGAGCTGGGGCTTCGCCATCGACATGGACGGCGACACCTCCACGGTCGAGGCCGTGGTCGAGGTCACCGGACCCACCCCGGCCGTCTACCTCTACCGGAACGACAGCGGCGAGACCGGACCCAGCGCCACGCTCGCCTTCGTGACCCCGTCGTCGGCCACCTACGGGGACTTCCGGCTCAGCGAGACCACGTCGAGCTTCTCGAGCGACGCCGACTGGTTCGTGGACGTGGCCGTGGCCGTGGCCACGCTCGAGGACGACCTCGCGATCTACCCGGACGACCTGCTCAACGTCGTGTTGCTCACCAGCGACGACTCGGCGTCGACCAGCTTCGATGCCGACATGGCGGGAGCCGAGAGCTTGGACGACCTGGCCGACGGGCTGACCGACAGCATCGCGGTCGACCAGGACGGCGACGGCCTCTCCGACGCCGAGGAGATCAACGGGGGCACGGATCCCGGCGACGCCGACTCCGACGACGACGGGCTCACCGACGACGAGGAGATCGCGCTCGGCAGCGACCCCTTGGTCTGCGACTCCGACGGCGACGGCCTGAACGACGGGCTCGAGGCGAGCGTGGTGACCCCCGACGACGACACCGATCCGAAGGGCTGTTTCGTGCCCGACAGCGACCCCAAGAGCAGCACCGATCCCGACGACGAAGACAGCGACGGCGGTGGCGTGTCGGACGGGGACGAGGACTGGGACGGCGACGGCGCCATCGACACCTGGGAGATCGACCCGAACGACGGCGCGGATGACGTGGACACCGACGGCGACGGTGTGTGGGACGCCCTCGAGGGCATGTGCCACCTCGACGCCGGGGAGGTCGACGACGAGGACTCCGACGGCGACGGCATCGTCGACGCCGAGGAGTGGCTGTACGACCAGGACGGCGACGGGCTCGCGAGCTTCTGCGACAGCGACTCCGACGGCGATGGCGTGCCCGACGCCGTGGAAGGCCTCGACGACACCGACGGTGACGGCGACCCGGACTACGTCGACGAGGACAGCGACGGCGACGGCGTGTCGGACGGCGACGAGTACGACAACGACACCGACTGCGACGGGCTCAACGACTACGAGGACGACGATCCGACCGACGGGCCCTGCGTGGACGCCGACGACGACGGCCTGTCCAACGAGGCCGAGGACGACTGCGGCACCGACCCGAACAACCCGGACACCGATGGCGATGGAATCGTCGACAGCAAGGAATCCTGCGAGGACGACGACGACTGCGACGGGCTGTCCGACGCCTTGGACGCCGACCACTTCGACGGGCCCTGCGCCCAGGACACCGGGTTCACCCCGGACACCGGCGTCGACAGCGGTCTGTACGGCACCTTCACCGGTGGCCACTTCACCGGCGGCTCGTGCGCCGTCGCCCCCGGCGCGGCCACGGTGCTCCCCGGCCTGTTGGCGCTGATCGGGCTCGGTCGCCGCCGGCGACGCCTTCACCCCGCCCTCCCGGCGTCGGTGCTCGTGCTGGTCCTGCTGCCCTCCTCTGCGAGCGCCCAGGACGCGGCCGAGGCCCTCGATGCCCAGCGCTTCGACCCCTCCCTCGACGCGCGCGACTTCTTCACCCTCGACGACACCCAGGTCGGTCCCACCTGGCGCGGTGGCGGGAGCCTCTTCCTGCACTACGCAGACGACCCCTTCGTCTACCGCTACGACGATCCCGACAAGGAGGAGGTGGAGGTGCTCGGCAAGGTCGGCACGGCGGACCTCGGGGTGTGGGCCAACCTGCCGCGCGTGCGTGCCGGTGTCGCGCTGCCCATCAACGTCCTGGCCGATGGCTACGGGACAGAGTCCGCAGGGCTCCTCGGCGACACGCGCATCGAGGCGACGGGGGAGGTGTTGGAGCGAGGCGACGAGGGGCTCGGACTGGCGGTCAACGGGGGGCTCACGCTCCCGACGGGCGACGAACAGGCGTGGCTGGGCAACCAGAGCACGACCGTCCGCGCCGGACTCGGCGTGAGCTACGGCCTCGGACCGGTGCTGGCGCTGGCCAACGCGGGCTTCGAGCAGGGCACCGGCGTGCTGCTCGACGAGATCACCCTCGGGAACCGCCTGGCCTGGGGCGCTGGCGCCGCCTACACGGTCAGCGATGCCGTCGGCGTGGCCGCCGAGCTCGGTGGCGACGCCCTGCTCGCGGGGAGCGAGGCGCCGGGCGCGAACCCCCTCGAGGTGACCGGCGGCCTGCGCTTCAACCCCGCGAGCGACCTGCAGGTGCGGCTCGGCGCGGGCAAGGGACTCTCGCAGGGCATCGGCAGCCCGGACTGGCGCGCGGTCATCGGCGTGGCGTTCACGCCGCGCCCGGCGCCCACCACCGCCACCGACCAGCCCTCGGCGAACGTGCCCACGACCTTCACCGTGACCGACCCCCAACGCCGCAAGATCGGCAAGGCCAAGGTGGACCTGATCAGCGGGCCCACGACCGACAGCGTGGTGACCGCGGCCGGCGAAGCCAGCCTCTCCCTCCCCCCGGGCCTCTACGAGGCGGTGGTGTCCGCGCCCGGCTTCGCGGCGCAGGACGTGGGCTTCTCGGTGCCCGACGGCAGCTCGATCCACGCCGTGGACATCGTCCTGCAGCCGGAGGTCGGCCTGGGCACCTTGCGGCTGTCGTTCGAGACCGTCGATGGGCAGGCCGTGACGAACGCACAGGTCCGAACGCTGGGGCCCACCAAGACCCGGATCGACGACAGCTTCGGTGGGGTGGCCGAGCTGAAGCTCGAGCCCGGCAGCTACACGATCGTGGCCACCGCGCCGGGCTTCCGGCGGGAGGCCATCGAGCTGGTCGTCGAGCCCGGCGCCCAGCGCGACCGAACGGTGGTCTTCCGCGAGGCACGCGCCCAGGTCGAAGGCGACCGCATCCGCTTCAACGGCAAGATCTACTTCGAGGTCGACAAGGCGGTGCTCGAGCCGCGGAGCTTCGATCTGCTCGACGAGATCGCCGACGTGCTCGACGAACACCCGGACATCCGGAAGGTGCTCGTGGTCGGGCACACCGACTCCGACGGCTCGGACGCGCACAACCTCGAGCTCTCCGACGCTCGGGCCCTGGCGGTGATGAACTACCTGATCTCCGCTGGCGTGCAGGCCGACCGGCTCGAGTCCAAGGGCATGGGCGAGGCCGAACCGGCCGTCGCGAACGATTCCGAAGAGAACAAGGCACGCAACCGTCGCGTGGAGTTCCGGATCGTCAAGCGCGACGCAGACGCAGCCCCGCGACCCGGGGTTGGCGGAAAGCGGCCACCGCGGTAGCTTTTGGCTGCCGACGCGGCGGGTGGATGCCCAACGACTCCTTCATCGACACGCGGGGCCTCTCCTTCGACGAGGACCCGCTGACCGACACCACGATGAAGCTCCCGCTGCTGCGCGTCCCCAAGACGCCCGGTCGCACCGTGGCGATCCTGCAGGTGACCGCGGGTCCCGACATGCTCAGCTACGTCAAGCTGGAAGCGAACGAGGCGGTGAGCATCGGGCGCGACGAGAGCTGCGGGCTCACGCTGCGCGACGGGTCGGTCTCCAGGAAGCACGCCACCGTCACCTACTTCGGTCCCTCCGACGTGGAGGTGATCGACCACGCCTCCACCAACGGCACGGCCATCAACGGCCACCCGGTCACCTCGCGGGCCCCGCTGTCGGACACCGCCACGCTCGAGATCGGCGCGGTGCTGATGAGGCTCGACTACGTCAGCCAGGACGAGCTGCGCCACCTCGACGACATCCAGCGCCGCGTGGCCCAGGCCGGGTCCGATGCCCTCACGGGGCTGTACACCCGCCGGTGGATGGAGGAGGAGCTGCCGAGCCTGCTGGAGCGCTGGGCGATGTCCCCTGCGCCCATCTCGTGCCTGTTCCTCGACATCGACCACTTCAAGCGCGTCAACGACACGTGGGGACACGGCATCGGCGACACGGTGCTGGCCGCGGTGTCACGCCTGGTGATGCACTGTGTGCGCGACAGCGACCCGTGCATCCGGTACGGCGGCGAAGAGATGCTGGTCGTGCTGCCGGGGAGCGACAAGCGCTCGGCCCTCGACGTCGCCGAGCGCATCCGGCGCCGGGTGCAGGGACACGACTGGGAACGCACCACGGCGGGCCTCAGGGTGACGGCGTCCATCGGTGTCGCCGAACACGAGCTGGGCGAGGTGCAGGCTCGCTGGCTCGACCGCGCCGACAAGGCGCTCTACACCGCCAAGCGCGAAGGGCGCAACCGGGTGCGCGTGGCCTGAGCGGCCGGCTCAGTCGCCCAACAGCCCCGCGCGCGCCTTCACCTGGAGGATGCGCCGCACGCTCTCGTCCACCTGCGCCTCCAGCTCCGGCTGACCCTTCACCAGCTCCAGCACGATGCCACGGTAGTCGAGCGCCTGGTCCCAGTCGATCGGCGCGGTGGTGAGCAGCACGTCGTTGCCAGCGAGGAACGCGCGCCGAACCACCTCTTCCCGGTCGCCCCCGACAGACTCCGCGAGGGCCTCGATGGCCAGGTCGTCGGTGATGGTGAGCCACCCGTAGTCGTGGGCCATCTGGACCAGCTCCGACGACAGGATCGCGGGAACGGAGCCGTACGCGGAGTAGCCGACGTTCGCGAGCATCACACCCGCCACCTTGTCGCCCACCTGCACGAACGCGTCGGCGTGGCGAGCGATCTCGTCGCTGGAGCGATCGGTGACGACCAGGTGGTGGTCGCTGTTCTGCTCCAGATCGCCGTACCCGGGAAAGTGCTTGCCGATCGGGACGACCCCCGCCGCCCAGAGACCGTCGCTGTAGGCCCTCGCCACGGCGGCGACCTGGTCGGGTTCCGCGCCCATCGAGCGGCCCGATTCGTGCATCATGCCCTTGTCCGCCAGGTCGAGCACCGGCGCCAGGTTGGTGTTCAGGCCGATGCTGAGCATGCCGCGGCCGACGGTCTGCCCGACCTGCTTCGCGCCCTCCGGGGAACCCTCCCCCAGCTCCCGAGCCGAGGGGATCACCTCGAGGCCTTCGACGAAGCCGAGGCGGTTCATGTCGCCGCCTTCCACGTCGGCGGCGACCAACAGCGGCACCGTGGCCCTGGCCTGGAGGTCGGCCACGCGCGAGCGCACGGTCTCCTCGCCCTTGAGCAGGTACCCGAGGATGATGATGCCGCCGACATCGACAGGACCTTCCTTGGCCAGCGGCGGGCTCGACATCATCATCTGGCTGACCTTCTGCTCCAGCGTCATCGACGCCAGCACGGCGTCCACCGCCTCCCCAGCGAGGGCCTCGTTCGCCCAGGCCACTGCCATCCACGCCAGCATCGAGCCTCCGACCGACCGACTAACATGCAGGCATCCAGACCCCTTCCTCCATCGACTGGCAGCGGGCCTCCACCTGGGGGCTGCTGATCGCGCTGGCCCTGCTCTCGGGGGTGGGCATCATCCAGGGCCGCCGGGTCGAGACCCACATGGTCGCCGAGATGCGCAAGGAGGCGCAGTCCAACCTCCGCCACACCGCTGCCCTCCTCGACGAACACGTGGAGGCCCAGGTCCAGGGCTGGATGCTCGGCCTCGCCCGCACCGACGATCCCTACGCCTTCGAGCGACTGCACCGGAGCCAGAGCCCCTGGTTCGACGCCATCTACGTCTGGGCGGACCAGGGCGAAGCCTACGACGGCGAGCTCCGCTACCCCCGCGCCGCGCTGAGCGAGCGCGTGGACCTGATCGAGCGCGAGCCCTGCGTGCGCCTGTCCAGCGGCTTGCCCACCGCGTTCTTCCCCGACATGGGCGCGATGTTGATGCGGTCGTGCCGAGAGCACCGGAGCCCACAGGTGCGCCTGTACGCGGCCTCCAAGGCCGCCGCCCTGTTGCTGCGGGCCAACCAACCCCATGCCGCGCTGAACGCTCTCGTGGAGACCGGGATTCCCCTCGACACGTCGCTCTCGGTGGCGGCCCGGCGCAACGTGCCGCCGTCGAGGCTCGCGCGCGCCCGCTACCAGGCAGCGCAGGCCGTTGCACGGCTCGGAGACCCTGACGAGGCCGCGCGGATCCTGCTCGAGCTCGCCCGCGACGTCGGCGCCCAGCCGGGCCCGGTGCTGGCCGAGACCCTCGAGGTGCTGGAGATGGACGTCGTTCCGGGTCTCCGGGTGCTCGACGCCAACCGCGAGGCTGCCGAGGCCGACGCCCTCTGGACGCGCGGCGAGGCCCGGCTCGCGGGCTACCGCGCCCTGGAGGCCGCTCTCGCCCACGGCGTGAGCGCACCCCCCTTCGGCGACACGCCCTCGGTGGCGCACGACCTCTACGGCGACACCGACTACCTCCTGTTCTACTCGCGCCTGGACATGGACGGCCTGGTGGGCGCCGTGCAGGCGGACCAGCAGGGCCTGCTCGACCGCTTGCTCACCGGCGCCGGTGGCAAGAGCTACCTGATCCGCGACCAGTCCGGGCGCGTGATCGCCGGCGACGCCCAGTCCGATGGCGACATCCTCGACGTGCCCTTCCGCACCCTCCCCCACCTGCGCCTCGGCGTGCGCGAGACCGCCCTGGACGCGGCGGTCGATCCAGTGCGACGCAGCGCTCGGTGGCCGCTGTTGCCGCCGGTGCTCGGAGCCATCATCGGCGGCCTGGCCCTGTTGGCCAAGGTCGCCGCCGAGCGGCGCGAGGCCGAGCTCCGCGAACGCCAGCGCGAGTTCACCACCCGCGTCACCCACGAGCTCAAGACGCCGCTCGGCGGCATCCGGGTGATGGCGGAGAACCTGGAGCTGGGGGCGGCCGCGGACCCAGACCTGGCCAGCGAGTTCGCCGGCCGGATCGTGCAGGAGACCGACCGGCTCACGGAACGGGTGAACGAGATCCTCCGGGTCGGGCGCAGTCGCCAGCTCGGCAAGTCCATGCAGATCGACATGGAGGCGCTGCTCTTCGATCAGCTCGACCTGTGGGAAGGCCGCATGGCCCAGCGCGGTGTCAGCCTGCACGCCGATCTGAGGCGCTTGCCGCCGATCGTAGCCGACCCGGAGCTGGTCAGGGACGCCCTGGTGTGCCTGCTGGACAACGCGCTGAAGTACCACGACGTCGGGCACCCCGACCCGCAGGTGTGGGTCGACGCGCGCCGCGAGGGGCGCTTCCTCGCGGTGTCGGTGACCGACAACGGCATCGGCATCCCGCCCGCCATGAGGCGCAAGGTCTTCGAGCGCTTCGCCCGGGTGGAAGGCCCCGGACGAGGCTTCGCTGGTGGGCATGGACTGGGGCTGAGCTTCGTCAACGATGCCGTCCGAGCCCACAACGGACGGCTGGAGTGCCGGGACGGAGTCGACGGGGGCGTTAGCTTCGTGATGCGATTCCCCCTTCCCCTACGCACCCTGATCAGGAGGTCGTCTTGGCGGGCGCCCGTATCGTCGTGATCGAAGACGACGAGACCCTCGGCCGAGGGCTCGAGCATGCACTGGCACACGCCGGCTACGAGGTCGAGCGCTACCTCACCGGCGAAGACGGCTGGGCCGCGATCGAAGCCAACCCGCCCGACCTGGTGATCCAGGATCTGATGCTGCCGGGCATCGACGGGTTGGAGGTGCTGCGCCGCATCCGAGCGCGGGTCGGGGGACTCCAGGTGATCATCCTCACCGCCAAGGGCGAAGAGCTCGACCGCGTGCTCGGACTGGAGCTCGGGGCCGACGACTACGTCACCAAGCCCTACTCCCTCCGCGAGCTCCTGGCGCGTGTCAAGGCCCGCCTGAGGAGCCGTCCGGTCGAAGCTGCGACCCCGGCTCCAGCCTCCCCTCGAGAGTTCTCCTTCGGCGCCGTCACCGTGGACCTGCGCCGCCGGGTGCTCAGCCGCAACGGCGAAGAGATGCGCCTGACCACGCACGAGGCCGGCGTGCTGGAGTACCTGATCTCCAACCGCGGTCGCGACGTGAGCCGCGAAGAGCTGCTCGAGAAGGTCTGGGGCTACTCACCGAACATGGCGACCCGCACGGTGGACAACCAGATCCTCAAGCTCCGCAAGAAGGTCGAGGAGGTGCCCGCCGACCCGCGGCACATCCTCACCGTGCACGGCACCGGCTACCGCTTCGAGGAGTAGAGCCGAGCGTCGATCGCCGGAGACGCTAGAGCTTCTTCATCAAGTGGCCCCGGAACGGACCGCTGTTCCTCACGAGGACCACGCTCCTGAGCCCCTCGACCAGCTCGGTCACGCGAGCGGCCGCGGCCTCTTCCGAACCGTGCTCCGGAAGCCCCAGGCCCAGGAACACCAGGGTCGCGCCAGCGGACCAGCGCTGGATGGTCTCCAGCACCCCTTCACCGTCCTCGGGCACGATCACCCGCGGGGTGCAGCCCAGGGACACCTCCTCGTCGACCTTTCGCAAGATGTCGAGCGCTTCGGGCACCTCGTCTTCGCTGGCGACGACCGTCGCGAGGTTCACGATGGCGCCGCGCCAGCGCGGTGTCTCCAACATCGCGTGCACCAGCAGCAACATCAGGTCGCCGTTGTCCTGCCTTCCCGACCACCACACGTCGATCCGTCGACGCTTCGGCAGCGGTCCCTGGTCGAGCTTCACGATGACCAGCGACTTGTTCAGGTGACCGAGCCGCCGCATCACGCGCATCGCCGGCACCATGAAGCCGCCGTCCTCGGGCCAGCCGAGCATGACGGTGTTCGAGCGGAGTCCCGCGATGCCGTTGGCTTGCGCCACGGTGACCATGCCGCTCTCGATGTCGGGCACGACGTCGACCTCGAAGAAGACGGGCAAGCCCATGCTGTCGAAGAGGAGGTTCCCGGCCTGCTCGAGCGTGCGCGGATCCTGGTCCTCCAGCTCGCCTGGCTGCAGGGTGACGACGGTCACGATCCCGCGGCGTGCCGTGAGCGACACGGCCAGCTCGACGTTGCTCAAGTTCCGACGCACGTCCGAGGTGAACAGCAGGATGCTGGGCCGCCAGCTCCGCGCGAGCTCCTCGCGCTGCCGCTTCCGAAACAGGGCCCAGCGGGCCAGGGCCATCAGCACGCCCCCGCGCATGTCGCCCCAGGTGGTCTCCAGAGTGCGCCGGGAGAGGCCCAGGTAGATCCCGATCTCCACCACGATAGCGATGATCGACACCACGGGGTCGATGAGCATCATCACGCTGAAGCAGCCCAGCGCGCCCGCCAACGACAGCGACCAGTGCACCTTGAAGCGCGGCCGGTAGCTCGGGTCGCCCACCAGGCTCTCGAGCCCGGCCACGATGTTGATCACGCCGTAGGTCGTGAGGAAGAAGAGGCTCACGAACTCGGCGACCGCGTTCAGATCGCCCAACAGGACCGCGAGCAGCGCGAGCCCGCCACTCAGGAGCAGGGCGCGGCGCGGTTCGCCCGCACCATCGAGCACCGCCAGACCGCGCGGTACCACGTTGTCGGTGGCGAGCGCCTGCAAGGTCCGTGGCGCACCGAGGATCGAACCGATCGCCGACGACAGGATGGCGCCCCAGAGGCCCGGCAGGATGAGCGCGGGGACCGCCGCGATGCTGAGCCAGATCAAGGGATCCGCACGCAGGTCCTCCATCGAGACACCGGCGCCCAACAGCGCCACGGGGATGACCAGGTAGACGAGGAAGCCAACCAACACCGCGCCGAGGGTGCCGAGCGGGATGGCCTTCTCCGGGTCCCTCAGGTCGCCGGACAGGCTGACGCCCGCCAGGATGCCCGTCACTGCGGGAAAGAACACCGCGAACACGGCCCAGAAGCCCGCGTCCTGGTAGCCGCCGTGGCCTGGCGCCGCGCTCAGATCCCAGTCCGTGCCGGCGAAGAGCGACAAGAGCGAGAGCCCGACCGCGACCATGATGGGGAGCTGGAGCCTCAGCGCCAGGTGCGTGGACCTCTGCGCCAGGGCGACCACGCCTACGACGAAGACCCCGGCGATGGGGCCCACCGGGGCATCGGGCCAGACGAAGCGCAGCGACTCCGCGAGGCCATAGCAGTAGAGCGTGACCGAGAAGACCTGGGACAGGTACAGGGGCAGCCCGATGGCGCCGCCGATCTCGAGGCCCAGGGACCTGCTGATCAAGAAGTAGGCACCGCCCACACCCACCCGCATGTTCGTCGCGAGCGCCGACACCGACAGCGCCGTCACCGCCGTGATGACGTTCGCCAGCAGCACGATGAACAGCGTCGGCCAGAGTCCCGCGTTGCCGGCGACCCAGCCGAACCGCAGGTACATGATGACGCCCAGGATGGTGAGCGTGCTGGGCGTGAAGACACCGAGGAAGGTGCCGAGGCCCCTGGGCGCGCTGTCTTGTTCGCTGGACATCCAGCGCCACTAACGAGGTATGCAGGCACGGTGAACGAGTCATTCGTCGACGTCGGTGGGCTCCGCCTGTGCGTCAGCATGGCGGGCCCCGAGCGCGGAACGCCCGTGCTGGTCCTGCACGGCTACCTCGACCACGCGGGTACCTGGACGCCGGTCGCCACAGCGCTCGCCGAGCGCGGCCACCGCGTGATTGTTCCCGACCAGCGCGGCTTCGGACGTAGCGACCACGTGGGCGCAGGCGGCGCCTACCACTTCCTCGACTACGTCCGCGACGTCGACCACCTGGTGGCCGCTCTCCGGCTGCCGAGCCCCGTGGTGGTGGGCCACTCCATGGGTTCAACCGTGGCCACGTGGTGGGCCGGCGCGCGGCCCACGGTGCCCGCCGCCATCGTGTGCGTCGACGCGCTCGGCCCTCCTGCAGAAGGCGACGACCAGGCCATGACGCGACTGACTGCACACCTCGACCAGACCGCTCGCCCGCAGACTCACCGGGTGTTGCCGGGCCTCGCCGCAGCAGCGGCAAGGGTGCGCCGTCTGGTCCGTGTGGACGAAGAGCGCGCCCTGACCCTCGCCGCCCGGATCACCCGTCCGGTTCCGGGCGGGGTGACGTGGACGTGGGACCCCCTGCACCGCACGCGCTCACCGGTCGGCTACGACGTGGACCGGCACAAGATGGCGCTGGCCGCCATCCAGGCGCCGCTCACCCTGGTCTGGGCCCAGGGGAGCTTGATGGCGAGCTTGCCCGACCTTCCCGAGCGAGAGGCTCTCGTCCCGCTCCACCGGCGTGAGGTGTGGGACTGCGGCCACAACGTGCACGTGGACGAGCCGTCCCGGCTGGCCGCGCTGATCGCCGAGGTGGCTGCGTCAGCCCTTCCACGGTCCTAGGCCGGCGCCACGCCCGGCCAGCCAGGACTCCAGGCAGGGCCACGTGTGCTGAGGCGCGTGCTTGCCCAGCACCAGGTCCAGGTGGCCCCAGTGGACCTCGTTGTGGAAGTCGTCGAACACCACGAGCGAGCGATCGTCCGCCGGCGACAGGTCATAGGCCCTCCGCGCGTCCTCCACGGGCATCAGGTGGTCCTTGTCGCCGCACATCACCAACAAGGGCACATGGGTGTGGCGCCAGGCGTCCTCGTAGTCGAACACGCCGGTGGAAGCCCAACGACTCATCTCGAGCCAGACCTGCACGCTGGTCCAGTCGAAGCCCGTGGTGAGGCGTTCCTCGAGCAGGTCGGGCTCCAGCGAGCCCGGCCACCAGCCCGACAGGGGGACCGTGTAGCCGGCGACATCGCTCACGGCGTAGAGCTTGGAGAGCAGGCTCCCGATCGACCGCGTGCGCACCGTGAAGTGCTGCACGACGGGGGCGTGCCGAAGCTCGTGCGAGACCCGCGTGACCAGCCGCAACAAGGGGTTCTGGCGACCGAAGGCGAACAGCGCGCCGATGCCGATCACGCCCCGCATCGGCGCCGCCGTGGCCGCGCCGTAGCAGGCCGCTCCGCCCAGCGAGTGCCCGATGAAGTACGCCTGGCCGTCGAGAGCCTTGGCGACGCGCCCCACGTCGTGCACATAGTCGGCGAAGGCCTCGGCACCGCTGGCCTGCTCGCTGCGGCTGCGACCGTGGCCGCGGAGCTCCAGGTTCCACACGTCCCAGCCCCGCTCGGCGAGCCAGTTCACCAGGCTGCGCCGGCTGGTGTGCCAGGAGTAGCGGTTCTGGGCGAAGCCGTGGATGAGCACGATGGGAGGCCGGGTCGCCCCGCCCACGAGGTGTTTCCGGACGAGCGCCAAGGGCACCTGGCCGGGCAACTCGAGCACCTGTTTCCACAAGACCGCGCTCCTGCCGCGGTCGACGACCTGCTCCACCTCGCCTTCGCTCACGACCTCGAAGGGCTCAGCCATTCGACAGGGCCGCAGTGGCCTCCTCCACGAGGTCGACGTTGCCGATGACCAGGGGCGTGCGTTCGTGGAGCTCGCCGAGGGTCTTGTCCAGGATGCGCGTGGTGCCGTCGGTGGCGGCGCCACCCGCCAGCTCCGCGATGAACGCGAGGGGGAAGGCCTCGTACATCAGGCGCAGCTTGCCGTTCGGGCTCTTGGAGGTGGCGGGGTAGACGAACACCCCGCCCTTCAGCAGGTTCCGGTGGAAGTCGGCCACGAGGCTGCCGATGTAGCGCTGCGACATCATGCGCTCGGGACGCTTCAGGCTGTCGATGTAGGCCGCCAGCTTGTCGTCCCACTGCGCGCGGTAGCCCTCGTTGATCGAGTAGATGTTGCCGCTCGGCTTGAGCCGGATGTCGGGGTGGCTCAGGAAGAACTCGCCGATGCTCGGGTCGAGGGTGAAGCCGTTCACACCGCTGTCGGCCGTGGCGAGCACGAGCAGCGTGCCCGAGCCATAGATGACGTAGCCGGCAGCAACGAGCTCATCGCCCTTCCGCAGCAGGTCGTGCACGTTCGCTGGGGCCCCTTCGCTGCTCTGGCGCCGGAACACCCCGAAGATGGTGCCGATGGTGGCGTTGACGTCGATGTTCGAGGATCCGTCGAGCGGGTCCATCACGAACACGTAGCGACCGCTGTGGAACGGTGCCGGTGTGTAGATCGGCTGCTCTTCCTCCTCGGAGCCGATGACGCAGCACACGCCGGGATGCTCGAGCGCGTGCTTGATCGTCTCGTTGGCGTAGACGTCGAGCTTCATCACCCACTCGTCCTGCACGTTCTTGTCGCCCGTGGCACCCAGCATGCCGGCCAGTCCCGCTCGGTTCACCCGCGCGCTGATCATCTTGCAGGCCAGCGTGACCTGCTGCAGCAGGGTGACGAACTGGCCTGTGGCTTCCGGGTGGCTCCGGGAGGTCTCCATCAGGAAGCGGTCGAGGGTCAGGCCCTCCTCGAAGTGGTTCATGCCTTGGCCTCGGTGTCGAAGGGCACCACCGACTCCGCCACGCAGCGGGTCACGAACGCGTCGAGATCCATCGTGCCGTCCTCTCCGAACCGGTACCGGAAGCTGACCGTGCCGGCCTCGGCCTCTCTCTCGCCGATCACCGCGAGGTAGGGCGGCTTCTGACCGTAGCCCTCGCGGATCTTCTTGCCGACCTTGGCGTCGGAGTCGTCGAAGTGGACCAGCACACCCGCGGCGCGCAGCGCGTCGGTCACCCGCTGGCCGTGCTCGAGCGACTTCTCCGAGACGGTCATCACACGCACCTGCTCGGGGGCCAGCCACATCGGAAACGCGCCAGCGAAGTGCTCGATCAAGATGCCGATGAAGCGCTCGAAGGAGCCGAAGATGGCGCGGTGCACGACCACCGGGACGTGGTCCTGGTTGTCCGATCCGACGTAGGAGAGCTTGAACCGGCGCGGGATCTGGAAGTCCAGCTGGATGGTGGCGCACTGGAAGTCACGCCCCAGCGCGTCGATCAGATCGAAGTCGATCTTGGGGCCGTAGAACGCGCCATCGCCCTCGTTCAGCGTGTACTCGAAGCCCGCGTCGTCGAGCGCGCCGGCCAGGGCGGCCTCGGCCTGGTCCCAGAGATCATCGCTTCCGAGCTTCTTCTCCGGCCGCGTGGAGAGCTTGGCCTGGAAGCCGAGATCGAAGGCCGCGTAGACCCGCTTCACCAGCTTCAGGAGCGTGCCCACCTCAGCCTGGATCTGCTCTTCCGTGCAGAAGAGGTGGCCGTCGTCCTGGCAGAACTGACGCACCCGGGTGAGCCCACCGAGCGCGCCACGAAGCTCGTTCCGGTGCAGCACGCCCTGATCGTGGATGCGCATGGGCAGCTCACGGTAGCTGCGCTTCTTCGACCCGAAGATGAGCATGTGGCTCGGGCAGTTCATCGGCTTCAGGCCCATGATCCGGCTGTCCTCGTGCTCGTCGGAGTCGCCCTCGACGTAGTGCCCCTCGGCGAAGTGGAACATGCCCTCCTGGTAGTGGTCCCAGTGGCCGGAGATCTCCCAGAGGCTCTTGTCGAACAGCATCGGCGTCTTCACGCTGATGTAGCCGCTGCTCAACAGCAGGCTGCGCATGGCTTCCGACAGCCGGTGGTAGAGGTGCTCGCCCTTCGGCAGCCAGAAGGGCGCTCCCGGCGCGTAGTCGTGGAAGAGGAACAGCCCGAGCTGGGTGCCGACCCGACGGTGGTCGCGCTTCTTGGCCTCCTCGAGGCGGTGGAGGTAGGCGTCGAGCTCCGCCCGGGTCTTCCAGACCGTGCCGTAGATGCGCTGGAGCTGCTCGTTCTTGGAGTCCCCGTGCAGGTAGGCACCCGAAACCTTCAGGAGCTTGTAGTGCTTGCACTGCCCGGTGCGAGGGACGTGCGGCCCACGGCAGAGGTCGGTGAAGCCACCCTGATCGTAGGTCGAGATCTCTTCGCCCTCGTCCAAGCGGCTGATGCGGTCCACCTTGAAGCGCTGGCCGAGCTCCTCGAACATCGCGACGGCCTCGTCGCGGGTCAGGACCGTGCGCTCGAACTTGGAGTTCCGCTTCACGATCCGCTTCATCGCCTTCTCGATGGTGGAGAGGTCGTCCTCGCTGATGGGCCGATCGACGGCAACGTCGTAGAAGAAGCCGTCCTCGATCGGTGGACCGACGGCGAAGGCTGCCTCCGGAAACACCTGCTGGATGGCCTCGGCCATCACGTGAGCCGTGGAGTGACGCAGTGCGTGAAGGCGGTACGCGTCTTCCGAGGCGAAGGCCTCGCGTCCCTTCTCGTGATCTTCCACCAGGTCCTCCGATCGTGGAGGGCTGGCTTATCGGTTTCGGCCCTTCTGGGCCGCCAGCTCCGCGGTGAGCGCCGCCACGCGTGCGCGAAGCTCACGGATCTCCACCGCATCGTCCATCGCCTGCCGGCGCAGCATGCGGACCAGCACCGTGGCCTGCGACGACCCGGCCAGCGGCACCTCGGCCAGCCCCGGTCCCCGCGCGTGGTGCACGGGCTCCGGCCGCTCGGTGCTGAGCCCTGCGGACGGGTCGACCTTCTCGGCGGCCGGATCGAGCTCGGTGTCGGTGTCGTCGTCGGCCACGAACTCCGGTTCCTCGGCGCGCGTTCCGGGCACGAGCACCCGCCAGCGCCCCTGGCTCCTGGCGATCAGCGGAACCCAGGAGCCAGCCTCCAGGTCGGACAGCACCGAGTCGTCGAGTCCAGAGAAGGTGTGCCCCTGGCGCCGGGTGCCTTCCTCCCAGAGGTGCAGGAAGCGCGAACGACGCAGCTGCGCGCCGGAGAGGCCTTCGACCTCCCCATCGACGCTCGGCTCCGCGGTCGCCAGCACGCCAGGCCGTGCCACGCGCAGCGCCCCCTGCCCGGCGGCGGCCTCGAAGCGCAGGTCGTAGCGGGGCACGCCGGAATCGCTCGCCCGGATCCACACATGGAAGCCCTGTTCGCGCATCTCGCCTCCGCGACGGATCGTACCAGAGCCGCGCGGAGGGACTCAGTGGCGGCGGCGCAGCACGCCCAGCAACAGGGCCAACATCCACGAGCCCGAGCCCGTGGAGCCCGCACAGCCGCAACCCGTCGGCTCGTCGGCGAGCCCGCTCTCGACGGCTTGCACGTCACCGTCTTCGGCTGGTGGTTCGTCCTCGAGCGGTTCCTGCTGCCCACTGTCCCAGACCCCGGCGTCGTCCGGCACGTCGGTGTCGTGCAGCTCCTCGCCAGCTCCGCCGGCACCGGACGCGGGCTCGTCGACCCTGCACGACCGGCTGGAGGGCTCGCCCCAGCTCTCTGCTGTGGACGCCAACACGACCTCGTCGCCCGCCTCCCCCGGCCTGGAGAAGTAGACCAGCTGCACGTCGCCCGCGATCAGGAAGTCCCAGCCTGTCCAGGACGTGTCCGGCTGCTCCGACGCGTCGGACGAGACGTACCACTCGAGCCCGTCCGGCGACATGGCCGTGCCGTAGCTCACGTCATCGTTCTGCGAGACGCCCGCGATCCAGAGCGCGAAGGGGTGGACCTCCATGTCCTCGTGACAGCTCAGCGCCGCCCCCGCGAGGCCCACGTCGAGCCACTCGAAGCTGCACGCACCCAGCACCGCGCCCCGCGCCTCCCACGACGCGCCGTGGTCCTCGGAGACCGCGAGGTGCAGCTCCGACCCCGTCACCCACGCCAGGTGGATCTCGCCGTAGAGCTCGATCGCCGAGGGATCGGCCGCCTGTTCGTCGGACACGACGCGCGCACCGGGGGAGAAGCCGTCGGGCGCACCCGTCGCCCGACCGATCCCCGCGCCGACCACGCCCGCGTCTCCGAGGGCATGCCCCACGTAGAAGAGGTGCCAGCCCGTGGCGGTCTGCAGGGCGGCCGGGGAGCTCGCCCCACACGGCGCCCAGTCGTCGGCCGGTGCGAGCACGGGCTCGGCGTCCACCGCCCAGTTCAAGCCATCCACGCTCTCGGCATGGCCGATGACTCGAGCGACGTCGCACCCCTCCCCGACCTCGATGTCGGACCGCGTGGCACCGAAGAACAGGTGCCACACGCCCGTGTCCGGTGCGTAGACGACGCTCGGGTCGGTGACATCCGACCAGTCCTCGTCCGGGACGAGCACCGCGCCGATCTCGGTGAGTCCCGGGCTGCCCGCGACCGCGAGGCGCCCTGCGATGAGGACCATCCAAACCGAACTCATGGCGCCCTCCTGAGGGCCCCTCCGCGTTCCAACCGTTCCAGCTTCAGTGTACAACGCCGCACGCCGCCCGCAACGTCGGTTGATGTCCGAGCCGACGATGGGTACATTCTTGACGGGAGTTGGACATGGGACTGGCGCGCCAGCTGATGCGCACTGCCGCACGGCGCTACTACACCAAGATCATGGACCGGTTGGGCAGCAAGCTCGTCGTGGGCCTCGCCGACACCTCAGCAGACGCGCCCGACGCCTTCTACACGCCCAAGCGCGACCTGTACCGAACGATGGTCGCGCCGCAGGACGGCCAGCCCGAGAAGGCCTCGGACTGACGAACCGAGTCAGCTCGCGCGCCGGCGGCGCACCGCCAACAGCGGAAGCGCCACCCAGAAGAGCGCCGGCGCAGCGGCGCCCGCGCAGCCGCACCCACCCGCGTCGTCACCGCTCGCCGTGTCACCGCCGGCGGTGTCGGCGTCGGTGTCGGCGTCGGTGTCGGCGTCGGTGTCGGTGTCGGTGTCGGTGTCGGTGTCGGTGTCGGTGTCGG
>CAZSAT010000115.1:0-21589 GCA_964604675.1 uncultured Enterobacterales bacterium
ACGATGGGCCGGGTACCCCCGAGGCGATTCGAACGCCTGACCTACGGATTAGGAAGAGGGCGGGTAACCCTTGGTGATTGCTAAGGGTTTGAGATGACCTTGGTTTGAGTCTGGGGGGCTTGGTGGGATTTGGGGGGATGGCTGGTCTGGGTGCCAGGTTGGTGCCAGCGGGGCGATTCCACTTCTGCGGGCCCAGGCACCCATCCAGGCGGCAGGTGCGGCTGGCGCTACCACGGAGAGTGAGGCCCATATCGCTGGTGGGGCTGGTCGGCAGGGTTCATGCCAGCACTCTCAGGGGCTTGTGAGGTCACGACACGCCTGGAGATTTTGGTCGTGGCCTCGAGAGGACGAGCTGATGCTCCCCAGCCGTTCTCACTCTCGGTCGGTGAGTCTCGATTCGGGGCACGCCGATCGCGTCGAGGCTGTGGCGCTAGATGTCTACGCAGCGATCGACCACTACGGCGCCAGCGTGACCACGAACTGGCCGCGGAGCCAAGCACCGGCAGCGCCGTCACGCCGGGCATGTCGCCGCGGTTGAAGTCACCGACCGCGGTAAGCCGGCAACGCTGCAACGCAGGGACCATCCCACCGGTACTGTGATCGAGCCCACTTCGGGGGACCCCATGCCCGGCCTGTTGACCCTTGTCCTCGCGCACCTGCCAACCGCCGCGGCCTTCTGCGGGACCTATGTCGGCCCGGCGGGTGCCGAGCTCTACAACCACGTCAGCCAGGTCGCAATCGGCCGGGACGGCACCCAGACCACACTGACCCTGGCCAACGACGCCGAGGGGGACCTGTCCTCCTTCGCACTCGTCGTGCCCGTGCCCCAGGGCCTGACCCAGGACGACGTCGACGTCGTGGAGGACGGCCTGTTCACGCGACTGGACGAGTACTCGACGCCCAGGTTGGTCCGCTATGAGTGCGAAGACTTCGACTACTACGACCACCTTGCACTCGCCGACGCAGCGGGCGGCGGCGACGGGTCCGGAGGCACGGATGAGCCCGACGTCGACGGTGTGTCGGTCCAGGCGGAGTTCTCAGCGGGTGAGTACGACATCGTCGTGCTCGACGCGACAGGGTCGGAGGGGCTGCTCAGCTGGCTGAATGAACATGGCTATGAGGTCCCGGGTCAGGCATCAGACGTGCTTCAGTCCTACATCGAGGCCGGCAATCAGTTCCTCGCTGCGCGCGTCGATCTTCCCGAGCTCTCCCCGACTCATGCCAACCTGCGACCCCTTCAGCTTCGCTACGAGAGCGACGCACTCACCCTGCCGCTGCGACTGGGCACGGTCAACAGCGCCGGGGTCCAGGATCTGCTGCTCTACGTGGTCTCCGATGGCGACTCCGGCAGGGTCGGCATCGCGAACTACCCAGAGGTCGAGGTCCAGGACGAGTGCATGATCGAGCTCGGCCTGCTCCAGGAGCATCGGGACTTCGGCGAGTTCTGGCAGGAGAGCTTCGATGAAGCCCGACAGGGGCATGACCGAGCCGCATGGATCGAGGAGTACAGCTGGTCACCGGCGAAGTGCGACCCTTGCAGCGCAGCGCCGCTGACCGACGAGGAGGTCAGGGCGGTGGGCTTCGAGGGCGAGGCCACAGAGGCCTTCTTCACCCGGCTGCACCTGCGCTTCACCCCGAGCCAGATCGACCAGGATCTGAGCTTCTACCGCTCCGGCGACACGGCCAGCTCCCAGGTGCGGTTCATCGAGTACGACCGCTATCTGGAGGAGCACTTCCCCGTGTGCGGTGTCGGGTGGACCCCTGCGCCAAGGACTTGCGACGAGGAGCCGGAGGTCCGAGCGCGGCTGGGCTGCGAGGTACCGCTCAGGCCTTCCTGGAGCGTGGTCATGTGGGTCTTGGGACTGCTCTCGATCAGGCGTCGTGGCCGTGGGACATTGGGAAGCGGCCGTGCCCGAGGTCCAGGACGGCCACCAGCACTGGGATGAGCGGAAAGGCCTGGACGGAGAGGAAACGGCCGCGCTCCTCCTCGTGGGCGCCTGTGCCGACCCGATCACCCTGCTCACCTACCACGCCGGTCTGACGGTGCTCTCAGCGACCACTACGGGGTGCTCACCGAGTTCGTACGCTGATCGGGGCGCTCAGAAGTAGGTCCCCCAGAGCTCGATGTCGCCGACGTACGTCCCGTCCAGGGACCAGGGGGCGACCGGTGGATCGCTGCAGTCCGTCTCGCCGTCGAAGGTCACGACCGCCTCGTGGTCGGGCACCGTCAGGACCGCCGTGCCCGAGCCCGGCTCATCGCAGCCCGCCGCCCTCAAGGCTTCGGTCTCCGAGCTGGCCGTGCCCACCCAGTCGACGCCGAAGACCCCTGCACCAGCTTTGCGATCGGAGCTCTCTTCGCCCGCGTACACGCTCACGACCTCATAGACCGGATCGGTGCAGTCGCTGCCCTGGTTGGTGAATTCGACCCAGCCCTCCCAGCCCCAGTCCGCGCCACCGTCTGGCTCGGTGGTGAAGACCAGGGCGCCGTCGCCCTCCAACACGAGGAGGTCGCCCCCGGTGCAGGCCGTGCGCGTGTCGCGGAGCTCCAGCACCGCATAGTCCGCCTGGACCCGCTCGGACCCATCGTCGAGGACCCACGCTCGCAGCCGGGCCGAGCCCTCCCAGGACCGGCCGAAGTCGTCGACGCACCCGCCGCCCGTGATCGTCCAGTCCTGGGTCAGCGTGCCCTCCGGGGTCCCGGTCTCCTCGTCCGTCGACTGAGGCGTGACGACCGGACAGGCCGTGTTCTCCCGCAGGTAGGTCATCTCGTTGAAGGCCCAGCGCGCCCAGGAGTAGATCTGCGACGGCGTCGCGAAGTAGAGCGCACCCGCCGCGTCGGCCGCGCCCGTGAGATCGGCGGCGCCCAGCGCCCAGACCTGTTCCTCCAGCGTCAGGGGCGTTGCGTCGGGCGGGTCCGAGCCTTCTTCGAGCGTGTCGGACTCGACGTTCGGGCCACACCCCGCCGGGCCGAGCAGCGCCAAGGTCGCGACTGTCATCGTTGCAAGGACCATCTCTATCGGCCGTCCCGGGGAGCGAGATTCGGTCTACCTCACGCCGGGTCGTCGGCGGAAGAGGCCCCCACGAAACTCCGATTCCCCAGCTCGGCCTTGGCGGATCCCTCGAAGAGTGCAGGGTCCCGGCACAGACGGTGATCACCTCCCACGAGGCGCCTCAGAAGGTGCCTCAACACCCGGCTTCTCCGAGGTACCTTCCAGTCGTGCCACCGGTCAGGGCTCGGGGTGGAGGAGACGGCCATGCGGAGCCAAGGTGCCCTTGTGCGCGCCTGGGCAGGGGTGATGCTCACCCTGAGCCTGGGTTGCTGGGACGGACCCGACTGGGAAGAAGAGCCCGAAGACGACGACCAGGACGGCTGGGAAGACGCCGACGACTGCGACGACGACAACGCGTCGGTGTTTCCCGGTGCCACCGAGTGGTGCAACGGGCGGGACGACGACTGCGACTGGGACGTGGACGAGAACGCCGCCGACCAGGAACGCTACTACCTGGACAGCGACGACGACGGGTACGGCGCCGCGGGCGAGCAGACCTACGCTTGCCAGCAGCCGTTCGGCTACGTCACCAACGACGACGACTGCGACGACCTGCGCGGATCCAGCTACCCCGGAGCCCCCGAGCACTGCGACGACCACGACGATGACTGCGACGGCCGGGTGGACGAGGATCCGACCAATCCGCCCACCTGGTATGGCGACGAGGACGGCGATGGCTACGGCGGCACGGCCTCGACCCTCGAGGCCTGCGACGAGCCGGCCGGATACTCGTCCGACGCCACGGACTGCGACGACCAGGACGCTGCTGTCCACCTGGACGCCCTGGAGCTCTGCCGCGACGGCGTCGACAATGACTGTGAGCCGCTGACCCCAGAGGACTGCGACTTCGTGGCCGTCGACCTGGCCGACGCCGACGCCATCCTGCTCGGGCAAGGGCCTGCCGAGGCCGTGGGCACGAGCCTGTCCTCGGCCGGAGACGTCGACGACGACGGCTTCGGCGACCTGATCATCGGGGGTCCGGGCTCGGAGACGGTGGCGGACGGCGCCTACGTGGTGGGGGGCCCCGTCTCCGGCACCATCGGTCTGGCGTCCGCGTGGGCTCACCTCACCTTCGACGAGGTCGAGGTAGAGGCGGGCTGGTCGGTGGCCGGCGGCTTCGACGCCGACGACGACGGCTTCGACGACCTGCTCTATGGGGGACCCTCCCTCACCGATGGGAGCGCCACACCTGGCGGCGCGATGCTGATGCTGGGTCCGGACCTCGTGGACTGCAGCCCCTTCTGCGAGGGGGCCCTGTTCGTGGGCCAGACCGACGGAGACCGGGCCGGCAGCGCCGTCTCGGGCGCCGATCTGGACGGGGATGGCCTGGACGACGTGGTCATCGGGGCCTCGGAGCGCGGTGCCGCCGGCGCCGTCTACGTGTGGGCGGCGGCCGTGAGCGGCAACGTGTCCCTGGCCGACGCGGACACCCAGCTGGACGGGACCAGCGACCACCGACAGGTCGGAGCGGCGCTGGGCCACGGGGACCTGGACGACGACGGGCGCAAGGACCTGGTGGTCGGCGACTGGGAGTCGACCGGAGGGCGCGTCGACGTCATCACGGACGCTCTCGAGAGCACAGCGGACCTGGCCCTGGCTGCCTGCACGGTCCACGGTCGGACCGAGGCGCCCCTGACCTCCGCCGCGGCCGCCGATGTCGACGGCGACGACGTGGCGGATCTCGTCGTCGGTGCTGCACTGGACCTCGGGATCGGCGGCGACGACGCAGCGTGGGTCTTCCTGGGCCCGCTGACCGGCGAGCTGACCCTCGACGACGCGGACGTGCGCATCTTGGGCGAGGGACTGTACGCCAATGCCGGGCTGGTGGTCGCGGCGGGGGGAGACATCGACGCCGATGGCGTGGGTGACTTGCTGCTCGCCTCCCCCGTGGCCGAAGTCTGGGGGGGCCCCGACCAGGACCAGGTCCTTCGCACGCCGGGGACGGTGTTCGTCGTCCTCGGCCCCATGACTTCGGGAGACCTGTCCCTCGCCGACGCCACCTGGCGCCTGCACGCTGACGCGGACCGACGCCTGGACGATGCCGTGCCCGCGTTCGGGGGGGACCTCGACAGGGACGGCTTCGACGAGATTGTCGTCGGGCAGCCTTCCAATGACCAGGAGGGCCACGATGCCGGGGTGGTGTACGTCGTCGGGGGCGGGGCATTGCCTTGAGACGGTCGTGGGCCATGCCCTCCCTGCTCCTGATGAGTGGAGCGTCGCCTGCTCTCGGTGCTGAGACCGTGGAGGTGGGAGAGGCCCAGCTGCGCGAAGTCGCAGCGCACGCCCGGGCTGAGCTGGGGGAGGAGCTCACCGTCGGTGCCCTGGGCAGCGAGCGGGCTCGCACAGTGGCGCGGGCCCTGGGACCAGCGTGGCGGGTGAGGCCGCTGTCGCCGGTGGGGGATCTCCAGAGCGAAGCGGCGATCGCCCTGTCCCGAACCAGCGCAAGCTGCCTGATGCTCGTGACCCCGGCCGGAGGCGACGGCTGGACCCTGTCCTGGCTTGGCTCCTGTGGCTCCCTGCCCGACTGGTCGCCAGCCGTGCCCGTCGTGACCCCACCCCCGGTGGCCTCCCCTCGCTCACCGCCCTCATCGGCTCCGAGATCCGCGCCCGTGGCTCCGCTCTGGAGCCCCACAGTGCAGCTGGGGATCACGCCGCAGCTCGGCCTGCAGGCCGGCTGGCCGATGATCGCGGCGGGCGCCGGCGTCGAGATCTCAGCCCTGTTCGGGCGTCAGCTCGCTCTGGGCGCCCGGCTACTGACCACCGGTCGGGTCGGACTGGGCCTCCTGGCGTCGTCCCAGCACCACCTGACCGGGCTGGAGGCGCTGGCGAGGCTGGAGGCTGCCTGGGGCTACGGACAGTTCGGAGCAGGCATGGCCCGTGGCCGGGCCACCTACGACTGTGTCCTCTGCGATCCGACGACGACCGCGGGCAGCCTGGTCACCACATCGCTGGAGCTGGGCTGGTATCCCGGAGAGTCCGCGGGCCCGGTGCTGGTCGGGCTGGGCTTCGTGGTTCGGTACGACGTGCAGCTGGCACTCACGGTCGGCTTCGCAGCTCGGCTGGTGCTTCGGGTGCCACAGCGGGCTTGGGCTCGGGGATGGGGCCTGTGACCAGGCGACGCCTCCCTCGACCGGGTCGAGGTCCCACGGCCCCTGGTCCCTGCGCACCCGCGGACGCGTGTACAGGTGGGGTCGACCCCGATCCGTACACCACGACTCCTTGGGATGCGTCCTCCGATGCTGGCCTCTCCGACATCGAGGCCGCGCTGCCCACGGGCAACGTGAGCACGTCCGAGGGCGACAGCTGGCTTACACACTGATGGTGCAGGAGAGCGGCTCGACGGCCGTGGCCGGCGAGCGCGTGGGATTCGCGACCTCCTGGTTCGGAGCACGCGGAAGCTCGGGCTTCGTTGAACGCACGACAGGCTGGTCGGTGGTCGGTGGTCGGTGGTCGGCAGCGCGGAGACCATCCCGGTGAGGAGGCTCGGCTCCGACAACCTCGACTACTCGGTGGCCCGGAACCCGCTGACCCACGTCTCTGGGGAGCTCACAGGCCATCGGCCTACGACTGTGACGCGGACTGGGATCTGACCTGCTCCGTCCTGGAGCACGACGGCACGACCGACCTCGTGCGAGTTCCGATCGACAACGCGTGGGATCTGGGTCCGGACTTGGACCCAGAGAGAGGTCGGGTAGGCCCTTGCGATTGCCAGAGGTCTGGAATGGCCTCGGTCCCTCTCCAGCCCCCCGCCCACCCGCGAGCCAACAGGGCTTCCTGCGGGACGGCAGCCTGCTCCACGCGGTGGTCGCCTCCGACGAGCGCGCCCAGGGCCCCCAACCGTGGAGCGACTCCGTCGACCACCTCCGTTCGAAGCGCGGCTCCGACACCGGGGTCGTGGTGTCAGCCATCGCGGGCGATCTGCCCGACGGCTGCACCGGTGCTGACCCAGGCGAGGGCTACTTCGAGGCCGCCGAGGAGACGCACGGCGTGTTCCTGTCCATCTGCGCACCCGACTGGTCCTCGCACGTCACGGCGCTGGCTGAGGTCTCGGTCAGCCCGACCCGGCGGTTTGCCTTGGGCAGCATGCCCATCGAGTCCAGCCTCGGGGTCGAGGTCAACGCGAGCCCGATCACGGCCTGGAGCTGGGACGCCGACTCGAACGTCGTGGCGGTGGACGACGGGGTGCTCAGCGGCGGCGACACCGTGGACGTGGCCTACGAGGTGTCGAGCGGCTGCGACGAGGATGGGGCTGGGGGTTGATCAAGGCCAAGACCGGTCTTCGTCTCGCTGGGACACCGTCTGGCCCCAGAGATGCCCATGGGAGCGCAGGTGGAGCCGGCCCGATCGTGGAAGGGCCGGGTGAACCCCCGGAACGCCGCGCCGGGCGCCTCGACGGTCATGTGCGTCGTGGCGGGTGCACTCGCCGACCCGGCCTTGCGTGTGCCATAGATGTGCGCCAGGGGCGTCCAAGGAAGGACCCCCAGAGGTGCAAGTGCAGGAAGCGACCCGGCGCACCGACCTGCCCGTCCTGCCGGAGGAGGCCGAGCTCCAGCAGGTCGCCCTGGAGCACCTCCGCAAGCGGTCGCGACTCGGCCTGGTGCTCCTCGCCGTCGTCTTCCCGGCCTTCCACGTGGTGGACAGGCTGCTGACGCCCCAGCACGTCACCGAGCTGCTCACGATCCGCGTCTGCGTCGCCTCCCTGGCTCTCGTCGGCCTGATCGTGGTCGCGCGGGCCAAGACGCGGTGGTGGCTGACGATGTGGGTGTTCCTGACGGCCTCGGTGGGTAGCGTCGGCCTGGCCTGGGTGGCGGCCAGCGACGGAGGCTTCACCAGCCCATTCTACGGGGGGGTGATGATCTTCCTCTTCGCCGCCGCCGCGCTGCTGCCCTGGCGTCCCTGGGAGGCCGCGGCCTACGCCCTCATCAGCGTGGGCGGTTGGCTCTGGCTCTGCCTGGGCGTAGAGGGCTGGACACTGCACGCCACCATGCCGCTGGCGACGCTCGGGTTCGCGGCGATCGTCACGGTGGGCATGACGGGGATCCAGCAGCGGGCCCGGGTCACCGAGTGGCGGCTGCGCCACGGCCTGGAAGTGGCTCTGGTCGCGGCCCGGAAGCAGGAGGCGACCGAGCGCGAGGCCCGCCTGGCCACCGAGGCCGTGCAGGAGCGCGACGCCCGCCTGGCCACCATCGGCCGCCGCGTGGGAGAGCTCGCCCACGATCTGCGCAACATGCTCAGCGCCACGGTCCTCTACGGAGAGCTGGCCCGAGAGTCGGTGAGCCGGGAGGAGAACCCGGGGCTGCACGAGGACGTGGGGCAGATGCTCGCCGGCGCGAGCCGGGCGATCCAGGCCCTCCACGGGGTCGTGGAGCACGCCCGGGGACCGCGGGCGACGAGGCTGTCCAACCACGCGCTGGCGCCGATCGTCCAGGAGACCCTCGACATCCTCACGCTCCGGGCGGACCTGGCCGAGGTCGAGCTGGTCGCCCGACTCGACCCCCACCTGGAGGCCCGGGTAGACCGGGTGCAGCTCCAGCGGGTGTTGCTCAACCTGCTCACCAACGCCTTGGAAGTGTTCGAGGAGGGCCCGCACCAGGATCGATCACGACGCGTGGTGGTGGACCTCGAGCAGTGCGATGGCTGGGTCTCCCTCGTGGTATCCGACTCCGGTCCGGGCATCGCGGCGGAGGTGTCAGACCGGCTCTTCGACGCCTTCGTCACCCATGGCAAGCCCCACGGCAGCGGCCTCGGGCTGGCCGCGGTCGAGCGCATCGTGCAGGAGCATGGAGGCCGGATCGAGGTGCGGAGCCACGGTCCTCTCGGTGGGGCCCAGTTCACGGTCGTGCTGCCGGTCGATGTCCAGGATCGCTGGCATGAGCACTCCGGCGCGTTTGCTGCCATCCCATGAGCCCGGCCCCCGCGTGACTGTGGGGACGCGGTCGCCGCCGCGGAGCGAGGTCACTGAGGCCCACCCAGCACGAGATAGACCCGGCCCTCCAAGACGGGGCTCTGGTTGTCCTGCTCGGCGCCCACGAGCAGGTCCCCAAACCCATCCCCGTCCAGATCCCCCGGCATCAGCAACGACGTGCCCGCGGCGTCATAGGCGTGGGTGCCCGTCATGATCAGGTCGGCCTCGTGCACCGGGATGCCCCCCGACACCGGTCCGTAGAACAGGTAGACCTTGCCGATGGTGTCGGGCCCGTCTGCGCTCGCGTCCGCGCTCGCGTCGCCCACCAGCAAGTCGTCGCGACCGTCCTTGTCCAGGTCGTCACCGGTCGCCACGGCTCCACCTGTGAGGAAGCTCCTGGCCTCGCAGCTGCCCTGGAGCACGGCATCGGCCTCAGCCCGAGTCCGCTGGCCCTGCAGGGGACCCAGGTACAGGTAGGCCCCGCCATTCTCCCACCAGCAGTCCCCGGTGCCCCCTTCCACCCAGGGCCCAGCCCTGGGGGCGCCGGCCAGGAGATCCACGTGTCCATCACCGTTCACGTCCCCCGCGGCGAGTGAGGCCCCCAGCGCTCCGCCGTCTCGGCCCCCCTCGGACACGCCCACGCCGAAGGTCGCGGCGTCCTGCCCCAGAGTGCCCGAGAGCGGCCCCTCGAAGACGACGAGCCGGCTCTCGTCTCGGCTGCCGATGGCCAGGTCCTCGACGCCGTCACCGTTCACGTCCGAGACGCTCCTCGCCACGGTCGGCTCCTCGATCCTGCTCGCCCCGAGCTCCGTGACCATGGCCAGGGCCTCGTCCAGGGCTCGCTCGCCGCGCAGACTCCCGGAGAACACGCCGACCCGAGCCCAGTCTCCCTCGAACCGCCAGTCGCCGGACGCCACCATCAGCAGTTCGCGGACCCCGTCCCCGTCCTGATCCCCGATGCTGCCCAGGTCTGCCCCGAGGCCCGCGGAGTCCGCATCGCCTGTCACGGTGAGGATGGCTTCGGACAGCGCGACCTCGCCCGCGATCGGGCCGGGGAACAGGTATGCCTTGCCAGGTCCGCAGGCCCAGGTGGTCTCCTCTTCGCATCCCCCCGTGTCCCAGCACACCGTCTCCGTCTCCTCGTGCCCGCCCGCACAGGCCGCCCCGACCAGGAGGTCCGTCCGCCTGTCGCCGGTGACATCCCCTACCCAGGCGACCGCGCTCCCGAGCATGTCCTCCCTCCCAGCGCCCCAGATCTCGGCGTCAGCGTCTCTTGCCTGGACGGTGCCTGTTCCTACCGGGCCGTGGAAGACGAAGACGGCGCCCTCCCACGCCTCGATGCTGGACAGAGGGGCACCCACCGCGATGTCGAGCCGTCCGTCCCTGAACGCGTCGCCCCCCGCGTCCATGGCGTAGCCGAACAGGTCGTGCTCCATCGAGCCGTGCAGCGTCGTGCTGGCCTGATCGAGCTCGATGGTGCCTTGCAGACAGATGAACGTCCCATTGTCGTCGCAGGGCTGGCAGCCACCACCCTGGTGGCTGCATGCCGAGAGCAACAGGAGTGACCAGCAGGCGCTTCGTCTCATCGGAAGCCGGGAGGTGGATACCCCGCACGAGAAGGGCACAATCCGACTGTGCCGCAGCTTGCCTGCGGCGTCAACGCTGCCGGCGGTGACCCGCGCCTTGCCAGGCAGACGGTCGCGGTCGCGGAGATTGGCCTCGGGTCACCTGCACAGCCCCGGTACCCTGCACCCGTGCTGTTGCTCCTGCTCACCACCTGCGCGGCGATCGTCGAGGACTACGACGACTGCTGCCCTGTCGAGGAGCACTTCTACGAGTGCGAACCAGACGCCAAGAGCCGGTGGGCCACGGAGCCGGACTCGGCCACGTTGAACCCGTCCTCGCTCCCCACACAAGTGTGCTCAAACGGCTGGTTCAGGTACTGCGTCGAGGAGGGGTGCGGCTGCATCCATCCCAGGTACTGCCACTCCGTGCTGTAGGCGGCGAAGCCTCAGCGAGTCGCACACTCCGCTGCGGCTGTCACCGTCGCGGCCCACCCGTCCGGCGTGGTGCAGTCGCCGCTGTCGTAGGCCGCAGCGAGACACAGTTAATAGCTGGCGTTCTCCTCGGCGACGCGATCACATCCCACGTCTGCCGGGTCGATGGTGTTGCCGCTGCCGAAGTCCGTGACGCAGCCGTTGTACGCGTCGAGGTAGTCGCAGCATGCTTGGGGCCCAGGTGCCGGGTCGCAACGAGGGTCGACATCCGCGGTGCCTGTGTCGGTGTCGGTGTCGGTGTCGGTGTCTGCATCGGAGTCACTGTCGGCATCTGCGTCGCCGTCAGCATCCGCATCGGCGTCCGTGTCCGCGTCCGTGTCCGTGTCCGCATCGCCGTCCGAGTCTGCGTCGCTGTCCGTATCGGTGTCGGTGTCGCTGTCCGCAACCGAGTCGGTCACGGTCGAGGTGTCGTCGCTCGGGCCGCTGCCCGTACAGGCCAGCATGGGGAGGAGAGGCAGCAGGAGCAGCAGGACGCGCATGAGTACTCTCGGCAGAGCAGCAGCACTGGCGTACCCTGAGCCTTGGCATGGCGTCAAGGAGGGCCTTCGCGGGCTGTATGCTGACGAGGTGCACGCCGTTCTCCTGGTTCTTGCTTGCCTCTCCGCATGCGACCGTCCTGCAGCGCGCAGTCTCAGCGACCCCGACCTGGTTAGGCAGTACCGAGCGGAGAAGGCGCAGGCACTCGCCGACCCGAGCACATGGGAGACCAGGGATCTACACGGCCCCCGCAAGGCCCATGACACAGCCTGCGAGGCCACGGTGGACTGGGACCTCCGCGGCCCCGACAGCAACTGGGTTTATGCAGGCCGGTGGGTGACACACCCACCACTGGAGGTGGTCGAACAACTCGTAGGCCGCCAGGCCATCGACGCGTGCGTCCAGCGCTTCCGGGAGGACACCGACGCGTGGGCCTGCCTGCTGCGGCTCGGTGACTGCTTCACCGTGCAGCTCTTCGCCTCGGGCAACGTCCAGCTCGACCTCCGGGCCAAGAGCTGCGGTGGACTTCCCGCCGAGGTCGAGATGCAGGTGACCGGATTCGAGGAGTACAGGGAGAAGGTCGGCGTCCCCATTCGTTCTGCGATGTAGGGCGCTGCCCTTGCTCCCACTGCATCCCGCTGCCCGAGACGGGGTGCCCGACCCTGGAGGACGCGCAGGAGCGCTTCGAGAGCGATGGACAAGTCTGCGCCGGGCAGGAGACCATCGAGGAGGTGGTCAGCGGGCCGACGATCCATGACAAGAAGGTCCTCAAACCCGCTGACACTGCCCGTCTGGACACGGCCAGCATCTGGGAGACGACGGACACGGGCCCGTTGCTCACACTGACCCTGCCCCGGACCCACGGACCACATACCAGAAGTCACTCTCTCCCCAAGGGACTTCATCGGCCAACAGCAGATGGATCCGACCCCGATGGCCATCCCACCATCCGTACCCCGCGACCAGGTCCTGGTCGCCGTCCCCGTCGATGTCCCCCGACGACGGCTGTGCATGCCCCACGCCCTCCAGTGGCGCCCCCCCGTATAGGCGAAGGGCCCGGCTCCTGGACCTGGTCATCGGGGCGCCGTACGAGAGCAGCGCCGCCCACGAAGCCGGCGCCGTCTACCTGGTGCTCGGCCCAGCCACCGGGCAGATCTCGCTGGTCGACGCGACGGCGCGGCTCACCGGGGAGGCGGACAGCGACAACGCCGGCATCTCGGTGGCCGGCGTGGGCGACCTGAACGCCGACGGCTACGCCGACGTGCTCATCGGCGCCTACCGGGAAGGCATAGGCCGCACGGGGGGAGGCGCTGCCTACCTCGTCCTCGGGCCGGTCAGTGGTGACGTCTCACTGGCGGATGCTGCTGCCAAGCTCGACAGCGAGGGGCTTGATGACCAGGCGGGGTACTCGGTGGCGTCGGCCGGCGATGTCGACGGGGACGGACTGGATGATCTCCTCGTCGGTGCCTATCGGGCGGACGGACCGGGAGCAGACGCCGGGGCGGCCTACGTGCTCTACGCGCCGGTGAGCGGCAGCGTCCCCCTGGGGGCCGCCGACGCGCGGCTCGGCGGAGCGAACCCCAACGACGCTGCGGGCTTCTCGGTGTCCTCGGCCGGCGACGTCGACGGCGATGGCCACGGCGACCTGGTGGTGGGTGCCTACAACGAGGCGACGGCTGGCTACGACGCTGGCGCCGCGTACCTCCTCCTGGGCCCGGTCAGCGGACAGCGATCCCTGGACACCGCCGAGGCGACGTGGCTGGGCGAGGCGGGCAGCGACTACGCCGGCCGCTCGGTCTCGGCGGCAGGCGACGTGGACGCGGACGGCTTCGGCGACGCCTTGATCGGCAGCTCGGGCGACGCCACCAACGGCCCCAACGCCGGGGCGGCCTACCTGGCCTTCGGCCCGGTCAGCGGCGTGTCCTCGCTCGCCTCCGCGGACCTCAAGCTGCTGGGCGAGTCGGAGGACGGCTTCGCGGGGACCTCGGTCTCCGGCGCCGGAGACGTGGACGACGACGGCTTCGACGATCTCCTCGTGGGGGCCTTCGGAGACGGCAGCGCTGGCGAGCTGACCGGCGCAGCCTACCTGGTGCTGGGGGAGGCGGACGAGGACCACTACTGAGCTGTCGACTCCCACCCCAGGCGTCTCGGAGCGGGTCGGGTCAGCGAGAGACGCTCGCCCCGCCTCACCGGACCTCTACAGCCCGGCATCCCCCAGGAACACCGACACCGCGCCGGCATAGCTGCCCGTGCGAGCCACTCCGATGGTCCCCAGGACCGGGTCGCTCAGTCCGTCCCCGTCCAGGTCCAGGCCCCCGATCACCGATGACCCGGCGCGGTCGTAGCGTCCCTCGCCCGAGATCCGGCCGGCGGCCGTGGAGAGCTCGATGGCCCCGGTGAAGGGGCCCGTGAGCACGTAGACCACCCCGCCCTTGTCGGCGATCGCGCTGTCGTCGTCGTCGCACAGCAGGATCTCCAGGCGACCGTCGCCGTCGATGTCCCCGCCGCCGTCGGCGCAGGTCCCGAGGTTGCCCCCGGTCTCCGGGCTGACGAAGCGCGCGGTCGCACCGGACAGCTCGCCCTCCGAGAGGCTCGAGCCCGTGACGAGCCAGGCCGTGCCACGCTTGCCGTAGACGTCGCTGTAGTTGGGGTCGCCGACCACGAAGTCGTCGAGACCGTCCTGGTCGACGTCGCCCACCCAGGCCACGGCGTCCCCCGCCCGGTCGGCCGCCTCTCCCCCGGAGAGGACGATCCCCACCTCGCCGATCCGCACGTCGCCGACGACCGGACCCGGAACCCAGATGGCCGCCCCGTGTCCGTTGGTGCCGCCGTCTTCGGCGCCGACCACCAGGTCCGCCAGGCCGTCTCCGTCGGCGTCTCCGCCGACGTCCACGTCGTAGCCAACGCGCCACCCCGAGCCCCTCGGTCCGAACAGGACTGCGGCGGAGTCCGCCAGGGGGCTGGAGGTGGAGGCCGGACCCGCGATGACGTAGACGGCCCCGGCCTGATCCCGGGCATCCGGAGCGCCGGCCACGACGTCTGGCAGCCCATCCCCGTCCAGGTCGGCCCCCCCAGCCACGGTCCGGCCCAGGTCCTCGTCGACGCCGGGGTGAAAGCGCGCGGCCTGCCCGTCGAGGTCCACGTCCCCGACCAGCGGCGCATGGACGACGTAGATCGTGCCCCCGAGGCCCATGGCCCCGACGACGACGTCCTCCAGCCCGTCGCCGTCCAGGTCGCCGGCGCCCGCGACGTCGGTGCCAGACACGTCCCCCTCGACGCCCAGCAGGCGCGCGTGGCTGGCCCCCACGGTGTAGGAGGCGGGCCCGGGGGCCAGCAGGTCCATCCACAGGTAGGACGCGCCAGCGTGGTCTCCTCCTGGATCTGCATAGAACGCTCCCATGAGGAGCTCTGCTCGGCCGTCGCCGTCCGTGTCGGCACGGCCGACCGACACGCCCAGGTAGTCGTCCTCGGCCTCACCGAGGAAGGTCGCGTCCGCGTCGGAGAGCACCAGGCCGGCCCACGCGCCACCGGTGTCGTTGCCCCCGCAGTTCTCGTCGACCTCGGTGTCGCAGTCGTCGTCGCGACCGTTGCCGCAGCTCTCTTCGGCCAGCGGGTGCACCCCGTCGTCCGAGTCGTCGCAGTCCCCGCCACCGGACTCCGTGGCGGCGTGACCGTCGCCGTCGGCGTCGTGGTCCGAGGTGCCGCTGCAGTCCTGGTCCACGCCGTCGTACCAGACTTCGGTGGCGCCGGGGTTCACGTCCGGATCGCCGTCGTCGCAGTCGTCGGGCAGGGCGTAGCCATCCCCGTCGAGATCCGAGTCGGGGGAGGCGGAGCCTCCGCAGGCGACCAGCACACCGAGAGCGAGCAATACACCAGGCGGCGCCGGCCTCACCATCGCCTGCGCCGCCAGGCCGACAGGGCGAGCCCGGGCAGCCAGAAGACCAGGGCCGTCCGGGTGCCACAGCCCTCGGGGCTCCCCGGCTCCCCGGCCACGGCCGTGTTCGGGTCGCAGTCCCGGAGCGGGTCCTCGTGGCCCGGGTAGACGTCCGGGTCGGCGTCGTCGCAGTCCTGCCCGCCGGCCAGGGTGCCCTCGTGGCCGTCGCCGTCGCCGTCGTGCAGGTCCTGTCCGTCGCAGTCCTGGTCGATGCCGTCGTGAGGCACCTCCTGGGCCCCCGGGTGCCGGCTCCCGTCCTGGTCGTCGCAGTCGTCGCCGCCGACCTGGGCCGCGTCGCTGCCATCGCCGTCCCGGTCGCCGTCGTTGCCGTCGCAGTTCTGGTCGACGCCGTCGTACCAGATCTCCGGGGCATCGGGATGCACGCTGTAGTCCTCGTCGTCACAGTCCTCGAGCGCCCCCCAGCCGTCGCCGTCCGCGTCGTCGGCGTCGACGCCGTCGCAGTCTTGGTCGATGCCATCGGCCATGATCTCCTCGGCGCAGGGGAAGACCTGCGGATCGCCGTCGTCGCAGTCGTCCTCCACCCGCCACCCGTCCCCGTCGCCGTCGACCCACTCGCCCGCGTCGAAGGCCCCGCCGCCGCGATCCCAGGCCGGAGGCCCGATCCAGACGCTGTCGAGCTCCGTCGCGCCCCGGGTCCCGGGGCAGCGCCCGTAGCGATCGACCTGCCACCAGGACACCACCTCGCGCCCGTCCAGGGTGACGGTCTCCCGATAGCGCTCCGAGCCCTCGAGGTCGTCGTCGTCCCAGTCGGCCCGCGCCGACCAGTCGCAGCCACCGGCGGTGCCCGAGAGGACGTAGATCTGGTCGCGGGAGTCCTCGCCCTCCCACGTGTCCGCGTCGACCTCGCCGTCCCAGGTGATGTCAGCCTGCCCTCCGACGGTGCCTTCGATGGCCAGCGAGCCGGAGAAGCTCCCCGCCCGATGGACCGAGGAGTAGCTGTAGTCCCGGTAGTAGTCGGTGAAGCTGCCGTCCAGCTCGAGCGCATCCCAGGTCGTGGCCTGGACCGAGGCCGGCTGGAGCCCGAAGGCAGTGAAGGTCCAGGAGTCCGTACGCTCCGAGCCATCGACGGCGTCGGACCAGCTGCTCTCCACCAGCTCTGCGATCCCCCCGAACCAGGTTCCGGCAGCAGTGGCGCAGTCCCCGGTCCAGCTCGCCTGCCCGTTGCCGTCCGCGGACGGGTAGTCGCTCCAGTAGGCCGGGCAGGTCTCGTCGGACAGCTCGTGCAGGGTGTCGATGCCCGTCTCGGGGATGTCCAGGATGGCGGTGACCAGGACCTGAGCCCTGTACGGCTCGGCGTCCGCGGCGCTGTCCAGGGGCACGCACGTGTCGGGGAGGGTGGCCGCGGCGGCCCGGACCGGGACCATCGCCACCACCAGGCATGCGGGGAGCAGACGCATTTCAGTCTCCAGGCCTCGCCGGGGACCCTGGCCAGCGGGGTGCGGCCCTGAGCATACATGGCCCGGCGCAGGCTACAGACCCGTGCCGCCCAGGATGAGGTAGGCGGCCCCGGCGCCGTCGCCGGGGTCGTCGTGACCATAGGCCCCCACGAGGAAGTCGGGGAAGCCGTCGTCGTCGATGTCACCAGCGCTCGACACCGGGTAGCCGGCCGAGTCCCGGCTCTCTTCGCCGTCGTAGCGGGCGTTGCGCTCGGAGAGGGAGATCCGGCCGGTGACCGGCCCGAAGACGAGGTAGGCGGCTCCCCCTCCGCCGTCGAAACCATATGCCCCGACGAGGATGTCCGCGTAGCCGTCCCCGTTGACGTCGCCGGCGCCGGACACCGAGACGCCCGCATGGTCGTCCTCGGCCTCGCCCGCGAGCCTGGCGTCGGCCTCGCTCAGGCTGAGCTCGCCGAGCACGGGCCCGTAGAGGACGTAGGCGGCGCCGGCATCTCGCTCCTCATCGCTGTTGAAGTGGGCGCCCACGAGCACGTCGTCGATGCCGTCGTTGTCCAGGTCCCCGGCGAAGGAGACCGAGACTCCGGCGACGTCGCCTTCGGCCTCTCCCCGCATACGCGCATCGGCGGTCGTCAGCGAGGAGGTCCCACCGATCGGTCCGTAGACGACGTAGGCGGCCCCAGCCTTGTAGCCAGCGGTGCTTTCCTTCCAGGCGCCAACGATGAGGTCCGGGACGCCGTCCCCGTTGGCATCACCGCCACCGGCCACGCTGCGACCGGCCTCATCGCCGGGCTGCTCGCCGGTCAGCTTGGCGTCCGCATCGGCGAGAGAGTGCTCGCCCTCCGGCGGCGCAAGCACCAGGTAGACCGCCCCGGAGTCCTCGTCGTGTTGGGGCGCCGAGACGAGCACATCCCCGAAGCCATCGCCGTCGATGTCGCCAGCGCCGAACACGCGCCAGCCTGCGTTGTCGGTGGTCGCTTCTCCGAACAGCTTCGTCGCAGCACGCCCCAGGGTGGCGGAGTTGCTGACCGGGCCACGCACCACGTAGGCCGCACCGGCCTGCGAGCCCCCGCCGTCGTCACCGTAGGCCCCCACCAGGATGTCATCGTAGCCGTCGTTGTCCACGTCGCCCGCCGCGGCCGTGTGGATGCCCGCGCTGTCCAAGGCCTGCTCTCCGGCGAGCTTGATGCCGATGTCGTCGACCGAGCCGTGCGCCCCTGGCGGCCCGTAGACCAGATAGGCCGCGCCGCTGCCGATTCCTGGACCTTCGTACCCGGGAGCGCCGATCAGGAAGTCATCGACACCGTCGTTGTCGACATCACCCGCCGGGGACACCGCGTACCCGGCCTGGTGGCCTTGTCTCTCCCCGATCAGTCTCCAGTCCGCGTCGGCCAGGGTGTACCGACCGCAGAAGCGCGCGGCGCCCGGGTGGATGGTGGCGTCGGTGTCCACGCAGTCGCCAAAGTCCGGTGTGGGTGAGTGGTCCCAGCCCCCTTCGTCCTCGACGCACTCCACGTAGCCGTCGCCGTCGTCGTCGGACTCCTCGGCGGGCAGCAGGCCGTCGCAGTCGTTGTCCTGGCCGTCGCAGACCTCGCTGTACCCAGGTGCCACGGTGTCGTCGTAGTCGTCGCAGTCCCCCGAAGAGAGCCCCGGCTCGCCTCGCCACTGGTCCGGGCCTTCCCCGCAGGCCACGTACCCGTCACCGTCGTGGTCCTGCTCGTCGTCTGACACGACGCCGTCGCAGTCATTGTCCTGGCCGTCGCAGAGCTCTTCGGACCCTGGGTGCACCGAGGCGTCGGTGTCGTCGCAGTCATCAGCTCCCCGGCCCTCCGAGCCGTCCCACCCGCCGGCGTCCTGGGCACAGGGCGCGTAGCCGTCAGCGTCACCGTCCTGCTCGGTGGGCGCCAGGGTCCCGTCGCAGTCGTTGTCCTGGCCGTCACAGAGCTCCTCGGCGCCCGGGACCACCGTGACGTCACCGTCGTCGCAGTCGGACCCGTAGGCGTCCAGGCCATCGGCGGGGAAGACGTCGGTTCCCGCACCGTCCTGGTCCGCGTCGAAGTCGTCGTCCCCGGCGCAGTCCGCGTCGACGCCGTCGTACCAGCGGTCATCAGCGCCCGGATGGACCTGGGCCGCCTGGAGCGCCGGGTTGAAGCCGTTGAGGGTCTCGAAGCCTTCAGGAGTCCGGTTCGGATCGTCCCAGCAGTCCAGCCCCTCCCCCTGGTCCAGGCTGTCGTGCCCGTCCAGATCCTGGTCGTGATCCGAGCGGGCGTCGCAGTCCTGATCGACGCCGTCGTACCAGATCTCGGTGGCGCCGGGGTGGACCTCGGGGTCCGCGTCGTCGCAGTCGCCGTCCTGCACCGTCCAGCCGTCCTGGTCGAGGTCGTGGGCGGGCTGGACCTCGGGATCGTCCGACGTGCATCCGGTCGCGCAAGCCATCCAGAGGGCGCACAGCGTGGCCCGGGCAGACGCCGAGCTGAGCTCCGGGGTCATCGTGGGCCCCCGAAGAACACCAGCGCCGCCCCCGTCGTGCTCCCATCCAGGCTGTCGTACGGCGCCCCAATCAGCACGTCGTCGACCCCGTCCCCGCTGAAGTCCGTGTCGCAGCGCAGGTCAACGCCCAGCCCGCCGCCGTGCTCCCCGCTGCCTTCGATGCGGGCGTCGAGCGCCGACTCGACGACCGTGCCGGTGATCCCGGATCCGTAGAGCACCCCCACTGCGCCGACGCCGCCGACACACAGATCGGCCAGCCCGTCTCCGTCCAGGTCCGAGTAGGTCCAACCCTCGGCGAGTGGGTCTTCCTCGCTGCCGGTGAGCGAGTCTTCGAACCAGTCCAGGTCCCAGGAGGCCGTGGTCCCTCCGGGCACGAGCCAGGCGGATCCAGCGGTGCCGGTGGCCGCGAAGTCCGGGGCCACCGCCACCAGGTCGGCGAGCCCGTCGCCGTCCAGGTCCCCGACGGCCAGGTCGTAGCCCGCCTCGGCGTCCCCCTGGCTGCCCGCGAAGCGCAGGTCGGCGTCGGTGTCGGAGAGGAGGCCGAGCAGTCCCGATGGGCCCACTCCCGTGTCCACGGTGTCTGTGGGTCTGCTGTCCGTGTCGGAGCCGGTGTCGGTACCCGCCATGCCCGTGTCCTGGGTGTCGAGGGTCTCGCCCGTGTCGGCGAAGTGCAGTTCTGTGTCTGGGTCGGAGCCGGTGTCCCGGGTGACGGCGGCGTCGCCGCAAGCGGAGACGACGAGCAGGGTGAAGACGAACATCGCCCTCCAACGTACCGCGCGGGTCTACAGTTCGGAGGTGCCCTCCACCCTCCTGTTGCCCTGGCTCCTGCTGGCCGCCTGCGAGTCCGTCTCCGAGCGCCCGGTTGTCAGCGACACTCCGAGCGCCGAGGACAGCGCGAACCCGCCCGGAGACTCCGCGTCGACCCACGACTCGGGCCTCTTGGACGCCGACAGCGACGGCTGGACCGTCGACCAGGACTGCGACGACCACGACGCGGCGGTCCACCCCGAAGCCCTCGACACCGTCGGGGACGGCATCGACCAGGACTGCGACGGCGTGGACGGCGTCGACTTCGACGAGGATGGGGTGGCGTCGGAAGAGAGCGGCGGCACCGACTGTGACGACGACGACGACGCGGTCTCTCCCCTGCAGGCCGAGATCTGCGGAAACCACCGCGACGAGGACTGCGAGCCCCGCTCCGAGTCCTGCAGCCTGCCCGCCGACCTGTCCCTGGCCGACCTGGCGGTGCGCTTCGACGGGGAGAGCGGAGACCAGGTGGGCTCGATCCTGGCGAGCGTCGGAGACGTCGACGGCGACGGTCTCGACGACCTGCTGATCGGGGCTCCCAACAACGCCGACCAAGGACAGCAGGCCGGCGCTGCCTACCTGGTCCTGGGCCAGGCCGAGACCACCGGGGGGCCCTCGGCCAGCGAGCCATCCGCTACCTCGGAGAGGTCGAAGACGACCACCTCGGCTTCTCGGTGGCCGGGGCAGGCGACGTGGACGGCGACGGCCTGGACGACTGGATCCTCGGCGCTGTGGGCTCGGACGCGGCAGGCGAGGACGCCGGCGAAGCCCTGCTCATCCTGGGCGCCAGCGCCCCCACTCCTGGGGGTCCGAGCACTGCCGATGCCCGTCTGCAAGGTGAAGCGGAAGGCGACTACGCGGGCTGGTCCGTGGCCGGCCTGGGCGACCTGAACGGGGACGGCTTCGACGACGTGGCCATCGGGGCCGTGAGGGAGTCGTCCCAGGAGGAGTGGTCCGGCGCCGCCTACGTGGTGCTCGGCGGCACTGCCTGGGGCACCCGCAGCCTGGCGGAGGCCGACGCCGTGTACCACGGCGTGGCGCTCCGGGACTACGCCGGCCGCCGGATCACCGGTGGCGGCGACCTGGACGGCGATGGGCTCGACGACGCCGCTGTGACCTCCGACGGGGACGAGAACCAGGGCACCGTCAGCGTGGTCCTGGGGCGAGCGACGCCGATCAGCGAGGACCTGGCCGCCGCGGACGCCGTGTGGACCGGCGAGGCCCCCGACGACTACGCCGGCTACGCGCTCTCCAGCGCGACGGACATCACGGGGGACGGCTACGCAGACCTGGCCATCGGTGCCCCCAACAACGACGAAGCCCATGCGAACGCCGGCGCGGTCTACCAGGTCGCGGGCGCGGCCCTGCTCTCGGAAGGCCCGCTGCGCGAGGTCCCGCTGCGCCTCCACGGCGCGTCAATCGACGACCTGGCCGGCGGCGCCGTGGACACAGGC
>CAZSAT010000116.1:0-21498 GCA_964604675.1 uncultured Enterobacterales bacterium
AGAGCCTCCCGGCGGTCATCGCCGACGTGAGCGGATCCTTGTCACCGGACACCCAGGTGCTCTCGATCGTGGCGGGCGCCACCATCCGGTCGCTGCAGGAAGGCCTCGGCCACCCCCATGTGGCGCGTGCGATGCCCAACCTCCCGTGCCGGGTGCACGCGGGGATCACCATCTGGGCCGGTGCCACCGGGCTGGCGGCCGAGCGCATCGACCTGGTCCTCAGCGGCATGGGCGAGGCCTACCGGGTCGAAGACGAGCGCGACGTGGACAAGGCGACCGCGGTCAGCGGCACCGGCCCGGCCATCGTCGCCGAGTTCGTGAAGTCCTTTGCGGACGCCGCCAACTACGTGGGCCTGCCGCGTGAGCTCGCGTGGAAGGCCGTGTTGGCCACGGTCAGCGGGACCGCGGAGATGATCCGGCAGTCGGACGCGCACGTGGCCCAGCTGATCGACGAGGTGACCTCGCCGGCGGGGACCACGAGCCGGGCCCTGCAGGTCCTGAAGCAGGGTGGCTTCGGGGCGGTGGTGACCGAGTCCGTCGATGCAGCGCACCAGCGCACCCTGGAGCTGGGCGCCAAGCTGGAAGCGCAGCTCAGCGAGGAGCGCTAGCCGGCCCCTGGACCGGACGGTTGGCGAGGGCACGTTCCACGTCGTGCAGTCGGTGGTCCGCGAGCTCCGCGAGGGCGCGGAGGATGCTCTCCGCCTCGGGGTCGGGGTCGTGCTGGAGCAGGAGCAGCGCGTTGGACCGATCCGTCTCGCTCGCGGCGGACCAGCTGGTCAGGACGTCCGCACGGAAGGCCTGGAGCGCGAGCTCGCGGCCACGCTCGCGGCCGCCCTCGCCCCATGGCAGCCCGTCGATCAGCAAAGCCTCCACGTTCACGCTGTCCGCGTCGACACGGAAGCTCACCTGGCCCGTGGCGTTGCAGCGGTTGGCGCCGGACAGGTCCAGGACCCAGGTCGGCTCCGGGTCCCAGGCCATGAGGCGGAAGCCGGCCGGGTCCCCCGCGGGGGGCAGCGCCAGGGGATCGCCGAGACAGAGCTCCAGGCTCTGCCAGGATGGCCACTGGAGCCGGGCTCGGTAGGTCTGGTCCCCGCGGGTGAGGCGGCGGGTGGTCGTGTCGAGAACCGCTTCCTCGTCGCCCGCGCGCCAGGTCTGGACGGCCCCCGTCTCGACGAGCCGGAAGGGCAGGGTGGTGGCCTCGTCTCGGCTCTCCGTCGCGGGCGGCGGGTCGGGGACCGAACAGGCCCAGCAGCACGTGAGGAGCATCACTCCTCGAGGTTGAGGCACCACTCGGCGTACCAGGAGCTCTTGAAGCTGCCTTCGTCGAAGGTGAGGTCGAGGGTTCCCGAGAGGATGTCCTCCCACTCGAAGGCCTCGACCTCGACCGTGCCCGCGTCGGCGCGGTACTGGGTCAAGGCGCCGTCCGCGATGGACAGGAGCTTGGCGGAGAGCGGGGCTTCGCCCTCCACGGAGTAGTAGCCGTCCTCGACGTCGCTCGACAGGAAGGTCACCTGCAGCACGGTGACGTCGAGCTCGGTGGGCGCCTCGCCCTCGCGGTAGTTCCGCTCCACCCACGCGACGTCCATGCACTCGAGCTCCTCGGGAGCGAACAGCACGTACGGCCCCCCGTAGAACGCGGTCCCGACCGACGGGAAGGCGTGTCCGTCGACCTTGCCGTCGATGGAGAAGTCGGGCACACCGCAAGCGAGCAGCGTCAAGAGCATGGGTCCTCCGGCGGGCCAAGCGATAACCTGTCACCTGGTTCGCAAGGGCGCCACCCGGGTGGGCGCGGAGGCGCGATGAGCGGCAGGCTGGTTCCCATCTTCGAGGCTGCAGTGGCCGGTGACCGGCGCATGATGGCGCGTGCCATCAGCCTGATCGAGGCGAGGGTGGAGGGCGTGCTCGAGGGGCTGGAGGGGCTGCGGGCTCGTCGCAGCGATGCCCCAGGAGCTCCGCAGGTCATCGGCATCACCGGTCCACCGGGGGCCGGAAAGTCCACCATCGTCGATCGCCTGGTCTCCGTTGCGCGACGGGACGACCGGCGCGTGGCGGTGGTCGCGGTGGATCCCAGCTCCCCCTTCTCCGGCGGGGCCATCCTGGGCGACCGCGTGCGCATGGACCGGCACGCCGGTGACCTCGGCGTCTTCATCCGATCGCTGAGCTCTCGCGGTCACCTCGGTGGGCTGTCGCGGGCCACAGGTCAGGTCGTCGATCTGTTCGATGCGGCGGGGTTCGACCTCGTGGTGGTCGAGACCGTCGGTGTCGGCCAGTCCGAGCTGGCCGTGTGCGAGGTGGCCGACACTGCGGTCGTCGTGCTCACGCCAGAATCCGGCGACACCGTGCAGACGATGAAGGCCGGCCTGCTCGAGATCGCCGACCTCTTCGTGGTGAACAAGGCCGATCGCCCCGGCGCGGACCGGTTGGTGCGGGACCTGCAGCTCGCCGTCGAGCTCGATCAGGCGCGCTGGGCGGCCCCTGTACTCCCGGCTTCTGCACTGGAGGGACGTGGCGTGGCGGAGGTCGTGGAGGCCGCCGCTGCCCATCTGCGGTGGTGCCGTGTTGACGGTCGAGGCACCTGGGACGAGCGACGCGCCCGTGGACGGGTGCACACGTGGCTCGACCTCGTCGGCGCGTCTGCCCGAGCCGATGCGCTGGCGGCCTTGCCGGCCGACACACTGGACGACCTCCGGGCCGGACGGATCTCGCCC
This sequence comes from uncultured Enterobacterales bacterium, assembly GCA_964604675.1. GTDB lineage: Bacteria > Myxococcota_A > UBA796 > UBA796 > CAJQPC01 > CAZSAT01. Next base: position 2,709 of record CAZSAT010000116.1, read on the forward strand.
TACGGCCTCGCACGACCATGAGGGAGCGGCTCCGAGCGCTGGGCGGGGGCGGGCGGGTGAGGCTCGACCTCGAGGGTCCCGTCGCTGCGCTGGTGTTGGACCATCCCGAGGCGGCGAACGCGCTCTCGGGGGTGATGCTCGCCGAGCTCGCCGACGCCGTCGACGCGCTCGAGGCCTGGGATGGCGTGGCGGTGTTGGCGAGGGGGCGCGGGGACCGGGCCTTTTGCGCTGGCGCAGACCTGCGCATGGTGCGCGAGCAGCTGCGCACCCCCGAGGATGGGCTGGCGATGTGCCGCTTCATGCAAGCGCTCACACAGCGCATCCTCCACCTTCCGCAGGTGACGTGCGCGGCGCTCGAGGGCGCCACGCTGGGCGGCGGCGCGGAGCTCGCCACCGCCTTCGATCACCGGGTGTCGGGAGGGGGTCGGATCTGTTTCGTGCAGGCCCGTCTGGGTCTCTCGCCCGGGTGGGGTGGCGGCGCCCGGCTGGTCCGCTTGGTCGGACGGAGCGTCGCGCTGGAGCTGTTGGCGGGCAGCGTGTCCGTCGAGGGCCCACGGAGCTTGGCGATCGGGCTGGTCGACGCACTCGCGGAGCCCGCTCGGGCGGAGGCCGAGGCCCGACGACTGTTGGAGCGCTACACCCGTTGGCCCGTCGAGTCCGTGCGCGCTGCGAAGCGGCTGGTGGCCGAGGCCTCGGAAGCCTCGCTGGCGCACGGGCACGAGGTCGCCGCCGCCGGCTTCTCCGAGCTGTGGAGCGGGCCTGCCAACCGCTCCGCGCTCGCGGCGCTCGACAAGGGTCGCGGATGATCTTCTTGTGGGCCTGCGCAGCCCCCCTCCAGATCCTGGGCCCGGAGCCCGACTACGTGCCGCCGCCGGATCTCCCCATCGTGCCGGCGGGCGTCGTGACCGACGGCGTGTACACGGACTCGAAGGGCTTCTCGGTGCACGTCCGCGAGGGCTGGGTCGCGACCCCCGGCGCGGACTACGAACAGCGTCGCCTCACGATGGATCACGTCCCCACGGGGGGCCGCCTGGAGTTCTTCGTGTACCCGGAAGGAGGCATCTGGCCGCGCGAGCGCACGGGCTGTCACTGGACCTTCGAGGACCGGGGCCCCTACGGGGTACCGCCGGTCGGCGGCGACGTCACCGTCGCGACGTGCACGCCTCGCGCAGCCGCAGCCGGAGGCGCGGAGCGTGTGCTCGGGTGGTATGTGCTGCACGAGGGGCTGGCGTGGCACCTGGAGGCCAGCATGCCAGTCGGCTACCTCGCCCCCAGCCGCCTTGCAGCGGAGGACGTGCTGCGCACCCTCCGGCTTCCTTGAGATCTGCTTGATCTGCGCTCAGCGCCGGCGTCGGAGCAGCGCCAGGCCGAGGGGGAAGAGGATCAGCAGGGTGGTGCGCATGCGCCCTTCCGACGTGGCACAGCCACCGGAGCATCCGCCGCCGCAGCCGCCGTCCTTGCCCTTCTTGTCGCTGCAACCACCCTCGTAGGGGACCGCGCCGAGGGCGGCCTCGGCGCCGAGCCAGTCTCCGCCACCTTCGGCGCTGAGCTGGAGCGAGGTGAGGCCCACGCCCTCGAAGCCGGGGAGTGCGAAGGCCAGCGCGTCGCCCAGCAGGGTGTCCACCAGCGGGAGCACGGTGCCCTCGATGAAGGAGCCGAAGTTGTCTTCGATCTGCGCGTCGGTGCCCGCCGCCAGCTCGTTGTCGGTGACCGTGGCCACCATCCGATCCGGGTCGATGTCGAGCGCCATGCCCAGCTCACCCGTGGTGCCGTCGAAGTCGAGGTCCATGCCGACCTCGGCATCGAGCGACAGCCCGAGGGTCTTCGCCATGCGACCGTCCACCTCCGCAAAGATGTTCAGCCCGAGCTCCTTCACGTCCAGGGTCACGTCGTCGCCCATGTCGAAGGCGCCCGTGGGCGGCGCCTTGGGCATGGTCTGGATGAGGATCGGCACGGTGTCGGGGAACAGGTCGTCGAAGGCGTCGCCCACCAACAGCGAGAGGATGCTGCTGTCCAGCGAGAGCGCGTCGAACTCGGCCAGCTCGTAGCACAAGAGCCCGCTCCGCCAGGCCGCATACAGGAGCTGGTTGGTGAACTCGTCGCTCACCAGGGCCAGGACCTCGCGGTTCGGGTCGAGGGCGGGGCGGTCGCTGTCGACCGCTTCGGACACCCCCGGATCCCAGGCTGCGATGCACTCCGAGGCTTCCGCGGACGCGCTGCCGGACAGCACCAGCTCCATGCCCTCGGGCGTGAGGTCGAGGTCGCCCGGGTAGAGCTCGATGTCCAGCACCACGCCGTCGGTGACCTCCACCTGCTCGGAGATGGCGAGCTGTGAGAAGGCATCCTCGAGCTGCTGCTCGAGATCCCCAGCCAGGCTGGAGATGGCCCCCTGGATGGCGCCATCGGCGAGCCCGATGATGACGTCGTAGAGCAGCTCCAGGTACTCGACCCAGCAGCCGTCGATGTTCAGGTCGTTGCCTGCGAGATCGTAGTCGACGTCGAAGCTCCCGAGGGTGACGTCGATGGTCGAGACCCCGTCGACCTCGACCACGCCGAGCGCCATGTCCATCGTGACGTACACGGGGAAGGGGTCGACGTAGAGGCCGCAATCCGTGGTTGCGCCACAGAGATCGAGGCCGATCCGGGCCTTGTCGCTGCTGTCGTTGATCCAGACGTCGATCTCGGCTTCCAGCGTGAGCGTGCCGTAGTTCGGCGTGATTGTGGCTTCCTGGAGCTCCATGCCGACCCAGAGGTTCTCCAGCCAGTAGGAGAGGTCGCAGATCCAGAGATCGATGGCATCGGAGGTGTCGTCGATCACCGTCGGGGAGGGGAGAAGCGCCGGCACCAGCTCGCCGAGGCCGTTCAAGCCATCTTCGGAGAGCTGGACCGCGACCGCATCGGGCACGGTCTCCCCGGGTGCGAGGCTCGAGGCCGAAGCGGCAGTGGCGAGGGCGAACCAGATCACGAGGACCTCGGGTGGTGGGCGCGCGCAATGTAGCCGGAACTTCTCAGAACTGCGGCCAGGCCACGGCTTCGATGTCGGAGATGTCCACCGTGTCGGTGTCTCCGATGGCGTTCGCGCTGCCTTCGGACGACCCGAAGAGGTAGGTCAAGCCATTGTCGTAGGCGAAGCCTTCGACGGTGAAGGTCATGTCTGGATCCTCGTCGGTGTAGATCGACGGCTTGTTGGAGGCCTCCTGCCGCGTGTAGTTCACCTTGGCGACGTCGTAGGTGCCTGCGCAGCCGAAGTCCGCGCCTTCTTCCAGGGTCACGGTGATGGTGAAGGCGCTGGAGCTGATCGAGGTGTTGTTGCCGTAGAGGAAGGTCGAGAGGAAGTAGCCCTCGTCGGTGTTGATCTGGCCGACCGAGACCGAGGCTTCGAGATCGGGCAGCTCGATGTCGAAGGTCTTGCCGCGCGGGCAGTCGGTGTTGCCCGTGTCGCTGCCGCCGTCGCCACCATCTCCGCCGTCGCCGCCGTCTTCGCCGCTGTCGCCGCCGTCGCCGCTGTCGCCGACGTCCGAGGTGCTGGTGTCGTCCACCTTGTCGTCGCCGATGCAGCCGACAGTGAGCACGAGGCCGAGGCCCAGGGTGAGGTCGAGGGCGTGGCGCCAGGTCATGAGTCCTCCAAGAATGCTCGGAGCTTAGCCGAGTCGCAGAAGCCGCACCCGCCGGTGTTCAGTCCAGGCCGAAGGCGTCTTCTGCGGTCTTGAGCTTCAGCTCGGGTTGCCGATCCTTGTGCAGCACGAACGGGCCGCACACCAGCGCGTCCATGTGGGTGCGCATGAAGCAGAGGTAGGCGTCCTCCGGCGTGTTCACGATCGGCTCGCCGCGCACGTTCATGGACGTGTTGATGATGAGCGGGGTGCCCGTCCGCGCGTCGAAGGCCTTGATCAGATCGTAGTAGAGCGCGTCCTGGTCGCGGTTCACCGACTGGATGCGCGCGCTCCCGTCCACGTGCGTGATCGCAGGCAGGGTGCGCTTGTCTTCACGCACCTGCGCCACGAGCAGCATGTAGGGCGACGGACGGTCGATCTCGAACCAGTCCGAGATGTGCTCCTCCATCACGCTGGGCGCGAAGGGTCGGAAGCCCTCTCGAAACTTGATCTTCCGGTTGATGATGTCGCGCATCTCGGGATGCCGCGGGTCGCCCAGGATGCTGCGGTGCCCGAGCGCGCGCGGGCCCCACTCCAACCGCCCCTGGTACCAGCCGACTACGTGCGCGGTGTCGATCAGCTCGGCGGTGTGGTCCAGCATGGGCTGCCGCTCCATGCGCTCGTAGACGGCGCCGTACCGGTCGAGGGCACTGCGGATGGCGTCGTCGTCGTAGCCGGGGCCGAGGTAGGGCGTGGGCAGGCGGGGCGCACGATCCTTGCGAAGCAGCTGGTTCCACGCCACGTACGCTGCCCCCATCGCGCCACCGGCGTCACCGGCCGCTGGCTGGATGAAGAGATCGTCGATCGGCGCTTGCCGCAGGATGTGGCCGTTCGCCACGCAGTTGAGCGCCACGCCACCGGCGAGGCACAGCCGCTTCTGCCCGGTCCGCTCGACCACACTGGTCGCGAGCTTGACCATGACCTCCTCGGTGACCGCCTGGATGCTGCGCGCCACGTCCATGTAGAAGGGGTCCATTCCCTCGGCGTTGAGCGGGCGGCGGGGCCGGCCGAAGACATCCTCGAAGCGCTCGTTGAACATGGCCATGCCAACGTCGAATTCGAAGTGCTTCATGTCCAGCCGAAAGGTGCCGTCGTCGGCGATCCGGATGAGCTGTTTGACCTGATCGACGTAGAGCGGCTTGCCGTAGGGAGCGAGGCCCATCAGCTTGTACTCGGCCGAGTTGACCTTGAAGCCGCAGTAGTACGTGAACGCCGAGTAGAGCAGGCCCAGGCTGTGGGGGAAGCGGATCTCGCCCTTCAGCTCGAGGTCCTTGCCCTTGCCGACCCCCCAGCTGCAGGTGGCCCACTCGCCGACGCCATCGACGGTCAACACCGCGGCTTCGTCCCAGCCGGAGGTGTAGAAGCTCGAGGCGGCGTGGGAGAGGTGGTGCTCGGAGTACAGCAGGGTCCCGCTGTAGTCGAGCTCGGCCTTCAGGGTCTTGGGCAAGCGGAGCTTGGTGGCGACCCACCTCGGCATGCCGTCCACGAACTGCTTGAACGAGGCCGGGAAGTGGAAGACCTGGCTGCGGAGCAGGCGGTCGAACTTCAGGAGCGGCTTGTCGTAGAAGACCACCGCGTCGATCTGCCTCGGGGTGATGCCGGCCTCACGGCAGGCATAGCGAATTGAATGCAGCGGGAAGCCGGAGTCGTGCTTCTTGCGCGTGAAACGCTCCTCCGAAGCGGCGGCCACCACCTGCCCCTCGACGAGGAGGCACGCTGCGGCGTCGTGGTAGTAGCAGGACAGACCCAGGATGTTCATGGGCGGGATTCTGGCACGAGGGCTCCTCACACGTTCGCTGGCAGTGGCTGCAATTCGCGGCGCGTTGCATCGTAAGGACGCTGACAGCCACTGATTGGAGGACGAGCGATGGCGAGCGCAACGAAGGATCCGGGCTTGGCAGCCGTGCTCTCGCTGGTGCTTCCCGGGGTCGGGCAGATCTACGCGGGACGTGTGTGGTGGGGCGTGTTCTGGTTCCTGATCACCCCGGGCTTCTGGATCGGAAGCGGTGGCTTCCTGGGCTGGGTCTGCCACGTCGCATCAGCGGTGCAGGCCAACGGCCAGGTCAAGGGCGGCTGAGCGGCTCCAAGAACGGGATCCAGGCCCGGGCACGCGCAGCGATGGGCGCATCCGCCGGGACGCGTTCCGCGAGGTCCCTCCACCACGCCAGCAGTTGGCTCGCGTGCGCCCCGAGGTGCGGATCGCCGCGCTCGAGCAGGCGGGGGCCGAACCCGAGCTCGAGGCCCGACGCCGCCTCAGACCCCCGCTCGATGCGCATCACCTCGGCAAATCCACGGCCCTCCGGAGCGAGTCGCTCGGCGTCGATCCGCCAGCCGGCCGCGACGAGTCCGTGACGAAGATCCCGGGCGCCTTGGGGGCTGTGGACCACCGCCACCCGCGGCGTCGGGCCACTGGCCAGCACGTGGAGCACCTTGTCCGGTCCCATGCCGCAAACCACCGCCACGTCGACGTCCGAGAACGGGGCGAGGCCATCGGCGACGACGAACGATCCAGCGCGGCGTGGGAGCCGCTCGGGCATCCGCTCGGTACCGACAGCGCCGAGCGCCCGAGCGACCATGCCGTGGTCGCAGCCGACATCCACTGTGAAGCCGCGAACTGCGGGCACGAGCTGCAGGACTGCTTCGAGGCGTGCGCGGCCGCGCCGCCCCAGTGCGCTCACCCGTCCGCCAGCAAACGATCCACCGACACCGCCTCGAGCCGCGCCGTCAGCGCCTCGAGGCCGCCGTCGGTCGGCGCGTCGAGCTCGACCTCGATGGCTGCGAGCAGTTCGTCCTCGGCCGCGTCGGGCAGGCCACGCTCCAGCACGCGGATCTTCAGGTTGCGCAGCTGCCGTTGGTCGTCGTCGAGCGCGGCTCGGAGTTGCGCGAGGCGAGTGGCCGACCATCGAAGCGCATCGCGGGATCGGGTGTGCCGCCGCGTGACCGCCACCACGACCGCGAGGCCGCCGAGGACCGTGGCGACCAGGCCTGCCGGGCCGATGACGATCATCGCCAGGATCGGCAGCAGGGCAAGCCCGCCCAGCAGCCCGACGAGGCGCGTGTCGCGCCCGACGACCTCGGGCGCGAGACCGAGCGCTCGGCAACGCGTCAACAGGGCCTCCGGCGGCGAGCCGGCCACCAGCTGTACAGCTGCGCCCTTGCCCACGAGCGCGAGCTCTTCGTCCCGAAGGCCCAGCAGGGCCGCGGTCCGTCGTCGGCTCCGGGGGTCGAGGCCTGCGGTCGGAAGCCAGATCCCCCAGGGGTTTGCACGCGGATCAGGGCGCCCCGACGCTGGAGCAGGAGGCTGCTCCCGGCTGACGGCGACATCGCTGGGCTCACTGGTGGGCTGTCGGACCTTCACGGGGCTCCCCTGGGAGGGTCTCGTCTATCCTCCCGGACCGTGGCTTCCCCTCTCCTCGCGAACCTGCTGGCGCTCGGCGTCCGTGTGCTGGCCGCGACCTGGCGCGTCAGGCGCACTGGACGGGTGCCGATCGACGGGCGCCTGGCGCAGGGGCCCGCCGTGATGGCGTTCCTCCACGGGGATCAGCTTCCGCTCATCGCGCTCCACCGGGATCTCCCCGTGGCCGGCATGACCAGCCTGAGCGACGACGGCTCGCTCCTGGCGCTCGTCCTGATCGCCCTGGGCTACGACACCGTGCGTGGAAGCAGCTCGCGTGGCGGTGCAAGGGCCGCCGTCGCGGCGTTGAGGGCGCTCGAGCGTGGACTGTGTCCAGCCATCGCAGTCGACGGCCCGCGCGGCCCAGCGGGCACCGTGAAGGACGGCGCCGTGTTCCTGGCCCGACGCGCCGACACGCCCATCGCCTGGTTCCGCGTCGTCGCAAGGCCCGCGCTTCGGCTGCGCAGCTGGGACCGCTTCCAGATCCCGTGGCCCTTCGCGAGGGTGGTGGTGTACTCCGGCCTGCTCACCGGCGACGAGCGCCACACGGAGGCGCTGGGCGAACGCCTCAGCCGCGCTCCTGACGAGGACGCTTCAGCAGCGCGCGGGTGACCTTCACGTCGTCGGGGTCGACGTCCAGGTTCCGAGCGAAGGGCTCCGGGTTCTGGATCTCGTCCGTGGCAGCGGCGGAGTGCTCACCGCTGAGCTTGGAGCCCATCTTCTGGACCTTCTCCAAGAGCTTCTTTCGCAGTCCCATGAACGACTCCGTGGACCACGAACCTACCCCCGGCGAGGGGCTCGCGGCAAGCGCCCCATGGCAGCGACTGCGCCCACGCAGACCGCGCCCCCTGCGAGCAGGACGAGCAGCGGCACGTCCACGTCGTCGAGCGCGCCACTGTGACCGGCGGCGATCAGCAGCCCGTTGTTGAGCCCGTGCATGAGCATGGCCGTGCCCAGGCTCCTCGACCGGAGCACGGCCACCGCGAACAGGATGCCGAGCACACCTGTCGGCAGGATGCGCGTCAGCGAGAGGTGCACGAGTCCGAAGAGGAGGCCCACGACGAGGACGCGGGCCAGGGGAGCCAGCCGACTCCTGAGCAGCCCCTGGATCGTGCCGCGGAAGAGCAGCTCCTCGCAGATCGCCGGCAGCACGGCGAACAGCAGCAGCAGGGCAGGCAGTGGGAGGTCCAGCAGGATGGCGTCTTCCATGGCCTCGAGGAAGCGGGTGGGTGTGGGCAGCAGCGGGTCCTGGGCGGCCGCGACGAGCTGGCCGATGCAGGGCGCGGTGACGCCGGCGATCAGCGCCAGCGCCACGTCGCTCCACGCGGGCCGACGGAGCGAGAGCAAGGGCCGGATCGGCAAGCCGAGTGCCATCGGAGCGAGGAGTGCGGGCCCGGCCATCAGCGCAAGCTGCGTGAAGGCCATGCCCCGTGCGAGGTGCAGGTGTTGAGCCGTCTGACCGAGGAACCAGAGCGCGAGCAGCGCGCAGAGGAAGGTCCACAGCGCATCGCCGGCGTAGTTGCCACGAGCACGCCGGTCGCCGGCCGACGCGCTGCCGAGCACGACCTGCTCGCGCCCCATCAACCGGGAGGCGCCCGCCAGGGCGATGCCTGCGTGCACCCCGGTGGCGACGAGGCAGACGAGCAGGGGCCCGGCCTCCACGGTGCCGCCGAGCGCCGCCCGGGAAGCGACAGCCACGTTGGCGATGGGCACGAGCGCGAGCGCGTAGGAGAGCTCGATGGTGGGTGCTGCCGCAACGGCGGCCGGCGCCGCCGCCACGAGGAGCACCGGCAGGGCCATGTTCTGGCCCGTCTTGAAGTCCGGCGCGTAGGAGGCGGTCGCGACGAGCAGAGCGGCGAGCTGGAGGGCGAGGGGGACGAGCAGCACGGCCATCACGCCGAGCGCGGTGGGCGACAGATCGACGGCCTGCTCCACGTCGGCGATCCCCAGTCGGGCCGTGACCGCGAACGAGGCCAGCGCACAGAGGCCCGTCGCGAAGCAGAACAGGACCACGAGGCCGTACTTCGCGAGCAGGATACCGCGCCGGTCGGCGCTGGTCGTGAGGAGGGTCTCGAGGGTGCCGCGCTCCCGCTCGCCCGTGAACAGGTCGAGCGCGGTGTAGGTGCCTCCGCCCATGACCAGGAAGACGAGCACGAGCGGGAGGTACCGGCCGAGCGACTGGCCGGCGCGGTCGCCGGCGGTGGCGAGGTCCTCGATCTGGACCGCGAGGACCTCGCCGGGCGTCACCGGCCGCCCAGCCGCTTCGAAGCGGTGGGCCTGGTCGCCGTCGCGCCAGCGTTCGAAGACGGAACGCAGCCGGTTTCGGGCCTGCTTGCTCCGCGCTCCGGTCCCGCGGTAGGACAGCGTGACGACCCCGTCGATCGGTTCGCTCAGGCTCGCCTGCAGCTGGTCGACCTCGTCGGGGGCGTCGTTCGACAGCGCACCGCGGGTGACCCGAAGCGCGTCGCTGTCATCGATGTAGCGTAGCGCGGCATCCGGCACCGACACGGCCAGGACCTCGGTCTCCAGGCGCCCCTGCTGTTGGCTCTGCAGCGCCTGGCCCCCGAAGATGACCGCCGGGAACAACAGCACCGGCAGGACCACCATCATCAGGATGGTGACCGGGTCGCGCAGGTGGACCCTGAGGTCGCCGCTGAACACCACACGGAAGGCCGAGCCCGGGGTCACCGACCGTCTGCCTGGGACTGCTCGACGAAGCGGACGAAGATCCGCTCGAGGTAGTGCTCGGACGTCTGCTCACGGAGCTCTTCCAGCGTGCCGTTGGCCAGGATCCGGCCCGCGTGCAGGATCGCGATGCGATCGCACAAGCGCTCGGCCTCGCTCATGATGTGGGTGGAGAACAGCACGCAGCGACCCTCGTCGCGCGCCTCCTCGATGAAGGCGAGCAGCGTCTGTGCGACGAGCACGTCGAGCCCGTTCGTCGGCTCGTCGAGGATGAGGATCGGCGGCTCGTGCACGAGCGCGCGGGCGATGCTGACCTTCTGCTTCATGCCGGTGGAGAGCCGTTCGCAGGGCCGGTCGGCGAAGGAGCCGATGTCGAACCGCTCCAGGAGCGCTTCGGCGCGTTCATCAGGGGCTTCCACCCCCTGGAGCCGCCCGAAGTACCGCAGCAGCTCTCGCGGGGTCAGCCGGCCATAGAGTCCTGTGGTGGTGGCCAGGTAGCCCACGGCCGCACGGGCTCGCGCCGGGTCGGTGGTCACGTCGTGCCCTGCGAGGCGCACGCTGCCCTCGTCGGGGGTCAAGAGCGTCACGAGCATGCGCAGCGTGGTCGTCTTTCCCGCGCCGTTCGGGCCCAACAGACCGAACACCTGGCCGGGCTCGCAACGGAAGCTCACGCGGTCCACCGCCACGACCTCCTGCGGCGTGTAGAAGCGCTTGACCAGTCGGTCCACCTCGATCACGTCGCTCCTCCGAGTCGTGCGATCCACCCCAACCAGCGGGGCACCTGGCCCCGAAACAGGTACGCCTCGCTCTGGGCGATGCGGAGGCCGGCCCACAGAGCCGCGCCCGAGAGCGCAGCGCTCTCCAGGAGCACAGCGGCCGTCCATCCCGCGTGGATGCGGCCGTCCAGGGCTTCACGCAGCACCAGCCCGAGGTTCATCACGGGCACGAACGCCGTGCTCGCGTCCAGACGACTCAGGGGCAGGCTCGACGCCATCGCCAGGAGACCGATCACGAACACCGCGGCGGTGGCGAGGTTCTGGGCCTCCTTGAAGCTCTTCGCGGGCAGCGCGACCAGGACCATGACCGACGCCACCAGCAGCACCGTCATGGTGAGCGTCACGAGACCCACCGCGACCGCACCCTGGGTGAGCACGAAGAAGCTGCCGAAGGCCTCCCCGCGCACCATGGTCAGCCCTTGCGCGATGCAGAGGCCCGTTGCGAGCAGGTTCCCTAGCAGGGCCACCAACACCACCGCCACCACCGCCACCAGCTTCCCGGTGACGAGGGCCATCCGGGGGGCGGCCGCCACCAGCGTGGTCTCGACCGTGCCGCGCTCCTTCTCCCCGACCACCACGTCGACCGCCGGGTACATCGCGGCGATGGTGGCGACCATCAAGGTCATCGCGGGCAGCACCAACGACAGTCCGTGAGCCAGGGCGCGCTCCTTGGGAGCCACGTCCTCCTCTTCGAGCGTCCAGGCATCGAGGGCGTCCTCCTCCAGGCCTGCCTCGACGGCGAGCTGGCGGGTGCGCTCGCCGCGTGAGGCGTCCAGGCGCTCGCTCAGCGTGTCGACGGTGCGAACGCTCCGGGCGAGCGTGCTCTGGTGGGCGATGTCGACGTGCACGGCTCCGCCCACCGTCGCGGCCACCACCACGGCGTCCGCCTGGCCGCGGCGCACGGCCAGCTCGTCCCCCTGCACGGCCTCCACGGGGGGGGCGAGCACCACGTCCGCGACGTCGGGCGGGCCCTCGTAGACCACACGGGGTGGCTGCGCTTCGGCCAGGCCCTCCTCCAGCAGCGCGAGCTGGAACACCCCCCAGATGATGAAGGGGTAGAAGACCACCGGAAACAGCAGGGTGTAGAGCAGCGTGTTGCCGTCGCGGATCATCTCGCGCAGCTCCTTCGCCGTCACGGCGAGCACGGCGCTCACGACCACCGCCTCGCGACCGAGGGCACGAGCCCACGGGCGGGCTCGGCGGGGCACTGCTCGGCCAGCGCCGCGAAGAGCTCCGCCGCCCGCTCCACCACGTAGCGACGGCGCGCCCTGGCGGTGAGCACCAGCATGTCGCGCTCGGGCCAGGGGGTCGTGACCAGAAAGCTCCCGTCGCGCTCACGGTAGCGCAGGCTTCGGATCTGGCCGGTGGCCACCTCGTAGCTGCCGGCGGGCGAGCCGACCCGGAGGAGCCCGCGCTCCAGCTCGAGCCAGGTGCCCCAGATCGGATCCCGCCGCCGTCGCTCGGCCATCCAGAGCAGGACCACGCCCGCAGGCCCGGCCGCCCACTCCGTCCACTGCGGGTCGAGCGTCGTGCTGCGCCAGGTCGCAAAGGCGACCAGGGACAGCGCCACCGAAGCGGACACCTGGGCCGACCGTGGATGACGGGGCACCACCCGGAAGCGGTCCTGCGCTGGGAGGGCCGCGCCGAGCTCGTAGCGGAGCTGCAGCAGCCGCTCGCCCACCACTACGAGCGCAGACGCCGCAAGGGCATGAGAAGTCGGCAGGGACCCCTCCACCGGCTCGATCACCATCAGCCACAACGCGAGGGGCGCCCACAGCACGACGAGCACCAGCACACGCGCTGGAAAGGCGGCAGGATCGGGCACCGGGAGGCCTCCGCGACCATGGTAGAACGACGGCCACCCGAGGTGTCATCTTGCTGACCGCGGAGCAGCTCACGGCCTTCCTGCTGCAGACCCCGATGTTCCGAAACCTGAGCGTCGACGAGCTGTCGGAGATCGCAGGGATCATGCGCATCAAGCAGGTGCGCGAGAAGGACGTCATCTTCGAAGAAGGGGATGCCGCAGACGGCTGGTACATCATCTACGAAGGCACGATGGTCGTGGTGAAGAACATGCCGGCCGGCCCCGAGCACGAGCTTGCGCACCTGGAGGTCGGTGACTGTTTCGGCGAGATGGCGCTGCTCGACGACTCGCCGCGTGGTGCGGCCGTGCACGCGGACACGGAGGGCCTGCTGCTGCAGTTCCCACGCCAGGCGTTCGAGGACCTGCTCGCCTGTGACAACCTCGCCGCCTACAAGACCGTGCGCGAGATGGCCAAGGTGCTCTGCCAGCGTCAGCGGGAGCTCACCGTGATCCTGGCCGACATCGTCGACGACGTCGATCGCCAGCCCACCATCCTGCGCAACAGCATGATCCCGCTTCTCTGGACCCAGCCTCATTGGGAGTCCTGATCGTTGCGGCGCTGGCCGCCGCTCCTGGCCCCCTGAGCGTCTCCCCGGAACCGGCCGACGCGGCTGAACAGTACCGGGTCTGGGCTAGCTCGAAGGGGGCGTCGGGCGAGGCTGCCGAGGTGGCCTGCCGGGAGCTCGCAGGACAGGGGCCAAAGCTGTGCCTGCGGGTCGAGGACGAGGAGCGACGTCGGTACGTCACCCGTGCCGACCTGGCTGCCTGGGGGCTGACGCACGCCGAGGCGGAAGCCGCTGCCGTGGAGGTGCTCACGGCGTCGCCGTGGGAGCTCCGAGAGCTGGACGGCGGTGGGAGCTGGTGGGAGATACCGGTGAACGACGTGAGCGCCCTGGCTGCCCTCGCGCACCCCCGCTGGTTTCCAGGCGATCTCGTCGCCATGCCGAGTCGGTCGACCCTGCTGGCCTGGCGGTCGGACGGCGGCGAGCTGGACCACATCATGCTCGTCGCGGTCCGGCGCGCCTACGAAGCGGCCGACGACCCTGTCAGTCCGGTCGTGCTCCGCTGGGGCGACTCCAGCTGGGGGGTGTTCGGCCAGGCGCGTCCGGCAGAGTGATAGGCTCGCCGTCGGAGGCTCCATGATCAGGACCGTGGCGCGTAGGCTGCTGGGTCGAATCGCCCGTCGGACGGCGCGGGACGAGCTGTTCGAGAAGCCCGGAGAGCGTGCTCCGACCGCGCCGCTGCGTGCCCCCGCCTCGGGGGCGAAGTCCTCGGAGGACGAGGACGAGGACGAGGACGACGACGACGAGGAAGTCCTTGTGCAGCCCGGTGGCGCGGCGGCGGTCGAGCGTCTCGCGGGCCCGGTCGTGCTTCACCACTGGGCCACGTGGTGCGAGTCATGCCTGGACGAGCTCCCGCGCGTCGAGCGGCTGCATGCCCGAACCGGCCGCGTTCACGGCGTGAGCTGGGAGCTCTTCGACGCACCTGGCCCTCCCGAGGCAGCCACCAGGCGCGTGGCCGGCTTCTGCGCGGAGCAGGGCCTCAGCTGGCCCTCCACCCTCTGGACCGAGGGGCCGGAGGCGCTCTTCACCCACCAGGACATGCGCTACCAGAAGATCCCGCAGACCCGCGTCCTGTCGTCGGACGGCGAGGTCCTCCACGAGGTCCGCGGCCCCCTCGACGACGCCGCCATCGAGGTCCTCGCCGCGCTCGTAGGAGACCCGGAATGATCTGGCTCTGGGCCTGTGCCCCCAAGACTGCCGACACGGTGACGGCGGCCGAGCCCTCCGTCGACCAGCCCGCCCTGGGTGCCGGCGAGCTCGTGCTCCTCCACACCAACGACCTGCATGGCCACTTCCTGCCGGAACCGGCGGACTGGCTCGAGGGGTCCCCTGCGATTGGCGGCATGGCCGCCCTCGACGCGTGGAGCGATGCGATCGAAGCCCAGCTGGGGTCGGAGGGCGTGCTGCTGCTCGATGGCGGCGACATCCTGACCGGGACGCCGCTCACCGACCTCGAGGTGCGCGGGGCCGGCGGCGGAGCCATGCTCGAGCTGATGGAGGCCGTGGGGTACGACGCGTGGGTCGTGGGCAACCACGAGTTCGACCAGGGCTTCGACAACCTCGACCGGCTCATCACGGCGTCCGCCGTGCCCGTCGTGTCCAGCAACGTTGGAGCGGCCGAAGGGGGCCTGGCCTTCGAGCGCCAGCTGCCATCGGTCGTTGTCACCGCGAACGGACTCCGGGTCGGCATCATCGGGGCGACCACGGAAGGCCTCGGCTACCTGGTGAGCCCAGCGGACTGGGAGCGCCTCTCCCTTGCGCCGGTCGCGGAGTCGGTCGCAGCCGAGGTCGAGCGCCTCGACCCCGAGACCGACGTGATCGTTGCGCTCACCCACATCGGGCTCGACGCGGACCGGGCGCTGGCCGCCGCGGTGAGCGGGCTCGACGTCATCGTGGGTGGCCACTCCCACACCCCCCTCTACGAAGCCGAGGAGGTGTCCGGCGTGATCATCGTGCAGGCGGGAAGCTACGGTCGTAGCCTCGGACAGCTGAGGCTGAAGGTGGTCGACGACGAAGTGGTGAGCTCCCACGCCATCCTGCACGACCTGATCCCGGAGGCGCAGCCCCAACCGGCGAGCGCCGATGTGCTCGAGCTGGTCGCCACCTACGAGGCGCAGATCGACGCGGCCTACGGCGAGGTCATCGGGGAGGCCACGAGCACGCTGTCGAGCCGCTATGCGGGCGAGTCGAGCCTCGGCAACTGGATCACCGACGTGTTGCGCGAGTCCACCGGGGCCGACATCGGGCTCTACAACAGCGGCGGTCTGCGCGCCGACCTGCGCCACGGCTCCCTCACGTTGCGCTCGATCTACGAGGTCTTTCCCTTCGGAAACGCCGTCGTGACCTTCACGATCACGGGGGAGCAGCTGGTGCGCGTGCTGCTGGCGAACGCAGCGGTGCAGGCCGGGCACGAGGGCGGCATGATCTCGATGTCCGGCGTGTCGGGGAGCTGGCACCGGGTGTTGGGCGCGCCCGAGCTGCGCGACCTCGAGGTGAACGGCGAGCCGCTCGCGATCGATGCCACCTACGTGGTGGCCACCAACAGCTACGTCGCCGATCAGGCCGATCGGTACCTGGGCGGCTTGACGGTCCGCGATCTCCGGGGCGCCGGCTACACGGTCTTCGAAGCCGCCGTGGAGGCCGTGCGCCGCGGACCCGTCGAGGCACCACCGCTGGGACGCCTCGCCGAGCACTGAGCCGGTTAAGCCGGCTCCCTGCCTGGCTTCCCGGAGTACGCCGTGCCCATCTGGATCGAGAAGTTCGCGCCCATTGCGCTGTTGCTCGTGGTGGTGGGCATCGTGATCGCACGGCTTCCGCGCGTCGAGGGAGTCAACCACACCGACGCGTTCCGCAAGCGGCGGGTGATGAACTGGTTGCCCCTCGGCCTGACCTACGCGTTCCTCTACATGGCCCGCTACAACATCAAGGTCAGCCAGCACGCGTTCGGGGACATCGACTGGGGCGGCTCCCCGCTCATGTCCAACCATGACTTCTCGACCATCTTCATGGTCGGGACCTTCGTGTACGGAGGCTCGTTCCTGATCAACGGCCCGCTGACCGATCGCTACGGTGGCAAGTTCTCGATCCTGACGGGTGCGGGCGGTTCGCTCGCGATGAACCTGCTGATGGGCCTCGCCACCTGGTCGGTCCTGAACGCAGGACCCGGCTCGCAGGCGATCGGCGACCACCTCACCATCGTGATGAGTGCCCTCTACGGCGTGAACATGTACTTCCAGAGCTTCGGTGCGGTGGCCATCGTCAAGGTGAACGCGCCCTGGTTCCACGTCCGCGAGCGCGGCGTGTTCGGCGCCATCTTCGGCATCCTCATCAGCCTCGGCGTCTACTTCGCCTTCGACTGGGGCTACCTGATCATCTCGAACCTCGACCTCGAGATGGTGTTCCTGATTCCGACGGCGCTCTTGTCGATCTTCTGGATCGCCGACCTGTTGATCGTCAAGAACACCCCCGGCGAGGCCGGACTGAGCGACTTCGACACCGCCGACGCCTCCAGTGGCGACGAGGGGCCGCAGCTCGGAGCGGCCGAGGTCTTCAAGCTGATGTTCCGCAACCCGATCATCATCACCATCGCGTGCGTCGAGTTCTGCTCGGGTTTCCTCCGGCAGGCCATCATGCAGTGGTTCCGAAGCTACGCGAAGCAGACCGACGCGGTGCTCGGACTCAAGGACTCCTTCGTCTACGAGAACTGGGGCATGCTGCTCTGCTGTGCGGGCATCATGGGAGGCGTCTTCGCCGGAGTGATCTCCGACCGTGTCTTCCAGTCGCGTCGCGGACCCGTGGCCGGCATCCTCTACGGCGCCATGCTGCTGGGTGCGGTGGTGATGACCTTCACCTACCAGACCGCGTTCCTGCCATGGTTGGTCGTCATCATGTCGATGTTCGTGATCGGCGTGCACGGCATGCTGTCGGGCACCGCGAGCATGGACTTCGGCGGCAAGAAGAACGTGGGCATCGCCGTCGGCATCATCGACGGCTTCGTCTACGCGGGCACGGGCGTGAT
The DNA here is from genome assembly GCA_964604675.1 of uncultured Enterobacterales bacterium. Classification (GTDB taxonomy): domain Bacteria; phylum Myxococcota_A; class UBA796; order UBA796; family CAJQPC01; genus CAZSAT01. The sequence goes on from CAZSAT010000116.1 coordinate 19,662, forward strand.
GTCGATGACCTACATCTACATCCTGCCGGACGACGGCAACATGGAGATCGCAGGCAACCCGGACAACTGGGTGAGCTGGCCGATCTCGATGATCCCGGTCGCGTTGCTGGGCCTCGTGCTGGCCTCGCGCCTCTGGAACGCGAAGCCGAAGCCCAAGGGCGCCGCGAAGGCCGGCTGAAGAGCCCGCTTCAGCCGTTGAGCTCGGCGTCGCTGAGGCGCACCGGCCCGTCCGGAAGCTCCTCGGCGGCGATCTCGCCGGGCTCGTACACGGTGGCCTGGAACTGGCGGTGCACCACGCGCGTGTCCCGCGCCGTGGGGTCCTGGCTCGGGTGGCTCTCCGCGAGGGCATCGGCGACCGCCGCGTCGTAGCTGGTGAGCGGAATGCCGACGGCCTCCCGCAGTGCCGTGGCGTCGACGTCGGCGTCCAGGGAGAACAGGTTCTTCTGCCGCGAGCAGTAGTTCTCGTAGCGCTTGCCGGCGAGCAGCGACGCCACACGGCGCGTGGCCGAGAGGCTGGCGCCGGACAGGAAGCGGGGCTGTTCGGTGCCCGCGGCGGTGGCAGCGCGCTCGGCCGCCTCGCGCACCGTCATGGCGTCGGGACCCGCGAGGGTGACGACCCGATCCTTCATGGCGGGATGGTCCAGCGCCGCGATGGCGTAGATGGCCGCGTCGCGCCGGGCGATGGGCCGAACGGTGGCTTCGCCGTTGCTGAAGACCGCAGCGAGGGGGTCCGACTCGGCCTTCACGATGTCGGTGAACTCGGCGGCGAACACGGTGGGTCGCAGGATGGAGTAGCTCAGTCCGCTGGCCTGCAGGTAGGCCTCGACCTCGGCGCGGAACTCGAACTCGACGACCCCGTCGGGTGCGGAGACGCCGTGGCAGCTCAGGTACACGAAATGCTTCACGCCAGCCTCGACCGAAGCATCGATCAGCGCCTTCGAGCCCTCGAGCGTCACCACGCCGTGGTGGTTGTCGGTGGACTCGACCCTCACCCCGCCGGCATGGATCACGTAGTCGCAGCCCCGTGCGGCACGACGCATCGACAGGGCGTTGCGCAGGTCGCCGAAGAAGTAGCCCGCGCCGGTGTCGTTGAGCCAGTAGTACTCGGACCCCGAGCGGATGAGGCAACGGACTTCGGCACGCGCCTGGCGCAGCATCCGGACGACGTTGCCGCCCAGGCGACCTGTGCCGCCGACGACGAGGATCATGAGGAGCTCCTGGGTGGGCGGGCGGGGGCCCGTCCTGAAGGCCGGCCACCCTATCCGGCCAGGGGGAGGGTGGGCCACCCACGATGCGGTCGTGTGGCCGGGCCGTGCCCCCAACGGTAGGAGGTCGCGGGAGCCGCCATGGACACGACCGAGGAGCGCCCCCTCGAAGAGGGCAGCGACGACGCCGACACGAGCTCAGAGGCGGTGGGTGCCGGGGGCATCGACGGCACCCTGGACACCCTCGCTCCCATCGTCGGAGAGGCGCTCGAGCGCGTGCTCTCGGTGATCAGGACCCGCGGGCGCGCCCGAGCCCAGCAAGGGGCTCGTGTGGCCCGGGAGCGCATCGACGCCTACCAGGCTCGCCGTGACCTGGACAAGCTCTACCAGAAGCTGGGGCGCGAGGTCGAACGGCTGGTCGAGGCCGAGGAGATCGATCACCCTGGTCTCGTGAAGGGCGTGGAGCGCGTCCAGCGCCAGCACGCGCGCCTCGCAGGCCGCGGCGAGGAGTGATCGGGAATCCCACGACGTCGCTTGCTTCCGATACCAGGTCGGTTACAAAGCGGCCGCTTCTTTCTGGGGCTGTAGCTCAGCTGGGAGAGCACTAGAATGGCATTCTAGGGGTCAGGGGT
>CAZSAT010000117.1:0-21436 GCA_964604675.1 uncultured Enterobacterales bacterium
CGACCCCAGCCGATCGTCGCGTTGCTGAGCCCACCGAAGTGGCGCCCGTCGACCTCGTCGAGCGCGGCCTGGAGATCGTGCACGCGGCCCGCTGGGGAGCCCGGTGGCCGTCGCCGACGGGTGACCCGTGATGCAAGGGCAAGGGCATCGAAGCTCGCCGAGCGCAGCTGCGCGAGGAAGACCTCGTCGGTGTCCACCAGGTCCACGTGCAGGCCGATCACCAGCCGACCCCAGGCAAAGCGCCGGGTGACGGGCGTTCGAGCGGCCCGATGGATCTCGATCGTCACACCCCGGTACCGCGGGTGTTGTTCGGCCAAGAAGGCGCCCACGCGGTGAGCGCGGACACGTGCCTCCTCGCCCAAGCGGACGCCCCGTCGAGCACGAACCGTGACAGAAGAGCTGAAAGGCACTGGACAAGGTGCTATCAGGCGCGCGTGAAGCGGGACCTCGGAATCGGCCTGGCGTGGTTCGCCATCTTGTTTGCCTACGACGCCTGGACCTCGTCGTGGGCCATCGACAAGGCGATGGGCAAGGTCAAGCACGCGCCCGAGGCCGTCGCGATCGTGCAGCGCGAGGTCTCGATCTTCCTGCTGCAGTTCGCGGGCAGCTACGTGTTGATGGGCCTCGTGGCGGGGATCGTGCTCCACCTGGTCGGTCGCAGCTTCGCAGCGCCGCGCGCGCTCGGGCCTCGGCTCGTGACGATCGCAGGCGTGACCGCCTGGATCACGATTCGAGGCGCCATCTCCTGGCCGCGCCTCTTCACCGGCGCGCCCGGCGCCGTCTGGATCGCCGAGAACGGAACGCCCGCGCAGGTCGATCTGACCTTCGGAGTTCTGGCGCTCACCGCACTCGGAGCCGGCTGGATCCTCCGCCGCCCGTCGCCGGTGTGGCCCGCCGCCACCGTGGTGACCGCGGTCCTCATCGGGAGGCTCGATCACCAGCCGCGGGCCACGCCCGTCGAGCCCTCCCCGGGTCCGAACGTGGTCATCCTGAGCTTCGACGCCCTGCGACCCGATCACCTGGCATCGTTCGGGTACGATCGCCAGACCACCCCGGCCTTGGATGCCTTCCTGGAGCAGGCCGCGGTCTACGAGAGCGCCTTCACGCCGCTGGCCCGGACCTGGCCCGCATGGACCAGCATCCTGACCGGCGCGGATCCGCTGCGACACGGCCTCCGCGACAGCCTGCCCGCGCCGGGCGCCGAGCTGCCCCAGGTGCCGCTCTTGACCACGCTCCTCCAAGACGCCGGCTACCACACCACCTTCCTCACCGACGACAGCCGCTTCTCCTACATGCTCCCAGAGCACGGCTGGGACACCATCAGCCAGCCGCCGGTCGGCATCCGGGCCTTCGCGCCCAGCCGGTACCAGCCCTACTTCCGATCGTTCTTCACCTTCCTGCACGGTCCCTTGAGCGGCTGGAAGCTGGTGCCGACCTACCGCTACAACCAGGCCTACGGCGCCACCCACCGCACCGACTACTTCGCCGAGCACGTGGCCGACGCCATCGGCCGTGCGTCGAAGCACGAGCGCTTCTTCGTGGCGGCCCACGTCTGCCTGCTCCATGCACCGGCCGACCGCCCATGGCCCTACCACTCCATCTGGGGCATGAAGGGCTTCAAGGGCGGCAACCGCTGGAAGTACCGCTCGACCGGATCCCCCGCGGCCGACGGTGACCAGTGGGACGCGGAGCGCCTGAGGAAGCTCGAGTACCAGGCCCGCGCGCGGCAGCAGAACATCGATCTCTACGATGCGGGCCTCTCGATGGTCGACGACACCTTCGCCCGCATCAACGAGGCGCTGGAGGAAGGCGGCGTGTGGGAGAACACCCTGGTGCTGGTGATCTCCGATCACGGAGAGGACTTCCTGAACGACGCCACCCGCTACGACTACCGGGGCCCGAACCACGGCTACACCCCCTACGGCACGGGCCAGAACCAGGTGCTCCTCGCGATCCGCGGTGCCGGCTTCGAGCCAGGCCGCTACGACGCCCTGACGGGCCTGATCGACGTGGCGCCGACCATCGCCAGGTACGCCGGCATCGAAGGCCTCTCCGCGGACGGCCTCGCCTTGCAGGATGCCATTCCCGACGATCGGGTCCTCTTCGGCGAGACAGGGGTGGCCGAGGACGGCTACTGGCCCGAGGGGCACCGCGCCTACCCCTTCGAGCGCTCCCACCACCGCTACACGGTCGACCCGGAGACCACCCGCGTGTTCCAGCGTCCCAAGTACGACCGGTACACCATCCTCGCCAAGGATCGGTGGTTGATCACGAAGGATCGCTGGCTCGTGGAGACCAACCTCGAGAGCGGGCCGGACTACGAGCTGTTCGACTGGAAGGCCGATCCCGAGTTCGCCGTGGACCTGCTCGACCGGGAGCCCGAGACGACGGCCGAGCTGCGCACGCTCCTCGCCGCGCGGCCGTTCCTCTACGAAGACGACGGACAACCGACCTGGCCCGATGCAGAGGCCTGGGCGTACACGCCCGAGCCCCTCGAGCCGGACACCAGCGTCATCGGGCCCGAGAAGGCACCGTGACCAGTCCGACGACGGCGCGGATCCTCGCGGGCATGCTCGCCGGACGCGGCGTGCGGCACGCGTTCGGCATGCCAGGCGGCGTCACGTTGCCGCTCCTGGAGGCCTTCGGCAAGGAGGGCATCGACTTCGTGCTCGTGCGCGACGAGGCGAGCGCCGGGTTCATGGCCGACGCCACCTGGCAGCTCACGGGAGCCCCCGGAGTCTGCGTGGCCACCCTGGGGCCGGGCGCCACCAACCTCGTGAGCGGTGTGGCGGGCTGCCTGATGGACCGCGCCAACGTGGTCGCCATCACAGGGCAGATCGACGTCGGCCGCGCCGGCATCTACACCCACCAGACCCTGGATCAGATGCGGCTCTTCGAGCCGGTCACCAAGCACGCTGTCACGCTCACCCGCGAGGCCGCGGGCCGGGAGATCGCGCTCGCTCTCCGCCACCTCGACGAGGGTCGACCCGGTCCCATCCTGCTCAACATCCCAGGCGACGTGGCCCAGGCGCGGCAGGACATCGTGCTGCCCGATCGCTTCCAGCCGTCGCTGTCGTTTCCCGGCGACCTCGACATCGAGCAGGCCTGCACCCAGCTCTCGGAAGCCTTCCGTCCGGTCATCGTCGCCGGGCTCAGCGACCTCGGCGAGGACACCGCCAAGGCACTGAACGAGCTGGCCACGGCCCTCCGGGCCCCCGTGATGACCACGTACAAGGCCAAGGGACTGGTCGACGAGCGCGGGCCGTGGTCTGCCGGTGCGATGGGCCTGTCGCCGCGGGTCGACGAGGTGCAACAGCAGCTCATCGCCGGCAGCGACGTGCTCCTCGCCGTGGGCCTCGACCCCGTGGAGCTGCGGCCGAACTGGCTCCCGGGCTGGCCGGCCGAGCTGCCGGTCATTACGGTCGACCCCGTGCCGCCAGTCGACCTGGTCCACCCGGTCGAGGCGATGCTGACCGGCGACGTGCCTGGCATCCTCCACGCCCTGGCCGCCGGCGTGTCCCCCGCCCGCTCGAGGTGGACGCAGCGCGAGCTCGCGGTGCACCGCATGCGCTGGGACCGCCTGCTCGACGACGACGATCGGGGGCCCGCCACCGCCCTGAAGGCCGTGCAGGACGCGCTCCCGGAAGACGCCATCGTGACCCTCGATGTCGGCGCACACCGCATCGCGGCGAGCCACGTCTGGAGGTGCGCTGCGCCGAACCGGCTGTTGCAGTCCAACGGCTTCTCCAGCATGGGGTACGGGCTCCCCGCCGCCATCGCTGCACGGCTGGCCCGTCCCTCCAGCCCGGTGTGCTGCGTGACCGGCGACATGGGGCTCTGGATGACGCTCGGCGAGCTCGGCGTGGTGCAGGACCGGATGCTCGACCTCGTCGTCGTCTACCTCGCCGACGAGTCCCTCTCGCTGATCGAGCTGAAGCAGGAGCGCATGGGCCTCCGCGAGCGAGGCGTGCGGTTCCGAAACCCCCACGTCGAGGCCCTGGGCGTGGCCTTCGGCGGGCGCGGCGTGCGCGCCCGCGGCTACGAAGCGGTCCGAGCTGCGGTAACGGCCGGCCTCGATCGGGGCGGTCTGACGCTCATCGAGGCCCAGGTGGAGCCCGCGTCGTACCGCGAGCAGATGTAGACGCCGACCCGCCGTGCTCTTCAACTCCAAGATCTTCGTCGCGTTCATCGCGCTGACGCTGTCGGTCTACTACTTCCTGCCCGATCGGCTGAAGGTCTTCTGGCTCCTGGGCCTCTCCTGGCTGTTCTACGGCTTCTGGGAGCCCCAGCTCCTGACCCTGATCCTGCTCTCCACCGGCGTGGACTACCTCTGCGGCAAGCGGGTGGCCCAGCACGACGGCGACCGGTCCCGTCAGAAGCGCTGGCTGTACCTGTCGCTGGCGACCAACCTCGGCATCCTCGGGTTCTTCAAGTACCACGACTTCTTCGTGGGCGAGTTCGTGTACGCGCTGAACTGGTTCGGCTGGGGCGTGGACCCGGAGCGGTACCTGCTCCACCTGGTGCTGCCCGTCGGCATCAGCTTCTACACCTTCCAGACGATGGCCTACACCATCGACATCTACCGGGGGGACGTGAAGCCCGCCGACGACTTCTGGCGCTTCGCCCTTTACGTGGCCTTCTTCCCGCAGCTGGTGGCGGGCCCGGTCGAGCGTGCGCCGCACCTCCTGCCCCAGTTCTCGCGGCCCTTCCGCTTGAGCCAGAAGATGGTCTACGAGGGCGTGTTCCTCATCCTCCTGGGCTTCGTGAAGAAGGTGGTCGTGGCGGACAGGCTCGCCCGCTACATCGAGCCCTACTACGAGGACCTGGCGCAGAACGGCGCCGACGCCGCCATGGCGATGCTGTGCTTCACGTGCCAGATCTACGTGGACTTCTCGAGCTACTCGGACATCGCCATCGGGATCGGCCTGTTGCTCGGCTACCACATCCGGCCGAACTTCAACCTGCCCTTCGTGGTGCCGAGCATCCCCGAGCGGTGGCGGCGCTGGCACATCTCGATGTCCCACTGGTTCCGCGACTACATCTTCATCCCGCTCGGGGGCAGCCGCGGCGGCACGGTTCGGACCCAGATCAACATCATGATCGTGATGTTCCTGAGCGGACTGTGGCACGGCGCCAGCAACAACTTCGTGATGTGGGGGCTGCTCAACGGCGCCACCATGGTGAGCCACCGCATCCTGAAGACGCCGCTTCGTAGCCTGTCCGGTGCCGCGAAGACGCTCGGCCTGCAGGCTCCGTACTACTACGTGTGCTGCTGGAACACCTTCTGCACCATCGCCACCATCAACATCTTCTTCCGCTGCCCCGACTGGGAGATCGCGAAGAGCTACGTCCGCGAGATCTACCTCTCGGGGATCGGTGACTACGTGGTCGCCTGGCAGACCCGGGCGGAGCTGAACGTCGAGCTCAAGTGGGGCCTGACCTGGATCGTGGTGGTCTTCCTGGCGCACGAGTCCCAGCGCTACTTCGGCCTCAAGGACCGCATCCTGGCCGACCGCCGAGCGTGGACGGTGGTGTGCATCGCCATGTTCTGGACGGTGGTGACCTTCGGGATCAGCGGCCCTCAGTTCATCTACTACCAGTTCTGACCGTGCCGAGACCCGTCCCGCCGCCGCCGCCTCAACCCACCGTCGCCGAGACGCGGGCGGGGGTGCGACTGGTGGCGGTGCTGGCCTTCGCCATCGTCGGTCTGATGCTCGTCTTCGCCATCCCGTACAGCGTCCGCGGTCCGATGGTCGAGTACGGTCGCAGCAACGGAGCCAGCTGGAACCGCTACAAGCTCAAGAAGATGAGCCGGAAGAAGCTCCGGCTCCACGAGGGCGGGCGCATCGCCTGGCTGGTGGGCTCGAGCATCCTGCGCGACAGCTTCGACGAGAAGCTCGTCAACCGGCTGCTCGAGGAGGAGGGGTCCGAGTACCGCGTGCGCAAGTTCGGCCAGACCCGGGGGGCGTCAGCGCTCTCGGCGGGTGTCGTGCGGCGGCTGCCGATGGAGCCGGGCGACCTCGTCGTGCACAACGTGGCGGCCGAGAACTTCCGACGGGATTGGGTCGACTTCAGCGAGCTGCCCGGCTGGAGGCTGCAGCTCTGGCTGAAACCGCACGAGATCTGGGCCATCCAGGAGTGGAGCCTCGCCGAGCGCCTGGAGGAGATGGTCGCGGTGCCTCGAGACTTCTACAGCTTTCACGAGGACCACATGGAGGGCACACGCCTCTGGCTCACGTGGGCCATCCGACAGGGTGAGCGCCCCGAGAAGCGCACCAAGAGCTACCATCTGACCTACAAGAAGTCCGAGCTCATCGGACGCCTCAAGAGTGCGCGCCGGCGCGGCATCGAGAGCTCCTACCGGGTGGAGGATGCGGACTTCGATCTCAGCCCCGAGCAGTTCAACATGCGCGGACTCGCCACCCTGCGGCGCGCCGCGAAGCACGGCCAGGCGGAGCTCGTGCTGGTGGACATCCCCCCTCGGCAGGAGTACCAGGCCACCTTCTTGGACGAGGGCGTGCGGAAGAGGTGGGACGAGTGGCGGGCTGAACAGCCGGAGCTCGTCTACTTCCCACAGCAACTCGAAGACGACTACTACGACATGAAGCACCCGAACTCACGGGGCAGACGCTCACTCTCGCGTTATTTTGTGTCGTGGCTGAATCATCGGCAGGTCGGTGCTCCCACACCGTTGCACTGGCCGCCAGATGATTGACACCGCAAGACTGATGGAGGACCCCATGGAGATGCAGGAGAGCCGTCCGCTGCTGGAACGATGTCGAAGCCTCTCTACAGGGGCTGCCACCCCCGGCCCGCACCTGATGCGCAGCGTGCTGAAGGCCGGGGATCTGAGCGACGCGGAGATCGCCACCCTCGGCAGCGCGGATCCGAGCAAGCCTTACGGACGCCGCGTGCTCTTCGCCACCGCTGCCCTCGAGGGCATGCTGGCCACCTGGACCCGCGGCGTGCCGTGCGCTCCCCACGACCATGGCGGCTCCTTCGGTGCCGTGCGCGTGCTGCGTGGTGTCAGCCGGCACAAGGTGTGGAAGGTGGTCGACGGCCGCATCGAGCTCCAGTTCGAAGAGCTCGTGGAGCCCGGCGGCGTGATGTCCTGCGGGCGCGACGTCATCCACAGCATGGGCGACGCTGGCGCCGACGAGAGCCTGGTGACCCTGCACCTCTACCACGACGCCATCGACTTCATGGTCGTGTACGACGTCGACGCGGGCAGCACCCACATCGTCGACGGCAGCTGTGGCGCCTGGATCCCGTACGACGAACCGCACCAGATCCGTTCGTCCCACCCGGGCATCGTCGCGCCCAAGCAGCTGCTGGCCTAGCGCACCGTGCGCGCCACCGACGGCGGCGGACCGAGCTTCCGGAAGGTCCCGCGCACCGGCGTGATCTACGTGATGACCGAGGCCGCACGCCGTGGCTTCCGCTACGGTCACCCGGAGTGGGTGAACCTCGGGCAGGGCGCGCCGGAGACCGGGGACCTGCCGGGCGCCCTCGAGCGGATCACCCGCATCGAGCTCGCCCCCGAGAGCTACGAGTACGCCCCCGTCGACGGCCTCCCTGCGCTCAAGGACGCGGTCGCTCAGCTCTACAACGCGCGCTACCGCCGCGGTCTCAAGAGCCAGTACAGCGCCGAGAACGTGGCGATCTCCAGCGGCGGACGCGCCGGCCTCACGCGGATCGCCGCCTGCCTCGGCGGGGTCCACCTCGGGCACCTGTTGCCCGACTACACCGCGTACGAAGAGCTGCTCGACGTGTTCCGGGCGTTCATTCCGATCCCCATCGTGCTCGATCGGGACTCCGGCTTCTCGTTGTCAGCCGATCGGCTCCGCAACGAGATCGTCGGCAAGGGGCTCGGAGCCATGCTCTTGTCGAACCCCTGCAACCCGACGGGGCACCTGCTCCGTGGTGGCGCGATGCGCGCGTGGGTCGAGCAGTGCCGCGAGCTGCACTGCTGGCTGGTGCTCGACGAGTTCTACGCCCACTACCTGTACGGCGACGCGGTCCGGCAGGACGGGCCCGCATGCTCCGCCGCCCGCTGGGTCGAGGACGTCGACAAGGATCCGGTGGTCGTCGTCGACGGCCTCACGAAGAACTGGCGCTACCCAGGATTCCGGCTGTCCTGGACGGTGGGCCCGAAGGACGTCATCGAGCGTGTGGCCAGCGCTGCGAGCTTCCTCGACGGCGGCCCGCCGCACCCCCTGCAGCGTGCTGTGTTGCCCCTGTTGGAGCCCGCAGCCGCCGATCAGGAGGCGCGCGCCATCCAGGCCGCGTTCGGCGCCAAGCGCGAGCTCGTGGTCTCCCGGGTGCGGGGGATGGGCCTCGGCCTCGACGTGGCGCCCACGGGGAGCTTCTACGCCTTCGTCAGCACGGACCAGATGCCGGAGAACCTGCGCGATGGTCACGCCTTCTTCCTGGCCGCGCTCGACCGGAACGTCATCGTGGTTCCTGGCGAGTTCTTCGACGTGAACCCGGGGCGACGCCGGAGCCACATCCCGTCACGCCTGCGGGGAACGCTTCGGATCTCCTTCGGCCCGGACATGGAGAGCGTCCAGCGTGGCCTCGATCGTCTCGACGGTCTGATCCGAAGTGCCTGAAATCATGGAGGTCGAAGCCACTCGTCGGTGGCTCGACCAGCGCCTCACGGGCCGCGCCATCGTCGAGCTGGACCTGGTGGACCGCCGCTTGTGGAAGTGCGGCGACCCGGAGCTGGCGGGACGACGCGTGCTCGGCGTGCGCCGCCGCGCCAAGTGGCTCTGGCTGCAGCTCGACCAGGGAGGCCTCGCGGTCCACCTCCGCATGACCGGGCGCTTCGCCAGCCAGCCCGACGGCAAGCTGCGGGCCACGCTTAGCACCGAAGACGGTCACGTGCACTTCCTCGACACGCGGTGCTTCGCCGAGTGGCACCACGTGGACGCGCTCGAGCAGGTGCTCGGCAGGCTGGGGCCAGAGCCCTGGCCCGGCGTGCAGCCAGCGGCGTGGTGGCAAGAACGGATGCATGGCTTGCGCGGCGCCATCAAGCCCGCCTTCATGAAGCAGGACCGCATCGCCGGGCTGGGCAACATCGCTGCGATCGAGCTGTGCTGGCTCGCCGAGCTCGACCCGACGACCCGAGTGCCCAGCGTCGGCGCCGCCACGTGGACGCGGGTCGGCGAGGCGTGCCACGACCACCTCACGCGCGCCCTGGCCGACGCCCTGCGTGACGGCATGCGGTACCTGAACGACGGCGGCGGAGACCACGACAACCCCTTCTACGTCTACCGGCGCGAGGGACAGCCCTGCCCGCGCTGCAGCGGGCTCATCGAGCGCTTCGTGCAAGCTGGACGCGGCACCTTCTGGTGCCCGGGGTGCCAGGTCTAGGGGCGCACGCGCTTCGCTACAGGCTCGCGTAGTAGAGGAAGTAGCACATCTCCTCGCTGGTCCCTTCGCCGTACGTCACCACGCCGTCCACGGCGTTCGGGTTCGACTCGGTGTTGTCCCACCCACAGGTCAGCTCGATCTTGTCGCCCGACGGCCACGTGACCGGCTCGTCGAACAGGTACATGAACTGGTGGTCGAAGTCGTAGGCGCCTGTCACCAGGCAGGTGTCGCGGTTGCCTTCGTCGTCGAGCAGCCAGGCCTGGTAGCTGTCGCCCAAGAGGTGCATGTGGGGCCAGATTCCCCGAAGCCGGACGTCCACGCCGTAGGTGTTCTTGTAGCTCCGGGTCTTGGAGTAGGCCTCGCTCTGAGGGATCTCGAAGTTCTCCGGACCGCGCACATCGAGGTAGACCTCGCCCGGGGCCGTGTCGCTGGTCTGCAGCCAGTAGACGGTCGCGTCCTCGTAGGTGGCGCCGGGCTCTCCGTAGTAGTGCATCTGGAGCACCAGCTGATCCCCGGGCTCGATCTTGATCCCGAAGCCGTCGTCGAAGGTGACCGGCTCCATGCCCGGCGCCCACCCGTGCAGGATCTCCCAGTCGTTCTCGATGATCGGGTCCCGGCAGTCGAAGCCGGCGCTCGTGTCGGTCACACCGTAGCCAGCGCCCGCGTCTCCACCGTGGTCACGGATGAGCAGGGTGTGGTGCACCACGGGGGTGTTGTCCAGCTCGAGATCGAAGCCCGTGACGTACAGCGGCTCGGTGATCGGGTTGTCGAGCACCATGCAGAAGTAGTGGTTCCCGTCGTCCTTCGGCTTCACCTGCGCGGTGAACGGCATGGGCAACGAGACATCGACGTCGTCGAGGTGCCGTCCGAAGCTGGTCGCGGTCCCGTCGCCGTTCTGCTCGTCACCCTCGGGAGCGCCGCCGTCCGCCCAGGCGATGAGCGTGGCCTGGTCCTCGTCCGCCATCACGAGGTGCTCGTGCCCGCGGTAGGGACGGCACTCGGGGTCCGCCGACGGCAGCGGCATCTCGCCGCTCGACACCCAGGCGGCCATGCGATCGGCGTTGGGGTAGGCCAGGTCGTAGGACGTGAAGTCGCCCCGGCCCACGCCGAACTCGTTGTGGCAGCCCATGCAATAGGTCTCCACGATGGGCTCGACGTCCTCGTGCCAGGTGGGCGTGGCGGCGGTGTCGGCGGCGTCCTGGCCGCAGGCGATCAGGGCGAGCATGAGCATGTGGGCTTCCTCGTGGCTGCCTTGTAGGACACCGCGGAAGGGTCGGGCTGCAACGCTATGTCTCGGCCAGGGGGGTCCACAGCTCCGGCCCCTCGTTCTTCACCGAGTTGACGAGCGGCTGAAGCGCCTGCAGCTCCATGGCGTCGGAGACCGGATCGTCCAGCAGCTCGAGGAGCACCGCGCGCTCTCCGATGCGAGGATCCAGCCAGTCGGCATGGCGCTCGTGGTCGAGCACGATGGGTTGGCGGTCGTGCACGCTGGCGATGGGCCCGCTCGCTCCCCGCGTGAGGACGGTGCACGACTCGATCACGCGCCCCTCCGGGCTCGTCCAGACGCCCCAGAGCCCGGCCATGAAGAAGGTCCGGCGATCCGGGAAGCGGATGTGGATCGGCAGCTTGCGCTTCCCCTCCGTCCGCCACTCGTAGAAGCCATCGGCCGGCACCAGGCAGCGGCGCTTCGCGAAGCTCTGCTTGTAGGGGGACTTGGTCGCGACCGTCTCCACGCGCGCGTTGATCCACGGCACCCTCGGCAGGGTCTTCGACCAGAACGGAATGAGGCCCCAGCGCACGAACACCAGCTCGTTCTCGGGCGCTTCACGAACCCGCCGAACCACCGGTACGGGATCGGTCGGCGCGATGTTGAAGCGCGGCGGAAGGTCCGTGCCACCGCCCAGGCCGAAGAGGGTCTCGAGCAGCTGCTCGTCCGGGTTGCCCAGGCTGTAGCGACCACACATCCCTCAGCGCTCCTCGCCGGTGACCGTGACGACGTCCGACACGTTGCCGTTGAAGTCCTCGACGTAGATCGCGAAGGTGTACCCGCTGGCTCCGGCACACAGCACGCCCTGGGATTCGTCGAAGCTGGTCGAGCATCCGCCGACCTCGTCGCAGGCGAGCAGGTACTGCGTGATCCGTGCCCCGGACTCCTGCACGTCCACGGTGCCGGACTCCACGGTCTCGAGCCCCTGCGGATCGGTGACCGAGCAGGTGACCCGCCACTGATAGGACTCCTGGCCGACGGTGTGCAGGTAGCACCAGGCCTCACAATCGGACAGCACCGGCGCATCCGTGGGCCCGGCCCCGCCATCCCCCCCGACGCCGCTGTCCCCTTCGACCGCGGTGTCGTCGGGAGCGGTGTCCGCACCCCGCTCGTCGGTGGCGGCGTCGGAGTCCGACGACGACGTCTCGGGCGTCTTGCCCGTGCAGGCCAGGAGCCACAACAGCATCTCGAGAGCGTAGCCCGTGTCGGGCGACCGATGCTAAGAAGGCCCATGATCGCCATCCTTGTCGCGTGTGGAGGGCCGAGCTCGCCACCCGAGGGCATCGAGCGCTACGTGGCCGCGCTCGAGACCGTGAAGACCGACGCGGAGGCCGGCCTGGCGATGTGCCTGGCGCTTCAGGGCGACCAGCGCACCGACTGCACCTGGGCGGCGGTAAAGCGCCTGAAGAACGAAGACGCGGTGGAGCGCGCCTGCACCGCGCTCGGCGACGCCGACGACGACGAGTGCTGGTTCGTGGGCGCGGAGAATACGCGAGCGCCGGCGTTCTGCCACCGCGCCGGGGCCTACGTGGGCGACTGCCTCATGCACCTGTTCAGCTGGGGCTTGGAGGACTGGCTGCCGGCTGGCACCACACCGGCCGAGGCGGTGGCCATCGTGCGCCCACAGCTTCGCGCCTGGGAGATGCCCCCGACCTCGCAGAGCTGGTACGAGACCTTTGCCTACGTGCTCACCTCGCCGGTGCCACCCGCCACCGGCTGCGAGGAGGTCGACGGCAAGCCCAGGCGGGAGTGCGAGGCGGCTGCCAACGCGATCGACGGCGATCCCGGTCGTGCCCCGCCAGCCGTGCACCGTGCGCGGGCCTCCTGGAGGCGGCAGGCCAGGAAGCGGAGTGAGCCCTAGCCGCCGAACAGCACGGGCACGAGCACCACTGCGAGCACCGTGGCCAGCCCGGCGCAGCAGAGGTTGAGCACGAGCCCGGCATAGGCCATGTCCCCAGGGCTCACACGGCCAGCTTCACAGGCGATGGCGTTCGGCGCCGTGGCGACCGGCATCATGAACGCACAGCTGGCGCTCACGGTGGCCGGCACCATCCACAAGAGTGGGTCCACGCCAGCGGTGGACGCCGCCGCGGCGAGCAGCGGCAGGCAGATCTGGGTGGTGGCCGTGTTGCTGGTGAGCTCCGTGAGGAAAGTCATGCCGAGGCAGATCAGGGCCGCAGTGAGCACGGGTGGCAAGGTGCCCAGCCCCGCCATGCCGCTCGCCAGCCAGGCTGTGAGGCCGGAGCCCGAGATCGCCGAGGCGAGCGAGAAGCCACCCCCCAGGAGCAAGAGCACCGACCAGGGCAAGGCCTTCTCGGCCCGCCGGAACGTGATCAGGAAGCGTTCGCCGTGGGGATCGGGCCCGCCACGAGGGATCAAGAAGAGCGACAGGCCGGCCAGGACAGCGACCCACGCATCGTCCACCACCGCGCCTTCGGGGAGCCACGCGGACCAGACCGGTCGACGGGTGAGCCAGGCCAGGAGCGCGACGCAGGCGACCGCGAGCACCGGCTTCTCACCGGGTGTCCAGGCGGGGATCTCCGGGGCCTCGATGGCGGCGGCGCGATCGGGGAGTGGGAGGCCGATGCGGGTGACGACCCACCAGGCCATCGGCACCGCCAGCACCGCAAAGGGCACCCCGAGGAGCATCCAGGTGCCGAAGGCGACCTCGTACCCACCCTCGGACGCGATGCCCGCGAGCACGGCGTTCGGCGGCGTGCCCACGAGCGTGGTGACGCCGCCGATGGAGCAGGCATAGGCCAAGGCGAGCACGAAGCCCGTCCGCACCCGCGGGTCGTCGGCGCACAGTGCGGCCAGGCTCGTGGCCAGCGGGAGCATCATCAGCATCGTGGCCGTGTTGGACACCATGCCGGACAGCGCAGCGCCCGCGATCATGAGGGCCAGCACGACCCTCCGCGGCGACCGTCGCACCCAGGCGGGGCGCAACAAGAGCGCCGTGAGCCGCTTGTGCAACCCGACCTCCTCCATGCCGTGGCCGAGCAGGAAGCCGCCGAGCATCAGGAAGATGAGGGGGTGGGCAAAGGGAGCGGCGGCCTCCTTGGGGGTGGCGATGCCGAGCAGCGGGAGCGCGACCAGCGGGACCAGCGCCGTGACCGCCATGGGCAGCACACCACCGAGCCACCAGACCGCCATCAGCGCGGCGACCGCGGCGGTGCGGTGGGCCTCCACCGTCAACCCCTCCGGGCGTGGCAGGCACACCACGAGCACGGCGAGCCCGACCCCGAGCGCGAGTCCGCCGAAGCGGTAGCCGGGAAGCCCCCGGGCGTCGTCCCACCGCTTGACCGCGGCTGAGAGCCTGGCGAGGGTCTCCTGCACGATGTCGCCTCCGGTTAGGCCACCGGACGGAGGCCCCCATGATTCTCGCCATCCAGGACGTCTACTACAACGTCGCCGACATGGACCGCGCCGTGCTGTTCTACCGCGACGTGTTGAAGCTCGAGGTGGTGGAGCGCTCGGATCACTGGAGCGCCTTGGAGCTCGGCGGGACCCGGATCGGCCTGCATTGGACGGGCGGCGCCGAGGTGCCGCGCGTCCCGCGGGACGCACACGGCGCCCGCACAGGTGGCACCTTGACCCTGCGCACCACGTCGATCCGCAGCGAGCGAGAGCACCTCGAAGCCCACGGCGTGACCGTGCTCGGGGCCTCCGACAACGACTGGGGCAAGGTCCTGGTCTTCGAGGATCCCGATGGCAACGTGCTCAAGCTGATGGAGCCCCCCCGAAAGCGGTGAGCCGGTCCCGCAACGACTTCGGCCGATGCGCCCGCTGCGGCGTGGTGGTCGCCCGGTGCTTCTGTGCCGCGCTCGTCCCCGAGGCCACGGATCTCCGGATCGCGCTCGTGTGCCACTACAAGGAGCACCACAAGACCTCCAGCACCGCCCGCTTGATTGCGCACTGCTGCGCAGGCACCACCGTGCACGACTGGCGCGGCCGGGGCGCACCCTTCTCCGGACCCCGCCTGGACGACGACACGTGGCTGCTGTTCCCGGGTGGCGAGGCCTCGCCCGAGGATCTGCCGGCCGGCGCCCAGGTGATCGTGGTGGACGGAGCGTGGAAGCAGGTGGGCAAGATCGTGCGCTTCGCGCCAGGCCTCGCCGCCTTGCCGCGGGTGTCCGTGGCCGTGACCGAGGCCAAGGGGCCGCTGCTCCGCCGTCGGGTGCGTCGTGGAGGCATGAGCTCGGCAGAAGCGATCGCCGCCCTCCTGGAAGCGCGCGACCAGGAGCGCGCTGCCGCCGGACTGCGGCGAGGTCTGGCGGCCCAGATCGAGGCCATCCTGGCGAGCAAGGGCCTCTCCGTGGAGCGTCGACAACGCCAACTGCGTCACAGCTCACGCGGCGCGGGGGTGGCAACCCCCTCCGATGACGGGTAATCCGGCGACATGGGCCTTCGAGACCGGCTGAAGAGCGCCGCCAAGCGCGCTGTGGGCAAGGATGCCAACCCCCGTCCGGCGTCGTCCGGGCCGCCCCCCGCGGTGCGTCCGTCGGCTGCGGCCAAAGCGGCCGCGAAGCCAGCGGCTGCGCCCCCCGCACGGGAAGCTCGCGAGGACGAGCCGGCCATCGCCAGGACGGGCGATCACAAGGCGGATCTCAAGCTGGAGAACCGGGTCAAGGCAGCGCAGAAGCGCGAAGCCCGGAGACAGCGGCGGGAAGAGAAGGAGGCTGCCGAGGAAGCCGAGCGCCTGCAGCTCCGCCAGCAGGAGGCCGCCAGGCGGGCCGAGGCCGCGAAGGCCAAGCAGGCCGCCTTGCGCGACGAAGCCGCGGCGGTGCTGCAGGCCGCAGCCGCAGCCGCAGCCGAGGCTGGCCGCGCCGCAGTCGTCGAGCACACCGTGCACGTCTACCACCCCGACGAGAAGATCGACGCCAGCTTCCCCTGTGAAGAGGGTGAGGTGCTGTTGGACGCCGCCGCGCGCGCGGGGGTCGAGCTGCCCCAGAGCTGCTTGAACGGCGGTTGCTTCGCGTGCGCGGGCCGCGTGGAGAGCGGCGAAGCCGTGATGTCCGACGACCAGTACGTGATGGAGCAGGACAAGATCGACGAAGGCTTCTACCTGCTCTGCTGCTCCACCGTGAAGAGCGATGTCCGCATCCTGACGCACCAGGAAGACCAGTGTTCCATCTGAGGACGGAGCAGGACCTCGACGGACTGCGGCACGCCACCTACCAGTACGCGGTGATCTGTGGCTGGAGCGACGGGGGGTTGTTCGACGCCCTGCGGGACGGGAAGGCCCGCAGCGCAGCGGAGCTTCCGGGCGAGGAGCGGGCGATCGCCACGACAGCGCCCGTCCTGGGCAACCTCGGTGTGCTGCTCCGGCAGGAGATCGACGGCGTGGTGTCGTGGCGGTTGTCACCGTCCGGACGAAGGCTCGTGCGAGCGGGCGTGCTGCCCGTGCCGCGCGCCCTGGCGGGCCTGGGCAACCTCAGCAGGCTCGACGCGGTGCTCGCAGACGGTGGCCCGGTTCCCGATGAAACCGGCCAGCGCAAGGCCACGAGCGGCGGCGTCCGCGCCGACGACCCCGAGCAGAACCGGCTCTTCATGGACAGCCTGTGGCGGCGGAGCGCTGTCGGCGCCTCGGAGACCGCACACGCCATCGCCGATCGGCACCCCCCCGGACATGCCCTCGATCTGGGCGGTGGTCACGGCCGCTACGGAGCCGAGCTGCTCGGGAAGGGCTGGACGGTCACGCTCTTCGACCGCGCTGGCATCGTGGACATCGCCCGGGAGCGCTACGAGGACCAGTTGTCCTACCTCAGGGGTGACTTCCTCGAGGGCGACCTCGGCGGCCCCTACCAGGCCATCCTGCTCTCGAACATCGTGCACGGCCTCTCGGACGCCGAGCTGGACAGCCTGCTCCCTCGCCTCCGTGCCGCCATGAGCGCTGGAGGCCTGCTGGTGCTCAAGGACATGTTCTTCGACGACACCGGTGTGGGCCCGCGGATCCCCGCGATCTTCGGGGTCACGATGCTGATGCACACCGAGGGCGGTCGAAGCTACGGCGTCGCCGAGCTGCGTCCTCGGCTGGCCGCAGCGGGCTTCGAGCAGGCCGACCACCTCTACCTGCCGGACCAGTCCTTCTCCCTCGTGATCGCCCGATGAGTGGTGTGGTGTTGATGGGCCTTGCGTGGGCGGCGGACCCGGATCCGTGGGGCACCCTCGTCATCGACGTCGCGCCGTTCCACGCCACCATCGAGCTGGACGGCGAGGCCATCGGACAGGGGTCGATGACCTTCGACGAGGTGGCGGTCGGTGAGCACGTGGTGTCCGCCACGGCCGATGGCTACCAGGGTGCGAGCTGGAGCTTCCGGCAAGGCGCGGGGCAGACGGTCAAGTGGACCGTCCGGCTCGAAGGCCAGACGGTCGACACGGCCACTGCGCCGGCGCTCGAGCCGGAACCGGAACCCCAGCCGGAGCCCGACGAAGAAGCGGAGCCCCAGGAAGAAGCGGAGCCGCAGGCCTCCCTCCCGATCGAGCCCGATCCCGAACCGTCCGACCCCGCGGCGAGCGCAGCGCCCGAGGAGCCGGAGCGAAGCGGCAGCGTCGCTGCCAACCTCGCCGTGACGGCCCTGAGCGTCGGCGCTGGCGGCGCGGCGGTCTGGTACTACGGCGAAGCCAAGGATGCGTGGGCCTTCTACGACGCCCAGAGCAACAAGCAGATCGCCGACCAGATCTACGAGGAGCGCGTAAGGCCGCTACGAAACGCCACCTACGCGCTGGGCGCCGTGAGCGCGGCGGGCCTGGGCATGAGCGGCGTGTTGTGGTTCACGGCCGACACCTCGGGGGCCACGGTGCTCGGCGTGAACGGCCGGTTCTGAGCCTCCGACGCCTCGGATCAGCCGAAGCGTGCGCGCAGGTCTGCGACGGTTCGCTCGAGCGCTTGCTCGGCGCTCACCGGGGGCGCGTAGCCGCAGTCACCCACCGCACCCGACAGGTCGTAGTGGTGGCTGGTCGCGAGCTGGGAAGCGACAAACCGGGTCATCGGCGGCTCCCCGCTGAGCGAGAAGGCCCACCAGATGCCCTCGAGGGCGGCGCCCACCGCGCGAGCAGCGCCCAGAGGCACACGCCGCGTCAACGGTGCGCGCCCGAGGCGGTCCAAGATGGTGTTGAGCCAGGCCCAGATGGCCACGGGTTCCGGGTCCGTGACGAAGTACGCGTTGCCGGCACACGATCCGTGCGCGAGCGCGTCCGCCGCCTGGAGGTGCGCCCAGGCGGCGTTGTCGACGTAGGTCACACCGACCCGGTTCAGGCCGTCGCCCACGATGCGCAGGCGCCCGGAGGCGTGCCGGTCCAACACCCTCGGCAGCAAGTGCGGATCCCGCGGCCCGTAGATCAGGTGGGGACGCAAGGACACGGTGGCGAGCTGATCGGCGTTCGCCGCCAGGACCCGTCGCTCCGCCTCGGCCTTGCTCGCCGGGTAGTGGCACTCGAAGCGCTCCGGGTAGGGGCAGTCGCGCTCGCTGACGCCCTCGTGGTGCCGGCCGTCGAAGGTGCAGCTGGGCGAGCCGGTGTAGACGAGTCGACCCACGCCGGCGTCCCGGCACGCGTCGATCACCCTCTGCGTCCCGTGCACGTTGACGCCCCAGTAGCGTTCCTTGCCACCCCAGACTCCGGGGAGCGCGGCGACGTGGAACACCGTGTCGGCACCTGCGAAGACCTCGGCGAGCCCCAGGCGGTCCTCGGCGAGGTCCCAGCGCACGCACCGCGCGCCGGTGGCCGCCACCTCCGGATAGTCGGACCGACCCACCACCACGACCTCGTCGCCGCGCTCGCGCAGGAGCTCGACGACGCGCCGGCCGAGGAAGCCCCCGCCCCCCGTGACCACCGCGTTCACAGGCGCCCCTCGGCCCAGGCCGCGAGCTCCAGCCGGTGGATCTTGGCGTTGTGGCGGACGTCCACGGGAAAGCGCGGATGGAACAGCACCGTCTCGATGGGCAAGCCGCGCGCCGCCGCCAGCGCCAGGAGCGCGTCGGTGTCGACCTCGCCGTCCTTCTCCACCACGAGCACCGCGCTCCCCGCGGCCTGCACCAGGGCGGTGCGGGCCACGCCGGCCTGTCCGTTGAACACGCCCTCCACGGGCACCGTGAACAGGGTCTGATCGTCGAGCACCACGCGGTGGCTCTTGCGTCCGCAGTACCAGAGGCGGCCCTGCTCGTCGAGGTAGCCCACGTCGCCCATCCGGTGCCAGACGCGCTCGCCGTCGGCGATCTTGTGGGCCGCGTTGGCGGCGGGCTCCTGCTCGTACCGGCGGGTCACACAGGCCCCCGTCACGCAGATCTCGCCGATCTCACCCTGCGGCAGGATCTCCACCGCCCCCCACTCGGGCAGGTCGTGCTCGGTGATGCGGACGATGCGGAGCTCGATGCCGGGTGCGAGGGCCCCGACGCAGGTTCCTTCGCCGGCGAGGCTGCGCGCGCCGGTCTCCGAGAGCACCTGCGAGGTGGAGATGCTGGCCACCGGCAGCGCCTCGGTGGCGCCGTACGGGGTGTGGATCTCCGCCCCGGCGGGCAGCAGCGCGCGGAACCGGCGGTGCAGGGAGACGGGCACCTCGCAGCCGGCCGACAGCGCCCGCTTCAGGGTGGGCAGTCCCCTCCCCTGGCCCTCACACCAGGCCGCGATCGGACGCAGCAGAGCCGGGCTGCCGAAGACGCTGGTGGCCTCGACCTGATCGATCAGGCCCACGACCTTCGACGGGTCGAGCGACGCGGGCTTGGTGGGATCGATCTCCGGGAAGGCGACGTGCATCCCCATCGCCACCGAGAAGAACGCGAAGACCGGAAGGCCGGGCACGTCGACGTCGCCAGGACCGAGGCCGTAGAGCTCGGCGATGCGCTCGGTCTGGCCGACCAGGATGCGGTGGGTGGTGACGACGCCCTTCGGTGGCCCCGTCGAGCCCGAGGTGAAGAGGATGGCGGCCTCTTCGTCGGGGTCCATCGGCAATGGCTCGACCGGCTCACCGGGCTCCCAGAGCGCGCTCAGCCTCGAGGCGCCCCAGGACCAGCCACCTGTCGACACGTGGTGCTCGACCGTCGCGAACGACGACGCGAAGAGCGGCCGGACGAGGTGCAGCAAGGGAAGCGCCACCAGCCCCCGCGGTGCCATGCGCTTCACGCAGTCCAGCGCCCGCGAGCGGCCCATGCCCGGGTCCACGAAGACCGGCGAGCAGCCGATCTTGAAGAGGGCGAAGGTCACCGCCACGAAGTCGTGGCCAGGCTTGAGGAACACGCTCACCCGATCGCCACGACCGAGCCCGAGGGCCGAGAAGCCGCGCGCGTAGCCGTCCATGCGCTCCCGGAGCTGCCCGAAGCTCAAGGTGTCGAGCTGGATCCGACCGCCGGAGCGCCCGGCGACCACGCTCAGCGCGGGCGCGTCGGGACGCTCCGCCGCCTGACGGTCCAACAGCGACGCGACGTTCACGCCACGTCCTGGTCCACGAAGCCCTGGATGGCGGGGAGCAGGATCTGGGGAGCGTCCTCCATCACGTAGTGCCCGACGCCGGCGAGCGGCAGGCTCCTGGCGTTCGGAAAGCGGGCTTCCCACTGCTCCCGGAACGCCGGCGTGAAGCAGAAGTCGTCCTCGCCCCACACCAGCAGCATGGGCTTGTCGCGCAGCGTCGCCAGGCCGTTGCCGATCCGCTCCAGCTCGTCCCAGCTCGGGTGGGAGCGCCGCATGGGGATGTCCTGCACGAAGCGCAGGGTCGCGATCCGGTCCGCCCAGCTCCCGTAGGGGTGGAGCAGGCCGGCCTTGGCCACGGGGTCGAGCGGCTGGCTGACGGCGCGCACCGTGGCCACGCGAGCGAAGCCGTTGAAGCCCCGAACGGCCACCGGGCCATACAGGGGCCACTTGCACGCGGCGATCGAGAAGGGAATGGCCGGGCTCGGGAACGCCGCGGTGTTGGTGACCACGAAGCCCTTGAAGCGGTCGGGCTGCCGCGTGGCCACGCCCATGCCGATGGCGCCGCCCCAGTCGTGCACGACGAGCAGGATGTCGCGCAGGTCGAGCTCCTCGACCACCCGCTCGAGGTTGTCGACGTGGTCCTCGAGGCGGTAGCTCCAGTCCTGCGGCTTGTCCGACAGCCCACACCCGATGTGGTCGGGCACCACCACCCTGTGCGAGTCCTGGAAGGTGTCGACAAGCCTTCGCCAGTAGAAGGACCAGGTGGGGTTGCCGTGCACCGCGAGCATCACGGGGCCTTCGCCCTCGTCGAGCAGGTGCATGGTGCCGCCGCCGACCTCGAGCCGACGTCCCACCCACGGATAGACCGCGGCGATCGCGTGCGGAAGGCTCACCACCTCACCCCCATGATCGAGCAGTTGAGCCCGCTGCCGATGCCCATCAGGACCGCCTCCTGGCCCGCGCGCACACGCCCTTGTTCCACCGCCATGGCCAGCGCCATGGGCGCGGCACCGGCGCCACAGTTTCCGAGGGTCGGGTAGACCTTCAAGGCGCGCTCCTTGGGCAAGCCCAGGCTCGACAGGACCGCGTTGTAGTTCGCCGCACCGACCTGGTGGGTGGCGTACTCCGCGAAGCCGAGCGGGTTCCAGCCCATGGCCTGCTCCGCCGCACGCCAGGTCCGACCCGCGAGCGCCACGCCCTCGGCCAGCAGCTTGGGCGCGTCGGTCACCATCCTCTCCTCGGTGCCGATGCAGAGTCCGCGGTGCTCCGTGGCCGCGTGGGTCACGCCGCCGAGGAACCGATGGGTCGTCCGGGCGCGGCTCGCGTGGACCAGGACCATGGCCACCGCGGCGGAACCGAGCGTCAGGGTGGCGAGGTTGTCCTTGAACG
>CAZSAT010000118.1:0-21396 GCA_964604675.1 uncultured Enterobacterales bacterium
TCCTACTGACCCGACGTGCCGCAATGCCGGCGGGTCGGTAGGAGGTCTACCAGTGCTCAGCGTGCTGATCTCGTCCGCGCTCGCCCAGCCCACCGCGGCCCGGGCCGGCACCCTCGAAGAGCCCGTTCGCCACGAGGTGGGCGTTCGGTACCGCTTCCTGAACGTGCCCGACAACGTGGCGGACTGGTGGCTGCACGGTCCGGACGACAACCCCGAGCTGCCGCCGCGGCCTCACGTGGCGGCCACCGGCGTGGGCATCGACTACCGCATCGGCAAGGGCGTGAACGCCGGCGTGTTCTACGTGGAGTGGCTCAAGGCCCTGGTGACCGAGGGCTACTTCGACGACCGGGAGGACCCTCCCGACTTCTACGACGGCGACTACATCGTGCCGGTCAACTTCGGTGCGGTGAACCTGGGGGCGGTGTACGAAGCGAACTTCCAGGTGGTCGAGACCGAACGCCTGACGGTGGAGCCCCTGCTCGGCTTCGGGCTCGGCGTGGCCATCCTGACGGGCCGCCTGGAGAACTGGGACGGGCAGATCGACGAGACCACGGGCGATCTGATCGCGCCCTGGGACTGGTACGCGATGAACCCGGACGACCCCGATGGCGTGTTCGAGATCCCGCCCGCCCTGCCCCTGGTCGACGTGGTGTTCGGGACCCGCTTCGTGATCGACGACCACTACGCGATCCGCGTGGAGGGCGGCTTCCACGTGATGCCGAACGTGGGCGTGACCTTCGGCTACCAGTTCTGAGCGACCGGGTGGCCGCTACCGGGTGGCCACCACGACCAGGCGCACCGCTTCGTGGTCGTACGGGCGGCCGTCCAGGGCGCCGTAGAGCGCGACCTGGCGGAAGCCCACGCGCAGCAGCAGCCCGCGGAGCACCGCGCCGCTGTACTGCCGGAGCACGAAGGTCTGGTCGGTGCGGGTGCCGTCGGGCTGCACCAGGGTCCAGCGGGTCTCGGTGTGGGTCCATCCCGGCAGGACCTTGACCTGCTCGATCAAGAGCGTGCCGTCGTCCAGCTCCCAGGCCCGTGAGGGCTGCAGGATCTTCGCCAGGGTCTCCTTGCCGTTGAGCTCCATCAGCAGCTTGCCGCCCTCCCGCAGGCTGGCGTGGAAGCGCTGGAGCTGCGCCCGGTCGTCGTCGGGATCCGGGAAGTAGCCGAAGCTCGAGAAGAGGTTCACCACGAGGTCGAAGGCGCCGGGCCGCTCGAAGGTGCGCATGTCGGCCTGCACGAAGGTCGCCGTGGGCGCGCGCAGGCGGGCGGCGTCGAGGTAGCGCGCGGTGCGGTCGACCCCGACCACCTGGTGCCCGAGCGCGGCGAGCGCTGCGCTGTGGCGCCCGGGACCACAGGGCATGTCGAGCACACGGCATGGCGCGCTCACCCCGGCGAGGGCCAGCACCTCGGGGATCTCGCGTCGGGCGGCGTCGAGCCGGGTGGCGGTGAACATCACCGCTTCCATCTCGTGCCAGAAGGCGTCGTCGTCGTTCCAGGTGCTCATGGCCCCGGACCTAACGCTCTACTCGGCGTCGCTGACCTCGCCGGTGGTCCAGTCGATCGACGCGAAGGAGACGTACTCGCCCTCGCCCGTCATCGGCCGGGTCTTGCTCCACTGCAGCACGCCGTCGATGTACACGTTCACCGTGGCGTCGTTGTCTTCCTTGACGATCGAGGTGGGGTAGTCGTGAACGACCACGGTGTAGGCGCCCTTCTCGGGGCTCGAGAGGTTGATGTTCTCGGGGCCGTTGCCGTAGATGTCGTCGAGGTCGAGCTGCGGGTTGTCGTCGAGATCGCCCTTGTTGCCCCAGTCCAGCAGGCCGTCGCGGCAGTTGTGGTAGAAGCAGTCGTCGTCGGTCTCCACCACGCCGCCGGGGCGCAGCAGGTGCAGGTCGAGGTCGTCGCCCTCGATCGCCCAGTAGAGCTCGATCCAGAGGTCTTCGCTCGGCTGGGCCGTGAGGGTGACCTCGCAGGGCTGCGAGCGGAGCGCGTCGCTGTTGGTGACCACCAACGAGACCACGTAGTCGCCGGCCAGGTCGGGTGCGAAGCCCTCGAGGACGTCGGTGCCCTCGGGCAGGGAGACCGCGGAACCCGGCGGGCTCGACATCAGCTCCCACTCGAACTTGTCGAGCGACAGGTCGTTCGGGTCGTAGCTCGCGCGGCCGTCGAAGGCGGCCGACTCGAAGGGCGGCGCCACCGGGTTGGGCGACACGCTGCACACCGCGACCGGGTGGGAGTCGGAGGTCCAGCCGCCGGAGTCGCCCCCGTCGATGTCGTTGGCGTTCTCGATCGCGTAGTCGTTGCACGCAACGGCGAAGAGCCAGAGCATCGCGGCCCCCCCTGCTAGAGCGGGTTGACCTGGCCGTTCGCCCAGTCGATCTCGGCGAAGTACTCGTAGAGGTTCTCGCCGACGATGCCGCGGGTCTCCGAGAACATCAGGCCACCGTCGACGTAGATGTTGACCGTGACCTCGTTGTCGGGCTGGTAGGAGCTGCCCGGGTAGTCGTGCACCACCACCGTGTACACGCCGTCTTCCGGCTCGCCCACGTTGATGTTCTCGGGCCCGGTCATCTGGATGTCGTCCAGGTCGAGCTTCGGGTTGTCGTCCGGGTTGCCGGAGATGCCCCAGTCCAGGCCGTTGCCCGTGCAGTTGGCGTAGTAGCAGTCGCTGTTCCGCTCGAGGGTGCCGTTGGGTGCGAGCAGGTGCAGGTCCATGTCGTCGCCCGAGTGCGCCCAGAACATCTCGACCCAGAGGTTCTGCACCGGGATGGCCTCGAGGGTGACCTCGCAGGGCTCCGACTCCACGCCGTCTTCGTTTGTGACGACCAGCGTGGCGGTGTAGTCGCCGGCGAGATCCGGGGTGAAGCCGGGGATGGTCTCGGAGCGCGGGTTGTTCAGGTCGATCGCCGATCCGCTCGGGCTGGCGTCGAGGTTCCAGGACCAGTCGACGATCGCGAGGCCGTTGGGGTCGTAGCTGTCCTCGCCGAGCCAGGTGGCCGACTCGAAGGGGGGCGCCACGGGGTTGGGCGTGACGTCGCACACCGCCACGGGCAGGTCGCTCTCGGGCTCCGGCTCGACCTCATCGACGATCTCCTCCGGCCGTGCCGTGTCGCCTTGCGCATCGGCCTCGGGCACGAGGTCGTAATCCTGGACGCAGCTGATGAGGGCGAGGGTCAGCATTCGGCTCTCCTGGAGTCGGCCCCTATAAACACCTTTTCTGACAACCTCGCAAGTCAAAAGCCTATGAGCGTCGCGATTCGTGCAGAAACCTGTAGCGAGGACGCTCAGGCTGGGGTCAAATGTTCCGATAGGGCAAGACATGGCACCGCTCCCCCCACGGAGGCCCCGATGAAGCGCAGTCTGCGTGTCGCGCCCGTGCGCACCCCCGCCTTCCGAGCGGAAGGCGAACACCTCGTTGGTCAGATGCAGAGCGCTGTGGGTGGCCGGGACGCCTGGAAGCTGATCCTGGCGGCGCGCCGCATGGAGCTCTTGATCGGCGATCCGGAAGACGTGGAGATGAACGAGCGCACCGAGGCGATCGAGCGCTTCGCAGCCGCCCGGGCCTTCGAAGAAGCCGGCGAGATCCTCGCTGAGCTGGAGTGGGCCTTCACCCTCCGCAGCCAGCCGGGGCTCGCGTCGGGGCTCGTGGCCTGCTGATCGCCCCCGGCTCGCCCAGCCGAGCCGCTAAGCTGTCCGCATGCTCTTCGCGCTGCTGGGCCAGGCGCTCGCCAACGGCCAGACCACCCACATCTGGATCGCCCTGGAGGCGGTCGACCACGTGCAGGACGCCGAGCTGCGCGCGCTGCTCGAACGCACCGACCTGCACGCCCGCTACGTGTCCGGATCGCAGTTCCCCGACGGCGGGTACGCGGTGAGCGACGGCTACGGCGAGCTCGCCCACTGGGAGCCCTTCCAGAGCGCCTACCTGGCCTGGATCCAGGAGCGCTACACCCAGCCCTGGGACGAGGAAGCGCTCGCCCACATCGCCTTCCTGTTGGGCCTCGGCGCCCACGGCATGGCCGACCAGGTGTTCGACGCGCTCTACATGGAGCGGGCGAAGAAGGTGCACGACGCGGAGCAGGACTGGGGTGCGGTGAGCTTCGACGAGGCCACCGATGTGATCTGGGCCCTGGAGGTGGGGCCGCAGGAGCCGGCCGACGACGTGCCCTACGAGGTGATGAGCGAGCTGATGCTGTCGGCGGTGGGCCACACGGTGAGCGTGGAGACCCTGCAGGACGGGCAGCTCCTGCTGGGCGTGGCGGTGAACGGCGTGGCGTTCCTGTCGACCAACGAGGAGCTGGTGCAGGGCTACCGGGACGCCTACCCGTGGGGCACCGCGAACCTGACCGATCCGAGGGTCGCCGGCAGCCCGCCCTTCGAGGCGGAGATCGTGGGCGCCTACCTCGACAGCCTGTGGAACAAGCTGCACGGGCGCGATCCAGGCGCCACCCTGGGCAGCTGGCCACGCGATGGAGACTATGGGCACCCCACCGAGGCGGCGTCGGCGGACTCGTGGGTGAGCGTGGTGTTCGCCGAGCAGCAGACCGGCGTGGCCGAGGGCGCGGTCACCGTGAGCGGTCCCGACGGCGAGGTCGCGGTGGACGGGCACCTCTTCTACTCGGCGTCGGTGCTGAACCTGGTGGCTGCCGAGGACTACGCCGCCAACGCCACCTACACGATCGAGGTGGGCGAGGGGCAGGAGTCGATCCACGGCACCTCGGTGGCTGCAGGCGACCGCTTCAGCTTCTCCACGGCTCCGTGGCCGGAGGCCCCAGACACGGCGCAGGACACGGCCGACGCCGGCACCTCCGAAGCCGGGTGCGGCTGCGGAGGCGGCGCGTCGGGCTGGTGGTTGCTGGCGCTGGCGGGCCTGGCCCGACGCCGTCAGGCCTGACGCCGCCTCACGCCAAGGGCCACGAGCGCCCACAGGCCCATGCCGGCCACGCCACCGGTCGAGCAGCCGAACAGCCCGCCGCCGTCGTCTTCCTCGTCGAACACGAAGCCGTCGTCGTCGACGAAGCCCTCGCTCTCGCAGCTGCCGGGGGTGGGGTCCCAGCCGTAGCCGCAGATCGGGTAGCGGTCCTCGAGGTAGGTCTCGTGCTGGATGTACCGCTGCTGGGTCTGCTCATCGAGGCCGGTGAAGTACAGGCCCACGTCGGTCTTGGCCTGCTCGGCGGTGTACCGCATGTGCAGGCGGGTGAAGTACACGTCGTAGATCGTGCGGTAGTCCTGCTCGTAGCCGAGGGTGTAGAGGTCGGCTTCGTCCGGCGGGGTGCCGGTGCAGGGATCGCAGCCGCTGCCGCCCCAGGCGTACTCGGTGACGTAGCCGGCCTGGTCGCCGCGGTCCCAGGTCTCGGTGAAGGTGCGGGCGTAGTACGCGCCGAAGGTCTCGTCGCCGTCGGGCTCCCAGAGGCACTCGTCCTCGATCTCGAACTCGGGGTAGCTCGAGATGGCGACGCGGCCATTCTGGTAGCTGTTCAGGGCGTAGATGATCAGGTCCTGGGGGCCGCGAGCGTTGAGCGTGCCCAGGCGCACCGGCACCGAGAAGGCCTCGCTGTCGTAGGTCAGCTGCAGCGGGGAGAGCACGTCGCCCGGCTGCACGCCGGCGTCCTCGAACACCCGCGCCGCCAGGAAGTACATGCCGGCGTCGATGTACTCCTGGAGCATGATCTGGCTCTCTTCGGGCACGGCGTAGCCGTTGTCGGACAGCCAGGTGAAGAGCCCTGCGGACTGCTCGGCGGAGAGCACGACGATCGCGTACTCGCCCACCACGTACTGGGCCTCGACCTCCACGCCGCCGGCGCCGGTGTCGGCCACGCCACCATCCTCGGCGGTGGCGAAGTCCACGCCGCTGTCGCCGTACTGGTAGAAGTCCTCGCACACGTACTCGACGAGCCGGGGCTCGGAGTACTGGTCCAGGCGGTCGAACACGGCCGGGTCGACCACGTGGACCATGTCTTCCTCGACCACCTCGGGCACCGGCAGCACCATCGCGAAGTCGGCGAAGGACCCGTGCACGTCGTTGCGCATGGTCAGGGTGGTGCGGGTGTCGTTGCGCACGATGGCGACCTGCCCGACGTCGGCGTAGAGCTCGGCGCCGGCGCCGCCGACGTAGGTGCCACAGAAGGCGAAGGCGCTCGACGGCGCCATCACGGCGGCGGCGATGGTTGCGATGCGTCGCATGGGTCCTCTCTCTTGCGGGACTGCCCCGTCCCAGGCTCAGGGTTCCCTGCCCGCCGGGCACGGTCAAGTCGCTTCTGCACAAACCATGCGCTCGATCCGCGCTGTGGCGTGCAGAACTGACTGACCCGGAGCGCGTCCGTGGCTGCTACAGTGGCGCCTCCGGGGACCGGAGGTCCTGTGCGCACCCATGCCGTCCTGCTCGCCACGCTCGTGGCGGCGCCCGCCTGTCGCAACAGCGACCTCAAGCCCATCGTCGACAGCGGCGAGGTGGGGCTCGAGGCCGACGACACCGCCGATCCGTCGGTCGACCCTGGCACCGACAGCGGCGGCGGAGACGGCGGCGACACCGACTCCGGCGGCGACGTGATCCTCGACGCGGACGGTGACGGCTACGACGTCGACGACTGCGACGACGAGGACGCCACGATCCATCCCGACGCCGACGAGGTGTGCGACGGCGTCGATCAGGACTGCGACGGCGCGATCGACGAGGGGGTGACCGAGCTCCTGTTCGAGGACCAGGATCGCGACGGCTTCGGCAGCGGCGAGGCGCAGGAGCTCTGCCCCGCCGAGGGCTGGGTCGCGACCGACGGGGACTGCGACGACGGGAACTCCGACCTGCACCCCGACGCGCAGGAGGTCTGCGACGGCCTGGACAACGACTGCGACGGCGCGATCGACGACGACGACGACAGCGTGGTGAGCGATCTCGAGTTCTTCGTGGACGCCGATGGCGACGGGTACGGCCTCGACGGCTACACCGTCACCGCGTGTGAGGCGCCCTCCGGCTACGCCGAGTACGGCGGCGACTGCGACGACGGCGACGCGGCCTACCACCCTGCGGCCGCCGAGGACGACTGCACCGACCCCGCGGACTACAACTGCGACGGCGCGGTGGGCTACACCGACGGCGACGGCGACGGCTTCGCGGCGTGCGAGGAGTGCGACGACGGCGACGCGGCGATCCACCCCGACGCCACCGAGGTGTGCGACGACGCCGACAACGACTGCGACGGCGACGTGGACGGCGGCGCCACCGACGCGGCCACCTGGTACCTCGACGGCGACGGCGACACCTACGGCACGAGCGACAGCACCACCGCGAGCTGCGACCAGCCCAGTGGCTACGCCGACGACGACGACGACTGCGACGACGGCGACGGCACGGTGCACCCGGCGGCCGCCGAGCTCTGCGACGGCGTGGACAACGACTGCGACGGTGCGCTGGACGACGACGATCCCGAGGTCGCCGACCAGAGCACCTGGAACATCGACGTGGACGGCGACGGCTTCGGGTCGAGCGCCTACACGGTGGACGCGTGCGACCAGCCGAGTGGCTACGAGGACGACGCCGAGGACTGCGACGACGGCGATGCAGCGGTGAACCCGGATGCCGAAGAAGTCTGCAACGACTTCGACGACGACTGCGACGGGCTCGTGGACGACGACGACGACGTGTCGGGGGCGTCATCCTGGTACGGCGATTCGGACGGCGACGGGTACGGCGCGGGCTCGGCCACAGACGCGTGCGACGCCCCGAGCGGCACGGTCGACAACGATGTGGATTGTGACGACGGCGACGATGCGGTCCACCCGGACGGCGTCGAAGTCTGCGACGACGTCGACAACGACTGCGACGGCCTGATCGACGACGACGACGACGACGTGGACGGGGGCTCTTCCTGGTACGGCGATGCAGACGGCGACGGGTACGGTGCGGGTGCGGCCACCGAGGCGTGTGAGGCGCCGAGCGGCAGTGTCGACAACGACGCGGACTGTGACGACGGCGACGCGGCGGTGAACCCGGATGCGGACGAGGTCTGCGACGGCGCGGACAACGACTGCGACGGCCTCGTGGACGACGACGACGACAGCGTCAGCGGCGGCGACACCTTCTATGTCGACGGCGACGGCGACGGATTCGGCGCGGCCGACGCGACCGTCGAGGCCTGCTCGGTGCCCACGGGCTCCAGCGACGACGGCAGCGACTGCGACGACGGCGACGCGGCTGTGAACCCCGACGCTGACGAGGTCTGCGACGACGTCGACAACGACTGCGACGGCCTCGTGGACGACGAGGACACGGTCAGCGATGCGGGCACCTGGCACGTCGACGACGACGGGGACGGGTTCGGGTCGAGGTCGGACACCGTGGACGCCTGCGAGGCGCCCAGCGGGGCCACCGACGACGACTCGGACTGCGACGACGGCGACGCAGCGGTGAACCCCGACGCCGACGAGGTCTGCGACGACGTGGACAACGACTGCGACGGCTTCGTGGACGGCGACGATCCCGGGCTGACCGACGCCAGCACCTTCTACATCGACTACGACGGCGACGGCTTCGGGAGCGCGTCCTACAGCGCCGACGCGTGCGAGGCCCCCAGCGGCTACGTCACCGGCACCGACGACTGCGACGACACCGAGGCCACCACCAACCCGGACGCCGACGAGACCTGCGACGGCGAGGACGACGACTGCGACGGTGATGTGGACGAGGACGACGCGATCGACGTGTCGACCTGGTACGCCGACACCGACGGCGACGGTTACGGCGACGCCGCCAGCACCGAGCTGGACTGCGACCAGCCCTCGGGCTTCGTGGCCGACGCCACCGACTGCGAGGACGCCTCCGACGTCAGCTACCCCGACGCTCCCGAGCGCTACGACGGGCTGGACAACGACTGCGACTCGGCGGTCGACGAGCGGCTCTGGGTCGGCACCGGTCTCGACGGCGATCTCGACCTGGAGGACGACCACGATCCCTCGGAGGACGCGTCGAACGGCCGCTCGGACGCCGACGCGGTGCGCTACGGCGTGACCGACATCGCCGACGACGTGCTGACGGTGGACGACACGGTGAGTGGGATCGAGGCGGGCGACGAGGTGGTGGTGATCAACCTCCACGGCTCCGACGACGCCCACGACGCGGTCGGCACCTACGAGACCGGCTGGGTGGCGAGCGTGTCGGGTAGCGTGATCACGCTGGAGGATGCACTGGTCGAGGTCTTCGGCGAGGCGGACAACACCGACCTGAGCGATCAGGTCGTGGTGGTGCAGCGCATTCCCCACTACGGCGACGTGACGGTGCCCGACGGCGTCGCGATCTCGACCGGGGCTTGGGACGGCGTGAGCGGCGGCGTGTTGTTCTTCCGGGTGGCCGGCACGCTGCTCGTCGAGGACGGCGGCGCCGTGCACGTCGACGAGCTGGGCTACGTCGGCGGCGCCACGGGCTCGTGCTACAACTGCGACGCCTTCCAGGGCGAGAGCTACGCCGGCGAGGGCGACGGCGACTACGAAGGTGGGCCGTACAACGAAGGCAACGGTGCCTACGCCAACAACTACGGCGGCGGCGGCGCCAACGTCACCGGGGCCGGCGGCAACCATGGCGGCGGCGCCACCGACGGCGTGGCCTGGTACACCGGCGTCTACACCGCGCCCTATGCGGGCGACAGCTACGGCGAGGCCGACCTGAGCAGGCTCTTCTTCGGCAGTGGCGGCGGGGGCGTGTGGAACGGGGGCGAGACCACCATCGGTCCCGGCGGGAGCGGCGGCGGCTTGCTGGTCATCGGCGCGGACACCATCCAGGCCGACGGCGCCTACGCCATCACCAGCTTCGGAGGCACGACCGACGCCTGGGCCATCGGGAGCTGGTCCTATGGGGCCGGCGGCGGTGCGGGTGGCAGCGTGTGGCTGCAGGCGGTGACCCTGGAGCTCGCCGACGACGCGGTGTCGGCGGAGGGCGGCTTCGGCGAGTCGACCAACCCGACCCGTGCCGGTGGAGACGGTGGTTACGGGCGTGTGCGGATCGACTTCCAGGAGGTCAACGGGTACAGCTACGGCGACGGTGGCGACACCACCGCGCTGGAGGCTGCATGCGAGCCGGATCCGGGCCACTCGGAGCAGACGGAGTAGCGCGCGAGGCCTTGCGGTCCCGCGTGCGGGCCCTGGCCACGTCGCACCTGGAGCGCGGCGACGCGTTGGGCTGGTTCGAGGCGCTGTACGCCGCGGCCGAAGGCGACCCCGACCTGGTGCCGTGGGCCGACCTGGAGCCCATGCCGTGGCTGGCCGAGCGGCTGAAGCACGCGTCGCCGCGCTCGGCGATGGTGGTGGGCTGCGGGCTCGGGGACGACGCTGCGGCCTTCGCGAAGGCGGGCTTCGACGTGTGGGGCTTCGACCTGTCGGAGACCGCCATCGCCTGGGCGCAGAAGCGCTTCCCGGAGCTGCGGCTGGAGGTCGCGGATCTGTTCGCGGTGACCGAGACCGCCGAGGTGGTCTGGGAGTGCTACACCGTGCAGGCGCTGCCGCTGAGCCACCGCGAGCGCTCGCTGCGCGCGGTGGCGGGCCTCGTCGCACCGGGCGGGGAGCTCTGGATCAGCGAGCGGCTCCGTCCCGACGAGGTGGCGCCTCAGGGTCCGCCCTGGGCGGTGAGCCGCGAGGAGCTTGCTGTGCTCGAGCACTGTGGGTTGACGGCGGTCTCGGAGGAGGTCTGGCCGGAGGGTGAGGTGACGCGGTTCGCCATGGTGTTTCGGCGGTAGGCTCGGGGGCGTGCTGGCTCACCGGCCGACCGCTACCAGCAGCTCCCGCAGCGCCTCGCCGGCCTGATCGGTGGCCCGACGCGCGAGCGGGGCCGCGCCGTCCAACTGCAGGAAGCCGTGCACCAAGCCCTCGTGCTCCTGCACCACCACGGTCACGCCGCGGGCGCGCAGGGTGCTGGCGTGCGCTCGCGCTTCGTCGCGGAGGATGTCGAACCCCGCAATGACCATCAGGGTCGGCGGCAGCTCGGCGTGGCCGGTGGGCCAGCGCGACGGGCTCACCAGCGGATCGCTGCTCGGGTGGCCCTGCAGGTAGTGGTCCATGAACCAGTCGGTCAGCGCTCCGGTGAGCAGGAAGCCGCGGTCGAAGTGCTCGCGGCTGGCGGTGACGCTGGCACGGTCCAGCGACGGGTACAAGAGGAGCTGGGCAGCGGGCGCGGGACCCCCGCGATCGCGCGCCTCGAGCGCGATCACGGCGGCCAGGGTGCCCCCCGCGCTGTCGCCGCCCACGGCGATCCGGTCGAAGCCCAGGTCCTGGGCCGCCTCCCACGCGGCGAGCGCGTCGTCCACCGCGGCGGGGAAGGGGTGCTCCGGCGCCAGGCGGTAGTCGACCGCGAGGACCGCCATCCCCGACGCCCGGGCGAGGCGCTGGCAGGCCACGTGGTGGCTGTCGAGATCGCCCAGGCAGAAGCCGCCGCCATGGAAGTACAGCAGCAGGTCGCTCGCCTCGGGGGTCGGGCGGTAGAGGCGCGCTGGCCGACCGGCGAGCACGAGGTCTTCGCTCGGAACCGCCAGCGGCCGGCCGATCGTCAAGCGCTGGCGCCGCGTGATCTCCGTGCGCGCCAACGCCGGATCCAGGGCCTCCAGCGGCTTGCCGATCCAGTCGCCCGCCTTGCACAGCACCCGGATGTGAGGGTCGAGGGTCTGGCCGTCGACGACGGTCGGCTTCAGCCGGGCCGCGGCGGCCGCGACGCGGACGAGGGAGGTGAGCACGGACGTGAGCACCCCGAGGCCGTATCCGGTGATCCTCCGTGGTGGTGGTGGTCGAAGCGCGTCAGCGCCCCTTCCGCCCGAACGCTCCCGTGCGGTGCTTCCGGTGGCTCAGCACCTCGTCGAGGCTCCTCGCCTCGGGTCTCGCGGGGCCCAGATCCCACACGCTCAGCGGGCCGTCGGCGACCTGCTCGGCGTCCAGCACGGCGAGCTGGGCCACGACCCGCCGGGGCACGCTGGGGGCCTCGGTGTCCAGCACCACGTAGCGGTACCCACGCTCGCGGAGCCGGGCCGCGGCGTCGGGCTGTGCGAGCAAGGCCAGCTCGTTGGCCTTCGTCGCGTCCATCTCGGGACGGGTGACGTTGCGGGGCAGTGCGCTGGTGGGGCGCTGGTGGAGCATCGCCCACAGCATGGCCAGCTGGCCGGCGGTCTGGGCGATGCGGTCCTGTGGCGGCAGGTGGAGCACGGCGCCGTCGCGGCCGGCGATTGAGCGCATCAGCTCGCCGTGCGGCACCGGCTCGGTGGTCATGGGCCACGGCCCGGTCTCTCGGAGCCCGTCGCCGACCTGCACGGCACCCAGCACCCACGCCAGCGCCGCCCAACGGCGACCGCCACCCGAGCACGCCGCCGCCATGGCCAGCGACAGGCCGAGGCTCGCGACCACCACCAGCCGGAAGTACATGCCGCCCCGGTGGTACGGGTACCGGAACCACTCGAGCCAGGCCATGGGCAGCGCGGTGTCGGTGAAGGTGTCGGTCCACACCAGCCGGGTGCCCAGGGCGGCGACCACGCCGAAGGCCACCAGCGCCAGCGCGAGGCCCAGGCCCCTGGACCGGCGCACGGCCCCGATCGCCAGCGCGACCACCAGCACCGGCAGCCCGAGGTACACCACGTGCATGGCCTCGTAGGGGTTCGCCGGCACCGTGGCGCCGCCGAAGAGCAGCTCCTGGACGGTCGCGACCGCCTTCGGGCTGGGAACGAGCCCGACGCGTTCGGACCCGACCGTGGCGGGCTGGAACAGCGTGGCTTCCCGCACGGCCGGAACCCGCGAGAAGTACAGGTACGCCGGCGCCAGGGCCGCTGCGACCGCGGCCAGCACCTGCGCCGCCTCGCGCCAGCGTCGACGGGCGAGGCCATGGACCGCGAGCCCGCCCGCCAGCAAGGGGAGGACGAGCCCGTAGTACGGCGACGTGAAGGCCACGACCCCGGTGACCCCGGCCAGCCATGCGCCCGCGCTGCGCCGGCCGCGCAGCACCTCGAGCGCCGCCAGCAGGAAGACGGGCAGGAACCAGGCCTGCAGCTTCGGGAGCTCGCCCATGCGCAGGGTGCCCAGCAGGTAGGGGGAGAAGCCGTAGGCCAGGGCGCACGGCACCGCGACCCAGGGCCCGGCCGTGGTCGTGCGACGGATCAGCGCCCATGCGGCGACGGCGCTGAGCGGCAGCGAGAGCAGCGTGAGGATCTGGCCGGTGGCCAGCGCGCCGACCAGCGGCTGCAAGGGAACGCCGGCCAGGGAGCATCCCCACCCGATGAAGGTGCCTTCGCGCGCCCAGGGAAAGCCCAGCTCGGCGGTGGGCGTGAGCGCTCGCTCGCCGATCAACCAGCCGTAGGTGTGGGCCGCTACCCAGGCATGGGACGCGCCGAAGCTGTTGGGCGCGTGCCAGGATCCGAGGTGGAGCGGCAGGGGCCACATCAGGGCGGCTGACAGGGCCAGTCCGAGGACGAGGCAGAGGATGACGGCGGCCGGCCCGGCTCGCTCGGGGCGCATGGCGAGCATCCTCCCACATCCGACCGGCCGGGCGACCCGGCCTACACTGCGTCGATGCGGCCCCCGGTCAGGACATCCCCGTGGCCCTGGGCGGTCGCCGCGGCCGGCTACCTGATCGTGGCCATCGCGCTGAGCTGGCCGCTCGTCCTGCACCACGACACCGCGGTGATCGGCTTCCCCAACGTCGACGCGATCGACACCCTGGTGCTGCGGGGGCTCGTCGACGAGGTGCTGCGCTCCGGTGACGGCCTCGCGCGAGGGGTGTGGTACCCGACGGGCCTGCCGGTGGCGGACCTGGTCCCGAACCGCGTGGACCACCTGCTGGCATCGGCCCTTGCGGCCTGGGTCCCGTTCCCATCGGGGGAGACGGTCTGGTGGTTGCTGGTGCTGACCGCCAACGGGCTCGCGGGCCACCGGCTCGGGCACCAGCTCGGCGGGAGCCACGCCGCCGGCCTGCTCGTGGGGCTCGGTTGGGGCTTCTCCGACGCCCTGTTGCGCGAGGCGAACCTCCACCACGCGCCCCAGAGCCTGGCCTTCGCCGTGCCGCTCTACTTCGCGGCGTGGCTGCGCGCGCTCTCGGACGAGGGGCGGGTCCGCGATGCCGTGGCGGCGGGGCTTTGGATGGCGGTCGCGGCGCTCTCCTACTGGTACACGGCGCTGTTCCTGGTCGTGGGCACGCTGCCGCTGCTCCGCGGTGCCCTCCGCGGTTGGAAGCGCGTCTTGCTCGCCGTCGGCGTCACCTTGGCGCTGGCGGGGCCGGAGGCCCTCGACGTGATGGCCCGCCGGGCGAGCTTGCCCCAGCCGCCGTCCGCGGGATGGGCCGCTCCCGAGGGACCGCGCGCCCATGTGCCGCCCATCGAGGCCGTGGAGGTCGACAGCTCCGTGGACCTCCGCGCCGTGCTGCAGCCGGGGCCGCTCGACCGGTCCAACCTGATCCCGGCCTCCCTCCTGCTCGCCGCTCTCCTCGCCACCCGCCGCCGTCGGCTGCCGTGGCTGGCGGTCTCCGCGCTGGGCGTGGTGATGATCCTGGGCCCCTACGTCACCTGGGCGGACCGGGTCGTGCTGGTCGGCGACCGCCTGCTCTCGCTGCCGTTCCGCTGGCTGGGTGAGCTGCACCCCGCGATCGATCGCCTCACGTGGCCCCAGCGCTGGGGGCTCCTGATCCCGCTCGGGCTCGCGGCGGTGGCCAGCCAGGGGCGTCGACCCGCCCTCGTGGCGGTCGTGGTGCTGGCCGAGACGGTGCTTCGAAGCGGGAACGCGCCCCTGCAGACCCACGACCTCGCCACCCGGCTGCCTTGGCGGGCGCTCGAGGTCACCGACGGAGCGGTGCTGGCCCTGCCGCTCCGTCGCTGGGAGCGTCGCTCCGACGTCGCGCTCCAGGCCCGCTTCCACGGAAGGCCCGTGTTGAACGGGATGCAGCTGCCGCCCGCCGTGCTGGAGCCAGAGAGCTGGGACGCGTGGGCCGAGGGCCAGCCCTTCATCGGCGCCATGAAGGCGCTGGAAGACAACAACGCGGTGGACGTGACGGAGGAGGACCTGGCGCGCCTCTCCGCGGCGGGCGTGGGCGCGATCACCCTCGACGTCGGTCCCGAGGCGAACCTCACCCCGCGTCGCGAGCGCCAGGTGCGGGTGCTGCTCGAGCCGCTGCTCGGGGAACCGGTGGACCGGGGAGCGTTCCTGGTCTGGTGGCTGGTGCCTCCCGAGCGCGAGCTACCGAGCCTGGCCGAGCCGGACGCCTGGCGGGCCCAGGAGCGGGCACGGATCGAGGCCTTCGTGCCGCCCGACCTCGCCTACGGGCTGCCGCCCCTCTGGCCCAAGCTGGGCGAGAAGGAGCGCTCGCGTCCCAAGCCGCGTCGGCGCTGAAGCGCGAGGCGTCGAGCGCGGTGATAGCGGCCCCCATGCCCGGCAACGTGCTCTGTGTGTTCGGAACCGGCAGCGACGTCGGCAAGAGCTGGATCGCCGCCGGCCTCTGCCGCCTGTTTCGCCAGGACGGGGTGGACGTCGCCCCCTACAAGGCCCAGAACATGTCCAACAACGCCGGGGTCACCCCCGACGGGCTGGAGCTGGGCCGCGCACAGA
This sequence comes from uncultured Enterobacterales bacterium, assembly GCA_964604675.1. GTDB lineage: Bacteria > Myxococcota_A > UBA796 > UBA796 > CAJQPC01 > CAZSAT01. The sequence continues at coordinate 15,553 of CAZSAT010000118.1, forward strand.
TCGTGCAGGCCCACGCGTGCGGGCTCGTGCCGACCGTCGACATGAACCCGCTGTTGTTGAAGCCCGACAGCGACACCGGCGCGCAGGTCGTGGCGCTCGGTCGGGTGCTCGGAACGGTGTCGGCCCGCGACTACTTCTCCGGCAGCATGGAGGACCGGCGGGGCCTGGTCACCGACGCCCTCGACCGGCTGCGGGCCCGCCACGCGCTCGTCGTGGCGGAGGGTGCCGGCTCGTGCGCCGAGGTCAACCTGCGGGACCGGGATCTGGTGAACCTGCCCATCGCCCACCACGCCGATGGCCGCGTGCTGCTGGTCGCCGACATCGACAAGGGCGGGGTCTTCGCCCAGGTGGTGGGCACCCTGGAGGTGCTCTCGGAGCAGGACAGGGCCCGCATCAGCGGCGTGGTCGTGAACCGCTTCCGGGGCGACGCCAGCCTGTTCGAGGACGGTCGGGCCTGGCTCGAAGAGCGCACCGGCGTACCGGTGGTCGGGGTCGTGCCCTGGGCCCACCACATCCAGATCGAGCTGGAGGATGGGCTGTCACCCTCGGTGACCATGGACCCACCGCCCCCCTCTGGATCGGGGCTCCGGGCGGCCGTGATCCGGCTGCCGCACATCGCGAACTTCACGGACTTCGATGCGCTCGAGCGGCACGGGGTGGAGCTCGCCTACCTGCAGCGGCCCCGCGACCTGGCCCCCTACGACGTGGTGTTCCTGCCCGGGACCAAGAACACCCGCGGCGATCTGGCCTGGCTTCGGGACACGGGTTGGGACGAGCGCCTGGCGGCCTACGGAGGCCAGCTCTTCGGCCTCTGCGGCGGCTACCAGATGCTGGGGCGCTGGATCGACGACCCTCACGGCGTGGAGGGCGAACCGGGCCGGACCGCTGGCCTCGGGCTGCTCCCCGTGACCACCGTGATGGCGGCGGAGAAGACCACACGGCGTGTGACCGGAACCTACGGCGACGTGGCGGTCCAAGGCTACGAGATCCACGTCGGTCGCACCGAGGTCGACGGCGAGCCGCTGCTCAGCCTCGAGGGGCGGCCGGAGGGTTGCCGCGCGGGGAGCGTTGCGGGCACGTACCTGCACGGGCTCTTCGACGGCGACGGGGTGGTCGAGGCCCTGCTCGGCCCAGTGCGTCCGGAGCTCGCGTGGCCCCGCGTGCCCAGCCACGCCACCTGGCGGGAGGCGCAGCTCGACGCGCTCGCCGACCACCTGCGGGGCTGCCTGGACGTGCCGCTGCTCCGGCGCCTGGCGGGGATCGCGCCGCCGAGCCCCTGAGCCGGGTTCCCGCGGGCGGCCCCGCAGGTCGAGCGCCTACCAGCGCCCGGCCACCGCCGCTCCCCCGGGCAGCGCCACGATCTGCGGCCCCGTGCGGTGGCCCAGGAGCGGAACGCCCACGCCGGCGCCCGCGCCGAGCAAGCCGCCGACCACCACGTCGACCGGGTGGTGCTTGCCGGCCTCCACCCGGGCCAGGCCCGTGCCCACGGTGACGGCCGCGCCACCGGCGGTCGCGGCCGCCGCCCAGCCGGGGCGCTCCTCCAGCCAGAGCTGGGTGGCGAGCGCGGCCGAGGCGGTGGCGGCCAGGCCGGCGTGTCCGGAGGGGAAGCTCATCCACGCGTCGGTGCTGGCCCGGTCCTGCGCCAGCTCCGCCGCGCGTTCCGGGTCCCGCTCGGCCAGCGTGGCCAGCTCGTCGGCGCTGATCCAGGTCGTGGGGCGCGGGGCCCTGACCGTGAGCTTCAGGGTCTGGATCGTGACGAAGCCCGCCATGAGCGCTTCGAGGTGGAGGGTGAGGTCCACGTCGGAGAAGGTGCCTGCATAGGCCAGGTCCGCGCCGATGGCGCCGAGCATCAGCACGTCGCTGGCCCGCGCCCAGGTGGCGGCGTCCTCGTTCAGGGCCTTCGGGGTGGCGGGCTCGCCGTAGAGCCAGGTGAAGCCTTCCTGGGTGCGCTGGGGCTGCTCGGGAGCCAGCGCCTCCTGCCACACGATGGTGGCCGCGGACGCCGCACCCAGCCCCAGGAACCACCAGCGCGCGTCGTCGAGGCGGGCATCGTCGGCGTACGCCACCTGGGCCAACAGCAGGGTCACCCCCCGATCCTCCCATGGGCGCGCTACGTTCGCGCGATGTTGCTCCTCCTCGCCTGCACCAAGTCCGCCCCTGACACCGCCACCGAGGTGCCGCTCGAGTACCCGCTCGACCTGTCGATCACCGACCAGCTCGACCCGGTTCGGATGAAGGCCCACGTCGACGTGCTCGCCGACGACGCCTACGGCGGCCGCATCCCGGGCAGCCCGGGACACGTGGCGGCCCGCGACTACATCCTGGGCGAGCTCACCGAGCTGGGCCTGCAGGCCGCGGGCACCGATGGCTACGCCTACGCCTACGCGAACGAGCCCCACCCCGACCGCTTCATGGTCGACGACCAAGGCCAGATCGTGCCCCAGGCCTCGGACACCGGGTACGACCTGGTCGCCGTGCTGCCCGGCTCGGACCCGGCGCTCTCCGACGAGTACATCGTCCTGATGAGCCACTACGACCACCTCGGCGTGGACGAAGCGGGCCAGATCTTCAACGGCGCGTACGACAACGCCGCCTCGGTGGCGATGACCCTGGAGCTCGCGCGCGTGCTGGTCGAGAACGACGCCGCCCCAGGTCGCTCGCTCCTCTTCCTCTTCACCGACGACGAGGAGTCGGGACTCGACGGCGCGCGCGAGTGGATCTCCGCATCGACCGTGCCCGAGGAGGACATCGTGTTCGCGGTGTCGGCGGATCCGCTGGGCCGCCCCATCGTGCCCGACTACGCGCCCATCATCCTGATCGGGCTCGAGCGCAGCCCGGCCCTGAAGGCGAAGTGGCAGGAGCTGGCGGTGTACGCCGACCGCGCCGTGGCCTTCGTGAACCGGGACGTGATCCCGATCTTCGCCAGCGACCAGGACACCTTCTACGAGTCCGAGATCCCCGCCACCTGGTTCGTGAACCTGGGCATGAGCTACTACCACACGGTCGCCGACACGGCGGAGACCGTCGACTACCGCATCCTGTTGGACGACGCGCGCTTCCTCGCCCAGGTGTTCACAGCCTTCGGCGCCGACAGCGAGCGCTACGACTACGAGGGTCCGCGGGCGCTCGATGGGGAGACCGCCACCGATGCGCTCGAGGTGCTGCGTGGCGTGGCGGCCAGCCAGGAGATCTCGATCGACGACCGCAACGAGACCGAGGGCTACATCGCGGACCTGGAGCAGGTGGAGCTCGACGGGGACCTCTCGAGCCTCGAGAACCCCGACGCCTTCTTCTACGGCGTGGTGTACTTCCTCGGGTTCGTGCTCGGGGAGCGCTACCCGGGGGAGATCCCGCCGCCGTTCCCGGAGTGAGCCCGGCTGCGCGACGGGTGCTCGGATCTGGCGGCACCGACCGTTGTGGTGGTAGGTAGGGCGCTTCCTCGGAGGCGCGCGTGATCTTCTCCCTGCTCATCGGCTGTGAAGCCCCCCAGGCCAACCCCGAGTTCAACGACGCCGCCGTGCTCGCCCTGCTGGAGTTCGACGCCGCCGATCCCGTCAACCTGGCCTACGCCGTGCGGGAGATCGAGAAGGACATCGGCACCTACGACCTCTCGGGCGCTCTGCTCGACCGGAGCTTCGAGCCCGACCGGCTCACCGACGACGACGTGGCGACCTTCGACGACGTGCCGGATCGCGACCCGGCCCTCGCGCTGCCGGTGGCGGTCACCTACGCGAGCAGCAGCGCGGTCGACGACCACGTGCGTGTGCAGCTGCTCGCCGACCAGACGCCCATCGAGCCCGCCAGTCCCGACACCTACGACCGCGTCGTGCTCGAGGGCGACGACTGCTGGGCGGACCGGAGCTGCGAGTTCCTGATCACCGAGAACCCGCTGGTGAAGGAGAACTCGTTGATGACGGTCTCCTACACGCTCTGGAAGGACCTGCGCTGGGTCGACCTGGGCCTGCCGGACCCCGCCGAGGTGGCCGAGGGCGAGGTGGCGGTGAACGAGGGCGATCCCCGCTGGGCCATCGTGGGCCGGAGCTGGATCTCGGAAGAGGCCCTGGCCGACGAAGGCACCTCGATCCTGCAGTCCTACTCGCTGGAGGTCTGGGTGCCGGGCTCGGGCGAGACCCTGCGCATGATGAGCCTGTGGTCGGAGAGCGACTCGTCCTTCGGCGAGGACATCGTGGCGGGTGCCACGCGGTCCGGCATCGACGGGATCTTCGAGGCCGCGGACGAGTGGGTGGAGGCGAACCCCGGGTAGGGGCGAGCTCGCTCAGCCGGCGGCGTGCGCCTCGATGAGGTCGAGCACCGGCTCGAACTCTCCCCCCTGCAGGCAGTCGACCAGCTCGAAGTCGGGGGTGAGCACGCAGCTGTAGGGGGTGACGGGCTGCCAGGGGGACAGCGTGTCCGGATCGAGCACGCCGTAGACGTCGCCGCTCACCGGGATCTGCTGACCGAGGCCGGCGGCCTTGGCGACCTCGGCGCCGTGCTCGGCGCTCGGCGTGCCGTGGAACCAGTCGTTCCACGAGATCACGTGGGGCTGCACGGTGATGCCGCTCTGGGTCTCGAACTGCTCGGTGACTTGTGGGAGGCTCCCGGCCTCGTTGATGCAGCTGCCTCACCAGCTCGCGAGCAGGAAGAGGATGTGGTACTCCTCGACCGCGTAGAAGTCGTAGAGGTGCACGTCGTCGCCGCACTGGTCGACCGTGACGAGGTCGGTGATCACGTCGCCCGGTTCGGCGCCGGTGGCCACGATGGTGCCGGGATCGTTCGTGGGCCAGCCACAGGCGTAGGTGCGCTTCTCGACGGTTCCGCTGTCGCCGGTGTCGGCCGGCGGGGAGGTGTCGACCGGCGGTGAGGTGTCGGCCGCAGCGGTGTCGTCGGTCGGGTCCACTTCGGAGCCGGTGTCGGTGGCTTCGGTGGTGCCGTCGTCCACGTCGACCGGGGCGGTGTCGGCCACCTCGGGGTCGGGCTTCACGCACGCCAGGGCGAGGATGGTGAGCATCGGGTCCTCCGCGTTCCGCCTGGACCTACGCAGAGCAGGTCGAGCTGGATCAGCGATGCCGCCAGCGTAGTCCAGGTTGCGCCGTCGGGGATAGGTGCTTGGCATGTTCGTGTTCTGGCTCGCATGCAGCGGCTCTCCGGAGCCGGCCGTCGACCAGGCTCCGGCCGTCCAGCCGGTGCCGGCTCCCGAGGAGGCCGCCGCGCTGGCCCAGGCCGAAGCGGCCGCGAAGGGGCTCGGAAAGGCCCTGAAGAACCACCTGGTGAAGAAGCTCGAGGAGGGCGGGCCGGCGGTCGGCCTGCAGGCCTGTTCGGAGGACGCGATCGGGCTCGGCGCCCTGGTCGCCGGCACCCACCGGGCGCGGGTCGGGCGCGCTTCGCTGCGCAAGCGGAACCCGAACAACGACGGACCCGACTGGGTGGGTGCCTGGCTCCAGGAGCAAGGCGAGCGCCCGGCGGAGGGCGTGGTGGGGGTGCACGAGGTCGTGGACGGCACGGCGCGGTTCCTCGCACCCATCCCGGTCGGCGGCGAGTGCCTCGTCTGCCACGGCTCGGCGCTCGACGACGCGGTCGTGGCGGAGCTCGCCGCGCGCTACCCCGACGATGAGGCCACCGGCTACGAGGTGGGCGACCTGCGGGGCGCGCTGTGGGCCGAGGTCACGGTGCGCTGACCTTCCGGAGCGCCGCCAGGCGTTCGCGGAACGGGACCTCCGCGAGTGGCCCGTCGGTGGGCTCCAGCCGGCCACCGCAGCCCGAGCAGAGCGTGGAGGACGAGCGAGCGTCGGAGCTCGTCGGCCGCTTCGGCAGCCCTGGCCGAGATACGGGGCAGTTGTTCGGTCC
>CAZSAT010000119.1:0-21029 GCA_964604675.1 uncultured Enterobacterales bacterium
AGGTGTCGCCGCCGGTGGCGATGACCTCGAAGATGCGGTCCTTGATGTCGATGACGGAGATGTCGAAGGTACCGCCGCCGAGGTCGTAGACCGCGACGCGCTGGTTCAGGTTCCGCCCGAGCCCGTAGGCCAGCGCGGCCGCCGTAGGCTCGTTCAGGATGCGGAGCACCTTGAGCTCCGAGAGCGCCCCGGCGTTGCGCACGGCCTGGCGCTGGCGGTCGTTGAAGTACGCGGGCACGGTGATGACGGCCTGGTCGACATCGTCGTCCAGCGCCTCTTCGGCGACCTCTCGGATCTTCTTCAAGATGGCTGCGGAGATCTGCTCCAGCGTGAAGACCTGTCCCTTCACCTTCACGAGGATGGCCGCGTCGTCGCCCTCCACCAGCTCGTAGGTGAAGATCTGCCGCACGCGGTCGATGACCTTCGAGTGGAAGTTCCGGCCGATCAGGCGCTTCGACGCCGCAATCGTGTGCGCAGGGTTGAGCTGCGCCTGCTTCTTCGCATCGTGACCAACGAGCTGCCGACCGGACTCGTCGATCGCGAACATCGACGGGATGGTGGTCGCCCCGCCCTTGTACGTGATCATCCGAGGCTTGCTGTCCTCGATGATGGCTGCGCACGAGTTCGTCGTGCCCAGGTCGATGCCTACGGCCTTTCCCATGTGCTGCGTGTCCGCTGGCTGCAAGTGGCTGAGTTCCCCGGGGTCTACCACGGGCGGGATCCGGGGGTCAATCGAGGGCGCGGGCGCCCCTGTGGCTGTCTCAGAGGTCGTAGTCGACCATGATCTTTCCGTCGAGTCGGGTGGTGCTCTGCTCCAGGGCTTCGAGCACCTCCGAGAACGGGCGCCGGCTCGTGATCATCTCGGATGCGTGCATCCGTTCCCGCTCGAGGAGGCGGATGACCTGGGGGTAGCAGCCCATGCCGCAGTGACCACGGCTGCCGACGATCTTTGCGGCGCCGGTCACCAGCACATCGAGCATCACCGGGGCGCGTTCGCCGGTGCGCCCGAGGTAGATCATCTGACCACCTGGCGCGAACGCCTTCTCGATCTCGGGCATCGTGTGGAGGGCTGCGCCCGCGGCCTCCACGAGCACATCGGCCCCCCATCCACCGCTCAGCCTCCGGATGACGTCGCTCGCACTGCCGCCCGCCGCCGCGAGGGCGACCGGGTCGTGTGCTTCGTCGGCACCGCATGCCAGCGCGACGTCGAGCCGGTCCTTCACGACGTCGAAGGCCACGATGCTGGCCGCCCCGGCGGCCCGCGCGAGGGCGACCGCTCCGAGTCCGATCGGGCCGGCGCCGAAGACTGCGACGTGGTCGCCCGGCCTCATCCCGTCGCCCGCGACCCAGATGCCGTTGAAGCTGCAGCTGATGGGCTCGACCAGCGCGCCCAGCTCGAGCGCCTTGGCCGCGGAACCGGTGCGCTCCGCGATGCCGTTGAGCGACCAGCAGAAGCGCTCCTCGATCGCCACGTAGTCGGCGTAGGCGCCTGGTGCGGAGAAGCCGAGCATGTCCAGCGTAGGGCACTGGTTGGGGTGTCCGTTCCGGCAAGCCTCGCAGAGACCGCAGTGGAGCATGCCTTCGGCGGCCACGAGATCGCCGACCTTCAGGTTCTGCACCTCACGGCCCACCGCCACGACCTCGCCGGTGAACTCGTGGCCCAGCACGCACGGCAGCGCCACGGGACCGGAGAAGATGATGTAGCCGTCCTGGTCGGTCTCGTAGCAGTGGGTGTCGCTCCCGCACACACCGCACCGTCGGACCTTGACGACCACCTGCCGGCTGGTCGGCTCGGGGTCCGGGACCGTCTCGATGGCGAACTGTGGATGCCGCCAGACGTGGCAGGCCTGGGTCGCCTTGCGGCTGTCCTTCTCCAGGGCTGTCACGGCGTAGCTGGGGCGAGGGTCCCACTCGCACTCGAGCACCAGGGCCTTCATCGTCGTCTCCGGGCTTGTCGAACCGCTATCGCTGCCGGCGCTTCCGTGACAGGCGGACCTCGAGGATGGCGCGGTCGTTGGCCTTCACGATGGTCAGCCGCCACGAGGGCAGCTCCACCACCTCGTCCACCTTGGGGACCCGCCCGAGCCGAGACAGCAGGAAGCCGGCCAGGGTCTCGTAGTCGCCATCTGGCAGGTGGAAGCCCAGCTTCTCCTCGAGGGGCTCCTTCTCCAGCCGTGCGCTGACCACCCACTCACCGTCGGCCACAGAACGGATGCCGGGCTGCCGACGGTCCGACTCGTCCGAGATGTCGCCCACGATCTCTTCGAGCAGATCCTCCCGGGTGACGAGGCCCACGGCGCCGCCGTATTCGTCCACGGCCATCGCGAGGTGCTTCCGCTCCCTGCGGAACTCCAGGAACAGCTCCTCGACCCGCTTGGACTCCGGCACGAACTTGGGTGTGCGCATCACGTCGCGCACCGGGGTGTCGAGGTCCACCAGGTGGAGGAGATCGGCGGTGTGCACCACGCCTGTCACAGCGTCGACGCGCTGCTGGTAGATGGGCAGGCGGGAGTGTCCGTGTTCGTTCATGGTCGCGATGGCGGCCCGGGCCGGAGCCGACTCCTCGAGCATCACGACGTCGATGAGGGGGACCATGGCCTCCTCGACGCGCGCCTCGGTGAAGGCGAACACCCTTCGGATGAGCGCCTTGTCCTCCTTGTCGATCGCGACGTGTCCGCCGCCACGCAGGAGTCGGAGGATGTCTTCGCGGCTCACGACCCCGGCGGGTGCGTCGCCGACCAGCAGGCGCTCGAGGAACTCGAGCACGATGAGCGCGGGCGAAAACGCCCAGGAGAAGAACCTCAGCGGGTAGATGACGACCGGTGCGATGCGGTCAGCGTGGTGCTGGTACACGCTCTTGGGCACGAGCTCCCCCAACACGAGCACCAGGGGAACAGCGAGCACGACGGCGGCGGCGTCGCCGTAGTCGGGCCACAACCGAACGAGCGCGAGGGTGCTCAGGGTCGTGGTGGCCACCACGCTGATGTTGGTGCCCACGAGACAGGTTCCGAGCAGGTAGCTCGGTCGATCGAGCATCGCGAGCACGTGGCGTGCGCCACGGTGCCCCTCTTCCGCCCGCGCGCGAAGCCGCTGGCGGTCGGCGCTGACCACGGCGATCTCGCTGCCCGAGAAGAAGCCTTCCAGGGCGATGAACAGGGGCATGAGTGCCAGCAGCGTCCACGGTGACATCAGGCCTCGATTGGCCGAGGGCGGCGACGGGGTCGGATCTCGAGCTCGACGACGCGGCGCTCCTCCACGCTCGTGACGACGAACGCGAGGCCATCGTGTTGGACCTCCTCTCCTTCTTCCGGCACGTGCCCGAGCATGGAGAGCACGAAGCCCGCCACGGTGTGGTAGTCGCCTTCGGGCAGGCTGAGGCCGGTCTCGTCTTCGAAGTCGCTGACGTCCATCGCACCACTCACGGTCCACATGTCCGGCTGGGTGCGGTCGATCTCGTCCGAGTCCTCGTCGTCGGCGAGCTCACCGACCAGCTCTCCGAGCAGGTCGTCGAGGGTCACGAGGCCGACGATGCTGCCGTGCTCGTCCACCACGAGGGCGAGGTGCATCCTCTGGCCTTGGAACTCGCGGAGCAGGTCGTCGGCCGGCTTGGTGGTGGGCACGAAGTACGGGTCGTGCAGCAGGCTCCGTATCTGGCGGATTCCTGGGGGACTCTGGCCGCGGTAGCGCAGGAGTTCCTTGGCCACCAGCACGCCGATGATGTCGTCGGGACGGCCGGCGTAGACGGGGATGCGGGAGGTTCGGTACGTCCGGACCAGATCGAGCAAGCGGTCGTAGCCGAGGTGGATCGGCGCGCTGATGATGTCGGGCCGCGGCGTCATCAGCCGCGACACGGGGAGGTCGGCGAACTCGAACACCCGGTGGATGATCTCCTGCTCGACCGGTCGGATCGTGCCCCCCTCGAGGCCCTCGTCGATCAACTCCCGAAAGGCCTCTTCCCTCAGCCCGCCTCGCCCATCGTGCTCGCTCGCCCCGAGGCGACGGATGACCCCGCGGGCCACCATGCCCAGCACGGCGCGCGCCGGGGTGGTGACCCAGGCCCACAGGCTCAAGGGGCGCGCAACGAAGCGTGTCCAACGCGCCGCGTGGCGCAGCGCGAAGGTCTTGGGCAGCACCTCGCCGAAGACGATCAACAAGGGCGTGGCCACGAGCACGTTGAGCCATGGCCGCTCTGGCGACCACGCCAACAGCGCGGTGGCGCAGACAGCCGAGATCGACACGTTGACCAGCTCGTTGCCCATCAGGAGGGCGGCCAGCGTGCGCGGAGGTCGTTCGAGCAGCCGCGCGATGCGCGGTCCGAGGCGGGTGTGCTGCTGCAGCGTCTCCCGCTCCACGGGCTGGAGCGAGAAGAGCGCGGTCTCGGAGCCCGAGAAGAACGCCGAGAGCACGAGCAGCGCGACCACCAGCCCGATGATGGGACCCGCTGCAGCGCTGCCTTCCGTCGCCGACATCACCACCAGCAGCACGCTGGTGTTCACGCTTCGGCTCCGAAGTGGGTCCAGGCTGCTGGCCAGGCCCCCCCGTCGAGGTGGACGTCTGAGCCCGAGGTCAGAGCACCGATTCGGGTCAGGCGGAGGTCCAGAGCGCGTCCGAGGCGCGCGACCGCCTCGCGGTGTCTCGGCGCGGCTGAGAAGAGGAGCTGGTAGTCCTCACCGAAGCTCACCGCCCAGGAAGGATCCGCGCCGGACCTCGCGAAGGCGCTGCTGACCGGTACGGCGGAGCTGTCGATCGCGGCCCCGACTCCACTGGCGCGGCACAGGCGGAGGAGGTCCGTAGCGAGTCCGTCGCTCAGGTCCATCGCGGCGGTGGCGAGACCGTGCTCGGCCAGCGCTGGACCGAGGTGAAGGGGTGGCTGGGGGCGGGCGTGCGCCGCCCACAAGCTGTCGGGGGGGTGCTCGAGGAGGAAGCCCGCCGCTGCGTCTCCGAGCATCCCGCTGACCCAGACATCGTCGTGCGCCTCGCCGCCACACCTCCTGAGGGCTCGATCGGGTGCCACGGTGCCCCCGACGCTGAGCCCGACGACCTTCGGGCCCGGACTCCGGGTCGTGTCGCCGCCGACGAGCGTGAGGCCGGCGCGGTCGAGACCAGCATGGAGGCCTGCCCGGAAGGCCTCGAGCCACGCCGGGTCGATGGGCTGGGGCAGGCTGACGGACAAGAGGGCCCAACGCGGAACGGCACCCATCGCCGCGAGGTCGCTGGCGTTCACCATGACGGCCTTGAAGCCCAGGTCTTCCGGGCCCTGCCGGCCATCCCAATGCACGCCCTCGACCAGCAGGTCCGTGCTGAGCGCCGTGCCGTCATCCAGCACCGCGCAGTCGTCGCCTGGACCGATCGCCAACCATGCTGGCGGGTCGGTGGCCGTGCGGGTGAGCAGGGTCACGACCTGGTGTTCGTCGGGCTCGTCGGGCATCAACGTGAGCCCATAGCTTACTACGGCGTGGCGTCGGCCGGTTCTTCCGGCTCCACCGGTCGGATGGCGCGCTCTGCGCCGCTGACCGTCTGGGTGCTCTCGTTCACCACCGTGAACACCGTCAACCGCCAGTCCACCTGCCGCTCGTCGTCGAACTGGCCGCCGCCGGCCACCGGCGCCGACACGTGGGCGCCAGCCAGCGCCTCTCGCCAGGCCTCGCGGTCCGGCGGCTCGTTGCGCGCCACCGTGGCGATGAGCCGGGCGGCGTCGTAGGCGGCAGCCTCGAGGATCCCCGGGCTCCGGTCGTAGACGCCCCGGTACGTGGCTCGGAACGGATCCTCGGGGGACTCCGCCCACGGGTCGAAGTTGTTCACGAAGTAGCCGTCCACGAGGTACTTCCCGCCGGTCTTGGCCAGCTCGGGGTTGTGCCAGCCGTTCAGCCCGAGCAGCGGAACGGGGTCCACGGCCAGCTTCGGCGTGAAGCTGCCGATGGCGAACTCCTCGTAGGCGAGGGAGCCCGCCACCAGGCTGACGCGCCGGTGTCCGTCGGGCACGAAGATCGCCTCGAAGTCCATGATGGGCGGGAGGACCACCTTCGCGGGGTCGAAGTGGCTCTCCTCGGCCTCCTTGCGCAGGCGCCAGAGCTCGTTCTTGCGGGCCTCGTAGTCTTTCTCGCCCAGCTTCTGTGCGGCGTCGCGGAAGTCGGTGGCCGCCGGGTCGTAGAGCACCACGTCGGTGATCTCGGCACCGCGCTCGACCGCCGCTTCGTGGAAGGCGTCGCGTGCCGACGTGCCGTAGCTCGAGTCGGGGGCGAGGATGGCGTACTTCTGAAGTCCGAGCTCCCCCAGCGTGTAGTCCAGCAGGGCGTCGACCTGTTGTTCGACGGTGAGCATGCCGCGGAACACGTGGTCGCGGTCCTCGGTCAGGTGCGGGGCCTTGGAGAGCGAGAGCATCGGCACGCCTGCTGCCTGGGCGTCGTCGGCAAGCGCGACGGCGACCTCGCTCAGCAGGGGGCCCATCACCGCCGCCACGCCCTCGTCGAGCACGAGCTCCTCGAAGGCTGCGCGAGCCGGCTCCACGGCGCCTTCGGTGTCCCGGAACACGAGCACGGTGCCGCTGCCTTCCACGGCGAGCTCGATCGCGTCGCGCAGCTGACCACCGGACGGGCCGTAGGTGCCGGTGAGCGGGAGCAGCACGCCCACCTTGCGGGGGCTGTAGGGGTCGTTCACGGTGGCGCGCCGCAGGATCCAGTCCGCTTCGACGCCGTGGGCGGAGTCGGGGAACATCTCGAGCAGGGCGTTCGCCAGCTCCTGTGCTCGACCGAAGTCGCGGGCGGCCAGCGCGGCACGGGCGCGATCGATCGCCGCTTCCTCGGTGGAGGCGTCGGGGTCACCCTCGGAGGCCGAGGAGGCCAGCTGTTGCTCGCTGAGCAGGTGGGCGAGGCTGCGTCGCACGCGACTGGCCACCACAGGGTCCGCCTGAGCATACGCCAAGGCCTTGCGGGCGTGCTCGCGCACATCACCCTCGGTCTCCAACGCGAGGATGCGGTGGCGGTCGGCGTTCATGGTGTCCGGGACCCCGGCGGGGTTCACCAGGTCCAAGGTGCCCAGCGTGTTGGCGTTGGGGGCGATCGCGTGGTTGAGGAGTGCGATCCCCAGCACGCCGGCATCCCGCCATTCGCTGCTCTCGTGCTCTCGGACGAGCACTTCGAAGTGGTCACGCGCGGTGGCGGCGTCGCCGGCCAGGCGCCTCTGCTCGCCGGCATGCAGCCGGACCGCAGGCATCAGCTCGGGAGTCTCGCCGTCGACCAGGTACTGCTCGAGCATGGCGATCGCGGCGAGCCGGTCCTCCGCGGACAGCGCGAGGGCCTGGCGCACGATCGCGGGCTCCTCGAGCGGTTCGCCGCGCTTCCTCCGTGCGTCGGCGTCCGCGGGTAGGAGCAGCAGAGCGAGGATGAGCGCCGCCACGGCGCGCCAGAAGCTCATGTCTGTCGGTCCTCGATGGCCTTGTCGAAGGCCTGTCGACGGGGGTGGTTGTGCGCGGTCGACGAGCTGTCGAAGCGACGCAACAGCTCGATCTGCTCGCTGGCGAGCGCCTGCGGGATCTCCACCACGACCTTCAGGTGCAGGTCGCCCTTGCCGCGCTTCTCGCGGCGGGGGAGTCCTTGCCCGCTGAGGCGCAGCAGCTTCCCGGTGGCGGTGCCCGTCGGGATCTTGATCTGGGTGGTTCCGGTCAGGGTCGGCACCGTGACGGCGCCTCCGAGCACGGCCTCGGCCAGGGTGATCGGCACGTCGCAGATGAGGTCGGGACCTCGTCGGCGGAAGAGGGGGTGATCGGCGACGGTCACGATGACCAACAGGTCGCCCGCCGAGGCTTCGCCCTTGGGCGCGTTGCCCCGGCCTCGGAGCTTCAGCTTCTGGCCCGTGGCGACACCGGGGGGCACCTTCACCTTGAGGCGATCTTCGACGCCGTGACGGCCCTCCCCGTCGCACCGAGAACAGCGCTTGACGAGCACGAAGCCGCGCCCGTCGCAGCGGGCGCAGTCCTGTCGGAAGAGCCGGCGTGTTCCGCTCCGGCCGCTGCCGTCGCAGCCGTCGCAGGTCTTCTTGCCGTCGTTGGGGTCGGCGCCGTCGCCGTTGCAGCGCTTGCAGCCGACCTGCCGCGGGACCGTGATGAGCTTCTCGCCGCCGACGGCGACCTCTTCGAGCGACAGCGTGAGCGTGTACCGCAGGTCTTCGCCAGCGCTGCCGCGTCGCTTCTTCCTGAAGAGCCCCCCAAGGGTCTCGCCCACGAACTCGGACAGCTCGTCGGGCGTCGGAGGCTGGCCGTTCGGCTTGTAGAACGGACCGAGGCGGTCGAACTTGATGCGCTCTTCAGGGTCTCCGAGCACCTCCCAGGCCTCGACGATCTCGCGGAACCGGGCGTCTGCGTCGAGATCGTCCGGGTTGCGATCCGGATGGTAGGCGAGCGCGAGCTTCCGGAAGGCCTTCTTCAGCTCGTCCGGGGTAGCGTTCTTCTTCACGCCGAGGACGTTGTAGTAGTCGCGCCGCACGTCGGGGGCGTAACACCGTGGGTGTTGGGCGGCGTCCATCGCCGCCGAGCATCGTCCGCTACAGCGAGTCGTCGTCGAAGAGGTCTTCGTCGTCGTCGTCGTCGAGCTCGTCGTCTTCTTCGTCGAGCTCCGCGAGGTAGTCGTCCACCATGTCTTCCGCCTCGTCAGCCGCCGCGGCGTAGATGGCCTCGGCGAGGCGCTGTGCGGCCTGGCTCAGCTGAGCTCGGATGGTGCGCAGGATGTCTGCATCGCCGCTGTCGAGCACCGCCTCCGCGTTGCGGAGCGTGTCGGTGATGTGGCGGCGGTCGGCCTCGGGCAAGGCCTCACCGTACTCGTCGAGGCTCCGCCGGGTGGTGTAGATCAGGCCGTCGAGCTCCAAGCGTGCTTCGGCCGCGTCCTTCCGCTGTTCGTCAGCCTCGCGGTAGAGGTCGGCCGACTCCAGCATGCGGTCGATCTCCTCGTCGCTCAGGCCGGAGTCGGAGACGATGCGCATGCGCTGCGCCTTGCCGGTTCCGAGGTCCTTGGCGGAGACGTGCATGATGCCGTTCGCGTCGAGCTCGAAGGTGACCTCGATCTCCGGCATGCCACGGGGTGCGGGGGGGATGCCGGTCAGCTCCAGCCGGCCGAGGAACTTGTTGTCCGACGCCATGTCGCGCTCGCCCTGGAAGACGCTCACGCGGACCATGTCCTGGTTGTCCTGGGCCGTGGTGAAGATGTTCGACTTCCGGCACGGGATGGTCGTGTTGCGTTCGATCAAGCGCTCGAAGATGCCGCCCTTGGTCTCGATGCCCATGGAGAGCGGCGTGACGTCGAGGAGGAGGATCTCCTTGACCTCACCGGTGAGCACGCTGGCCTGCAGAGCAGCACCCTGGGCGACCACCTCGTCCGGGTTGACATCGGTGTTCGGTTCGGCCTTGAAGAGCTCGCTGACCTTGGCGCGGACCCGCGGCATCCGGGTCATACCGCCCACGAGCAGGACCGCGTCGAGATCCTGGGCGTTCACACCGGCGTCTTCCAGAGCCTGGATGCAGGGGCCCTCGAGCCGCTGCACGTACTCGTCGCAGAGCTCCTCGAGCGTCTGGCGCGACAGGGTGGTCTGGAGGTGGACCGGACCCGCATCGCCCGAGGCGATGAAGGGCAGGCTGATGTCGGTCTCGTCGCAGCTCGACAGCTCGTGCTTCGCCTTCTCCGCCGCTTCCTTCAGCCGCTGCATGGCCACGATCTCTTCGCTGAGATCGATGCCGTGCTCCTCCTCGAACGCCTCGAGCATCCACTCCACCACGGCGTCGTCGAAGTCGGCGCCACCGAGGAAGGTGTCGCCGTTGGTGCTCTTGACCTCGAACACGCCGCTCTGGAGCTCGAGGATGCTCACATCGAAGGTGCCGCCGCCGAGGTCGAAGACCGCGATGAGCTCGCGCTCTGTCCGTCCCATGCCGTACGCGAGGGCCGCGGCTGTGGGCTCGTTGATGATCCGGAGAACGTCGAGCCCGGCGATCCGCCCGGCGTCCTTGGTGGCCGACCGCTGCGAGTCGTCGAAGTACGCCGGCACGGTCACGATGGCTTGTTCGACCCGCTCACCGAGGTAGGCCTCGGCGATGTCCTTCATGGTCTCGAGCACCATGGCGCCGACCTGGGGGGGGCTGAGCAGGTCGCCGTCGACCTCGACCCAGGCGTCGCCACGGTCGCTCGGGGCGATCTTGTAGGGCACGAGGGCAGCGGCGCGCTCCACCTCGGCAGCATCGAAGCGTTGCCCCATGAGGCGCTTCACGTTGTAGAGCGTGCGATCCGGGTTGGTCACGGCCTGCCGACGCGCGAGCTGGCCCACGAGGCGCCCGCCGTCGGGTGTGAACGCCACCACGGACGGTGTGGTTCGACTCCCCTCTTCGTTCGGGATCACGACCGGCTCGCCGTCCATCACGACGGCTACGCAGCTGTTGGTTGTCCCGAGATCGATCCCGATGACCTTGTTGGACATCCCGTCTCATCCTTTCTTGGTGGAAGTGTGCCAGTCCTTGGCGGCAGAACGCTACCACGCGTTCTCTCCAGATGGATGGCCGGGCTACTCCTCGCCGGCACCGGCGTGGCGAGCGTCGTCAAAGGGTGGATCCGACTCGTCCGGATGGGAGGTCACCGCGGCGCGTGCCGCGCGCAAGAGGCGGCCGTGCAGGGTGTAGCCGTCCTGGAAGACCTCGAGGATGGAGCCGTCGGCGTGTTCCGCGGTCTCCACCTTGCTGATGGCCTCGTGGCGCTCGGGATCGAAGGGGCGCCCCACCTCCACCTCCACGCGCGCGAGGCCCTGCCGCGACAGGGTGCTGAAGAGCTGCCGCACGGTCATCTCCACGCCTTCGGCCAGCTTCTCTGGATCCGTGTCCGCATGCTGCATGACGAGATCGAAGTGGTCGAGCACGGGGAGGAGGGACTTGAAGACCTTCTCGCTGCCGAAGTTCTTCACCTCTTCCATCTCTCGGACGTGGCGACCCTTCAGCCGCTCCCGTTCGCTCTCGGCGGCGTGCAGACCGTCGCGCAGCTCGGCGAGCATGGGCTCCAGGTCGCGGAGCTGGGTCCGCGAGTCGGCGAGTCGGCCGCGGAGGACTTCGATCTTCTCGTCGCGCTTCTTGAGCTTGACGACGAGCATCGTGGCCTTGCGAAGAGCATCCTTCGCCCGATCCTCCGAGGCCTCGGACCGCTGCTCGGAGCGGTGCACGGTCTCCTTCAGCTCATGGACCTCGTTGATGAGATCCTCGTTCTGTTGCAGGAGCGCTTCGTTGATGGTCTGGAGCTGGATCAGCCGGCTGTCGGTCAAGACGCTGTCGGCGGTCGGTGGATCTTCCTGCTGCTCGTCGAGATCGTCGGCCGGCTCGGCCTGCAGGTCGTCGTCGAAGTCGAGCTCGATGTCGCCAGCTACCTCGGCGAGCTCGGAGGGACTGGGTGGCGTTGGCGGGGGGGCGTCCTGCTTGGCTTCCTGCACGCGCCGCTCGACGGCCGCCAATGCTTCCGCAAGGAGGTCGTCGTCGAGGTCGAAGGCAAAATCACCGCCGACGTCAAACGCTTTCTCCTCGCGCTCGTCGTCCTTCGCCATGATCTCCTCAGGTGGCGACGCCAGGCGGACCCGTGCCCAACGCCGCTGCGAGCCGGTTTAGCACACCATCTGCGATTCGCCAGCCCCTCCCGTGGAGTGCGATGCCGACGGAGGTGCGTTGCACCACAGATGCGGCGACCAGAGCGTCGACGGGTTCCGGGGCGAGGGAGCCCCCGCGCTCGGCCAGCACGGCGAGGTCGACCCCGTCGACATGACGGAGGCTCGCGATGAGGTAGTCCAACGCGCGGGTCGGTGGGTCGGGGATCGTGTCGATGGTCCAGTCAGGGGCCTCTGCGAAGGCCGTCGCGTCGTCGCCGCCGACCGTCCGCCGACCGTCGGGAAGCAACCCGTGCGCCCCGACTCCGAGCCCGAGGTAGGGGGCGCCGCGCCAGATGCGTTCGTTGTGGCGGCAGCGGTGGCCGGGGCGGGCGAAGTTGGAGACCTCGTAGCGGTGAACTCCGGACTGCTCCAGCCGCACCTCCGCAAGCTCCCAGAGGCGGCTCCAGTGCTCGTCGTCGGGGGGCACCATGCGCCCCGCCCGGACCGCACGGGTGTACGGCGTGCCGGGGTGTTCGGTGAGCCCGTACAGGGACACGTGCGGCGCTTCGAACCCCAACGCGGTGTCCAGGTCGCGGGCAAAGGCGTCGGCCGTCTGCCCGGGTACCGCAAAGATCAGGTCGACGGACCACGAGCTGAACCCCGCGTCGGCGACGAGGCGCGTCACCTCGCGGTGGCGCGCCACCTTGCTGCGCCGACCCAGCGGCAGGGCGGTGTCGGCGTCGTAGCTCTGGATACCCAGCGAGAGCCGCGTCACCCCCGACCGTAGCCACGCCTGGAGGCGCTCCTCGGTGACGTCCTCGGGGTTGGCCTCGAGCGAGACCTCCCCGCGCGGAGCGACCGCCTCGATGATCCGGGCCAGCTGCGACGCGGGCACCAAGGAGGGCGTTCCTCCCCCGAAGAACAGCGTGGCGGGCGGTCCCCCGTAGGCGGGCTGGAGCGCGCGGTGCTGCTCCAGGAGCGCGTCGGTGTAGGCCGACCACGGCGCCTCTGCGTCCACCGACACGAGGAAGGCACAGTAGGGGCAGCGGATTCGACACCACGGCCAGTGCACGTAGGCGCCCGCGGCTTGGGCAGACTTCATCGCTTCGTCCTATCTCCGCCGGGATATCGGCACTCCATGGACGCCGGACACTGCTGGACCCTGAGCTCCGGCGCGCGGATCGTCGTCGAAGCCGTCCCGGGCGCGGTCTCGACCGTCCTCCACGTGGCCATCGACGCTGGTGCGGCGGACGAGGGCCCGCAGGAACGAGGTGCCGCCCACTTCGTCGAGCACATGCTGTTCAAGGGCACGAAACGCTTCGGTGTGGGCGAGGTCGCAGCGCAGGTCGAGAGCATGGGCGGCGACGTGAACGCGTGGACCAGCCACGAACAGACGGTGCTGCACGCCTCGGTGCCGTCTCCGACGTGGGCCGCAGCCCTGGACGTGTTGCTGGACATGGCCTTCGCCCCGCTCTTCGACCCCGATGAGGTGGAGCGAGAGCGCGAGGTCATCCTCGACGAGATCGTGGGCGGCGACGACGATCCCGGACGCGTGCTCGCAGATGCCGTGGCTCGGGCTGCCTGGAAACGGCACCCCTACGGCAGCGCTGTGATCGGCTCCCGCCGCTCCGTCCAGGCGCTCTCGCGCGCTGACCTCGTCGGCTGGTGGCGTCGTGCCTTTGTGCCGTCCAACTGCGCGATGGTGGTGGTGGGCGATGTGGACCCGGGTGCCGTGCGCCGGCGTCTGGAGGAGGCGCTGTCGGAACGCGGCACCTTCGCGCCCCGGGATCGAGAGAACGAGCCGGTTCAGCGACGCCGGCGGACCGTGATCTGCGACGAAGGCTTCGAGGAGCCGCGGGTCGAGCTCGCCTTCCGCATCCCCGGCGCCCGGCACGCTGACCTGGCGGCCCTCGAGGTCCTGACGGCAGCGCTCGGTTGGGGAACGGGGTCCCTGCTGGAGCGCACGCTGAAACACGAGCAGGGGCTCGTGGCATGGAGCCATGCTTCCCTCGAGGTGGAGCGGGACGCCGGCCTGTTGCACGTGGAGCTGGGTCCCCGTCAGGGCCGCACTGTCGAGGCCACCGACGCCGCCCTGAGGCTCTTGCAGCGCGTCGTCGATGAGGGCGTCGCGCCTGCCCGCGTGAAGCGCGCGCGCACCAGCCTCTGGGCGTCGCGACTCTTCGAGCGGGAGACCGTCGAGGGGCGCGCCCAGGAGCTGGCCTGGTCCTTGGCGACCCTTGGGGATCCGGCCGCCAGCCGACGGCTCGACGAGCGCATCGCGACGGTGGGGCCGCAGGCTGTGCACGCAGCCGCTCGTCGGTGGCTCGACGGGCGTCAGGTGACCATGGGTGTGCTCGCTCCGGGCGATCAACTCGACCGCGACGCCCTCCTGGCGCTTCCGCGGTTGCCGGTCGCGCGGAAGGCGGCGGGTCCGCGACTGCTCCGAAAGGTGCTCCCGGGAGGGCTGCGCCTCGTGGTCGAGCCCTGCACGGGCGAGATCGCGGGGGTCCGGCTCGTCGGGCTGGGCGGTCGGCTCCACGAGGAAGCGGACACCGCTGGCGCTGGCGCGACCTGGGCGCGCGCGGTGGCGACCGGCACCGACACGCTGTCGTTGGAGGCGCTCGACGCCCGCGTCGAAGAGCTCGGCGCGACCCTCGGGGCCTTCTTCGGCGTCAGCTCGCAGGGCTTGCGGCTCGACCTTCCCGCCATCCTCCTCGAAGAAGGGCTCGAGCTCCTGTTCGACGTGGCTTGTCGACCGGCCTTCTCCTCCTCGGAGGTGGCACGCGTGCTCGAGGAGCAGCGCGAGGACCGTCGGCTCGTCCCGGACGACCCGGGTGCTGTGGCGGCGGAGCACAGCCGCACCCTGATGTTCGCCGGGCACCCCTGGGGACTGCCCCCGGGCGGGGACCTCGAGAGCCTGGCACGGATCGATCGCGAGCGTCTGCTCAGGCTCCACCGGAGCTGGCTCCTTCGCGAGAACCTGGTGCTGGTGGTGTCGGCTCCATGCGCTCCCACGCGTCTCGCGGCCTGGCTGGAGGCGCGGGTTGCCGCGATCCCCGGCGGGCAGGTCCCGGAGATCGAGCGTCCACGCCTCATCGCCCCGGGCCGCACGGTGGACCGTCGGGTGCCGTCGGACCGGGGCCAGGCGCAGGTCCTGGTGACCTGGCCAGGGTGCTCGTTGCACGATCCGGATCGCCACGCGCTCGCGCTCGCCGCGAGCCTCCTCGGACGGCAGGCGGGTCGACTCTTCCTGGCGCTCCGGGAGCGCGAGGCGCTCTGCTACGGGGTGTGGG
This sequence comes from uncultured Enterobacterales bacterium, assembly GCA_964604675.1. GTDB lineage: Bacteria > Myxococcota_A > UBA796 > UBA796 > CAJQPC01 > CAZSAT01. The sequence continues at coordinate 14,892 of CAZSAT010000119.1, forward strand.
CGCACTCCTCCGAGGGCCTGGACGGTGGTTGGCTCAGCGCGGGACTCGCGACCGATCCCAAGAATGCGGAGCGCGCCCTCGACGCGCTCGTGCGGGAGGTCGAAGGCCTCGCGAAGGGCCCGTTGGTGGACGAGCTGGAGGCGGCGAGGACCTTGGAGCTGGGCGCGATGGCCGCCGAACGGCAGAGGGCCGGGGCGCGCGCCATGGAGCTCGCCCTCGGTGAGTGCTACGGCGTGCCGGCCGCTCGGGTCCGTCGAGAGACGGAACAGGGACTGGCCGAGGTGACCACCGACGACGTCGCCCGCGTCATGGCCAGGGTCGTCGCGAGCGGACGGGTCCAGGTGGTGGTCGGGGGATGACCTGGCTCGTCGCGATCGCCCTGGCCGCCTCCGACTGGGACGTGCTCCCGCCGCGGACAGCGCCCTCGGCCGCGGAGCTGGGGCAACTTCGCGCGGGCAGCGCCGTCTACCGGTCGACCCTGGAGCGAGGCCTGTCGACCGGGCTGGCGTTCGCCGTCGCCGAGGCCTCGGTTGCGGAGGTCTGGGAGGAGGTGCTCGACTTCGACGCGTACGTCCAGTTCATGCCCTACGTCACGGCTTCTCGGACCGCGTCGGTGCAGGGTGACCGGATCGACTGGCAGATGGAGCTCACCACCATGGGGGTGGTGACCCGGTACCTGGTGGAGAACCACCGGTACCCGGAGCAGGACGTGCTGACCTGGAACATGCAGCCCCGGGGAGGCACGCCGCTCCTCGGCGCGAGCGGGTGGTGGCGCGTGGAGCCGTTCGAGGGCGATCCGGACCGCACGCTGATCGTGTATGGGACCAGCGTCGAGGTGAGCTGGTGGGTGCCGATGGCACTTCACGACAAAGCAGCGAGTCGCCTCCCGACCATGGTCGAGCTCATCCGAGACCGTGCGGAGCGGTAGACTGGGGCGTGCCTGACGAACCTCGAGCCATCGACGTCCTCGGCGAGCTGACCGCTCGGGCGGTGGTGGGGGAGGGCACCTCGGAGCGGCTCGAGCGGGACATCGCCTCGCGGCTGGGGTGGTGGCATCGCCACCTGTTCGAGCGCATGGGTGAGGCCAACCCCTACGGTGACGTTCGGGAGCCTGGCGAGGCCGGGGTGCTGCGCGGCGCCTACCGCGCGGTGACGCCGACACCGCGGATCGCGAAGAAGGCGCCGGCGCCGACCGTCGCGGTCCCTCGCGAGGCCCTTGCGAAGCGAGCGGGGGAGCCCGTGGATCGTTCGCTGCCGCTGCCCGCGCGGAACGCTGGGTCGAGCCGGGCCGGCCGCATGCGGCTCGGACGACCAACGTCGACCTCGGCGCCAACGGTAAGGAGGATCGTGAAGCCGGAGCCGGACGGGCAAACACCGCCTCCTCCGCAAGCGCGTCGAGAGCTTCCGAAGCAGGACGTGGGGCTCGACGACCTCTTCGGCTTTTCCGAAGGCGGTCGCTTCAAGGGAGAGTAGGTCGTCATACAAGAGGCCGACGCCGGCATCCCCTACTGGCTCGGGAGCAGCGAGGCCGGGCACTCGGGCTGTGCGATGACCTTGTAGTAGCCCAGCTCATCGCCCCACGACTCGCCCTGGTAGCTCCAGACGTTCGCGAAGCGTGCGCGCTCTTCGCGCAAGGCGACGTCGCGCGCGCCGACCGCCTGGCCGGTCACTGACGCCTGCTCGTAGAGCCGGGTCTCCAGCTTCAGCATGTCGAGCTTCGAGATCTCGGCGTTGTCGAGCATGTCGCGCAGCGTGTCGGCCTGGAGCTGCACGCGGTTCCGGATTCGGGTGCCCTCGGCGAGGACCATGGCGTCGCGTCGGTCGGAGACCCAGGCGGTGGCCGCCGTCGCGAAGGGGTTCGCAGCGACGCCCTTCAGCCGCGCCAGCTCGCCTTCGGCGCTCTCGACCGCGTTCAGGGTCGCGAGGAAGCTGTACTCGTGGGGGAGGTCGCGGAGCACCGTGGCCGGGAACTCGTGCGCCTGGCCCGCATGGTAAGCGCGAGCATCGGCGAACACGGCGACGGGGTCCAGCGCAGCGAGCTGAGCGTCCAGCTCGTCGCGCAGCGGGGCGTAGTCGGCCGCGAAGGCGTCGATCTCCACGCTCGCCGTGGGGAACTTGCAGAGGTTGAACAGCGCGTAGATGCGCAGCAGCCGTGCTTCGGGGAAGTACCAGTCGCGGAGGAAGGGTGTCATGTGGTTGTGGAGGAGCCCCAGCGTTCCGCTCATGTCGGTGAGCAGGAAGTGGGCCCACGCGCGCTCGAACTGGGCTTCGGGCCACCACCAGGAGTCCCGAGGGACCTTCATGTAGTACTCGATGGAGCGCGCGTAGTTCTCCGCGCCGTAGTAGGCGCGCGCGAGGTTCATCACCGCGAGGTCGGCGAAGGCCTGGTCGTCGCCGGCGCTCGCCAGGGCCATCGCAGTGGCCAGGGGCGCGATGGCGTCGTTGAACCTGCCCTGCTGCGACAGGACCATGCCCTTCAAGTGCTGGCTGCGGGCGTAGAGCGCGTGGTCCTTGCCCACCATGGCGGTGATGCCCAGCGCCACGCCGAGGTTGCCCTGGCGGTAGTTCTCGCGGGCAGCCAGGTACGCCATGTGCCCCAGCGCGGGGCCTTCCGCGCCGACGCCGACGTTGGTGGCGAAGACCGGCTCCAGCAACGCGGTGTCGCCGACGCTGTCGGCCATGGCGAGCGCCTTGCCCACGAGGGCTGGCGACGCTTCCAGCGACAAGGCGCGCTCGTACGCGACCAGGGCGGCGTACGGCAGCTCCAGCTCGACCAGCAGATCGGCCAGCTGCTCCAACGCCTCGGCGTGGAAGGGCGCCTTCTCCTCGTCGTCCGTCATGGCGAGCAGGGCATCGGCCGCGCGTGCCTTCTGGCCGACCTTCAGCTGCTCGGCGACCTCGGCGAAGGCCTCTGCACGCTCTTCCTCGGTCGGCTCTTCGACCGCCTCGTCCTGGGCCAGCGCGACGGGCCCGCCGCTGCCGAGCAGCGCCAGCGCGAGGAGCGTGCTCACTCCGGCGCCTTGAGGCTCGCGTAGCCCACGTGCACGCCGATGTTCTGCTTCGGTCGCCACACGCCGGAAGCTCGCGGTTGCACGAGCACGTCGTCTCGGATCTCCACCTTGATGGCTCCGCCCTTCACCCGGAACACCCGCGTGCCGATGCCCACGCCGATGGTCGGGGCGATGGACCAGGGCGAGCCGCCGGACTCCAACAGCTCGTCTTCGACGATGCGCTCGACGGTGCCCCCGACCAGCAACGGCACGTAGAGGTCGTTGTGCCGGACACGGCCGTCGGTCCAGGCCATCTTGGCGTAGATGGGCGCCCACTCGGCACCGCCCATCAAGCTGGCCACGTAGCCGTAGGCCTCGGGAACCACGCCGTATGCAGGACTGGTGAGCTCGCCCCAGTGACCGTTGCCCGTGTGCCAGCCGGCTCCGAGACGAGCCGTCCACGCCAGGGTCTCGGACAGGTGCTGGCCGTACCAGAACTCGCCAGCGAATCCGAGGGTGTAGGCCTCGACGGGAAGCAGCATGAGACCGCCGCCCAGCTCGGACGAGCCGTCCTTGGGGTAGAGGCGAGCCTGAACGACCTTGATCTCCTCGTTGCGGAGCACTCCGAGGTCGATGGGGTCCTGGGCGTGGGCGATGCCCACCAGGGACAGAAGGGTGATCATGTCAGCGTCAGCCAGCTAGAAGGGAAGGGAGCGGGGCTGGCCCTCGAGGGGCTGGTAGTAGATCCGGACGTCTTCGTTGTAGTCTGGGATGGCGTCCTCGGTGAAGACGACCGCATTCTGGCCCGAGTCGTAGTACCAGCCGGTGCCGTAGGTGACGGTGCCGTCCTCGGCGGTGGCCGTGATCTCGGACGGGGTCATCTCGATGCCATCCACGAGCACGCTGATGGTGCCGACGTCGGGGATGGACTGGAGGGGGAACACGCTCTGGAGGTTGGCCAGGAGCTCGCCGAGGTCGGTGAGGTGCTGGCTGAAGTCCGAGTCGACGCAGTCGTCGCCGTCGGGCTCGGTGATGTAGTTGTAGAAGCCTCCGCTCGCCGCCGCCACGTTCTGGTAGCGCTCCACGCTCCAGAGCTCGGCACCTTCGTTGCAGCTCGCGTCGCCCGCGTCCTTGTCGTAGTGAGGGCCGATGACCACGATGCGGTAGCGCACGTTGAACTGGTCGAAGAGGTCGGTGTAGCCGGCCGCGGCCGTGTCGCCGATCGCCATGCGCCGCGAGTAGTCGCCCTCGTCGCTGACGATGACGATGATGACCGTGCTGTCGTCTCGGATGAAGCCTTCGTTGGTGCCTTCGTTGCTCTCGCTGAACGGTGCGATCGCGTCGTAGCAGAAGTCCGGCGGGCTCTCCACGGCACGGCACATCGCCAACAGGGCGCCCTCCAGGCCCTCCTCGGTGCCCGCACCGCACTCGGTGCTCGAGCGCCACGCGCTCACGCCGCACGTGTCGTCGAGGTATTCGACCGTGATGGCCTTCAGGTCGTCGGGGTCGTAGCTGCCATAGTCGACGCAGTCGTCGACCTCGCCGTCCGCGCAGTACTTCCAGCACGTGCCTTCGCAGACGATGTTCTCGATGAACTTCTCAGCCAGGTCGGGCTCGCCCTTCTGCAGGATCTTGTAGAGGCCGACCAGCTTGCCAGCATCGCCTGGGAGATCGCTCTCCTGCACCGACGTGGTGGTCACGCCAAGCTGGTAGTCCAGGAAGCGCCCGCGGTCGTAGACGTAGGTCAGGTAGTTGTCGACCGCCTCCGACAGGGTGTCGGTCTTCGCTTCCGCACCGTCTTCGGACGCCAGCAGCGCGATGAAGGTGTCGATGTTGAGCGCGAGGCTCTCCGCTTCGTCCGTCATCGACGGCGAGTCGTCGATCACGAACAGCACATCGGCCGTGTTCGAGAACGTGGCCTGCTCGTAGCCAGCCCTGCGGTACAGGTCGTAGTTGTTGCATGCGAGGGTGGCGAGTAGCGACCAGGCGACCATCTGGTCTCCTCCCGAGGCTGCGACAGCTTAGGAGGGCAGAGCCTGGGGTGCAAGCAAGCGTCGTGTCAGGTCAGCAGCCGCACGGCGACCTCTTCGAGGTGGGCCTGCACCGCTTCCTGCGGCGCGTCTGCGCCCGTCCATGGCGCCAGGTCGTCGTCGTCGCTGAGCGCGTAGCGGACCAACAGGTGGTTCAGGCTCAGCAGGGGGAGCCGCCAGTCGCGGTCCGGTGACAGGCCCACCGCCACCATCAGCTCGATCCCACGGGCCGCCAGCCGGGCCGCCAGTTCACCGCGCGCTGCTTCGGGCAGGGCGCGGTTGTCGAGCAGGTGCCGGAGGATCAGCCCGGCCACCGCCCGCCGCTCCACGATGTAGCCCCAGCAGACCGCCACGGCCGCTCGGACGCGGGCTTCGCGCTCATCGGGCCATTCCGTGGGCAGTGGCAGGGCGAGGAGGTCCTCGAGGTGCTTCGCGATGACCGCGTCGTACACGCCCTGCTTGTTGCCGAAGTGCCACGCGAGCGTGGCCACGTTCACCTCGGCCGCCTCGGCGAGCGCTCGTGTGGTGGCGCCGTCGAAGCCTCGATCGGCGAACAGCGGTCCGCAGGCCGCCAGGATCCGAGCCTTGGTGTCGCTCCCCATGCCTGTTCGTATCGCGGGTCGATCACCCCCGGCGAAAAAGGCTTCAAGGCTGGTTCGCGGCCACCGATGCGGGGATGGAAGACCAACCAGGAGGCCCCCATGGGCAGCCCCGCCGCCGCAGAAGCTCGCCAGGATGCTCGTGTCAACTGTCGCGTGATGGTCGAGTACGAGTGCGTGAAGGACTTCCTCGTCGACTACTGCGCGAACATGAGCGTAGGCGGCATGTTCATCCAGACCGAGCGGCCCCTGGAGCCTGGTACCCGGTTCAAGCTGCGCTTCAAGATCCCCGAGCACGAGGAGCTGATCGAGACCACGGGCGAGGTGCGGTGGGCTGTCGGCGCGGAGGCGTCGGGCAAGATGACGCCCGGCATGGGGATTCGCTTCGACCACCTCGATGACAACGCGGTCGCCGCGGTCGATCAGTGGCTGTCGAGCTGGGGTGACGAGGAGTACCCGTAGGGCTAGTCAGCTGTAGAAGGAGGGGGATGCCTCAGCCCGGCTTACGCCGGGAGTGAA
>CAZSAT010000120.1:0-20345 GCA_964604675.1 uncultured Enterobacterales bacterium
GTCGCGGTCCTGCCACTTGCGAGTCTGCAAGCGGCCTTCGATGAAGAGCTGCTTGCCGCGCCGACAGTACTGGTTGACGTTCTCCGCGGTGCGGCCGAAGCACACGACCGTGTGCCACTCGGTGGTGTCGTTCCAGTTGCCTTCCCGGTCCTTCGATCGGCGCGAGGTGGCCAGGCGCAGGTTGCAGACCGCCATGCCGCTGCCGGTGGCGCGCAGCTCGGGGTCCTGTCCGAGGTTGCCGATGAGGATGACCTTGTTGACCATGGCTGGCTCCTGAGCTCCGAGAAGGGCTCTTATACGACCGTCGCCACGCGGTCACGGACAGTTTCTGTCCGACTCGGCGCCGTCCTCAACTTCTGCCGGCCTTGGCCGATGCGGGCCTGTCACCAACAGGGGAGGACGATGTGAAGGGACCGATCGCGCTGGCTGGCCTGGTGGGCCTGCACGGGACCGCCGGCGCCGCGGAGATCAGCGCCACCACCGACGCGGAGGCCGTGGAGCTCTACCGCCAGGCGCTGGAAGGCACCGAGCGGCTGGAGCGACTGATCACCGAGATCCGACGGCTGGCGTTCGAGTCGGCGTCCGAGCGCCTCGACGACGACGAGCGGCAGTACCTCCAGGATCGCTACCTCGGGCTGGCCTTCGAGTCGGACTGGATCGTGCGCCGCATGCGCTTCGACGGCCAGGCTCTGGCAGAGGAAGCGAGCACGATCTCGGGCGGCGGGCTGACCGTGGAACTGCCCGACCTCCGCGGCACGGCGATCGGCATCGACACCGGGAGCATCGACCTCTCCACCGCCACGGGCGCGACCTCGGCACTGAGCGTGCTCGATGACGCCCTCGACGAGGTGGACACGGTGGGCGACGAGGTGCGCGAAGCCTTGATCGACCTCGCGGGAGAGGACTTCCACTTCGTGGCGGACCGACGCAACGAGGACACCGACCTCGCGGAGGCGGTGTTGGAGCGGGCGACCGAGGCCACCTGGGAGGTGGAGGAGGCCGTGGAGCGGCTGCACGCCCTCGCCGTGCGCGGGGCCAGCGAGCACGCGTCGGACGGCTGGCGGGCCACCCACGCCGAGCTGCACGGCGCGATCGTCGGGCAGATCGAGCGCACCGTGGAGCTCACCCGCTACAACGGGCTGGCGTTGGTCGACGGCACCTGCACCCAGTTCGACGTGCGGTACACGCGCTTGGACCTCCAGCTGGGCGACCTCACGCCGGAGGTGCTCGAGGTGGACGAGGCGTCGCTGGACCTCTCGACGGCCGGCGGCTCGACCGATGCGCTGTCGGTCCTGGACAACGCGAAGAACCAGCTCCGGCACTACCTGACCGACTACGGCACGATGCAGGCCCGCATCGACCTCGGATGGGGGCCGATCGTGCTGTCGGCGGACGAGCCGGGGCGACCGTAGGCGTGCGCTCCAGGCGCTGCCCTCAGGTCCGCCGCAGCCTCAGGCTGTTCCCGACCACCGACACGCTCGAGAGCGCCATCGCGCCCCCGGCGACCATCGGGGAGAGCAGCCCGGCCATCGCCAGGGGGATGGCCAGCAGGTTGTAGACGAAGGCCCAGCCCAGGTTCTGGCGGATCGTGCGCATGGTCGCGCGCGAGAGCGCCAGCGCCTCGGGCACCATGCGGAGGTCATCGCGCGCGAGGGTGAGCCCGGCGGTCTGCATCGCGACCTCGGTGCCGGAGCCCATGGCCACGCCCAGGTCGGCCAGCGCCAGGGCGGGCGCGTCGTTGATGCCGTCGCCGAGCATCGCCACCACGTGGCCGGCCTCGCGCAGCGCGGCCACCCGAGCCGCCTTGTCCTCCGGCAAGCACCGGGCCTGCCAGTCGTCGATGCCCAGGGTCTCGGCGACCCCGCGCACGGCACCCTCTGCGTCGCCCGACAGGAGCACCACCGTCACCCCCTCCGCCTTCAGGGTCGCCACCGCCTCGGCCGCCTCGGCCCGCAGGGTGTCCTGCAGCCGGATGACGCCCAGCAGGTCGCCGTCGGCCGCGACCGCCACGACGCTCCCGTCGCCCGCCACCGGTCCGATGGCCACGCCCTCGGTCTCCAGCCACCGCGGGGTGCCGGCCAGGACGAGGCGTTCGCCCACCCGACCCCGCACGCCGCAACCGGGCACGGCCTCGACCTCGGAGGCCGCGGGGACCGGCCCGGCGGCCGCCACGATGGCCTCGGCCAGGGGGTGCTCGCTGCTCGCCTCGACCGAAGCCGCCAGGGCGATGACGGCGGGGTCGCCCGAGGCCACGTGGAAGTGTCCCTCGGTCAGCGTGCCGGTCTTGTCGACCACGACCACGTCGACCGCGTGCGCGCGCTCCAGCGCTTCCGCGCCGCGCACCAGGATGCCGCGTGCCGCGCCGCGACCGGTGCCGACCATGATCGCGGTGGGCGTGGCGAGCCCGAGTGCACACGGGCAGGCGATGACCAGCACGCTCACCCCGTGCACGATGGCCGCCACGGGGTCCGCGGACCACCAGGCGATGACCGTGCCCAGGGCCAGGAGCATGACCACGGGCACGAACACGCCCGCGATCCGGTCGACCAGGCGCTGCACGGGGGCCTTCTCGGACTGCGCCTGGCGCACCATGTCGCGGATGTGGGCGAGCGCTGTGGCGCCCCCGGTGGCCGTGGCCCGCACGCGGAGGGCGCCCGATCCGTTGATGGTGCCGGCCCGCACCGACGACCCCGGCTGCAGGGGCACCGGGGCGGACTCCCCCGTGAGCATCGACTCGTCGGCCGAGCTCCGGCCCTGCTCGACCCGCCCGTCGGCGGCGAAGCGCTGTCCGGGCTTGGTGACCAGGAGGTCGCCCACGCGGAGCTCGCGCACCGCCACCTCGACCACCTCGCCGTCCCGCAGCACGAAGGCGGCGTCGGGCTCCAGGTCCGCCAGGCGACGGATGGCTTCGGCCGCCGAGCCCTTCGCTCGCGCCTCCAGCCAGCGACCGAGCAGGACGAGGGTGATCACCACCGCCGCGCCTTCGAAGTAGATGGCGTGGGGACCGAGCCAGAAGAGCCCGGCCACGCTCAGCGTCCACGCGGCGCCGGTGCCGAGGGCCACCAGGGTGTTCATGTTCGCGGTGCCGAGCCGCGCCTGCTTCGCGGCGTCGACGAAGAAGCGCCGGCCGCTCCAGAACACCACCGGCGTGGTGAGCGCGGCGCTGATCCAGTGGCCTGGCCCCCAGGCCATGAAGGCCATGCCGAGCACGAACACCGGCACCGTGAGCGCGGCGGCGAGCCCGAGGTCGCGCTTCAGCCCCTGGCGCTCGGCGTGCTCGGCCGCGCGTTGGGAGGCGGCCTCGGCGACGGGATCGTGCACGTCGATCCCCGCGGGGACCTCGAAGCCCGCCTTCTCGATGGCCTGGACCACGCGGTCCCGGTCGACCTGGCCCGCGGCGACCCGCAGGGAGGCCCGCCCCGTGGCGTAGTTGACGTCGGCGCCCTCGATCCCCTCGACCTTGCCCAGCACGCGCTGGAGCCTCGACGCACACGACGCGCACGTCATGCCCTGAACGGGCAGCTCGAACTGGGCGGGCTCGGACATGGGCCAAGGCTACGCGCGGTGCGGCCAGAGGCAAGTGCGCGATAGACTGGCCGTCCAGGAGCAAAGGCACATGGACTCCCTGATCGACGCGGCCAACGCCGCGCAGGGCTCGTTGGGTCGCACCCGCGCTTGCGAGCTGTTGATCGCCCTCGCACGCCAGCAAGGCACGGGGCTGCTCGAGGTCGGGAACGGCCGCAAGAAGTGGCAGTTCTGGCTGGACGGCGGCGGGCTGACCTTCTCGAAGAGCAACCTGCGCAGCGAACAGATCAAGGCGGTGCGCGAAGCCGCCCCCGATGCCGACAAGAGCCAGCTCATCCAGCTGCAGGCCACCCTGCGCACGGTGAACGCCACCCAGTGCGCCGAGGGCGAGTGGAGCTGGGCGCCCGGAGAACAGTCCGAGAAGAGCCGCCCCGCCGAGCTGGTGGATGCGTGCTGGGCGGCCATGCAGCGGCGCCTCCCGGTGGACCGGATCACCGCCGAGCTCAGCGATCTGGACGACGCCTACCCGCGTCGGATCGAGACCGGTCCGATGCACCTCGACCAGCTCCCGCTGGAGGGTGAGGCACGCTCCCTGCTGGCCGACCTGGACGGCAGCCGGTCCCTGCGCGACGTGCTCGACTTCGCTTCTCTGGAGGAGGCCGACGCGTCGCTCGCGATGGTGCTCGGGCTCTGGTCCGGGGTGGTGGATGCCGGCGACCTGCGGTCCGGCGCGTCGTCGGTGGCCGCGATCGGCTTCGACGATGCCGACGACGACGCGGCCGACATCGAGTTTCCCGACGACGACCCGTACTCGGACGTGGAGATCGACTTCTCCGATGAGCTGGACGAGGACGACGAGGACGACGACACCGATCTGCAGAAGACCTTCGGCAAGGAGCACCTGGAGCGGAGCTACCAGGGTGAGAAGGGTGGGGCGGCCAGCCGTGACAGCGCCCCGGACGCCATGAAGGACATGGCGGTGCAGGGTCTGCACGTGCTCAAGGAGCGGCTCGAGGCGGCGGAGAACGACTTCGAGGTGCTGGGAGTGCCCTGGGACGCCAGCGACGACGAGTACCGGAAGGCCTGGTTCGAGCTCGCTCGCGACCTGCACCCGGACCGCTGGGTGGACTACTCCGACGAGATCCGGGACGTGGCCGGCGACGTGTTCGCCCGCGCGGGGCAGGCCTGGGAGAATCTGGGCGACCCGAGCAAGCGCCAGAAGACCATCGACAAGGTGATCCACGGCAAGCTCACCGAGGAAGAGGAGGCGATGGAGCAGGTGCAGGCCATCCTCGCCGCCGAGCGCGAGTTCGAGGTGGCCAAGCGCGACCTGCTCCAGGGCCGGATCGGCAAGGCCCACGCGGTGTTCCAGCGCTGCGTGGAGGTCTCGCCCGACTTCCACGAGTTCCGTGCGTACCTGGGCTACACGCTCTTCAAGACCCACCTGGGCAACGACGAGATGAAGGCGGAGCAGGGCCGCGAGATGATCCGGAACGCTGCGGAGAAGGCGAAGAAGTTCCCCGACGGCTGGGTCCTGCTCGGCCTCACCTTCAAGGATGAGGGCGACCCGGACCGCGCCCGGCGCGCCTTCATCAAGGCGCTGCAGGAGAACCCCACCGACCAGTTCGCCACCCGGGAGCTGAAGCGGCTGGAGCGCGAGAAGAAGGCCCAGCAGAAGGCCGAGTCCGGCGGCTTCTTCAAGGGGCTCTTCGGCGGCAAGAAGAAGACGAAGAAGTGAGCAGCGAGCTCTACACCAGCACGGTCCTCTACCACCTGGAGCCGATCCGCCACCTGCTCGAGGACAACTCGGTCTCCGAGGTGATGATCAACGGGATCGACGGGATCTACATCGAGCGCAAGGGCAAGGTCACCAAGGCCGAGGGGGTGGCCTTCGGCGGCGAAGAAGAGCTGATGGCGGCCTGCATCAACATCGCCCAGTTCTCGGGCAGCCGGATCGACGAAGAGAAGCCCCGTCTCGACGGGCGCCTGCCCGACGGCTCACGCGTGCACGTCATCATCCCGCCGGTGTCGCCGAAGATCTCGATCGCCATCCGGAAGTTCTCCAACATCCGGCTCGACATCGAGGAGCTCATCGCCTTCGGCGCGCTCTCCCGGGGGGCCGCGGAGTTCCTCCAGACCTCGATCCTGATGAAGAAGAACCTCCTCGTCAGCGGCGGAACGGGTTCCGGCAAGACCACGCTGCTGAACGTGCTCGCCGACTACATGCCGGACGAGGAGCGGGTGCTCACCCTCGAGGACACCCGCGAGCTCAAGATCAAGAAGCCCCACCTGGTCTCGATGGAGTGCCGTCCCGCCGACCGCTTCGGTCGCGGCGAGGTGACCATGCGCGACCTGCTGCACTCCACCCTGCGCATGCGGCCCGACCGGATCATCATGGGCGAGGTGCGCGGCGGCGAGGCCCTGGACCTGCTGAATGCCCTGAACTCCGGGCACGGCGGCACCATGACCACGCTGCACGCCGACACCCCGCTGCAGGCGCTGGCCAAGCTCGAGACCCTCGTGCTCTTCGCGGGGGAGGAGCTGCCGGCCCGGGCGGTGCGTGCGCAGGTCTGCAACTCGGTGCAGCTGGTGGTGCAGACCAGCCGGTACCGCGACGGCTCGCGCAAGATCGACCAGATCTCCGAGGTCCTGCCGCAGCTCGACGAGCACGGGTCCTACCAGCTGCGCTCGCTCTTCCGCTTCCTGCATGAAGGGCGCGACGAGGACGGCACGGTGCGCGGCGCGATGAAGCCCACCGGCGTGCTGCCCAGCTACCTGCCCGACCTGATGGTGCAGGGCTACCCGCAGACCGAGGACGACTTCGATCCACACCAGAGCACGGAGGACGACCCGGCGGCCCTGAAGCTCGCCGACCCGGCCAGCGACGAGGTGGACGATGAACCGGACAGCGAGGGCACCGCCCAGATCGAGCGGGGAGAGCGGCCTCAGTTCTTCGGCGATCTCTTCGACGAGGACGAGAAGACCGACCCGGGGCTGTAGGCTCGCGCGAGCGAGAACAGGCTACCGCTCGAGTCCGTGCTTCTTCGCCACGGCGTCGTAGCGGTCGATCACCTTGCGCACGTAGGCGCGCTTGTCGGGGTAGCTGCCCCAGAAGAAGCTGCGCTTGAAGCCGTAGACGATGGTGTTCCGCAGCTGGCTGGGGCTCATGTCGAAGGCCTGCACGGCGAGCTCGTATTCGCGGGTGACCGTGGTGTGGGACACCAGCCGGTTGTCGGTGCAGAGCGTGGCGGACAGCTGCGCGTCCAGCATGTCACGGAAGGCGTGGCGCTCGACCGAGCCGATGCCGGGGTTGGTCTGCAGGTTCGAGGTGATGCACACCTCGATGGTGATGCGCCGGTCGGCCACGTACTGGGCCAGCGCCGACACGTAGGCCTCCCGGTCCTCCACCCCCGCGCGGATCAGCTCGGCGGCGAAGAGGTGGTAGCCGTGGCCCAGGCGATCGGCGTGCAGGTCGGTGACGGCCTGGAAGATGCTCTCGGGCCCGTAGGCCTCCCCCGCGTGCACGGTCTTGGCGAGGAAGTGCTCGTGGGCGTGCTGGAAGGCCTCGATGTGGGTCTCGGCGGGGTAGCCCGCCTCTTCGCCGGCGAGGTCGAAGCCGACGATGGGAACGCCCTCGTCGCGCACGCGGACCGCCGCACGCGCCAGCTCCAGGCTGGCGGTGGCGTAGACGCTCTCGCGGGGGGCTTCGCCCATGACCTGGATCAGGGTCTGGTACCAGGCCGAGAAGGCCGGGGTGAACATGCGCAGGGCGCAGACGATGATCCCGTAGCGGAAGGGCGGGTGGTCCTGCTCGGACACCGCTTCGCTGGCTTCGTGCTCGCGCCGCGCCCGAGCGAGGCCCGCGTCGACCGCGCGGAGCACCTGCTGGTAGCTCAGCCCCCAGCCCATGTGGAGCTGAGGAGCGAAGCGCACCTCGACGTAGCAGACGCCCTCTTCGAGGTTGTCCCAGGCGAGCTCGTAGGCCGCGCGCTCCAGGGACTCTTCGTCGCGGAGCACCGCGCAGGTGTAGGCAAAGCCCTGCAGGTACTCCGAGAGGTTCGCGTAGCTCTCCTTGAAGACCAGCTCGTTCAGGCCGTCCTCGGTGTGGCTCGGCAGCGCCACCCCGCGCGCCGCTGCGAGCTCGATCAGGCTGCTCAGGCGGAGGCTGCCGTCGAGGTGGACGTGAAGGTCGGTCTTGGGCAGCTCGAGCAGGCAACTGCGGGGAATCATCGGGCGTGGCTCCGTGTCGAAGCCCGCCTCTATCACCGCGATGCTTGCATCCCCTCACCGTCCCTGGTATTCGCGCACCGGACACCCCCCGGAGCCTGGGCGATGACCCTTCCCACCGAAGTTCGCGAGACCTTGATCGTGATGCTCGACGAGTACCTCGAAGAGGTGAACGACGAGCCCGATGGAACCGACCTCGCGAACGTGTTCGTGAAGTTCCTGATCGCATCGGCCGAAGAGGCTGGCGTGGAAGACGCCGAGGAGCTCGACGTGTCGATCGAGGAGGAGTGCGAGTTCGAGGAGCCGGTCCACCACCAGCTCGAGCTCGAGTTCTCCAACAGCGACGAGTTCGATCTGGTCGGCGAAGAGATCGTCGACTTCGCCGCCAAGCTCTGCCAGATCGTGTGGGAGGGCGACGACGAGGAGCTCGACGCGCTGGGCGAGAACCTCGAGATGGTCGAGGGGTACGAAGACGACTAGTCTCCTGCTCCTGGGTTGGGTCGCGCACGCTGCGCCGGACCCGCTGCTCGCGGTGCTCGCCGACGAGATCGAGCGCGTGGACACGGCGCTCGCGGACCATCCTGAGGCGCCGTACTACCTGGGCTACCAGGCGGTCGATCACCGCGGCTACCGGCTGACCGCCCGCAACGGCGCGATCGCCGGCGAGAACGACAGCCACTGGCGTGCGGCCGACGTGGACCTGCGCGTGGGCAGCCCCGAGCTCGACTCGACCCACGAGATCCGTGACGGCTCCTGGATGGCCGAGGAGATGCGCGAGCAGGCGGTGCTGCCGCTCGACGGCGATCCACGGGCCACCAGGCTCGTGCTCTGGCGGGTGACCGACGACGCCTGGCGATCGGCGCGTCGCCGCCTGACCCAGGTCGAGGCCAACGAGCAGGTGAAGGTCGATCGGCAGGGGGGCCTAGCCGACTTCACGGCGGTGCCGGTGGTCGAGCACATCGAAGAGCCCCTGCCGCTCGTGGTGGCCGACGACTGGAAGCCGCGCCTGCGCGAGGTGTCCACGGTCTTCATCGATCACCCGGACCTGCACCTGTCCACGGTCACCCTGGACGTGGAGACGGAGCTGTCGCTGCACGCCACCTCGGAGGGTGCCCGCATCCAGAGTGCGCGCCGGTGGTATCGGGTCTCGCTCTCGGCGGGCACGGTGGCCGACGACGGCATGCAAGTGGAGCTCTACGAAGCCTTCGACGCAGCGGACGAGGCGGGGCTTCCGAGCCAGGAGGCGCTGCTCGCCGCAGCCGAGGAGCTCGCGCAGAGGGTGGAGGCCTTGCGGGCTGCGCCGCTGCTGGAGCCCTTCTCCGGGCCGGTCCTGCTGAGCGGCCGCGCGTCGGGGGTGTTCTTCCACGAGGTGTTCGGTCACCGGATCGAGGGCCACCGCCAGCGCTCCGAGGACGAGGGCCAGACCTTCAAGGACATGGTTGGCGAGAGCATCCTGCCGCCCTTTCTCTCGGTGATCGACGACCCCACCCGGGCCCAGGTGGGAGAGGTGGACCTGCGCGGTCACTACGCGGTGGACGACGAGGGGGTGGCGGCGGAGGTCGTGACCCTGGTCGAGGCGGGCGTGTTGCGCACCTTCCTGATGTCGCGGCGCCCGATCGAGGGCCTGGCGGTGTCGAACGGCCACGGACGGCGGGAGCCGGGAAACACCGTGGTGCCGCGGCAGGGCAACCTGGTGGTGGAGACCACCCGCGGACTCGACGACGCGGCGCTCCGCAGCGCGCTGTTGGCCGAGATCGACGCGCAGGACAAGCCCTACGGCCTGTACGTGGGCGACATCACCGGCGGCTTCACGCTGACCGGGCGGGTGCTGCCGAACAGCTTCAACGTGCGCGCGGTCGAGGTCTGGCGCGTGTACGCCGACGGCCGGCCCGACGAGCTGGTGCGCGGCGGCGACCTGATCGGCACGCCGATCGCCACCTTCTCCCGCATCCTCGCGTCGGGCGACACCCCGGAGGTGTTCAACGGCACCTGCGGCGCGGAGTCGGGCTGGGTGCCCGTGTCGGCGGTGTCCCCGCCGATGCTCGTGGGCGAGCTCGAGGTGCAGCGCAAGGAGATCGAGAACGACCTGCCGCCGCTCTTGCCCCAGCCGATGCCTCGTGCTGCTTCGTCGGTGACCCCTTGATCGTGGCCTGGCTGGCGGTGGCGAGTGCCGACGAGGCCACGCTGCGCACGGCGCTCGAGGCGGAGCTCGCCCGGGCGACCCGGGAGCTGGCCATCCCGGACGAGGAGCCGCCCTACCTCGTCACCTACGACGTGCTCGACGGGGCCTACGTGACCTGGCACGCCGAGCTGGGCGCGCCGCTGCGCATCGACGAGGGGCCCTTCCGCAGGCTCCGCGTGGACGTGCGCACCGGCGGCTACGCCTTCGACTCGTCGAACTTCGACGCGCTGGGACAGCCCGACGGCACCACGGTGGTCGGCCTGCCGCTCGAGGACGACGAGCTGGCGCTGCGCCGGGAGATCTGGCGGGCCACCGACCGGGCCTACAAGCAGGCGGTGGAGCAGCTCGGTCGGAAGGAGGCCGAGCTCTCGGCCATGCGCGACGAGCTGCCGCCGGACTTCCTCGCGATCGACCCGCCGACCTCCGGGCCCGTGCCGGCTCGCGTGGTGGAGCACGCTCCGATCGAGCAGCGTGTGCTGGCCTGCTCGCGGGCGCTGGCCGAGGTGCCGGGGCTGGAGAGCGGCGAGGCGGCCGGGCAGGACCTGGCGCTCTCGCGGCTGACGGTCAGCTCCGAGGGCACCCGGTTGGCCCGGGGCGAGGGCTACGCGATCGTGCGGGTCGAGGGCGTGATGCGCGCCGCCGACGGCACGCGGCTGCGCGACGGGCGCTGGTGGGTGGCCGCCACGCCGGAGGGCCTGCCGTCGGTCGAGGAGATGGTGGCCGAGACCCGCGCGTTGGGGGCCTGGCTCGAGGTCGCCGCGCAGGCCGAGGTGCTCGACGACTACATCGGTCCCGTGCTCTTCGACGGGCCGGCCGCGGTGGAGCTGTTCCGCCAGCTGGCGGCGCCCGAGCTGGTGGGCACGCCGCCCATGCGCGAGGCACGCGGCATGTTCGGCGAGCCCTCTCCGGAGCCGCGCGCCACGGCCCGGGTGGGCCGGCGCCTGCTGCCGGAAGGCTGGACGCTGGTCGACGATCCCACTCTGGACGGCACCCCGGGCAGCTACGTGTGGGATCACGAGGCGGTCCCGGCTTCGCGGGTGACGCTCGTGGAGGACGGCGTGGTGCAGCGGCTGCTGATGAGCCGGGTGCCGCGGGACGTCGACGACGCGTCCACCGGGCACGGTCGCTCCCGGGGTTCCGACCGGCGGTCGGCCCTGCCCGCGGTGGTTCGGGTCACGCCGAAGCGCGCCTGGAGCGAGCGGCGGCTGCGGCGTCGGGCGCTGCGCATGGCGCGTTCGGTCGGCCGGGACCACGTGCTGGTCATCCGGCGGCTCGAGCCGCCGTCGATGACCGAGGACTTCCAGGTCTTCTTCACCGGCGACGGGCCCCCGCCGGGCCTCACGCCGCCCTATGAGGCCTTCCGTCTCTACGCGGACGGGCGCGAGGAGGTGGTGCGCGGCGCGACCTTCGTGGGCGCCGACCGCCGCGCCCTGCGCGACATCGCGGGCGCGGGGGAGGTCGGGCCGTGGGTGGGCGTGATGGACGAGCAGCCCGGTCCCGGGCGCTTCTCGGTGGGCGCGCTGGGTGGTCTGCCCGCGGCGTGGTCGGTGCCGGCGGTGTTGATCAGCGAGCTGGAGCTCGAGGGGCGGTCGGGCGGCGACCAGCGGGAGATCCCGGCGCCGTAGGGTCGAGCCTCAGTGCTTCACGGCGCCCAGGCGCTTCTTGAGCTCCCAGGTCGGGTCCCACTGCTTGTCGTGGCAGGACGTGCAGACCTCCTCGATCACGCACTCGGGGCAGCTCTCGCCCAGGCCGATGATGTTCTGGGTGGTGGGTGCGGCGGCATGGGCTTCACCGGGTCCGTGGCAGCTCTCGCAGCCCACGCCTTCGTCAACCCGGAAGCCGCTCAGCTCCGTGGGCTCGGGGCCTGCCTCGAGCGGCGTGGCGTGGCAGCGCACGCAGTCGACCCGGGTGGCGTCGTCGCCCTCGAGCAGCGACATCGCCTGGCGGTGGGGGGACTTCTTGTGGCCCTTGTGCTGCTCGGCGTGGCAGCTCTTGCAGGCACCTTCCCCCAGGTTCTTCCCTTCCGGAAAGGCCAGCAGCGGACGCTCGGCGGTGCCGCCGCTCACGGCCTCGAAGCGCGCCTGCCACTCGGCGTCGGTCAGGGCCTTGGCCAGGTAGTGGTCGATGTGCGGCAGGCCCTTCTCGACGGTGAAGGCGATGCTGTGATCGGCGTCGTGGCAGGTGACGCACTGCTCCTTCGCGTCGACCCGCTGCCCGTCGTGGGGGCCGCCCGCGGAGTGACACGCCTCGCAGGTGACCCCCGCGTTCGGGCTGGCGTGGTCGCCGATGGTGAAGCCCGTGGGCTCGTCGAGCCCGGCCACGTGGCAGCCGACGCAGGGCTGGTCTTCGGCGCGGTCGCGCACGTAGAGGGTGCGGTAGGCGATGGCGTGGTGGGTGAGCGCCCAGGAGTCGCTCTCGTCGAGGTGGCAGCCGCTGCAGGCGTAGCGGCCCTGGTACACGCCCGGTGCGAACGACGCGAAGGGGTCGGTGGGGTTGGCGCGGATCTTCATCAGCAAGCCGGCGCCGGCGTACCAGGGTCGGTAGGCGTCGACCGCCTGGAAGCCTGTGTCGGTCGGCTCGATCACCAGCACGTCCGGCGTGGAGCGGGCGCCCACCGCGCGGGCGTAGGCGCGGCCCTCGTCGAGCACCCAGTCGAAGGTCAGGCCGTACTCCTCGAAGAAGGCGGCGATCTGGGTGGGGTTGGCGGCGCCGCTGGCCACCCCGAGGAAGTCCATGTCGACCTCGGCGGCCAACGCGGCGATCTCCGGGGCCGCTTGCTGGCAGTGGCCGCAGGTGGGCGAGAAGTAGAAGACGAAGGTGGTGCGGGTGATCTTCTGGGCCACGTGGGCGGGCAGGTCGACGGGCACCGGGCTGCGCGCGGCCAGCACCTGGGCGGTGTTGGCGGCCGGGCTTCCGTCGGTCCAGCCGTGGGGGGCGGCCAGGGCGACCCCGGTCACGGCGATCAAGGCGAGGAGAGCGCGGAGCATGGTCCTCCGATATCCCAGGGCTCGCATGTCGGAACCGTGGAACGAGCGCGAGGTCCGGGCACGAACCGCTCTGGACGTGCTGGACTTCCTCGTGGGGACGTTCCGGGTCTCCGGTGAGGCTCACGGCGAGCCCTTCACGGGCACGGCCACCGGGCGTCGCATCCTCGGCGGCACCTGGCTGGAGGCGCGGGAGCGCACCGGCGATCACGAGGAGCTCTGCCTGTACCGCCTGGAGCCGGGCATCGAGCAGGTGGTGGTCGAGCAGCTCACGTCGCCGGGTTGGCGGGTGCGGTACGGCGTGCTCCCTCTGCAGGGCGGCGGCGTGCACTGGGTCCCCGCCCAGCTCGGTCCACGGGTGCGGCTCGTGCCCTGCGCTGGCGGCTACACCGCCGAGGTGACCTTCCCGGGGGACACCGCACCGGCGGTGGTGGCCCGCTACGCGTTGCTGCCGGAGAACGAGGGCGGCTCCCGCTCCGACGGCGGCTCGTAGAGACGCCACACGTCCTCGACCTGGCGCACGGAGCCGGCAGCGACCTGTTCGGTGCGCCCGTCGAAGGTGATCCGCAGCACCAGCTGGCCCGCGCTCTGGCTCGCGCTCTCGAGGGTGGCACCGGCGGGCACGCGGATCGCGAGCTCGACCAGCGCGTCCTCCAGGGCCTGGACGTTCCGGCGGGCCAGGTAGCGTTCGGCTTCGCCTTGACCGAGGAGCCGGGCCGCCTCCCCACCGGTGAGGTGCAGCGCTCGGTAGGTCTCGAGGTCCGCGGCCAGCACAGCCTGGAAGAGCAGACCGCCGAGGGCTTCGGCGGTGATCGGCGCGTGGCGCTTGGGGACGCGGGACCTGTGCTCGTTCTGCTTCCGCGTGAGCAGCCAGAGGAGCAGCAAGGCCACCACCGCCAGGGCCTTGGCGGTCTGGTCCTTGATCTTCTTGACGCGGCGCGCGTCGGCGGCCTTGCGGGCGTTCTCGCGCTTCTCGGCGGCCAGTGCGGCGAAGCGCTGGTCGCCGAGCCGGCCGAAGTCCGCGATGAGCTCTTCTTCTTCGACGAGGACCTCGACACCGCCGGTGTCGCTTGCCGTCGCGGTGTCGGCAGCCACCTCGTCTTGGGCGAAGGCCACCCCCCCGAGGGCCGTCCAGAGCAACCACGTCGTCACGCGGGTGAGGCTACCAGAACGCAGGCGAAGAAGCCGTCGCTGCCGTGGCGTGCAGGGTCCATGTCGAGGGCGCCCCCCCGCTGCAGCTCCTGCGCGTTCGGGCCCAGGAGGGGCGTGGGGTCGCTTCGCTGGAACCGCGGGTGGCGATCGAGCAGCGCCGCCACCTGCGCTTCGTTCTCTTCGGCGAGGAGCGAACACGTGGCGTAGACGAGCTCACCGGACGGGGCGACGAGCTCCGCCGCGGTGTCCAGCAGCTCGGCCTGGAGCGCCGTGGCGGCGTGGAGCTCGTCGGGGTGGAGGGACCAGCGGCGCGCTGGCGTGCGCCGCAGGGTGCCCGTGCCCGTGCAGGGTGCGTCGACCAGCACGCGGCTGGCCGAGCGGGGCGGCAGGTCGGGGGCCTCGCCGCGCGGGAGCTTGCGCACCTTCAGCCGCCGACCGGCTCGGCGCGCGCGCTTCTCGGCGGTCTGCAGGGCGCCTCCGCGCACGTCGAAGCCCAGCAACTCGGCCCCGGGATGCAGGGGCAGGGCGAGGGCCTTGCCGCCGGCCCCGCAGCAGAGGTCGACGACCAGGCCCGGCGCGGGGCTGACCAGCAGGGCCGCCAGCTGGCTGGCTTCGTCCTGCACCTCGAACCAGCCGTTCTTGAAGCACCGGAGCTGCGGCAGGTTGGCGGTGCCGACGAGGTGCAACCCGTGGGGTGCATGGGCCGTGGAAAGGGTGGCCACACCCTCGCGCTCCAGGGCCGCCGCCAGGGCAGGCCGGGTGCAGCGATCGGTGTTGGCCCTCAGGGTGGTGGGGGCGCGGCCGAGCAGTGCGATGGTGAGGTCGACGGCTTCGTCGAGGCCGCGCTGGGCGACCAAGCGGTCGACGAGCCAAGGCGGCAGCCCGCCGACGAGCGCGAGCACCTGTTCCGGTGCCATCGAGGCGGTGAAAGCGACGAGGGCTTCCGCCTCGACCAGCGGCGCGAGCTCGGCTTCGGCCTCGAGGCCGCCGGCGAGCACGAGGCCGCCGGTCCAGAGGCTGTCGGGGCTGGGGTCGGTCAGCGCGGCGATGAGCGGTCGGTGACGGATGGCCGCGAACAGCGCGTCCTGCGCCAGGCGCCTCTGGCGGCTCCGCAGCCGGCGGAGGTCGCGCAGGCGGGGTCGGAGCCAGGGCTCGGGCTGCTCGGCGGTGGCCAGCCCGGCCAGCAGGTCGGTGGCGAGCTCCCTGGGTCGTCCGACGGCGAGGCGTGCCGCCTCGTCGGGCGCAGGGGTGCTCGGGATGGCCGCTTGGAGGCGGCGGGCGAGCTCGGCGGATGCTGGTGCCGCGACAGCCATCGACCTGGGTCCGTTCGGGGGATAGGTTGGTATCCGGCACACGCGCCACATGCAGGACGCTGGGAGGTCGCCGCCACGATGGCTGCCAGCACATGTCCGGACTGCAGAAAGGGTTCCCTGAAGTGGCGGACCCACCTCGACGGCTACCGGCCTGTGGATCGCTTCGTGTGCGAGCGGTGCGGCTACTGCGTGGCGGAGGAGGACTGGCACGTGCCCGCGGCGCCGATGCGCCCGGGGCAGTGCCGGAACTGTTGTGGGCCGGTGCGCGACGACGAGTGCGACGAGTGTGGCCTGGCGGTGGCCGAGGACATCGAGGTGCACGAGGAGCTGCGCTGCCTGATCCATCCCACGGCGGACCGCCTGAGCTGCGCCCGGCTGGCGAGCGCGATGGGTCGCCGCTTGATCGGGCTGAAGCTGGCCACCGCGGCCGCGCACGACGGTCCGCAGGAGGAGACGGCGCGCGCGCTCCGGATCGCGCTCTTGCGCCAGATCGGCGAGGAAGGGGCCGCGCTCTCGGACGCCCGGCAGTGGACGGTGGACGCAGGGGGCGAGAGCCTGGCGTGGGCCACCTACGCCGAGGAGCTGGTGCTGAGCGGCCGCAAGGGCGAGGCGGTGCAGGCCCTCCAGCGCGCGGTGGCCGTGGACTCCGAAGCGGGCAAGGTGCGCGCCCGGCTGGCGTCGCTCTTGATGGATCTGGAGCACTACGGTCGGGCGCAGGAAGAGGCCCGCACGGTGCTGGAGCAGCGCGGCGACCGCGAAGCCACGCTGGCGGCGCTGGACGTGCTGGCGCGCTTCGTGGAGAAGCTGATCTCCAACGGCGACGCGGCGGCGGTGCGGGCGGCGGTGTCGGGTCTGGGCGAGCGCTCCCGGCGGCACGCGGCGTTCCTCTGCGCCCACGCCTGGCTTGCGCTGCAAGACGGGGAGCGTGGGAAGGCGCGCCGGGAGCTGAAGCTCGCGCGCAAGCTGCAGGCGGACCACCCGCTGATCCCGAGCCTCGAGGCGCGGCTCTCCGAGGCCAAGACGGGGTGGTGGAGCTGGTAGGTGAGTTGGCTGGACCCCCAGATCTTCAGGGAGAGGCGATCTGGAAGCTGGCCGTGCGGAGCTTCACCGAGCCCTCCGCGCCGTCGGGGATCGCGATCTCGTAGCGGACCTCCGCGCCCGCCTCCACGTCGCCGACGGTGGCGCTGCCGACCACCTCGCCGGCCGGGGTGGTGAACACACCCTCGGCGACGAGCTCGGTCACGGCCCGCGACGAGCCGTTCACCAGCGCGCCCACCACCGTGCCGCCGTCGGCGGAGACGAAGCTGTGGGCGAGCTCCTCGGACAGCTCGGCATGGTCGAAGGCCGCTTCGGCGGCGGCGAGGTCGACGGCGATGAGGGGGTCCGGGTAGCTCTTCGAGAGCGTCCTGAGCGTGCCGGCCGCGCGCCTCAGGTCGCCTTCGGTCACCGCGAGGGCCGAGCTGTTGCGGAGCGAGACCGCCTTGACCAGGCCGGTCTCCACGAGGTCGTCGACCACCTGCCAGGTGAACTCGCGGGTCGCGGGCTCGCCGAGCGAGCCGTCGGCCTGCACGGCCCGAGTGCGACGGGAGAGCACCACGGCCTTGCGTCCCGCGCCCGCGCTGTCGACCGAGACCACGCTGCACGTGGTGCTCTCGCGCAAGGCGGCCAGGCCCTCGGCGCCGACGAGCTCGAGGCCCTGCGTGGGCTCCGCGGAGCGCAAGAGCTCGACCTCGTCCGGGACCAGCAGGGGCGTGAGCAGCTGCAGCCCCACCGGGTCGACCGACAGGCCGGGGAGGGCGGCGCAGGTGGACAGCGCGATGGCGCCGGGGTCGCTGCAGGCGAACAAGGAGATCAAGAGCATGCAGGCGGCTAACCGGCGCCCGGTCTCGGAACAGGCCGTGTGGCCAACGTGTCCGGGCTGCGTGCGTTGGCTTCCCTTCGTTCCCCTGGTGGTGGTGCTGGCCGCGATGGCGCTGGCGTGGTCGGGGCATGCCCCGCCGCTGCCGCCTCACGGCGACAAGCTGGGGCACGTGGTGTTGTACGGCTTCGCCGCTGGGGGCTTGTGGCTCGGCCTGCCGCACCACCGGGGGTGGGCGCTCGGCGCGCTGGTGGCGCTGACGGTCGGGGAGGAGGCCTTGCAGGTGTTGGTGCCGCACCGGACGGCTTCGCTGGCCGACCTCGCCTCGGACGCGCTGGGGATCGCGATCGCGGTGGGTCTGGCGCGTCGCTTCGAGGCTGCGCGCTCAGGCCTCGAGCTGGCGCGGTGACCAGGCGCGGGCGAGCTCCTGCGCGACCTCGCCCTGGCGCCGCACGCTCTCGAGGTGGTCGCGCCAGTCGTAGCCGAAGGGCCACACGACGGTGAGTTCCTGGTGGGTGAGGCTCACCTGACCGGGGCCGCTGAAGAGCTCGACCACCGCCTCGCGCTGGGCGGCGAGGGCCGGCTCCGCCTCGCCCAGCGATCCCGAGGCCACGTGCACGACGGTTGCGAGCACCGCATCGCGGATCCCCTGGCCCGGGCCTGCGTCGAGCTGGAACTCCTGGGGGCCGAGCGCCAGCGGCAGGATCAGGTGGACCTCGAGCGGCGCTGCGCTGTCGTCGAGGATGAGCCGCCCGCCGCCTTGCCGGAGCGTCGGAAGCTCGTCCCAGACCTCGGCGGGGTCTGCGAGGTGGAGCGCGGTGCGCTGGTGGAACCAGACGAGGAGCACGCCCATCCACAGCGTGCCGACGAGTGCGCCGAGGTACGGCCCGGCTGGGATGGCGACGTCGTGTTCGGCGAGGGCGATCAGGACGCGTGCGACCACGGATGCGCTGGCGGTGGCCGCGGCGCACGCAAACATCAGGGTGCGGGCGCGCTGACCGGGGCGGGCCTGCAGGGCGGCGGCGCAGAACACGACGGGCCACCAGAGCGACGGGAGGAGCCCGGTGAACCAGCCGGCCAGCTCCAGGGCCTTCAGGGACTCCGAGAGCACGGCCAGGCCGAAGCACGTGGACCGGAACCAGCGTCGCCAGCCGCGGGGTCGGGGTCCAGCGGCCTTGCCGGCGAGCCACCACAACGCGGCGAGGTTCACCACGTCGCCCAGGACCGCGTCGCGTGCCGTGGAGACCACCGCGCCGAACGAGAGGCCGGTCGCCCAGCTCAGGGCCGCGGTTGCGGCGGCGGCGAGCACCAGGCCGCCGCCGAGAATGACCTTGGCGATGGCCTGTGTCGCGCGCTTCTGGACCGCGTGCTCGGGTCGGCCCTTGCTCGGTGCTGCTGGTTCGAGGTCGGTCATGCCCCCCTGGTGCCTGGCGGTGCGCAGGCCTTCGCCGCGCATCAGGGTGCCACGAAGCATCGATCGGGGGCCGGCTCGGTGCAGCCGGAGGCGCCCGGAGCTGGCAGGGTCATGGCGCGACCGACCCGAGCAAGGCGCGGATGTCGGCCATGGCCTGCTCGGCGCCTTCCCGGTCGGGGGCGTAGTTGGCGGAGGCGGACCAGCCCGTGCCGTAGCACCAGCTGTAGCTGCCCTCGACGCACTCGCGCTCCACGATGTCGACCTGGAGGGTGAAGCCGACGGCGCTGGTGCGCAGGAGCCACGAGGTGCGCAGGTCGCCTTCGGAGCTTGCCACCGCGTCCACATCCGCGGCCGAGAGCCCAGCGAGCTCGGCGGCCGTGCGCAGGACCTGGTCCGTGCTCTGGTCGGGAAAGAGCTCGGTCGCGGTGGAGGTGGCGGTGGACTCGGTGAAGGTGGGGACCTGGACCCCAGACAGTCCCACCTGCCAGGCGTAGCCCTCGGCGCAGACCTCGAGGGCATCGATGTAGCCGGCGCCGGAGCCGCAGTTCGAGTAGACGAGCGGGTTGTCGAGGAAGAGCACGCCTTCCTTGAGCGACCACCAGGCGACGACGGCGGCGTGGTCGAGGCGCTCGTCGCGGGTGCCGAGAAGTTCCGGCACCACGGAGCGCCCGATGGAGTCGAGCCAGCTGCAGGCGGGTTCGGCCACGGTGTGCCCGTTGACGACCGGGGTGGTGCAGTCGAGGGGCTCGGCCGCCGGGCCGGTGTCGTGAGTTCCTGTGTCGTTGTTTGCCGTGTCCGTGGGTGACCCGCTCGTGTCCTGCTGGTCGGGGCTGGCATTGCTCGGGCGCTCTCCGGCGTTGGCAGGCAGCTCGTTGGTACGGAGGGAATCCGAGCAGACAGTGAGCGCGAGCAGCAGCAAGTCTGGACCTCCAGCGCACAGTCTACTCCCCCTGCGTTGGGTGGGGTGGGCACCGGACGAGTTCGCGCAGGAGCCGAGGTGGTCGGCGGGCATGGGATAGTCGGAGGCCATGATCCGACCGCGCCTTCTCCTCGTCCAGATCCGCGACACCGGGGCGGTGAGGCGCGAGGAGGTGGAGAGCTTCTGCCGTCACGGTGGCTTGGAGCGCGGGCAGGTCGACGTGCTCAACGTGTTCGACCGTCCGGTGTTCGACCCTGGTGTGGCCGCGCCCTACGAGGCCGTGTTGGTGGGGGGTGCGAGCGAGGCGTCGGTGCTCGAGCCCGATCGCTTTGCCTTCGTGGAGAGCATCGTGGAGCTGATTCGCGGGTGCATCGACCGTCGCCAGCCCGTGTTCGCGTCGTGCTTCGGGTTCCAGGCGACCGTGGTGGGGCTGGGCGGTTCTGTGATCCGCGACGAGGTCGACTTCGAGATGGGCACGATCCCGCTGAGCGTGACGGAGACCGCAGCGAGCGACCCGCTCTATGGGGCGGTGCCGGACGGGTTCCTGGCGGTGTCGTGCCACCGCGAGCGCACGACCGAGGTGCCGCCGGGGTGCACCTTGCTGGCGTTCTCGGAGGCCTGCGTGCATTCGTTTCGTGTGGACGGGGCTCCGTGCTGGGGGTTCCAGTTCCACCCGGAGCTCGACCGGGCCACCTTCATCGAGCGGCTCGGGGTGTTCCGGAGTGGGTACACGGACTCGGACGACCACTACGCACAGACGGTAGCGCGGTT
>CAZSAT010000121.1:0-20241 GCA_964604675.1 uncultured Enterobacterales bacterium
CGGCGGCGGCCCGGCAACACCCGGACTTCGCGGAGGTCTTCTTCGACGACCACCCGGACCACGAGCGCTGGGAGCCCCTGCAGGAGGTGTTGCTGGAGCTGGGCGTCTCGACCAGCGAGGTCGCCGTCGCCACCACGTTCACGGTCCAGGACACGGTCGGCGAGCTCGCCCTGTTCGCCGACTACGTGCACGATCTGCCCGTCCCCGACCTCGACCAGGACCTGAACGCGATCTGGTCGTACTCGTTCTTCGAACAGCACGAAGGGCAGCTCTGGTTGCCGATGTTCCAGCGCGGCGAGAAGCCCTACTTCACCGAGGGCGGGGGCTTCGAGACCGAGGACGGTGTCCCGGTGCTGCAGGGTTGGGAGCGCACGCGCTTCTCGCTGTGCGTGCCCGTCGACACCGACATGCCCGAGGATGGGTGGCCGGTGGTGCTCTACGCCCACGGCACCGGCGGAGACCACCAGACGGCCTGCAACAGCTACGACCGCAGGGAGCCTGCGCGCATCGTCGCCGAGGCGGGGTACGCTCTGTTCAGCGTGAGCCAGCCGCTGCACGGCGACCGCGCCACCGAGGACACCGACGAGGAGTTCCACTCCTTCAACTACCTGAACCCCGAGTCGGGCCGGAGCACCTTCCGCCAGTCCGCCCTCGAGACCGTCTACCTGGCCCGCGCCCTCGCCGGGCGCCACCAGAGCTTCACCACGGCGGAAGGCACCACGGTCGACCTGGACCCGGAGCAGGTCTGGTTCATGGGGCACTCCCAAGGCGGCCTGACGGGTGGGCTCGCTCTGCCTTTCGCTTCGAACGATCTGCGTGGCGCCGTGATCTCGGGAGCGGGTGGCGGGCTGACCCTCACCCTGATCCATCGCAAGGAAGGCCTCGACATCCAGGATCTGCTGGAGACCCTGCTCGACTTCGACGACGACGAGGAGCTCGACGAGTTCCATCCGGTCGCGGCCCTGGTCCAGACCCTGGCCGAGGTCACCGATCCGATCAATCTCGCCCGGTACTGGTTCTCCGAGGAAGGACAGTTCGATCACACGCCGATCCATGTGCTGATGTTCCAGGGCCTGCTCGACGAACACACGCCGCCGATGACCACCGACGCTCTCTCCGCAGCGGCCGGACTGCCCATGCTGGAACCCGTCGCGTCGTGGCCCGAGGTGCACGACCTGGCGGGCCTCGCGCCGGTCGCGCTGCCGACGTCCGCCAACCTCCCCGGCGGGACCACGGGGGGACTCGCCCAGTTCCCCGACAACGACCACTTCGCCGTCTTCGACGAAAACGACGCGGCCTTCCTCTACGGTGATCTGCTCCAGAGCGACCTCGTGGGCGAACCCACCCTGAGCTGGCGATGAAGCGGGTCGTCGCCGCAGCACTGGCGCTGGGCCTGTTGGCCGCGCTCGGCTTCTCGATGATCGGCGACCGGCAGACCGACGAGGAGCAGGTGCGCGAGCTGATCCGACAGGTCGCGGACGGCGCGGACACCGCCGACCTGTCCATGACCATGGAGCCGCTCTCGAAGGCCTTCTACGGGGAGGGCATGAGCTACGAGGACCTCTGGGGGTTCCTCTTCCGTCAGTACGCAGCGCGCGGTCCCATCACCACGGTGCTCGGCCCCATCGCGGTCGATCTCGACGGCGACGCCGGCACCGCCGAGCTCGACGTGACGATGATGGCCGGCCTCGATCCCGGAAGCCTGAAGCTGTTGCCGGACGACGCCGACTACGTGCACTTCCAGCTCGGCGTGTCCAAGGAGGACGGCGACTGGCGCATCGTCAGCGCCGAGCGCTGGTGAGCCGGCTCAGAGCCCGACGCGCGCGCGGATGACGTCGGGCCGCTGCGGGATCTTCTCCTGCAGGCAGTCCACGTGCTGTTCGAAGTCCTGCACGCTGTACTCCATGCGCGGGTCGTTCGGGACGTACTCCGCGATGAGGGCGTAGCCGTCGTCGATGAGATCGAGGATGGCGTCGGTCTCGTCCTCGATCAGATCCGCGGCCCACTCGTAGGTCTCGTAGAGCCGTTCCTTGCACTCCGGGTGCGCGTTGCACCGCTCGAGCAGCCGCCCGTTGTCGTAGGAGCGCGGGTCGGTCTGGTAGTTGAAGCAGGTCGCGTTGCCGTAGTCCCACGGATTCCAGCCCCAGGCCAGATCGGTCGAGTGCGGCGCCATGGACCAGGAGGCCGACTCGGGCTCGTAGTACACGAACCAGTTGTTCAGGTTCAGCCCGTAGCCGTCCCAGTGGGCCACGGCGGCCTCGATGGCGACGTACTCGAAGAACCCGGCCTGCCCGAAGGTCGCGTCGAGTTGGTCGTAGAAGTCGTCGCCCTGCAGCTCGCCGACGCCGCACGCCTCGAAGATCGACGCGGAGGCCTCGATGTCGACCGGCGGCTCCTTGAGCTCGAAGCCGCTGCATCGGCCCGTGTAGAAGTCAGCGCCCTCGGCCTCCCAGAGGGCGCCTGAGGGGTCGTCGTAGAAGGCCTTGAGGAAGCTCTCGTCGGCGGTGTCGACCACGGTGTAGAGCCCGTAGTCCAGGCCGTTGACCGTGACCCAGGCGTACCCCACACGCTTCGCTGCGAGGCCGGCCGCCTGCCAGACGTGGTGGGAGGTCAGCTCGTGCAGGAAGCTGGGGTCGTACACGTTGCTGTGCAGCGTGAGCCGACGCAGGCCATCGACCTGCTTGTCGTCGTCGGTGAAGTCGAACTTCAGCTTGAAGCCCGCCTTGCCGGACAGGGGCCGGTAGGTGGACTCGCCCTTCAGCCGCACACCGATCTCGCCGATGTCCTCCCCCTCGATGACCACCTCGCCGGAGACGTAGGTCGTGGGGCTCTGCTGCAGCGCGCTGTAGCTCTCCTGGGGCAAGGTGATGTCGACCTCGCGCACCTCGTCGAGCTGCCAGAACATCTTCCCGTCCTCGCCGCCTCCGCCGGCGTCGGCGAGACCGGTGTCACCGAACACCGTCTCGGTCTCGATCTCCCCACCGTCGACCTGCTCGACGGCGTCGTCGCCAGCGTGGACGCCCTTCCGGTCGGGAACGATCCGCGACGGGTCCCGCACGTCTCGGGTGGGCAGGTCCAGGGTGGCCGGTATGCAGCCGACGACGAGCGCCAAGAACATCTGCGGTGACCTCTCCCTACACGCGGAGCATGACATGAATGTCGCGATCTCGCTGAGCAACTCGCGCTCGTCGTTCGACGTCGCGGCTGGCACCGCTCTTGCATGTCTCCGAGAGGTCCTCTGGAGAGTCGATGATCTGGACGCTCATCCTGGCGTGCGCCGAACCCGGCGCCCCCCTGACGGACGAGACAGGGCCCGAGCTGGAGGTCGTGGAGGCGCGCGTCACCGGCGAGGGTTGGTGGGACCCCGTCCGCGTGGTGTTGCAGGACGGCAGCGTGCCCGAGCCCCTGCTGACCACCGCAGACGGCACGGCGGTGCCCCTGACCGCGATCTCCGACGACGTGGGCGTGTACGCCTGGCGCGCGTCGGAGGCCCTACCACCAGGGGACTACTACCTTCGTGGCGCCGATGGAGGCGGGCCCACCAACCCCGTCGCCTTCAACGTCACCGACATCGGGCAGCTGGCCGACTTCGACCTCGAGGAGCTGGAC
Source organism: uncultured Enterobacterales bacterium (assembly GCA_964604675.1). Taxonomy (GTDB): domain Bacteria; phylum Myxococcota_A; class UBA796; order UBA796; family CAJQPC01; genus CAZSAT01. Next base: position 3,610 of record CAZSAT010000121.1, read on the forward strand.
GGAAGCGAATGGAGACTGGTGGCCCCCCCATGGACGCCCGATGGCTGGAGCACCGGCGTGCTCGAGGGCGTGGAGCTCAGCGTGCACGAGGGCGAGCTCCTCGTCTGGCTGGGCGAGACCCTGCTCGACGAAGGCTCGCTCTCCGCAGACGAACACGGCCTCGTGAGCGCTGCCCTGGGCGTGGGGGAGCTGCGCTTCGGCGTCGACGCCGATCGGCTCAGCCTCGGAGGCCTGGAGGGGCACCTGGTGGACTCCTCCTGCTGGCTGCACGAGGCCCTGGGCCTCGACACCTGCGAGCCCTTGGTCTTCCACGCCGGCATGGCGCGCTGAGCGCGGGCCGACACCGTCGATGTTAGAGGCGTCGGCATGAACCTCCTCCTCGGCGTGAGCGGCGGCATCGCGGCGTACAAGGCCTGCGAGCTGGTCAGCCTGGCGGTCAAGGCCGGCTGGTCGGTCCGCGTGGCGATGACCGAGAACGCCACGCGCTTCGTGGGCACCGCCACCTTGGAGGCCCTGAGCGGCCACGAGGTGCTCACGGACACCTTCGCGCACGGGGGCGCGATGGACCACATCAGCTGGGCCAAGTGGGCCGACGTGGCCTGCGTGGCGCCCGCCACCGCCAACCTGCTCGGGAAGCTCGCGTGCGGCCTCGCCGACGACGCGCTGTCCACACTCCTGATGGCGCTCCCCCGCGGCACGCCGGTCGTGCTCGCACCCGCGATGAACACCGAGATGTGGGAACACCCCGTCGTGCAGCGCAACCTGCGCTGGCTGGCGGAGCTGGGCCGCTACCAGGTGGTCACGCCCGTCGAGAAGCGGCTCGCATGCGGCGACATCGGCGTGGGCGGCCTGGCCGACCCGAGCGCGCTCCTGGCCGCCGTGACCGCCGCTACCGAAGCGCCGACATCACAACCCTCCCGTTGACGTTAGGGTTGGTGGTGACCACTCTGCCCGAGGCACGGAGATGAGCGACGATGGCTGTTGTCGCAGCACCGCTCGAGGCGGGCACGGTTCCCGACACCGGATTGCTCGCACGCATCGGTGACACGCCCCTCGTGCGCCTCCAACGCGTGCCGGCGCGCCGCGGCGTGCCCGACGGGGTCGAGGTCTGGTGCAAGCTGGAGCGCTTCAACCCGGGCGGATCGGTCAAGGACCGCGCAGCCTGGGCCATCGTGCGCGAGGCCGAAGCCAGCGGTCGGCTCCGGCCCGGCATGACCCTGCTCGATGCCTCCAGCGGCAACACCGGCATCGCCTACGCCTGGATCGCCGCGAGGCGCGGCTACCGGGTCAAGCTCTGCCTGCCGACCAACGCCAACGCGGAGCGCAAGCGCACCCTCCGCGCGTACGGCGTGGAGCTGGTCCTGACCAGTCCCCTGGAGGGTTCCGACGGCGCGATCCGGGAGGCGCGCCGACTTGCAGCGGAAGACCCCGAGCTGTTCTACGCCGACCAGTACGCCAACGACGCGAACTGGCGCGCCCACCACGCGTCGACCGGGCCCGAGATCTGGCGCGACACCAACGGACGGGTCTCCCACTTCGTGGCCACGCTCGGCACGAGCGGCACCTTCATGGGCACGAGCCGGTTCCTGAAGGAACGCGGGCCAGTGACGTGCGTGGCGGTCCAGCCCGACTCGCCCTTCCACGGCCTCGAGGGCCTGAAGCACATGGACAGCGCCATCGTACCCTCCATCTGGCAGCCAGAGGCGGCGGATCGGCACCTGGGTGCCCCCACCGAAGAAGCCCTGGAGCTCGTGCGGGAGCTCGCGCGAGAGGAAGGTCTGCTCTGCGGCGTGTCGAGCGGCGCGGCCTGCTGGGCCGCGCTGGAGGTCGCGCGTGGACTCCGTGAGGGCGTGGTGGTCACCATCTTCCCCGACGGTGGCGAGCGGTACCTCTCCGAACACCACGTGTGGAACGACCCCGACGAGGACGAGCCGTGATCCGCTTCGAGCAAGGCGAGCTGGAGCGGCTCTGGGCGCACGCCCGCGAAGGCTACCCCTACGAGGTGGTCGGCGTGCTCGCCGGCACGGCCGGACACGTCACCCGCGTCGAGCCCCTGGTGAACGAGCGCAGCGACGTGAAGAACCGTTACCGCGTGAACGGCTTGACGCTCCTGAAGGCCGAGCGACGGCTGGAGGCCGATGGCTTCCAGATCCTCGGCTACTACCACTCCCACCCCGACCACCCCGCGGCGTACTCGGACTACGACCGAGACCACGCGCTCCCCAACCTCTCCTACGTCATCACCGCCGTCCACGAGGGCGAGGTGGTGGACACCCTGAGCTGGCGACTGCTCGAGGACCGCAGCGCGATGCGGCCGGAGCAGCTCGCCGTCACCGAGGAAGCCCCCTGATGGCCGTCACCGTTCACATCCCCACGCCCCTCCGCCCCTACACCGGCGGCTCCGCCTCGGTCGACGTCGAAGGCGCGACCGTGGCCGACGCGCTCGCCGCGCTCACCACCGCACACCCCGAGCTGCAGAAGCACCTGCGCGACAGCAAGGGCCGCCTGCGCAGCTTCGTGAACGTCTACCTGGGCGACGAGGACATCCGCTTCCTCGACAAGGAAGCCACGCCTGTCAGCTCAGGTGCCGAGCTCACCATCGTGCCGAGCATCGCTGGGGGTGCCGCGTGAGCCTTCCCGAGCTCTCCCGCGAGGAGATCAGCCGGTACAGCCGGCACCTCATCCTCGACGAGGTCGGCATGGACGGCCAGCGGAAGCTGAAGGGCTCGTCGGTGCTCTGCATCGGGACCGGTGGCCTGGGCTCGCCTCTGTTGATGTACCTCGCAGCGGCGGGCGTGGGTCGCATCGGCATCGTCGACTTCGACCTGGTCGACGCCTCGAACCTCCAGCGGCAGATCCTGCACGGCACCGGCACCGTCGGCACCCCCAAGGTGGTGTCGGCGAAGGCTCGCGTGCACGACATCAACCCCAACGTGCAGGTGGACGTCTACGAGGAGGCGCTGACCTCCGAGAACGCGCTGCGCATCCTGGAGCCCTACGACGTCGTGGTGGATGGCACGGACAACTTCCCGACCCGGTACCTGGTCAACGATGCCTGCGTGATCCTGGGCAAGCCGAACGTGTACGGCTCCATCTTCAAGTTCGAGGGCCAGGCGAGCGTCTTCAACCTCGGCGACGGGCCGAACTACCGCGATCTCTACCCGGAGCCGCCTCCTCCAGGCCTCGTTCCGAGCTGTGCAGAGGGTGGCGTGCTCGGCATCCTGCCCGGCGTGATCGGGTGCATCCAGGCGACCGAGACCCTCAAGATCCTGCTGGGAAAGGGCAGCACCCTGTCGGGCCGCCTGCTCCTCTACGACGCCCTGGAGATGCGCTTCCGAGAGCTGAAGCTCCGTCGCGACCCCGACGCGGAGCCGATCACCGAGCTCATCGACTACGTGCAGTTCTGCGGGGTGGCCCAGCACGAGGACGCCGTGCCCGAGGCCACGGGGCCAGAGCCCTTCGAGCGCCTGAGCGTGCAGGCCATCGCCACCCGTCGGAGCGAAGGCTGGGCACCCTACGTGCTCGACGTGCGAAAGCCCCACGAGGCGCAGATCGTGGCCTTCGACTGGGCCGACCGCCTCCACCCGCACGAGGACGTCGCCAGCATCGCCGACGAGCTGCCGCGCGACCGCGACATCTTGATCCACTGCAAGGGCGGCGTGCGTTCGGCGAAGGCCTGCGCGGCCCTGGCCGAGCGTGGCTTCGACCGGCTCTACAACCTCGAGGGCGGCATCACGGCCTGGGCGAAGGAGCTGGACCCTTCGATGCCGACCTACTGAAGCGCCACGCCTGGTCGGCGCGCTCCAACGTGAGCGCGTCGACCTCGACGCGTGCGGTGATCGGCCCGTCGTCCAGCTGGAGCTCCAGGGTGCGGCCCTTCGTTGCGAGCACCGTGTAGGTGCCGACACGCACCGTGTCGGCGAGCTCGAGCGTCACCTTCGGGTCGTCGAAGGTCCAGGACGCCGCCAGGCGCGGGTCGTCCAGGGTCCAACGGCCCTGGAGATCCTCGTGGGCGCTTGGTCGAGGCGGTGGCTCGGGCGCGACCTCCGGCGTGCCGCACGCGAGCAGCAGGCCGATCACGACTTCGAGAACAGCGAGCGCCAGTCGGCCGCGGGGGTGTCGGACTCGACGTGCTGGATGGTCTCGGGGTGCTCGATGATGACCGCCGCCGGTCCGGTGGCCACGGTGTCGTCGGCCTCGACCATCCGGCTGCCGTCCAGGATGAGCGCAGCGAGGCGATCGTTGCCCGGCTCGAACACGAAGTCGTCGATCACGCCCAGCGACACCCCGGCGCGACTCATCACCTTGGTGCCGCGGTACTGGCTGGCCCAGGCACGCCCGTCCTCGGCGTTCCGAGCACCGCCGGTCCACTCGATGTCGTCCTCGGCTTCCACGAAGGCCACGTCGCGGCCGATGTGATCGAGTCGTTCACCGAGCACGCCGCCGGCCTTCGCGAACATGCCGCTGCCCTTCACCCGGTACCCGTAGATGTGTCGGCTCTGCAGGTCGAACTGGAAGTCGTCGAACTTCCCGACGATCGCGCCCTCCCGACGGGCTACGACCACGAGTCCCTGTGCCTTCTTGAAGCTGATCAAGGATCCTCCGGTGGCCAACCTACCCTGTTCGGTGCGTGAGGCATGTGGCGGCTGCCCGCTGGGCGATCGGCAGGTCGACGCGCAACGCGCGGTCAAGGCCGAGCGCATTCGGAAGCGCCTCGGCCAGCTCGACGAGATGGTCGGCTCGCCACGCCCGACGGGCTACCGCGCGCGCGTCGCCCTCGGTGTGCACCAGGGAAGGGTCGGCTACCGCCGGGGTCGGAGCCACCAGATCGTGCCGGTGACCAGCTGTCCGGTGGCGCGCCCCGAGGTGTCGGCGCGCATGGCGGAGCTCTCGGCCTTGGACCTCGACGGGGTCCAGCGCGTGCAGCTTCGGTCCGACGGCACCCGGGTCGTCACCCTGTTCGACAACAAGCCCGAAGAGGGGCCTGGCGAGCTCGCCCTCGAGGTGCACGGCACACGCTTCCGAGTCTCGGCGAGCACCTTCTACCAGGTGAACCTCGAAGCCAACGAGCTCCTCGTCGCCGAGGTCCAGGGGGCGGTCCGGCGTCTGCAACCCGAGCGGCTGCTCGACCTCTTCGCCGGACTTGGGAACCTCACGCTGGGGCTCGCGCGCGAGGGCGTGCCGGTGACCCTGGTCGAGTCGTCACGGCAGGCCCTCGCGGACGCGCAGGCCACCGCCGACGCACACGGCGTGTCCATCGCCACCCGCGTCGCCGACGCGCAGCGTTGGCAGCTCGGCGACGACGCCTTCGACGTCGTGGTGCTCGATCCCCCCAGAGCCGGAGCGAAGGGGCTCCTGGCCCGACTGGTCCGGCAGCGCCCGCGCGGCATCGTGTACGTGTCCTGCGGCCTCGACGGCCTGGCGCGCGACCTGCGTGAGGCGACGCGCGCTGGCTACCGGGTCCAGCGTGTGGTCGGCTTCGACCTCTTCCCCTTCACCCAGCACGTCGAGACCCTCGTTGTCCTCGCGCGCTGAGGGCCGCTTCGCGGTCCCGGTGCTCCTGGTCGCGGTCGCCGCCATCTCGTCAGCGGCCATCCTGGTCCGGCTCGGGACCGGGGTGCATCCCGTGGCGCTCGCAGCGTGGCGCGCGGGCATCGTCGCCGTCCTGCTCGCTCCGACCTGGCGCCCCTTCGGTCGCCGGGACGGCGCTCTGGTGGTGCTCTCCGGCCTCTGCCTGGCGCTGCACTTCGGCACCTGGTTCGCGTCCATCAGCCACACCACGGTGCTGCGCAGCACGGTCTTCGTCTGCCTGAACCCGATCTGGGTCGGGCTCGGGGAGTGGCTGCTGCTGAAGCGCCCGCCGGGCTGGCGGTACTGGCTGGGTGTCGCCGTGGCGGTCCTGGGCGTGGCCGGCATGGGGGGCGACCTCGACGGCGGCTCGCTCTACGGCGACGCGCTGGCGCTGGTCGGGGGCCTCTTCGGCAGCGCCTACCTGCTCACCGGCCGTGTGGTGCGTCAACGGGTCGCCATCGGATCCTACGCGTGCAGCGTGTGCGCCGTGGCCTGCGCGGCGCTGACCGTGGTCGGCGTGTCTGCGAGCGTGCCGCTCGGGGGCTTCTCGATGCCGCAGTGGACCGTCATCGCAGCGCTGGCGCTCGGGCCCCACATGATCGGCCACAACGGCGTGAACTACGCCCTGAAGTACCTCCCCGCCGCGCCGGTGGCAGCGGTCATCCTGTTGGAGCCAGTCGGCGCCGCCGCGCTCGCTGCCGGGCTCTTCGGAGAACGCCCGAGCCGCCCCGAGCTGCTCGGCGGCTTCGTGATCCTGATCGGGGTCTGGATGGCCACCTGGAGGGGTGCTGCCGAGGTGGTCGATCCGGTGCGGTAGGTCCCGAGCATCGAGCTCGGACGCTTCGATGGCGGCTCTCAGGTGCCACGTCCTGTCCGAGCGACACGACGAAGTGCAGGCGGTGTCGAAGCGAACCGAGGATCCGCTCCTCCTCCAAGACGAGGCCGTCGTCGAAGGTCCACCGCTCGCCGGGTGGCTCCGGGCTGAGCGCGAGCGCATCGAGCAGCGCACGGACCGACGGAGAGAGGTCGCCTCCAACGAGGCCCTCGAGGGTGACCGGCACCCGGCGCTCGCAGGGCCACCCGAAGCGCGGGTCGAGGGCTCGAGCGCCGGCCGGCTCACTCGCCGGCACTCCAGGGTCCACGGACCTCGTGGAGCCAGACCGGCTCCAGGGGCTTGTCCATGGCGCCGACCGGCACGCGGCCGATGTTCTTCACCACGCCGAGGGTGGCCGCATCGCAAGCCCCGAACACGGTGTGGCGTCCGTCGAGGTGCGGAACCGCCACCTCGGTGACGAAGAACTGGCTGCCGTTCGCGTCCACGCCGTTGTTGGCCATTCCCAGCAGCCCGCCGCGGTCGAAGCTGAGGCTCGGCACGATCTCGTCCGGGAAGCGGTAGCCCGGCCCGCCCGCACCCGTGCCCGTCGGGTCGCCGGTCTGGACCATGAACGCTTCGATCACGCGATGGAACAGGAGCTCCTCGTAGAGCGGGCCTTCGCCTGGCGTGTGGCTGGTCGGGTCGACCCAGGGTTGGGTGCCCTTCGCGAGACCCACGAAGTTGGCGACCGTGACCGGCGCCTGCTCCCAGTACAGCTCGCAGTGGATGGACCCGAGGCTGGTGACCAGCTCCACGGGCAGGGTGCCGTCGGTGACGCCCAGCAGCTCCTTGAAGCTCGCCACGGGGTCCGCGGCTGTGGCGAGCACACCGTCGTCACCCAGGGGCCAGCCTGCCAGCGAGGTGACGCGCAGGTAGTCGCCCAGCTGGCCCGCCGCGAAGTACGCCGGCGCGAGATCGTGGCTCACGTCGATCCCGCCGGCCAGGGCCGCCTCGAGGTGCGGGAGGGCTGTGGCGGCGTCCCCACGACTCACGGCGACGTTGCCCAGCATGGCGTTGGCGAGGGGGTTGTCGGGCTCCAAGCTCAACACCGTGCGCATGGCCTTCAGGGCGCCGTCGAGGTCGCCGGTGGAGAAGCGCGTGAGGCCGTCGAGCAGGTGGTTGTCCGGCTGCCCGGGAGAGAGCTTCACCGCCGAGCGCACGAAGCCCGTCCCGGTGTCGAGCCGGCCGCTCAGGAGGTAGGCGTAGCCGGCCGCCTGTTGCAGGCACCCATCATCGGGCCAGGCGTTGGCGAGGTCACGGAGCGTCGTCCTGCCCGGATCGAGCCGGCCCTCCGCCAGATCGAGGATCGCGGCGGCGGCCCGGTGCGCTGCATGCTCGCCCTGCAGGTGGCGTGCAGCGGTCTCGAGGTCCGCGCGTTCGAGCGCGTCGACCCCAGCGGTCCAGGCGGCACCGCCGCCTGGGAGCTTCCCAGCCGCAGGGACCTGGGACACGCACACGGCCGGCTTGTCGGGACCGAGGTCGAGGTACCGAAGCTCGGCGTCGCTCGCCGAGGAGGCGTGCTTCGGAGCGCACGCGAGCAAGAAGATGAGCACACCGGTCCGTATCGTCGGAGGTCGGGCTCGGCAGGTTGCACCTCCGCGGAAGGTCGCGCGCTGCAGCCCGGGTGCGCTGCCAGCGTCGGCGCGCCGGCACACACGCCTCCGGTGGTAGGACTCAGGCGTGAAGACCCCCACCGTCCGCGCCGCCACGGCTGCCGCCTCCGGTGCACTGCGTGCTGCGTTCGAGCTGGCTCCGGGCGGCCCCGTTCGGCCGGCGTCGACCCTCCGGCTGCTGACGACCGAGGCCTCGCTCTTCACCTCGCTGCACGCCCTCGTCGACGGAGCCCTGACCACGATCGACGCGCGCTTCTACATGGTGCTGGCCGACAGCGAGGGACGGCGCTTCACCAATGCCCTGCTCGACGCGCGCCGCCGCGGTGTGACCGTGCGGCTCGTGGTGGACGAGCTCGGATCCCCGTCGGCCGGTCCGCTCGTGGAGGAGCTCCTGGAGGGCGGCTGCGAGGTCCGCGTGTTCCACAGCCTGGCGGACACGGACCTGTTGGACCTCGATCGACGCGACCACGCCAAGCTCCTGCTGCGGGATCGGAAGGTGGCGTGGGTGGCCTCGGCGAACGTCGGCGACGCCTACGCGAGCTGGTTCAACGATGCTGGCGTGACCCTCGGGGGCGAGGTGGTCGAGGATCTGGTGCGTGACTTCGACACCTTCTGGCGGTCCCTCGGCTCGGGGGACGATCACGCCCGCGCGGTCCCTCGAGCTCGCCGACCGGAAGCGCGCGCCGCGGGGCAAGGCCTGCCGATCCGCGTGGTCCAGAACACGCCGAACCGGTTCGCGCTGGCCGGGCATGTCGAGGCGATGCTCCTGGGCGCGAAGCACCGCATCGACGTGCACCACTGCTACCTCACCAACGCCGAGGTCTTGCGGGTGCTGGCCCTGCGAGCCCGCGGCGGCGTGAAGGTGACCGTGATCGTGCCCGAAGAGAGTGACGTGCCTGCGGTCGGCCTGGTGGTGGAGGCCAGCCTCGATCCCCTGCTCGATGCCGGCGTGCGGGTCGTCCGCCTCTCGGGTCGGTCGCACCGCAAGGTCCTGCTGGTGGATCGCGGCTGGCTGCTGCTGGGCTCAGGCAACCTGGACGACCTGAGCCTTCGCCAGAACCTCGAGGTCTGCGTCGCGGTGTACAGCGGCACCGTAGGCCTGCTGGCCACCGCCCTGCTGTTCGCCGCCGACCAGCGTGGCGCACACGCGCTGACAAGATCGCCGCTGCGGTGTTGGAAGCGCCCGCTGGCGCGGTTGCTCAGCTGGCTCCGCCCCTGGCTCTGACGAACCTAGATCACCGTGTAGATGAACGGCAGCACCGGGGACGCCTCGGCGTAGAGGATGAAGGCGACCATCGCCAGCAACACCAGCACGATCGGAGTCATCCACCAGGCCTTGTTGTGCACGATGAAGTGCGCGAACTCGGCGAGCAGGCCTTGCTGGGTCTCGGGAAGCTGGGGGGTCTCTTCGCTCATCAGATGCTCCGGCAGGGCACGCACGGTGTAAGCCGCGCGTCAGGACATGTACTTGGCGCGGTCCATGATCAAGGGGCCGTCGCTCTTGTCGATCCAGAAGCTCGTGGCGTCGTCGGCACCGAGGCCGCGATCGAGCAGCGGCGCGGCGAAGACCCTCATCAGCACGGCGATCGGGGCGACCGAGCCCCAGTAGACCGCGCACATCAAGACCCAGTTCTGGGCCGAGATGAGGCGGTGGGCGAAGCCCTTCCAGCGCCGCCAGATGGCCTTGTACAGCACGAGCATGTTGCAAGGCTGGCAGCAGGGACACCGTCCGTCAAGCCGTGGGGTATACCGAGGCCATGTCCGAACGGAACACCGGCCTCTTCGTCGCAGGACACATCGACCCCGACGAGATCCTGACGCACCTGCTGGACACGCCCGGCGTCACGCCCGAAGACTTCGCCGGCGACGAAGCGCCGCGCGTCGGTCATGGCGAGCGCGAGGGCCATCTCTACACCCACATCGCGCTCGCACTCTTCGAGAAGGGCGGGCTCTTGTTGCTCGCCCAGCCGGAGCTGCCCGCGAACGACGAGCTCGAGACGCACCTCGGCCGGCAGCTCTCCCGGGAGTACGGCCGGTGCGTGTTCCTGCTCTACGACGACGAAGACGGACACGGCGGGCACGCCCTGTTCGCGGACGGTGAGCTGGAGAGCCGACTGGCCTACGACGGCCGCGGCTTCGAGCCGGTCTGCCGCGATCGGGACGGCGAACACGCCATCGACGAGCCCCAGGATTCCGACTGGATCTGGCCGCTCATCGGAGCCGCCGTCGACGCGGGCGCCACGTCGGTGCTCGGCGCCGGCGTGCGCACCGACGACGACATCGAGTCTCTGATCACCGGGGCGGGGGCCGTGGTCGTGAGGCCTCGGCAAGCCGCCGTACCGCCGCCCGTGCAGAGCCAGGTCCGGGTCCAGGACCCCGGCGCCCGCGGCAAGGTTCGCGCGATCTTCCGGCGCCTTCGTCGCAAGTAGCGCGGTCTCCACGCGTCACCGGCGCTGGTGGTGGGGCACGCGGCCGATTAAGCCGGATGCGCGACTCCGGAGGCGCCTCTTTTGCTCACGTCGATGATGCTGGCCATGGCGCCGGCGCATGCCGCCGAGGTCACCTGGAACGGTCACTACCGGGCGCGCGGTCTGATCTACGACAGCCTCTCGGTGTCGTCCACGAACGCGCAGGCCGAGGGCACGTCGAACCTCTTCGATCACAGGCTCCGCCTGCGGCCGGGGATCTACGTGAGCTCGCGCGTCGGGGTGTTCACCACCTTCGACGTGCTCCCCCTCACGCCCTACGGCGACACCGCCAACACCTGGTACGACGACGTCGAGGGCGCGGCGATCCCGCTGGCTTATGCCGATGGCGTGGCGGTCGGGGCCGATGCCGAGGATCCCACCGCCTGGGCGTCGAACTTCCAGGTCCGTCACGCCTACGCCGACCTCTACTCGGACATCGGGCGCTTCCGCTTCGGGCGCATGCCCCACCACTGGGGCGCAGGCATCCTCTTCAACGGCGGCTTCGGGCCCGAGAGCGAGTACGGCGACGTGTCCGATCGCCTCCAGTTCACCTCACGGGCTGGCTCGGTGTACCTGATGGGCGCGTGGGAGCCGATCTTCGAGGGCTACGAGGGCGTCCCGGACGACATGGCCGCGCTGGACTTCTCGGTGGCCTACCGCGCCGAGACCACCGGACTGGGCCTGTACAACCGCTACCGCTACCAGCCCTCCGCCAGCTTCAACAGCTACACGGGCGATCTGTGGGGCTACGCGGAGCTCGGCCCGGTCAAGGTCCAGACCGAGGTCGCTGCGGTCTTCGGCGGTGGCGACCTCGACACCGGAGCCAACGACATCTCGATCGCGGCCGTGGGCGCCATGCTCGAGGCGGAGGTCGGACTCGACCGCCTGATCGGTGGACTCGAGCTGGGCGTCGCCACCGGTGACGCGGAGCCCGACGACAGCAAGATCAAGACCTTCAGCTTCGACCGCGACCACAACGTGGCGCTGATGATGTTCGAGGAGCCGATGCCGGTGCTCGAGGCCAGCGTCATCACCGAGTCCAACGGCGGTCGCGACTACGACGCCGTGCGGACCGGCGAGGGTGTGTCGAACGCGCTGTACCTCCGCCCGTGGGTGGGTTGGCGCTTCAACGACGACCTGGCCACGGACCTCCAGCTGTTCGCGGCACGCGCGGCCAAGGTGCCGGAGGACGAGGAAGCCAACCGAGGGTACGGCATGGAGTTCGACCTCTCGCTCCGGTACGATCCCTACGAGCACTTCTGGGTCAAGGGCACCGCTGGCGTCTTCCTGCCGGGCCCCTACTACACCACCTACACCCACGACGAGCTCGGCACGGGCTTCGACGACGTCACGCTGGGCGGACGCTTGTACGCCACCGTCGAGTTCTGAGCCGAGCCGCCCTCGAGGCTGCCATGCACCGCGGCGTACACACCGCAGTCGTCACCCCCTTCACCGACGGCGAGGTCGACCTCGAGGCCTACGGCACGCTCGTCGAGCGGCAGGTCGCCGCGGGCGTCGACGGCATCGTGGTCTGCGGCACCACGGGCGAGACCCCGACGCTCAAGGATACCGAGTGGGCCGACCTGGTGCGGACCACGGTCGAGCTGTGCGGATCCCGCGTGGTCGTGACCGCGGGCACGGGAACCAACTGCACGCGCAGCTCGCTGGAGCGCACCCAATGGGCCCGCGACCTCGGCGCGCACGCAGCCCTGGTGGTCCTCCCGTACTACAACAAGCCCAACCCGCGCGGGCACCTCACCCACATGCGCACGGTGGCGTCGGTCGGCCTGCCGGTGATGGCGTACCACGTGCCAGGGCGCACGGGTCAGCGCGTGCCGGCTGCCTTGCTCGCCGAGCTGGCGAACGTCGACGGCGTGGTCTCCGTGAAGGAGGCCACGGGCGACGTGGACTACGGCAGCCAGGTCATCGCCATGACCGACCGGCCGGTGCTCTCGGGCGACGACTTCACCTTCTTCCCGTTGATGTGCGTCGGCGGCGCCGGTGTGGTGTCCGTTGTCTCCAACGTCGACCCGGTGCGGACCGTGGCGCTCGCCCGTGCTGTCGGCGAGTCCCGCATCGCGCTGGCGCGTCGCCTGCACCACGAGCTGATGCCCATGGTGCGGTGGCTCTTCGCCGACTCCAACCCCGTCCCGGCCAAGGCCGCGCTGGCCGTCCTCGGGCTCTGCAGCGACGAGGTACGTCTGCCTCTTGCGGCCGGCTCCGCTCCGCCGCCGAGCCTCCTCGCGGGGCTCACGTGATCCGGGTTGCGGTGCACGGTGCCCGCGGTCGGATGGGCCAGCTGCTCTGCGAGGCCGTCGAGCAGGCCGACGACCTCACGTTGGCGGCCGCCACCGACCGGCCGGGACCTCCCGAACTGAGCGACGCCTCCCTGGTCATCGACTTCTCGTTGCCCTCGGGGACCGACGCCCTGCTCGACGTGATCGGAGAACGAACCTTGATCACGGGCACCACGGGACTGCCCGCTGGGTTGCAGGAGCGTGTCGCGCGTCACGCCCTTCGTGCGGCCGTCGTGCAGGCGGGAAACTTCTCCACCGGGGTGAACGTCCTGATCCGTCTGCTCCGTAGCGCCGCGGCCGCCCTGCCCGACTACGATGTGGAGATCGTGGAGATGCACCACCGGAGGAAGGTCGACGCTCCGTCGGGCACGGCGATGGCGCTCGCAGGTGCCGTGCAGCAGGCGGCGCGCGGCGGCGACCTCGTGCACGGGCGCGAGGGGCACACCGGTCCGCGCGAGCGGGGCCCGATCGGCATGCATGCCCTCCGGGGCGGCGACATCGCCGGCGAGCACATGGTCTACCTGGCCGGTCCCGGTGAGCGCCTGCAGCTGGGCCACCTCGCCACCGGACGGCAGGTCTTCGCCGAGGGTGCCCTGCGGGCCGCACGGTGGGCGGTCTCCCAGCCCCCTGGGCTCTACGACATGGCCGACGTGCTCGCGCCCTGATGCCGCCTGGACTGCGGCTCGTCGCGAACGTGGTCGAGCACCACGAGGCGCTCCTGTGGACCCTGCGCGAGCAGGTCACCTGGACGACCCACATGAAGGCGCGGCGAACCGCCAGCATGGGGGTGCCGTACAACTACGGTGGTGCGAGCTACCCCGTGGCTTCCTGGCACCCCGCAGTCGAGGCCCTCGCGCGTTCCCTACCGCTGGCCTTCGAGGCCACGAACTGCCTGCTGAACCTGTACCCAACCGGCCTCCACAGCATGGGCTTCCATGCCGACGACGTGAGCATCCTGGCGCCGGGCACCGACATCGCGATCCTGAGCCTGGGTGCCACCCGACCCCTCCGCCTCCGCACCCGCATCGAGGGCCGCTTCCACTACGAGGAGCTCGACCTTCCCGGCGGCTCGGTGCTCTACATGAGCCAGGGCATGCAGGCCGACTGGCGGCACGCGATCAAGCGCGTCGCGGACTGCGGCCCGCGCATGAGCCTGAGCTTTCGCAGGATCGTGCGCTGGCCGGAGGTTCCGCCCGACGTGCCCGAGCGGTAGGATCGGAGACCGGATCAGCCTGGCCCCTTTCGCGCTCAGTCGGCCGCGACCACCGCGGACTTCAGCGTGTTGACGTCGCCTCCGCTGCCGTCGGCCTGCCGCCACGACACGTACCCGCCCGAGTCCACGACCGTGTACGCGTGTTGCGAGCCGTTCGCCCCCCACACGTCGAGCCACGCATCGTCGGGGTCGGAGAGCACGGTCACGCTCAGGTCGTAGTAGTTGGCGTACTGCGAGCACTCGAGCTCTCCGGCGCCCACGAGCACCACGAAGACCTCCACGTCGTCCGGCGCGAAGTCCGCGAACCAGTTGTCGACTCCCTGGACCAGGGACGCGCAGCTGCTTCACCAGGATGCCGAGCCCATCACGAGCACCCGTCCTCCGATCTGTTCGGACAAGCTCGTGCTCACGCCGTCGCTGTCCAGCAGCGTGAACTCGGGGGCGCAGTCGCCCACCTGCAGCCCCGTCGGTCCTTGACAGGGTTCCAGCCCGTCCGAGCCGCCCCCTCCGTTGCCCTCGGCGTCGCCACCTCCGGAGCCACCCTCGTCGGCGCCACCGCCTCCTCCCGCCGTGTCGCCCACCCAGTCCAGGGCCGCATCGCCTCCAGCGCTCGTGGTCTCCCCGCCGCCACAGGCGACGAGGGAGCCCACGGCGATCCCCCACAGGATCGTCCTCATGGTCCTCTCGACGGTGCCGACAACAGTATACACCACGTCTACCGCCGTGTCACCCGGAGATTCGAGGCGTCAGTGCACCCGGGCGCGGATCCGCTCCACGGCGCTGTTCTCGATCTGCCGGACGCGCTCACGCGAGAGCCCCACCCGTCGGCCGACCTCGGTCAGCGTGCCCTGCGCGGCACCCGCCAGTCCATAGCGGGCGAGCAGCACCTGTCGGTCGCGCTCGGGGAGCTCGGCGATGGCCCGCCAGAGCGCCCGACGCCGCTCTTCGTGGAGGACGTGCTCGTCCTGCGCCACGGCCTCGTCGTCGACCAGGAAGGCCTCCAGCGGGCGTGCCTTCGCGCCGAAGTCGACGGGCTGGTCGAGCGACACCGTCGGCCCCTGTGCGAGCAGCGCGTGCACGCGCTCCAGAGGCAACCCGGTCTCCCTCGACAGCATCCCGGGGCTCGGATCCGCGCCCAGGCGCTCGAACTGTTCCCGGGCCTTGCGCAGGTGCCTCAGCTGCTCGACCGCGAAGCTGGTCAGCTTGACCGGACGACCGCCGGAGTCGATCGCGCGGGTGATCTGCGCTCGAACCCACCAGCGCGCGTAGGTCGCGAACCGGAGGCCTCGCTCGGCGTCGAAGCGCCGGGCTGCGTTCACGAGGCCGATGATGCCCTCCTGGAGCAGGTCTTCCTCGCTCAGCAGCGGCCCACCGAGCTTGCGGGCCTCCCCCCTCGCGATGCGCATGGCCGACAGCGCGAGCGACCAACGCAACGCGTTCGCCTCCGACAGGGCCTCTCGCGCGATCTCCGCGGACTCCAGCAGCGTCGGGTCGGAGTCGGCGGCCTCGACGACCGCCGCAACGGCATCCTCCAGCCGTTCCAGCCAGCCGGCTCGGGTGCGTTCACGGCGGTCCTTCGGACGGTCCAGGATGGCCTTCGCCACCGGCAACGACGCGACCGCACGGAGCGCCACCTCCTCCAGGGCGAGGCATCGGCGGGCGATGCGCTTCTCCGCCTCCGGGCTCAGTCTCGAGGTCGAGGGTCCGTGACCAGTCAAGCGCGTCATGTGGCCTCCATCGTGTCCGGTGGATCCATCACTTGGTCTCCGGATCGGTCTGCGTCCAGCGGGAGGGCTTTCTTCGTCAGGCCCGTGACGGAGAGCAGGATCTCCGGTTGCGACCCACAATCGTCTGGTTCCATATAGAGAGGGGGCATGGACGAGCGGCCCCGAGACGCCCACACCACCCCGCGCTGGCTGCAGCTCCCCGGGCTTTTGTTGCTCGGCGCCCTCGCGGCGTACCTCGGCGTCTGCTACCACGTGGCCCTGGGCAAGCCGCGCCCGGCGTTGGTGGCCGACTGGTCCCCCCATGCCCTGTGGCCGGGCACCTGGCAGATGTTCACGCTGCTCGACCGCCGCCACAGCGCGCTCACCGCCGAGGCGATCCGCGGCGACACCAGCGAGCCGATCGACCTCGGCGAGCTGTTCCCAACCACGTGGGAGAGCGGCTACCGCTTCTCACGCTCGAGCTTCCGGAAGAGCCCCACGCGCATGCGCGTGCTCGCCGCCGCCACCTGCGGCCGCCTGGCGGAGCGTCCCGACGAGGTGAGGTTCACCCTGACCCAGTGGGGCAAGACGCTCGGGGATCCCGACCAGCCGAAGAACAACCCCA
Organism: uncultured Enterobacterales bacterium; assembly: GCA_964604675.1. GTDB lineage: Bacteria > Myxococcota_A > UBA796 > UBA796 > CAJQPC01 > CAZSAT01. Next base: position 19,977 of record CAZSAT010000121.1, read on the forward strand.
AGGTCCGCACCCTGCTGACCTGGGACTGCTCGCGTCGCGTCGACCTGCCCGAGGGGAGGCGCCTGTGAAGCTGATCGATCGGCTCTACACGCCTCAGTGGGCGGGCGGCTGGACCGCTGCACGCTTCGGCTTCGTCGCCGCTGCCAGCTACACCTGGTTGCCCCGCGGCGTCGCAATTCCCGATGTGTACGCCGTGGACGACATGATCTTCTCCCGCGGACCCTTCCGGCTGGCCGACCACGTCGTCTTCTCCGCACCCACCGGG
>CAZSAT010000122.1:0-20165 GCA_964604675.1 uncultured Enterobacterales bacterium
CGAGGCCAACGGCCAGACCGAGCTTCACAACCACTACAACGGCATCTACACCGAGAAGGTCGAGCAGACCCAGACCGACACCGTGCTCTTCGTGGCGGCCCTGCCGCTGTCTGCGTTCGGCGTGGCGGAGGGCGCGGTGGGCATGAGCCGGCACATCGCCAAGATGCGCCACCTGAAGCACTCCAGCCGGCTGGTGAACAAGTCCGGCACCCTGCTGAGCCGGGTGCGCTACGCCGACGACGTGGCGGGCTTGGCCGACGACTTCGTGCGGATCGACGGCAAGGGTCTGATCCACCGCCCCACGCCGCTCGAGGACGACTTCGTGAAGGCCTGGCGCGCGAAGTACCCCACCGGGCAGGTCAACGAGGCAGTGGTCCGCCAGCACTTCCGCAACGGCTTCCGCTTCGACGACGCCAAGCGCCTCACCAGGTTCTCCGGCGACGACTACTTCAAGCTGCGGCAGCGCGAGGTCAAGGCGCTGCGCGAGAGCGACCTGTTCAAGAGCGACCTTCGGGCTCGCGGGGTGAGCGACCAGCGGATCCAGTGGATGGAGACGAAGCAGTCGCCGCTGTCGTTCGAGAACCCGAAGCAGTACGAAGCCTTCAAGGCCGACCTGCAGAAGACCCTGAAGCGTGCCGGCCTCGACGACAGCACGGTCACGCTGAAGGGCACCTCGACCACCTTCTACTCGGAGAACCCCGGCAAGCCGCTGGGCCACCACTTCGACGCGAACGCGGGCGAGCTCGCCGACATCGACCTCGGCCTCACGTCGAAGAAGATGGTCGACACCATGGAGGCGGCCGGCCACACCGCCCACCCGAAGATCAAGACCATCTTCAAGACCCGGCACACGGTCTCGGAGTACCCGGAGCTGGCGGAGTTCGCGGCGAAGTGGGAGGGCATCCTGGGCCGCGAGGTCAACTTCGTCGGCCTCACCGACTCCGCGCTGCCGAAGATCGACCCCACCGAGTTCGTGCTCGTGGGAAAGATCGCGAAGTAGCTCGGCTCAGCCGACCTTCTCGATCAGCGCTTCGAGCCGGCCCACCTCGCGACGCCACGTGCGGTGGTGGTTCCTGGCGGCCACCTGGGCGCCGAGCCCGAGGAGCTCGAAGGCCGGGTCCTGCCCGCCGAGCCTGCGGGCGAGGGCGCGGAGCACCGCCCCGCGGAACACACCCAGCGCCTTGAGGTCGCGCAGATCGGCGCGGCGGACCACGGCCTCGGCCACCTGTTCGCCGGCGGCGCGCAGCAGACCGGCCAGGTCCTGAGGGCCGGTCCTGTCGGTGCGCGGACGCCTCGCGCCCAGCCGCAGCTCGTCGATCACGCCGTCACGGCTGAGCAGCGCCGCCCGGTCCAGGGCGTTCTCCAGCTCCCGCACGTTGCCTGGCCAGCGGTGCGCCATCAGCGTGGCCTCGGCAGCCGGCGAGAGGCGAAGGGGCGGGAGGTCGTAGCGCTCGGAGGTGCGCCGGAGCACGTGCTGGGCGAGCAGCGGCACGTCCTCCGGGCGGTCGCGGAGCGGCGGCAGCTCCGCCACGAACACGGCCAGCCGGTAGTACAGGTCCTCGCGCACCCTTCCGGCGGCGATGGCTTCGAAGGGGTCGGTGCCCATCGCGGCGACCAGCCTCACGTCGACGGGCTGCGGCGTGTTGCTGCCGAGCCGGGTGACGGTCCTGTCCTGCAGGGCCACCAGCAGCTTCACCTGGCAGGCGAGCGGCATGCTGTCGAGCTCGTCGAGGAAGAGCGTGCCGCCCTCCGCGGCCTCGAAGCGGCCCTTGCGGCGGGTCTTGGCCCCCGTGTAGGCGCCGGCCTCGGCACCGAACAGCTCCCCCTCGATGAGGGCCTCCGGGATGGCGCCGCAGTTCACGTGCACGAAGGGGCCGGGGGCGCGGGGGCTCGCTTCGTGGAGACGCTTGGCGATCAGGCTCTTGCCGGTGCCGGTCTCGCCGGTGAGCAGGACCGAGGCCTCGAACTCCGCGATCCTGCGCAGCTCGGCGAGGGTGGCCATCAGCCTGCGCGAGCGCGTGACGACGCCGGGCAGGCCGCTGTCTTCAGGGGCCGCGGCGCGGGCCACGCTGCGGGCGACCAGGGGGAGCCATCCAGTGGCCGCCGCGATGGCCGCATCGTCGAACACCCCGGGGCGCAGGGCGTTGTCGAGGTAGACGAAGCCGAGCAGCGACTCGTCGGCGATGAGCGGAAAGCAGGCGACGCTCCGCAGATCGAGGTCGCGCACGGAGCGCGTGGGCACCTCACCCTGGGCGTCGTGCGCGACCACGGCGCGGCGGGTGGTGAGCGCGCGCTCGATGATGCTGCGCGACACCTGGGAGGTGGGGTCGTCGAGGTCCTCCCGGCGCACGTGGCGGGCTGCCAGCAGCGTCCAGCCGTCGGCCTCGACCCGACCGACGAAGCCGCGCGAGGCTTCGACGATCTCCAGCAGGGCGTCGAGCGCCTCCTCCGCGATGGGCTGGGCGCCGTCGGCGGCCGTGACGCGGAGGGTCCTGTCCAGCAGCAGGCGCAGGCGTGCGGCCTCCGCCTCGGCGGCTGCTGCGGCGCCGGTGGTGGCGCCGATGGCCACGAAGAGCCTCGGCATCAGCCGGCGCGCCTCGCCGGTTCGGCCGCCGTCGAGGGCGTCTTCCACCCGTCTGGCGACGGCTCGCAGATCCATCTTCATATTATGACGCAAGAGTCAGACAATGAGTCGCGTGAGTCGAAATTTGACGCTTCGAGCTCCCAGACCCGCTCCAGGAGGGTTGGCACGCACCTTGCTTCAGTCGAGGGTGCCCCCCCCCTGGAGTCCCCTATGACCCGCCTCGCCATCACCGTCGCCATCGCCTTCTCCGCCCTCGCCGCCGCGCCTGCCCGGGCCGGGGACCTCCGCACCGTGGACGGTGAGCGCGTCGACATGGACAGCCCGGCCCTGCTGGTCTTCTGGTCCCTGGAAGACGGCGAGATCGGCCTGCGCCACGCCGCCCACCTCGCGGACTCCGGAGCGCGCGTGGTGGCGGTCAACACCGACGATGCCTCCCGCAAGAGTGAGGTCCGGGCCTTCGCCGTGGTGCGCGCGCCGCAGGTCGACGTGGTCAACGACGCCGGCGCACGCCTGCAGCGGCAGGTGCGCGCTTCCGACAACGACGCGGTGGTCATCGGGACCGACGGCGCCGTGGTCTGGCGCACGAACCAGCTCGAGCGGAACACCGCGCAGGCGCTGACCATCGCGTCGATGCACGGTGCCACTGCGGCCGTCGCGGGGCGCTGAGCAGGCTGCGGGCGCGATGACCCAGAGCCGGCGGGCGAGCCATCGGCCGTCAGCGATCCGTGGTCAGGAAGCGCAAGCCGAGGAGTGGCTGTGAAGGACTTCCGGAGGCTGCAGGTCTGGCACGAGGCTGACGAGTCAGGTCCGTCGGGCGAGCGTCTCCATCTCGGCCAACGCTCGCCGAAGCGAATGCTGGCCTCCTTCCTCGGAAGAGCTGCGCGCTGACAGCTGACAGCCGACCGCTACGCGCCGTCTTCGACGGATCGCGCCCGCAGGCTACGGTGGCTCTCTGGAGGCTCCATGTTGCTCGTCCTGCTCGCGTGCAGCGGCCCGTCGTCCGAGACGGCGGCCCCCGACAGCACGCCGCCCGGCGGCGGGGACGCCACGGCGCCCGCCGACACCTCGGGCGCGAACGACAGCTCGCCTCCCGCCGACACCTCGCCCCCTGGGGACACCGCCCCGCCCGAGGACACGGCGCCGCCCTACAGCGCGCCCACCGCCTACGCCTTCTCCCACCACATCGGCGCGCAGGGCACCGGCGACGGGGAGCTCACGCGGCCCTACTCGGTGGCCGTGCACGGCACCACGCTCTGGGTGCTCGACACCGAGAACTCCCGCCTGGCCACCTTCGCCTTCGACGGCACCTGGCTGGGCAACCACGGTGGCGCGGGCACCTCCGACGGGCAGCTCGCCACCCCGAAGGGCTTCGGCATCCACCCGGACGGGCGGGTCTACGTGGCCGACTGGGACAACCACCGGATGCAGGTCTTCGATTAGGAGGGCACCTGGCTGGCGACCTGGGGCGAGGCCGGGACCGGAGAGGGGCAGTTCGACCAGCCCTACGGCGTGGCCTTCGACGACGAGGGGCAGGTCTACGTGACCGAGTACGGCAACGACCGGGTGCAGGTGTTCACCGACGAGGGCGTGTTCGTGCGAACCTGGGGTTCCGAGGGAGCGGGCGAGGGCCAGTTCGACAACCCGTCGGGCATCGCGGTGCACGGCGACCAGGTCTTCGTGGCCGATGTGCGCAACGAGCGCATCCACCGCTTCGATCGCGAAGGCGCGTTCCAGCTGGCCTGGGGCGGCGAGGGTCCGAAGGCGGGCATGGTCAACGACCTGCACCAGCTTGCCTTCGACCGCGGTGGCACCCTGTTCGGCGCCGAGCAGTTCAACCACCGCATCCAGAGCTGGACGCGTGATGGCGAGAGCGTGGCCGTGTTCGGCAGCCGCGGCCCGGGGGACGGCCAGCTCACCGAGCCCTTCGGCGTGACCGTGGCCGACGACGGCACGGTGTACGTGGCCGACACGGTGAACGGAAGGGTCAGCGTGTGGGTGCCCGCCTCGCCGTGAGCCGGGTAGAGGAGCCCACGAGGAGGTCGACGTGGAGCTTCGGAACCTGGGTGCCAGCGGACTGAAGGTCTCGCCCCTCTGCTTTGGCGCGATGACCTTCGGCGAACCCGACGACACCAGCTTCATGCACCAGGTGGCGAGCGCGGAGGCGGTGGTCTCCGAGATGCTCGAGACCGCCCTGGCCGCGGGGGTCAACTTCATCGACACCGCGGATGTGTACGGCCAGGACGGCCTGAGCGAGCGGGTGCTGGGGCGCTGGTTCGCCGAGACCGGTCGCCGCGACGAGGTGGTGCTCGCCACCAAGTTCCGCTTTCCGATGCCCTACGGCAAGGGCGCGAGCCGCCGCCACATCGTGAAGGCCTGCGAGGAGAGCCTCCGCCGCCTCGGCACCGACCGGATCGATCTCTACCAGGTGCACATGCAGGACAGCGGCACGCCGGAGGAGGAGACGCTCCGTGCGCTCGACGACCTCGTGCGCGCGGGCAAGGTGCTCTACGTCGGCGTGTCGAACTATGCCGCGTACCGGCTCGTGGACGCCCTGTGGACCTCCCGGCACGCGGGGCTCAACCGCTACGTGTCCGCGCAGATGCAGTACAGCCTGCTCGAGCGGTCGATCGAGCGGGAGCACGTGCCCGTGTGCCGCGACTTCGGGGTGGGCATCCTCCCCTGGTCACCGCTCGCTCGCGGCTTCCTCACGGGCAAGTACCGCAAGGATCAGCCGCCTCCCGAGGGCGGCCGCCTCACCCGCTGGAAGCGCTTCCTCGAGAAGGCCGACACCCCCCGGAGCTGGGCGGTGTTGGCCGCCATGGACACGGTGGTCGAGGAGACCGGCGCCAGCCATGCCTCGGTGGCCTTGGCCTGGCTCCTCGCGCAGCCCTGCGTGACGAGCGTGATCTTCGGCGCCCGCACGGTCGCCCAGGTCGAGGCCAACCTCGCGGCTGCGGAGCTCTCGCTCTCCGCGGATCAGCTGGAGCGGCTCGACCAGGCCAGCCGCCTGAGCGTGGGCTACCCCTACGACTTCCTGCGCTCGGTGGACGGGCGCTGGTAGCGATCAGCGGACGCCGATCACCTTGCCGCTCGACTTCGCCGCCTTGAGCGCCGCCTTGTGCGCGTCCTCGGCGTAGCGAGCCTCGACCTCGACCTCGATGGTCACCGTGAAGGGTCGCGGTGCGGCGTCGGCTTCGAAGCGTGCGGTGAGGTCGGCGTCGAGCGGGCTGTCGACCTTGCCCATGGCCATGCCTTCGCTGTGCACCCCGAAGACCTTGCGGGCTGCGATCTGCACGCCCGGAAGCCAGGTCCCTTCGAGCGCGATCCCAGCCACGTCGCCCACCTCGTAGGTGTTGGTCAGGTTGGCCACGATGGTGCGGCTGCCCAACGCGGGGCTCTCGAAGCGGTAGATGAAGAGCTGGTCGGTCTCTGTGTGGGCGGTCTTCTCGACCACCTTCATGGCGTGCACGGGCATGGGGACCTCCTCGTACGGGGGCCGCCGACTAACCGGTCTGGGGCTTCGAAGACCCCCGGGGCTATCAGGCCGCTGTGTCCACGGTCGAGGGGGGCAGGCCGCTGTCCACCGCCGCGTGGGTGTACGCGCTGATCGCCACCTGAGGCGGATCCTCGCGCTGCGCGGTCGACGAGGTGAGCTCTTCGATCAGGCCCTCGAAGATCTCTCGGAGCTCGTCGGCCAGAGGAGGCGGGATCTCCACCGCGATCTGGTCGGCCACCTGTTCGGCGATCGACGCCATGCCCGCGGCCAGGTCGTCGCCGCTCGGGCGGCTCTCGAGCAGGGCCGAGGTCTCCGCTGTGAGCTGGTCGCGGATCTCGCTCATGCGCGCAACCTGCTCGTCGGTCAGGTCCATCGACGTCATCGCCTCGTCCATCGCGCGGGCACCTGCACCAGCGAGATCGTCGGCGATCGCCTTGGGGCTGCGCGGGAAGTCGGCTTCGCCCGGTGCGGATCCGAAGGTCTGCGAGAGCACCTCGAAGGCGCGTTCGCTGTAGTGATCGGTGTCGAGCTTGGCGCGCACGCCGTGGGCCGGGCGCTCGGGCTCGGTGGTGCGGGAGGGATCGGCGCTGCCGCGACCAGGGACCGCCGGCGAGAGCGGTGGGGTGCTTCCGATGTCCATGAGGAGGTCCTTGGGGAGGGCTCACGGTGCCCTTCGGATCATCGGGCTCCATCGTTTAGCGGGTGCGCGATCACCGGCCAGCTCGCGTCGAAGCGAAAGGTGGGCGCCTGGTCGTGGGTGTGGCACGCAACGCAGGCCGCAGGCCCGCCCGGCAGCATGCCGTAGCCCGCGCTGGGAGCCGCCAGGTGGTCGCTGCCTGGGCCGTGGCAGGCCTCGCACCCCACCCGGTCGAGCCCCTCGCCGTCCGGGAAGCCGCCGGGGTGGCCGAGGCCGGTGGTGTGGCACCGCAGGCACCCGGGATCGTTGCGGCGCTCGTCGAGCACCTCGCGCGCGTGGCTGTGGGCGCTGGTCTGCCACACCTGCCAGCTCTGGAGGTGGCACCCCGCGCAGGCCTGGCTGCCGACGTAGTGCGCGCTCCCACGGTCCACTCCCAGGAAGGGGGGGAGCGGGCTCGACGCCGCGTGGACCGGGGGGCCGCCGCGCGCGGGGTCGTGCACCCGCTCCAGCGCCTCCGCTTCGGCGGCTGCGTGGTAGTCGGTGGGCACGGGCTCGACGACGACGATCGGGGTTCGGCAGGCGAGGAACAACGCGATCACGGGCCGAACAGCGCCTCCTGCGCCTGTCCGATGGCCTTGCGGCTCGCCACCACCAGATCGAGCAGGGCGTCGTCGTCGGGCAGCTCCGGGTCCAGGTCGATCTTGCGGTCGAGGTGGGCGACCACGTGCTGGCCATCGAGGCGGAGCCGGAGCTCGCCGAGCCGCATGGTCTGGTAGTGGCTGCGCACCCAGACCGCGTGGCCCTCCACGAAGGGCTCGTAGAACTCGCGGTGCATCGCCGTGTCGATCACCACGTCGAGCTCCGGCACCTGGGCGGCGATGGACTTCGCGGCCGCCGGGGCGTTGTAGGCCATCAACACCAGCACGTCGGCGCCCTGTTCGTGCAGCGAACGGAGCGCGGCCACCCCGTGCTCCACCGGGTCGGCGACCTGGAAGTCCGGGGTCTCGACGAAGGTCATGCCCGGCCCCGTGATGCCCGTGATGCCCACCTGGAGGTCGCCGGCCTGCACCAGGCGACCCTCCGCCGGCACCCGCTCGGCGGGTCCCGTGACGTTGGCGCTCACGCCCCAGGCTGGTCGGGACTCGAGCGCCTGCCAGGCGGGCAGGTCTACGTAGGCGATGTTCACCGCGTCGACGTCCAGCGCCTCGATGCCTCGGTGCATCCAGTCGTTCAGGACCGGCACGTCGGCGCGAAGCTCACCGTCGAGCCCCATGGCGTCCTCGAACAGGTAGCCGCCGTGCAGGAGCAGATCCGGCACCGAGGGGTTCTCGGCGCGGCTGGCCTTCAGGTACGCCTGCAGCCGGGGGAGGGACCCACGCGGACGCTTGGGACAACCGCACGTCTCGACGCTGCCCTTGGTCTCGCCGGCGTAGAAGATCACCAGATCCGCGGGCCAGGTGCTGAGGCGCTGGGCCAGAGGGCCTTCCACCGAGAGCTCCCCGCCGCCTTCGGGTGGGGGCGGTGGGGGAGGAGGCGCCTTGGTGGCGCAGCCGATCCAGAGCGCGGCGAACATGGGCGGAAGCGTACCCTGTCGGGGTTAGCTGGAGCCGATGATGCGCTGGTTGCCGTGGTTGTTGCTCCTGCTGGGCCTCGGATGGCACGTGCAGGAGCTCCTGGGCCCCACGTGGGACAGCGTGGTGGCGGCCACGCACGCCCGGGACTTCGCGTCGTACTTCTACGCGCTCCAGGCGGCGGACATCGGCCGCGACCCCTACGACATGGGCGTGCTGTCCGAGCTGGCGCGCGCCGACGGCACCCGCCGCAGCGTGCACCCCTTCTTCTACCCGCCACCCTTCCTGCTCACGATGGTCTGGGCGCTGCCCCTCACGCTCGCGCAGGCCTACCAGGCGTGGTTCGTGCTCGACTCCGTGGCTCTGGCGCTGGCCCTGGTGGGCCTGTACCGGTGGGTGGGCGGACCCGGTGTGCTGGTGGGCTCGGCGGCGCTGCTCGCGGTCTACTCGCCGATCCACGACAACCACTGGATGGGCCAGGCCAACCTGCCGGTGCTCGCCGCGGTGGTGTGGGCGCTCGCTCTCGCCGACCGGCGCCCCCGGCTGGCGGGGTGTTGGATGGGGCTCGCCTGCATGATGAAGATGAGCCCTGGGCTCTTGGTGGCCTGGTGGTTGGTCCAGCGGCGCTGGCTGCCGGCGCTGTGGGCCTGCCTCGCGGCCCTGGTCCTCTCGGTCCTGGCGCTCCCGCTGGTGGACGCCGAGACCCAGGCACGCTTCTACCTGGAGATCCTGCCGGGTTTCGGGACCGGCGACTACAACGGCCTCACGGTGCCCATCCTGCTGCCGGGAAACCACAGCCTCCCGAACCTCTTCGCGCAGGCCTACGACAACCGGCGCATCCTCACGGAGCCCGCCCTGTCGATGGCCCGCTGGGCGAACCTCGGCCTGGTCGCGGTCACGCTCGCCGCGCTGGCGGGCCGTGCGCGCACGGCGGTCGCGACCGCATGTGCTGCCGGTGCGCTCAGCGTGGTGATGCTGGTGGTGCCCGTCTACACCTACGAGCACCACCTGACCATGGCCATCCTGCCGTTGATCGCGGTGAGCGCGGCGGTGGCCCAGGGCCTCCTGGGACGTGGCTGGGCCGCGGCGTGCGCGGTGAGCTTTGCCGCGCTGGCCTGGCCGTGGGGCGCGGTGAAACAAGCGGCGAAGGAGCTGGACGGCCCCCTGGCCTGGGCCGTGATCGAGGCCAAGTTCTTCGCGCTCGTCGTGATCGGGCTGGCCTGCGTGGTCGCCGCGCGGAAGGAGCTCAGTCGAGCGCGGTGAAGCGGATCGGCTGGTTGGTTCCCTCGCTCACTGTCCACAGTCCGCTGCCGTCGGCGCCGAAGCCCACCGCCTCTCCCTGCTGTTCTCCCGGCAGCTCGAGCTCGCAGGTCGGGTCCTGCTGCAGGCTCTCGACGAAGCCGTCGGTGCGATCGATGGTCCAGGCGAAGGCGGTGCGGGTGTAGGTGCGCACGACGAGCAGGTGCCCCTCCGGGCTGATGTCACCTCCGGTCGTGGCCTCCCCGAGGTCCCAGGTCATCACCTCCTCCAGCTCGACGACCTCGCCGTCGGTGTGGGGTGCGACCTTTCGGAAGAGGCTGGCCGACCCTCCGTAGTCCTTGGTGACCAGGTAGAGGTCGCCGGTGACCGGGTCGGCGAAGGCGGTCTCGCAGTCCTCGGCGCCGCCGGGGTAGCTGACCGTCAGGGTGCGGTAGTCCTCGAGCTTCTCGTCGTCGGTGCCGTCGCCGATGTCCGGTTCCGGCACGAGGTAGATGCGGATCGCGTCGCGCACCTTGTTGTTGTCGCCCACGTCGGCGACCACGAGCATCGTCTGGCCGTCTTCCTCGTAGATCCCGATGTCTTCGACGTCACCGGTCTCGGCGCCCTTGAGCTTGAAGCGCCCCTGGGAGCTGCCGTCGAGGCCGATGGCGTAGATCCGGGTCTGGTGACCGGCGTCGTTGTGCACCCAGAGGATGTCGCCGTTGTCGCGGCCCTCGACCACGCCCGAGATCTCCCAGAGGTCCTCGTCCTCGACCTCCCCGGTCTCGCTGACCTCGCCTTCGCTGGGGCAGGCCGGCGGCTCCACGGTGACCGTGGCCACCGCCACGTCCTCACGCTCCTTGTCGTCGAGGACGGAGAGCTCGACCTCGAAGGTGCCGGAGCCACGGAAGGTGTGGCGCGCGGTCTCGCCGTCGTAGGTCTGGCCCTCGACCGTCCAGGACCACCTGCTGGCGTCGGTGGTGCCGCTCCCGTCGAGCTCGACCGTGAGCGGGACCTGGCCGGCATCGACCGACAACGAGAGCGCCGCGACCGGTCCGGCGCTGCAACCGAGGGAGAGGAGCAACATGCGCCCAGCCTACCCCTCTACGGCGCGAGGGGTCGGTCAGCCGCCGCGCTCGGTCGGGAAGGCACCGTCGATCGTCCGGACGGCGGCGAGCCAGGCCTGCTGGAGGCCGGGGCAGCTGCTGGGGGCGCGGTGCTGCTCGAGCAGCCGCTGGCAGGTGCGCAGGTCCGCGAAGTGGCCGTGGAAGGTGCCGTCGAGGCCAGCCGGCACGAGCGGCTTCCAGAACTGGTGGTCGCAGCGGGCCTTGAGCACGGCGGCGGCACAGGCCTCCGCCTCCGGGAGCGCGAGCTCCTCCTTCGGCAGGGTGCTCCGCAGGTAGAGGTGGACCGGGTCGAGGGCCGCGCCCGTCACGCCCGCCAGGTGGGCCTCCCAGGTGTGCACGCTGGGCTCGCTGTCCATGATGTCAGCGGTGGAGCCTGCCGTGGGGCCGACCTCGGGTTCGTCCAGGGGCACCAACCAGGCCTCGTTCACGAAGGTGGGGCCCTCGGTGTCCTGCTCGACGGCGACCTCGTCCTCGTCCTCGTCCCAGTCCTCGGCCCAGTCCTCGTCGATCTCGAGCTCGAAGAGATCCTCGGGCTCGGGGTCGATGCCCAGGTCGATGTCGATCTCGATGTCGTGCCAGGTCTCGGTCGCGGCCATGACGAACCTCCCAACCCCCGTGACGGAACGCGGGGCGGTCGACGTTAGGGGGCGGGCATGAAACGCTTCACGATCCGGCTCGCGATCGGCCTCGCCGTGTTCGCGGCCGCGCTTGGCGGTGCGGTGATCGCGGTGGCGGCGCCTCTGCCCACGGGCGAGACGGGATCGGAGGCGGACGCGCTCGCCGAGCGGATGCAGCTCGCCGTCGACGCCCACGCCTGGGAGCACACCGGCGTGGTGCAGTGGACCTTCGGCGGCCGGAACGAGCACCTCTGGGACCGCGATCGGCACCTCGATCGCGTGCGCTGGGACGACACGGAGGTGCTGCTCGATCTGACCACCCAGCAGGGGCGGGCCTTCAAGAAGGGACGGGAGCTGGAGGGGCGGAAGCGCGCCAAGGCCCTCGAGCGCGCCTGGGCTTCGTGGTGCAACGACAGCTTCTGGCTCAACCCGGTGGTCAAGGCCTTCGACGAGGGCACCACCCGCGCCCTGGTGCACACCGACAGCGGCGATGCGCTGCTCGTGAGCTACGAGAGCGGCGGGGTCACCCCCGGCGACGCGTACCTGTGGCTGCTGGACGACGCGGGGCTGCCGACGGCCTGGCAGATGTGGGTGCAGATCGTGCCGGTGAAGGGCATGGAGGTGGGCTGGTCCGGCTGGACCTCGCTGGCGACCGGCGCGCGGGTGAGCACGGAGCACGTGGCCGGGCCGATGACCCTCCGCATCACCGACCTGGCGGGCGAGACCCACCTGGCCGATCTCGTGGGCGACGACGACCCCTTTGACCTGCTCTTCGCTGACGCGGCCTCGCATCCGAAGTAGGCTTGGGGCCCCACCCAGCGCGGCGAGCACGTGGCCGAGAACGACGAGAAGACCCTGCGGCTCGTGACCGGGTCCGGGTCGACCGAGGTGGCCCACCCAGCCCCGGATCTCCGCGGGTCCCGGCGCCCGCGCGTGCTGTTGATCGACGACGACCCGTTCATCCTGGCGGCCTACCGGCGCACGCTGCGTCGCTTCTTCGAGGTGGAGACGGCTGCCGGCGGCGAGATCGCGCTGGCCATGCTGGAGGCTGACCACGACTACGACGTGGTGCTCTGCGACATCGTGATGCCCGGCGTGTCGGGGCCGATCTTCTCGGAGCGGGTGGCCGCGCGCTGGCCGGCGCTCGATGAGCGCACGGTGTTCTGGACCGCGGGCATCACGGGCGGTGAGGCCTTGGAAGCCTTCGTCACGCGGGAGGCGCACCGGGTCTTCCAGAAGGGCGACATGGACCCGCGCGACGTGGTCGAGGTCCTGGTCGAGCACGCGAGGAAGGCCCGCAAGACGACATGAGGCCGCCCGGTCGGGCGGCCTCGAGAGGTCGGAGAGGGAGCGCGGCTATTCGGGCGGGGGCTCCATCTCACCGGGACCTTCTTCACCGTCGGGACCGGGCCCGCCCGGACCGCCAGGTCCGCCGGGCCCGCCGGCGCCATCCGGGCCGCCAGCACCGTCGGGCGCGGGCGCGTCGCCTGCCGGTGCGTCGCCACCTTCGACGGGCACGCCATCGGTGGGGGCTCCGCCGGCTTCGGGCGCGGCCTCGCCCTCGACCTGGTTGCCGTCGTCGTCGAAGACGGGGCTTCCGACCTCGCCGCCGGGCGCCGCAGGGGCCGCGTCGTCGTCGCAGTCGAGGTCGAGCGACTTGTCGCCGCTGATGCTGATCGTCTCGCCTTCGTTGGCGATCATCATCGTCTCGCCGGGCGACTGGGCATCGTCGCCGTTGGCGTCCTCGAAGGCGAGCACCACGTAGTCGCCCTTCGGCACCTTGAGCGAGTAGGCGCCGGCCGCCTCGATGCTCGAGGTGACGGTGGGCCCGACCGGCTCGGGCATCGCGCCCTCGTCCACGCTGGGTGGCTCGTCCGGCGGGGGCGGGTAGAGGTGCACGATGTAGGGACCCGCGCCGGCATCGCAGCTCAGCGTGCCCGACAAGGTGACCGCATCCGGGTTGGAGGCGAGCTCGTCCTGGGTGTACTTCGCAGTGGGGGGCGGGGGCCCCTCGCCGTCGCCATCGGCCGGGCCGCCGGGGCCTCCGTCCGCTGGGCCACCGGCGCCATCGGGCGGGCCGGCGTCGCCAGCGCCGCCGCCGGGAGCTCCGGCGCCGTCGGGGCCGGGCTGACCGCCCGGCTGGGGCGCTCCGGCACCGCCGGCTGCGGCGCCTCCGGGGGGTTCGGCACTGGGGGGCTCGGGACAGCCTGCCAGTGCGAGGGTGCACAGCAGCAACAAGCTTCGCTTCATCGTGTTCGCTCCGCGGGCGGGTTCGATCGATGGCATGCTACCGCAGGTCGATCCTGCGATGGCAAGTCAGGTCCGACAGACGAACGCTCCGCCCCCCTTCCAGCGTTCGAGTCGGGTCACCCCTGTGGCGTCGACGCCCGCTACGACGGCATCGAGGCGTTGCCTGGCCAGCGCGATCTGCGGCCCGGCTTCGATGCCGACCCAGCGGCGACCCATCTTGTGGGCGACCGCCGCGGTGGTGCCCGAGCCCAGGAAGCAGTCCAACACGAGGTCGCCAGGCACGGTCGCGAGCTGCAGGCAGCGTCGGATCAGGCGCTCCGGCTTCTTCCCCTTCCGCCAGGTCACCCCGCCCTCGTGCGCGATGCCTTCCCAGGGAATGTCGGTCCAGATGTCGGTGAGCGGCCGGCTCGCGGCGCGCCGGCCGTCGATCACCTGCACCTGGCGGTCGTAGAAGAGCAGCTGTTGGCCCCGCAGGGCGTAGATCGGCGGGCGCTCCGGCCGCTCCAGCCGGTGGACGCGCGCCGGCTCGGCGCGGCTCGCCGCCTTCAGCGCCACGGCGGCCTTGCCGGCCTTGCGATCGCTGATGGTGGCGAGGCGGCAGACCCGGGCGGCGTGCTTCACCTGGAAGGCATCGCGGTCGGGGCCACACACCCCTGCGAGGGGCACGAAGCGCCACTGGGTGTAGGCGTCCTCCGGGTTCTCGAGCCAGAGGCCGTACGCTCGATCCGGAGCGCGGGGCACCCGCAGCGCCTGACCGGTGAAGGCGCGCCGATCCCTTGCGTACCAGAGCAGGTACTCCGAGCTCTTGAAGACCCCGCGGTTCACCGTGGAGAACGAGCTCGGGCTGCGCGCGGCCACCGTGATGCGGTTCAACAGGGCGTTGCGGCCGAACACGCCGTCGAGCGCGACCTTCATGTAGTCGAGCTGGTGTTCGTCGAGCTGCACGAACAGGCTGCCGTCGGCGCGCAGCAGCTCGTGGAAGCGGGGAAGGAGGGGGCGCATCATCGCCCACCAGGCGTCGTGGGTCAGGTCGTCGTCGTAGGGGCGCTCCACGCCGCCCGCGTCGGCCTTCAAGCCCGTGCCGTAGGGGGGATCGATGTAGATGCAGCGGACCTGCCCGGCCAGCTCCGGTTCGAGCTCGGCCAGCACCGCCGCTGCGTCGCCCTGCACGAGCAGGTTGCCCAGAGCAGCAGAGGCGACCGGGGAGGTCGCCTCTGCTTCGCTCGACGAGGGGGGGTCAGGCCGCGGTGTGGCCGTCGTCACCGATCGCCTCGACGGGGCAGTTCTCGAGCGCTTCGTAGCACTGCTCGACCTCTTCCTCGTTCTCGGGCTGCTTGTAGCAGATGTCGTGATCCTCGTCGTCGCTCATGCGGAAGTTGTTCGGCGCGGCGTCCGAGCAGACGGAGCAGAGGATGCACTCCTTGTCCACGTAGAAGCTGTACTTCTTGCCCTCGACGTCGACGTCGCCGCCGATGTTGTCTTCCCAGATGTTGGTCGGATCCGCCACGGTGCGCTCCTGCGTGTGGATGGTAGGGCCCACTTGTATGCGGGGTCGCGGGGTCCGGCAAGCACAGCTGGATAGACCGGTGAGATGGCCATCCTCAAAGTCGCCCAGATGGGCCACCCCATCCTGCGTGCCATCGCCCACCCCGTGCCGCCGGAGCTGATCGGAAGCGACCAGGTCCAGGCGTTCCTCGCCGATCTTCGCGAGACCTGCCTGGACGAGGACGGGCTCGGCCTGGCGGCGCCCCAGGTCCACCAGTCCATCCGTGTGGTCGTCGTCGCGCTCGACGACGAGCTGCGCACGGTCATCAACCCGGAGATCACCCCGCTGACCGGCGAGCGCATCGCGACCTACGAGGGTTGCCTGTCGGTCGCGGGCATCCGCGCGGAGGTCGAGCGCTTCGCGAAGGTCCGGCTTCGGGCGCTCGACGAACGCGGAGAGCCCTTCGAGATCGAAGCCGAGGACATGGAGGCCGTGGCGATCCAGCACGAGTGCGACCACCTCGACGGGGTGCTCTACGTGGACCGTTGCGACCCACGCACCCTGGCGTTCCTCGAGGAGTACCGTCGCTGGGGCCGCATCGATCAGTACTTCGGCGAGGAGTAGCGCTCAGCGTCCAGGCGGCGGCGGCGGCGGGGCCGCGCGCGACGGCTGTTGCGCGTCGTGCTGCCAGTCCTGCACGGGGATGCCCACGCCGTCGAGCGGGTCTTCGGGCGTGGGCACCGGGCCACCGGGGTCGGTGACCAACAGCGGTGACTGCGGCCAGCCGACCCGCTTCAGGGCGTCGGCGATGGTGCGGGCCATCAGCCGGTGCCCCTCGGCGGTCGGGTGCATCTCGTCGATGAACAGGCTCCCCAGCCCACCCCCCGACCGCTGGAAGGCCTCGGGCAGCTCGACCAGCGGCGCCTTGCAGGCCGCTGCGGTGTCTCGCATGACCTGACGGTAGGGGTCCCAGGGAGGATCGTCGACCGTGGGCTTCAGGTCCTCCCGGTTCGGCAGGACCACGAACACCACGCCGCCGCCGCGCTCGGCCATCGTCGAGCAGAAGCCCGCGAGGTTGGCGGCGTAGTCGTCGATGGGCACCCGGCGGCGCTTGCCCGCTTCGGGGTCGTCGAGGCGGATCCAGCCCACCGTCCGGGCCGAGACACCGTGGGCAGCGAAGTCGAGCGTCAGCGACAGCCAGCCGTAGATGCGGCTCCAGGAGAGGGCCCGGTACACGGTGCCCGCGCTGGACCGCTCCCAGGCCGCGTAGGTGGCCATGACCTCGCGGTCGACGAAGCGATCGAAGTTGTTGTCGGACCACAGCGTGGCGACGATCAGCAGGTCCGGGTCGTAGGCGAGCGCCTTGGTGTGGAGCACGTTGAGCGCCTGCGTGGTGGAGTACCCGGGGACTGCCCCGTTCACGAAGTCCGCCGGGAGCTGCTTCTCGAGCTCGGCGGTGAAGACCTGGTCCTGGTCCACCCCGGCGCCGTACACGCTCGAGTCCCCGAGTGCGAGCGCCCGCGGCCGGGTCTTCTCGCCACGCTCCGGACCGCGGAAGCCCTGGCTGTTGACCACCACCCGCTGGCCTTCCCCCATGGTGCGCTCGCCGGGGAGGAGCTCCCACAGCAGGTAGGGGTTGCCCCGCAGCATGATGGGCTGGAAGCCGGCCTCGGTGTCCTCCGGGGCCGCGAGCCGGCTGCCGTCCGGGGCGGGGAGCACGTGGAGGAAGCCCTCGACGAGCAGGAGCAGCAGCAGGCCGAAGCCGAAGGCGAGCAGGCGCTTCACGCACCGAGGGTACCGCGGCGGCGAGCGCGGCGCGGCTGAGGCTAAGCTCCCGACGTGCTCGTGCTCTGGGCCATCGCCTGTGGTGACTCACCCTGCGCCGCCGGCTACGGTCGGGCGGCCGACGGGGCGTGCGTGCCGCTCCAGATCGGAAGCGGAGAGACCGCCGAACCGGACACCGCCGAGCCGGACAGCGATCCGCCCCCCGGCGACTCCGGCGACACCAGCGACACCGGCGACACCGCTCCCGTCGACACGGGCCCGGACGCGGACGGCGACGGCGTGTCGGAGGCGGGTGGCGACTGCGACGACGCGGACCCCGCGATCCATCCGGGGGCCCTCGACCACCTCGGTGATGGCGTGGACGCGGACTGCGACGGACGCGACGAGCCGGACGACAGCGTGTCCGGCGAGGGCGGTGCGATGTTCGGCACGGCGGCGGCCGTGGTGGACGGCTTCTTGGTGGTCGGCGCGCCGATGCGCACGGGCGATGGCCTGCAGAGAGCCGGCGCGGTGGGCGTCTATGCGTGGTCGGGGGGGATCGTGGAGCGCGCCTGGCTCGTGCACGACACCTCGGAAGATCGGGTCGGCACCTACGTGCAGGCCCTCGGGGACGTGGACGGCGACGGGGAGGGGGACCTGGCGGTGTCGTCGCCCTACGTGAGCGTGGCGCATCCCCAGGACGGCCAGGTCCAGGTGTACCTGGGCGTTCCGACCAGCGACTCGGCGGAGCCGGACGTGACCTTGTACGGCGGAGCCTCCAGCGACTACGCGGGCTGGTCCACCGGAGGCGGTGATCTCGACGGTGACGGGCGGGCGGACCTGGTGGTCGGCGCGACCCAGGGCGAGTGGGGGACCGGCATCGACCCCGTCGGAGCTGGCAAGGCCTACGCCGTGATCGGGCTCGGCTCGAGCGGTGCGATCGATCTCGACGACGAGATCCTGCTGGAGGGTGAGCACCCCGGCGACTACTTCGGCTACCAGGTGCGCGTGCTCGAGAGCGCCGACGGCACCGGGGTGCTCGCGGTCGGTGCCGTGCTCGCGGACCCCCGAGACGCCGACAACGCGGGCGCGGTCTACCTCTTCGAGGACCCGGTCGACGGCGCGACGGGAGCCGACGCCGACGCGGTGCTCCAGGGCGAGGACAACGGCGTGGAGGGCCAGGGCGACCGCATCGGGTGGGGTCTCGACGCGGCGGGCGACTTCGACGGCGACGGCTACCAGGAGGTGGTGGTCGGGTGCCCGCAGGGGTCCATCCCCGACAGCAGCACCGCAGGCGCGGGCCGCATCTATGTGCTGCCGGTCGACCAGTCCGGTGAGGTCGGGCTCGAGAGCGCCCCGCTCATCGTCGAGGGCGAGGCCTGGGGCGACCGGCTGGGCATGGACGTGGCGGGCGCCTTCGACGCCAACGGCGACGGCGCGAGCGACCTCTGGATCGGCGCCCCGGAGCGCACGACCAGCGGCTCGCTGGCCGGGGCGGTGTACCTGGTGCTGGGGCCCCTCGAGGGCACGCACCTCGTGTCCGACGTGGCCCAGATCGTGCTCGAGGCCGAGGGCGACGACGACAACCTCGGCTGGAGCGTGGCTTCCGGGGATCTCGACGGCGACGGCCTGCACGACCTGGTCGCCGGGGCCCGTGGCGACGACCAGGGGGGCGCCGATGCGGGGCGGGTGCACGTGCTCCTCGGCACGGGGCTCTGGTAGGGCCTACTTGCCCAGGAGCTCGTCGAGCACGGCCCGCACCGCCTCGGGGTCGTGGGTTCGGGAGAGGTAGACCATGGTGCCCTCGGCGTCGAGCACCGCCTGCAGCGGGAACGGCGCGGAGCTCGTCCCGGCGTCCGAGTTCCACCGCTGGTAGACCTCGTTCTGGGTGTCGAGCAGGCAGGGGAGGGTGGTCTGGGACTCCCCGATGTAGGCGTAGGCCGTGTCGAAGGTGTCGCCTGCGTTGATGAGGAAGGCGTTGATGGCGTCGCCGTAGGGGTCGACGATGCTGGGCTGGATGTCTGGAACCTCCAGACTGCAGACCGGTCAGTACTCGGCCCAGAAGGCGATGAAGAGCGGCTTGCCCCGGTAGTCGTGCAGGCTGTAGTTCGACAGCTTGTTGTCGGGGTACTCGAAGCCTTCGAGGGTGAAGTTGTCGGGCTGTTCGCCGAGGATGTAGGTGCCCCAGCGCATCTCGAGCTCCACCGACGACTCGTCGGGGTCGTTGCTCTCGATGTTCAGCACGCCGCCCGCGGGCTCGCCTTCGGCGGTGACCACCACCGCCGAGGCGCCTCCGGGGGCGATGGTGAGCGCGTCGGGCGTGACCGTGTAGGCGCTGTTGTCGGGCGCGAGGCTCACCTCGAGCTCCATCGGCCCGGCGTTCTTGACGGTCAGGGCCACCGAGCTGTCGGGCTCGGTGAACAGGAGCTCCACGGGGAGGTCGAGCTCCGGACCGGCCACGGTACGGTCGTGCTCGAGGGTCTGGGCGTGGAACCAGTCCGCGCCGAGCACCCGACCGTTCTGGGCCGCCACCCCGAAGGCGTACTGGATGGCGGCCTCGTGGCCGACGATCTCCGGCCCCTCGTCGCCCACCCAGGCGACCTCGAACTGGGTCCAGCTCGCGCTGTAGGCGTAGTCGCCGTCGAGGGCGACGCGGTTGGCGGTGCCGCCCACCTCGTAGCTTCCGCGATCGACGAGCACGTCGTCCTCGAGGTCGACGACCGCCACGCCGTCGGCGGTCATCGCCACCACGGCGCGGTCCCCGTCGAAGGCGATGTCCCGGCCCGTGGCGGCGAGCTCCAGACGGTCCAGCTCGGAGGGGCTCTCGGGGTCGCTCAGATCGATCAGGACCAGGGAGGCCCCGTCGGCCACCAGCGCGCGGCCTCCGTGCATCGCGACCGAGGTGGCGTTGTCGGCTGCGAACAGGCCGAGCTGCTCGCCGTCGCCGTCGTAGACGAAGGCGCCCTGCTCCTGGCCAGCGAGCATCACCAGGCCGTCGGCGGCCGCCACGTCGTCGTGCACGTTGGCGTCGAGCGCCTGGATCTGGCAGTCGCCACGGTCGACGACGTCGTCGGGATCGCTCACGTCGATGCAGCGCACGTCGCCGTAGCGGGTGCCGAGCCACACGCGCTCGGTGCTCGGGTCGTGGGCCATGTAGTAGATGCGGTCGGTGTTCTCGTAGTGGAGCTGCGCGCCCGTCTGCAGGTCGACCACGACCCAGCCCCCCTGGCCGGACACCAGCCCGTAGTCGTCGTGGAAGATCACGGCCTCCACGGCCTCGACGAAGTCGTCGTACATGTCGAGGTCGCCGATCGGCACCAGCGGGTCGCCGAAGCCCCAGGCGGGCAGGCCGCCGCTCGCTGCGCCGGTGTCGGTGTCGGAGTCGGTCGGGGGG
>CAZSAT010000123.1:0-19785 GCA_964604675.1 uncultured Enterobacterales bacterium
GGCTCCATGCGTACCTCTCTGGCGAGGACGTTGGCCGGTGGGTACTGGCGGTCGAGAGGTCGAAGATTTCGGGGTACCGCGCGGCCACGACCGCCGTGCTGCGATGGCTCGCACGGTTCCGGTAGCCATGTGAGGTGTCGTCGGGTCGACCGGGTCGATCGCCCGAGCGCTCGCTGCCCACTACTCGGCTCCCAGCTGACCCTTCGCCCACTCCAGATCTGAGCGATCCCCGACCAGCGCCAGCAGCGACCGTGCCCGAGAGAAGCCCACGTACCGCAGAGCCCCGGCAGCCTCACCGCCCATTGGCCCGGTGACCCACACCACCACGACGAGTGCCTCCAGCCCCTTGAA
Organism: uncultured Enterobacterales bacterium; assembly: GCA_964604675.1. GTDB lineage: Bacteria > Myxococcota_A > UBA796 > UBA796 > CAJQPC01 > CAZSAT01. The sequence goes on from CAZSAT010000123.1 coordinate 352, forward strand.
GCGGGCCACCGTGTCGATGAGCACGTGACCGGGATGCCCATGCCGCTCCACGGACAAGGGCAGGCTGCGACCGAAGGCACGCCGAGCAGCGTCGTAGGCGAGCTGCTTTCTGGTCGAGTCCAGGACCAGGACCGCGATGTCGTGGGCCTGGATCCGGTCCTCGTTCACCCACCGGGTCAACTCCGCCGCAAGCCGCTGCGCCTGGGTCTTCGTGCGGGCAGCCTCCCAGCAGATCACCTCGGTCCCGGCGATGGCCGGCGGCTCGACGGCGGTGCCGTCGTAGAAGCGGTACGAGAGATCGTGGATGTGCCGGGTGCTTCGGCAGTTCTTCGTGAGGTGCCGCGTCTTCTCCTGGGTGACCGGAAAGCTGCGGACGCGGCGGAAGATGGACTGGTTGGGGTCGAAGAAGACGAACTTCCAGCGCGCCGACCGCCGCACGGGGTGGAGTGCGAACCAGTGCGCGTTGCCGAAGTCCTGGCCCTCGTCCACGATCACCACGTCGTAGGTCAGGGGGCGGTCTTCGAGGGCGAGCGCCATGGCCTGGGGCCACTGCACGTTGAGCTCGTCGCCCATCGGATGATCGGCCTGCGCCTCGGCGAAGTAGTCGACTCCCGTCTGCGGGTGAGCATGGCCTTCGATCACCCATCGGCAGAACTCGTGGAAGCTGGCGGTGACCAGGTTCTCCTTGGCCACCTCGCCACGGTCGATGAGGGCGAGGTTCTCATGCTTCAAGAAGTCGGCCAGCGGCCTGTTGTAGCAGAGCAGCAGCGTCCGCAGGCCGGCCCGCGCGCTGTCCTGGGCGCGGCGTAGTGCCAGCAGTGTCTTGCCCGTCCCGGCGCCTCCTGCGACGGCCAGCTCCTCCTCCACCCGCAGCTCTCGGAGCGCGAGCCACTGCTCGTTGGTCAGGATGATGCGCTCGCGTTCCTCCTGATCGATGCGGAAGCCCAGCAGTGGCTGGGTCGAGAAGTCAGCCGCGAGCGCGTCCCGAACCGCACGGACTCCCCGAGCTCCCAGCGGGGCCCAGCTCTCCTTGTCCGCTCCGTAGCCGAACGCGCGCTCGATCCAGGGAACCAGACGACTCACCTCTGGGCTGCCCCCGACCAGCTCGGCTTCCACATGGGGCAGGGCCACAGGATTGGCGCTGGCGACGTCGGGGAGCAGGACTGCATGTCGGCAGAGCATCCGCCCGAGGCCGAGTCTCCGCCAGCCTTCACTGCGGTTGACCCGTTGGACGAGGGTGTGCTTCTGCGCGAGCGCCTGTTCGAAGGGGTCCTTGATCCTCCTGGCGCGCCGTCGGACGTGCCGGACCCAGTGTCCTCCTTGGAAGCCCACCTCTCCGCCCTTCACCTCGATGCAGAGCATGCCGTAATCCGGATGCAGCACCACGAAGTCGCTCTCGCCATCTCTGGGGCCTCGACCAGGTTCGATGTCGATGCTGCGCAGACCGTGGATCACGACCCACGCGGGTGGCAGAGCCCGGGCCGCCCGATAGACCCGCTCTTCGGCCGGCGAGTGGTCTCGAAGCGCGGACAGCTCCTGCTCGGAGTATGAAGGCAGGATCTCGGCCATCACGGCTCCCTCGACAAGGTGTGGCGCGATGGACGGAAGACCTTCCAGGTGGACTCGCCGCCCTCGGGTCGGACCCGTAGTCGCGACATCGAGCTCCCACTGTCCATGTCGGCGACCTCCACTTCCTCGATGACGCCGAGCAGGTCCCCCGCCAGGTGCAGGAAGAGGCCGACCTCAGGCTTGAGGAGGGTTTCCGGCTCCGCCTCGGCGCGGGCCTTCCAGCCGCCATCGAGGCGGAACTCGCTCAGGCTGTTCACTGGGTTGGGGATGGCGTAGACGCGGGCGCGGTCAGCGTCCAGCGCGAGCTCGACCACGTAGAGCCAGAACCTGTCGCCGTGCTCCCGCGCTGCCTCCACCTGCGCGGGGTTCAGAGACACCCCGCGGATGCCCCACGCATCCACCAGCCCCTTCACCTCGATGACGCGTTCGTCGGCCCCCGAGGCGTTGCCGGAGATCAGGTCGTAGCCGGGATGATCGGCGGGCATCTCCCGGGCCGTCCGACCCGCCCGAGCCTCGTATGCGATGGCCTCGGCAATCGCCTGGCGATCCGCGGCCTCTTGGCGAGCACGGTCGGCCTCGCTCACGGCGGCCAGGTTCCTCCCGGCCGGGATCAAGTACGTGCGTAGCCGTGCCTGGCGTCTCCGTTTGCCTCGGCGCGGCGAGCCGTCTCCCGGCAGCGAGGATGGCTCGCCGAACAGGCGGCTGCTCCCCTGCCCCCGACCGCCGTTGACTCCGGAAGGAGACGTCGTGCACCAGCCGCCGCCAGGCTCAGCCGCCAAGTACACCCCGGCCCCCGCCCCGAACTCCGGCAGCGCATCCTGTGACTCGGTGGTGTTGACGGAATCTGTCGATGTGCCCGGCGGCGGCTCCTCCTCGGCCCATGTGAGCTCTCTCGACTCGGCCTCGACGGGCAGACGAGGCACTCTTCGGCGGTCGAGTCGTTCCGCGATCTCGGCAGGGGGCGTTGAGAGGATCTGCTCGAGAGGGGCGAGGTTGCTCAGCCTGTTCTCGCCGAGGGCTCGGCTGAGCAGGTCCGCGACCTCCGGCACGACGTCCACCGGATCCGCACCGGCCAGGTACACGCGCCGACCATCGGCGTGAACTCGGACGGTCTCCTCGCCGAACTGCTGCAGGGGGGCGAGGGGCGACCCGGTGAGCACGGTCGCCATCGGCTCGCAAGGTGTGAAGTCGAGTCCACGGCACGCGCCCACGTCGGCGTCCAGCACCTGGTGCTCCTGGTAGACGAGCCGCCGAAGACCCGCCTCGAACTCGGGCCTCTTGATGTGTCGGGTGAGGTCGTCGCAGAGGTCCTGCGAGTCGAGGTCTTCGGTAGGAGTCGGTTCAACCAGCAGGACCTCGCGCAGCGAGCCCGCAGCGCCCTCCACGCCACACAGCATGGCCAGCGCGAGAGGCACCTCCGGGTGCAGGAGGGCAACAGGCGCGTCTTCGAGGCGGTGTCGCCACCAGGGCGCGTCGTCGAGCAACACCCTCGCGGCGGGGCGCAGTCGGCGGTCGGTGGAGAGTACCCGGAGGTCGTGGAGCCCGGAGCCGGTCTCGGCAAGGGCGAACATCTTGCGCAGGGCGTGGATGGCGGAGTCGATGGCGTCGGAGTCCAACGGGTCCGCGCCCGCAGTGCGTGCCAGATCGTCCAGGAAACCGCGGTAATCGTCCAGCGTGACTCCATCGCCGCGGCCGAGCCAGCGGAGCCCCTCGGCCTCGGGACCCTCCGCCGGTACATGCGCACGCAGGGAGCCGAAGTAGGGAACCGGAACCGCGAAGGTGTGGGCTGAAAGCAGGAAACGTCCCTGGTCGCCAACCCAGACACACGGCTGGCTTCTCAGCACGCGGGCGGCCAGCAGCCTGTCCGGATCGACGTCCTTCCCTTGGGCGCGATCGACCCGCTGCCGAGCCACCTCCCGACCGATCCGGAGGTACAGCATCCTCGCCGTCTCGCCAACCACGGCAGCAGTCAGCAGGGTCGGTGTGGTCTGCCACGCGTCCCGGACGGCGAGGAAGTGTCGCACGGCCAAGTCGAGTGGGGCCGTCGAGCGGATTCGGAGGGCGGACATCATCGCGGAAGAGAGTGCCCGGTCAGTGGCCAGGAGCGGCGCCTGGCTGGCCACGAGATGGCCCACCGCGCTGGTGAAGAGCTCTCGCGGCTGGAACAGTCGGTCGTCCGGTGGCAGGAAGACGCCGTAGACCCTCTTGGAGTCTGCTCCGTGTCGGGCGGGGAGCCAGGGCAGCTTCGCCAGGTGTTGGACGAGCTCTCTCCCATCGAGCTTGGTCGTCGACAGCTCCTCCCAACGCTTGGCCAGGTGTTCGACCACGGCCTGGATGGGCGGCGTGACGACTGCCGCGCCCTCCTCTTCCGCTGTGGCGACCAAGCCTCGGATCCGCGCCAGCAGGTCTTCAGCCTTTGGCTTCCGCTTCATGCCGAGCCGACGGAACAGGCTGAGCCATGGCTCGTGCGGCTCGCCGTAGAAGTCCATGTCGGCGACGGGGGCGTGCTCGGCCAACAGGTCGTGCGCATCCTCCGCCTCGGGATGGTAGAGCCGAGCCATGGGGTGAAGCAGGCCATCCCGGCAGCGAACGGTGCGCGCGGTGCGCAGGAACCGACGGGTATCGACGCCGACGTTGTCGCTCTCCTGGTCCAGTTGGTCGAGAACGCCGCTCGTGGCCAGCCAGTGCAGAGCACGGCGCTGCTCGAGGACCGGGAGCTCGGGGTACTCGGCGAAGACCCGGCGCAGGTAGGTGGAAGGCTGGAGTGCACGAGCGCCGAGCCGGCGCAGCAGGCGGGCCCAGGCTCCCGATGTTCCCGTGCGAAAAACCTCGACCGCCCGCCCGCTGGGCGGGGGCTGGAACCCTGTGGGCACGAACGCTGTGCTCCCGAGGGCCGGCAGGAGCTGACCGTCCTGTGTCGGCCAGACGCGAAGCGTGGCGAGCCGTCGACAAGATCGCTCCGACATCGGACTCGAGGCATCAAGCTCAACCAGCAGGTCGAGGAGGGCTGCTCGCGTCGGGTCGTCCCAGGCCAACTGAGCAAGGCCCTCAGGAGAGGTCGCGAGGGCGTGGACGACTGTATCGGCGGTCAGAGCCTGGACGAACCCGGGGTGGCGTTGGGCCACCAACAGCAGTGCGGGGACCAGGGAGGGCACACCGACAATGGGAGCCCCCACGGCCCGGAGCGCGGTCGCATGCTCCGCGCCCAGCTGTTGCGGCACGATCACGGGCGTGCTGGCCCTGAACGGAGGATGCAGCTGGCCGAGCTGATCCGGCACCAGCGGGACCTCCCGCAAGACCTGTTTCGCGCCCGGGAGCGCCTGTCGGGAGAGGTACTGGAAGAGCTCGCTCAGCCAGTCCGACGTGGGTTGACCGGCCTCGCCGGGGGTCCAGCCGATGGGCAAGCCGTCCGCACTTCGCCCGACGAGGACCCCGAGGGCCTCAGGAACGAGTGCGGCGGTGAGCTGACGAAGTCCAGCGAGGTCATCAGGACGCAGGGGGAGGTCGCGCTGTAGCTGGTGGTCGATGAACCAGTCCGGCCGCCCACCGAAGAGGCGCCGGAGCTCTTCGCCCGCGAGCAGCAGCAGCTTTCCGGCGTCGAAGGTCCGAAGCCGCCCCGCTTGTGTCAGCGCCAAGGGCAGGGCGGCAAGGGAGCATCCGCCATCGGACAGGAAGAAGCGCAGCAGCACCTTGATGAGGCCGCGACTCCGCAGGCAGCGCAACGGCGCCTCTTCCAGCGGAACGTCAATCGACCGCGTCAGCCACGCTCGCAGCTCCGGAGGTTGGTACCGTCGGGGCCCCAGCCCGTGGGCGTCGAGCGCCCTGAGATGACGGGGGGACATCTTGGGGTCGGGCAACGGCAGCCCGTCGTCACAGAGTGCTCGTTCGAGCTCCAAGGTCCAGCCGGGAGCCGGCGCCCTGGCTCGAGATGCGGGCACCCAGGCTACCTGGGCTGCACCGCGCACCCGGACCAGTGGAGCGCGTCCAAGCGCCGCAACGGTCGCCGTGCCCAGGTCGCGCAACAGGCCGTGGGACAGCTGGTCCGGATCAGGCCAAAGGTCGTGCAGTCGCTGGGGCCCGGCGTTCCGGACATCCTCCGGCAGGCCGAGCAGCAAGCGAGTCACGACCTGGGGCACGGCGTGGGCCGCGAGCGCCTGGTTCCACTCGACCCGCACCTGGGCGTCCCCCCGCAGGCTGCCGTGGATCGGTTGCGCCCGGGAGGAATCCAGTGCCCAGTAGCCGTTGACGTGAAAGGGCAGTCCGCGGGCGTCCGGCAGCGGGAGCGTGCAGTACAGGCGACCGGGCACGGCGTCGCAGACCACATCCCCGTCATGCTGAGAGAGCAGCAAGGCGGCGCCAACCCAGGGCAGAGCCTTCTGGTGGACTGCCCCCATCGCGTGAGCGGCTTCGAGCACCTCACCGTGGGGGCCTGGCTCTATCGCCTGAGCCACCCACCAGCTCTGCTCGCGGACGCGGGTTCCCTCGACCTCGAATCGGTGCGCATACGTGCGCGCTGGGCAGGCAGATGGCGCCTCCGCCCACCGCGCGAGCAGTGGTGAAGCCGGGCCACGAGACCCCTCCAGCAACCCGTTCCTGTTGGCGGATACGGCCGCGGCGTTCGTCGTCCGGACGCTCAACCGCTGCTTGCGGCGACCGTCGGTCTCGACAATGTCCACGAGCAGATGGAGCACGTGACGGGTGAAGAGGAGCAAGGCCCCAGCCAACTCCTCCACTTCGGCGAAGATGGCCTCGAGGTCGGGCGGATCGAATGGTGTCGGGCAGAGCCGTCGCCGAGCCAGGTCGAGGCGATCCACCTGGCTCGGCGTGCGCAGGGGCAGCCGGAAGACCGTGTAGTCGAGGTCTCGAGCACCTTCGGCGAGGTGAAAGGCCCTCGGCCAGTCCGGCCACGAGCGCCACAGCTCTTCGAGATCCCACTCCCGTCCGGTGTCCCCGGCCACCTCCGCCACGGCGTCGCCGATCGGGTCGAAGCAGCGGACGAGGTCGTTCGTGGCAAAGGCCGGGTAGTCGGTGACCGCGTAGGCTGTGTTGAAGCCCAGGCCGAACTGACCTGTCTTCTGGGTCTCACCGATCTTGTTCCCCTCGCCGATGCTCTCGATCTTCAGCAGATCGTCGGAGTCGAAGACCTGGTCACTGGAGATCAACAGCGCCGGACCCATCAACTGGGCCATGCGTGGGTCCGGGGGGCCGGAGGTCGGGTGCTGCCTCAGGTCGAGCGTGAATCGGATCCAGGACGCGCCGGCGTCATCGGCGTTCTGGACGAACTCCTTGATCAGGCCGATGCCGGGGGGGTACTTCCCGAGCAGCATGCGAAGCATGGGCAAGAGAGAGACGTGCTGGCCAGCACGGCGTCCGGGAGGGTTCGGGGGCACGGTTCATCGATCCTGAGAGGGCATGTGCAAGGGCCGGCTAGGCCGGCCCCGTGGACCCGCTCAACGTAAGATCCAGCCCCGGTCGGGCCAACGGGCTGTTCGATGACGGTGGTGAGGCCGGTCACCTCGACAGGCCAACCGACGCGCCAGTAAAGGACGCCCAGGAGAACCGCCTCGACCGATGGCCGACCTGCACACCACCATCGCCGGGCTCGCCCGCGCCCGTCCCACCCTGGAGCTGCGCACAGCCCAGATCTGCTTGCTGGTGGCCATGCGCGTGCGCACTCGCGACGAGGTGCTTGCCGAGCTCGACGAGGACCGACTGGCGGCCCTCTACGTGGAGGTGGTCGAGGTCGTGGAGGGCGGCTCGCGGCTGCCCAGGAAGAAGGCCACCCACGCGCTCGAGTCCCTGCGCCGCCAAGGGCTCCTCTCCCGGGTCGATGGCGCCGGCCTCGTCCGCGCTGGGGACTACGCCTTGACCCGGCTGGGCGTGGCGATCGCCGACACCTGGCTGGAGGACGAGGCGTTGACGCGCGAGAGCCTGGTCCTCCTGACAACGGCGTTGCGGTCCAACGTCGGGGAGCTGTTGACCTTGGCCCAGTCCTCGCCCGACGCCCAAGGCTGGGAGCGGATCCGCCAGACGCTGCGGGTGAACGTGGCGAGCCTGGTCGAAGGCATCGACCGACGCCGGCGGGGCCTGGACCAGCAACAGGCAGATGTGCAGGGCCGGGTGAGCTCCTTGCTGGCGGACGGCTGGTTCGACGCGGTCGAAGCCTGCGAGGCGCTGCTCGACGACACCACCACCACGCTCGGAGAGCTCAAAGACGTCCTGATGGGCGAGACGAGCGACCTGCTCAACCTGCTCGCCGAGATTGAGTCTCTCGCCACGGACCAGGCCGCCGACCCCGCTGCTGACGCCGCGCGGGAGGCTCAGCTCAAGGTCGACGGCATCGGCGCCTGGGGGCGAGCCCGACATGAGGCGTGGTCGGAGTACTTCGCCATGGTCCAGCGGTTTCTCCGTGAGCACGTGCGGATGGACCCCGACCGCGCGGTCTCTCGGCGCCTCCAGGAGGGGCTCGCGTCGTGGTCCGAGGAACCCTGGTTCTTCGACGTCGCCGACCAGCGCGCGTACCTGTTCCTGCGAGTGCCGGCGGTGACAGGCACCCACGACCCCGTGCGCCGGACCGCGGCCGACCGCGAACGGGGGCTGGACGAGGTCGATCCCTCCAGTGACCACGCCGACCTCGGTGAACGGGTCCGCCGCTGGCTCGCGGACAACGCGCCGTCCACACTCAGCCAGGCCCTCCGCGATCTGCTGCCCGAGGACGACGGGTTCCGTGTGGCTGGTCGCATCACTCGCCATGTGGCCCGTCTGGCCACGGTCTCCAGCGACAAGGAGCGAGCCTGGGTGCCAATCGACGCCACCATGGAGGTAGAGGAGTGGACCATCACTGGGGGGGAGCAGCCATGACAGATCGCTCTCCCACGTTGGCTGAGGTGGTCGCCGACGAGCTCTTCCCAGCGGTGGACGTGCGGCTCCGGGAGGGTGGTCACATCGACGACCGCGACCTCGACCACTTCAGCTTCCTCGAGGAGGCCCGCCCCCAGCTCGACGCACTGTACGACCGCTACGGCTGCGATCTCCGCCGCTCTGTCGATGGCTACTACTTCCTGGAACCTCGGGGAGCCCAGTTCGGACAGCGGACGCTGACGGCGGCCGAAATGCTCGTGGGCCAGGTCCTCTGCCTGCTCCGCCTCGACCCCGCCACGCTCCGCACCTCGGGCCGGGTGGAGCGACAGCGAGTCTTGGAGGTACTGGACCAGTTCGTGGGTGCGGAGCGGATCGGGCGAGCCCTCAATCCCCGACGGCGGAAGCGCACGATGTCCGTTGAAGCCGAGGAGATCCGCAGGGACGTGGACGGCGCCATCAGGACGCTGGCTCGGCTTGGCTTTGTGGACGCCGAAGGGGATCTGCTCCTTCTTCGGAGCCCGCTTCTCCGATTCGCGGAGCACGTCGTGCCCGGCAAGGACCAGGCGGCTGAGCTTGTCCAGCTGGTGTCCGGTGCACCCGCGGCGGACGCGGGTGAAGACTGGGCGGAAACCGACGAATGAGGCGCACCACGGTCCAGCAGCTCGTGCTCGTGAACTGGAAGGGCATGTTCTACGAGCGCTTCCTTCTCGACGCTGGCGTGACGGCTCTCGAAGGCGACAACGGCGCAGGCAAGACCACTGTGATGATCGCGGCGTACGTGGTCCTGCTTCCCGACAAGACCTACCTGCGCTTCGATCCCCTGACCGAGACGGGCGCCAGGGCGAAGGACCGGGGCCTGTGGGGCCGGCTCGGGGAGGCCGGGGACGCCTATGCCGCCCTGGACTTCCAGCTGGCGTCCGGCGACCGCCTCGTGGCGGGTGTGCGCCTCGAGCGCACCAGCAAGACCGGCGGGGAGCTCCACCCGTTCCTGATCCGGGACCTGCCAGACGACGCCTCGCTACAGGGCGTGCTGCTCGATCGAGTGGGCGATGAGGAGGAGGTCCCCTCTCGCGACCGGCTACGAAGCCTGGCCGCGGTCGCCGGTGGCCGCCTCACCTGGTGCGGGTCCGTCGCCGACTACCTCCGGGAGTTGTTCGACTCCGGTGTCACGCCCATGCCGATGGTCGCGGGCGACGAGCGCGCCAAGCTGAACCAGCTCCTGAAGACCAGCATGACCGGCGGGATCTCCCGGCAGCTCGGCGAGGGCCTGCGGCACTTCCTCCTGAGGCCGGACGAGGGACTGGGGACGACGCTGAAGCGCATCCGGGCGAACCTCGACGACTGCCGGCGGACCCGCCTGCTGGTCGCCGACGCTCAGCGCAGCGAGCGCGAAGTGCAGAGCGTGCTGGAGGCAGGTCTACACATGTTCGCGGCGGCGGTCGAGGGCGCTCGCCGGCAGGCATCCGAGCGGGAGCGCAACGCCGAGGAGGCCCGCGAGGCAGAGGCGAAGGCGCGCGTGAAGCTCACGCGCCTCGCGGCAGAAGCAGAAGATGCGGCGGCAGAGCGCGACCGGTCAGAGCTGGCCGAACAGGCTGCGGAGGCGGCCGAAGAGAAGGCCCAGGCCCACCAGCGGACCGTGGAGAAGGCCCACGGGGTGTGGGTCGACCTGCTCGTCGATCGCGAGCGCCGTACGGCCCTCCAAGCGAGGCACGTTGAGGCCGGCAAGGCGCACGACGCCAAGGTGGGTGAGCTGGAAGAAGCCGAGGAGCGGGTGCGAAGCCACGAGCTGGATCACCAGCAAGCCGCCGACGGCATGGCCGATATCCAGGCCGGCTTGGAGCGGCTCCACGGCAAGGCCAGCCGGTATCGTACCGTCGTAGCGGCTCTGGCGCGGGCTCGCGCTCTCCTGCCGGACTTCCCGTTTGCCGACGAGGAGGTGGCAGAGGCGCTCCGGCACTGTGAGGGGGAGGCCACCGCCGCCACCCGGGTGCTGACGAGCGCCCAGGCGCGGCTGGACACTGCGGCCGAGACGGAGCGGGCGTTTCGCTCGGTGTACGCGCCGCTGTGTGAGCTCAACGGGGGTCCGGTCGACGATTCCGAGGCCCACGCACTCGCCTTACGTCTCCTCGCCGACCTGCACAAAACGGAGCAGCTCGCGGGCCAGCTTGCCGTGCGTCGACACAGGGTGGCAGAAACGAAGTCCCGACTGGCCAAGCAGCGGGAGGCCCGCGCCGAAGCCGACAAGCTATCGACCGAGGCCGAGGCGCTGAGCTCATCGGAGGATGTCCGACAGGCCCGCGAGCGGTCGGTCACCGCACTCTCCGAAGCCCAGGATCGAGCCCTGGCTGCCCGAGAGCTCACCCGACGCCTCCGGCAAGAGCACGACGACCAGCGTGCGCAGATCGCCGACCTGGAGCGGAAGGCAGAGGAGCACGACCGTGTGCGGTCTCGGGCATCACGGCTGGGGCAGTCCTGGGGCCGCTCGGTGACCGACTCCGCCTCGGGGGCCTCGCTGCTCGCATGGCTCCAGGGCGAGGAGACCGCGTGCGGCTCGCGCGAGGAGAGGACCTCGGAGGACCTGACCCGTACCTACGACGAGCTGACGAGGCTGCGAGACGCCGGCGGGCGCTTTCCCGACGCGCTGATGGAAGCCGTCGAGCACGTCGACGGCCGGCTGTTGGTGGAGCGCTTCGAAGACGTGGCTCTCGACATGGCAGCGGAGACCGAAGCGACGCTGGGCCCGCTCGCCCACGCCGTGCTCGTCTCGGATGTGGATGCGTCGACGCGGTCGCTCGTCGAGGTCGAGGGGCGACCGGACACGATCTGGCTGCTGGATGGCGCCGCGGAGAGCCATGTCCTGGGGGGCGACCAGACGCCCGCTCGCATGGGAGACGCCGTCGCCGTCCCCGTGTCCGGTGGCGTGCGCCTCACACGGCTTCCAACGGAGCCCGTTGTCGGTAGGCAAGCGCGACAACGCAGGATCGAGGAACTCGAGGCACGGCGAGCACAGCTCGAGGAGCAGCTCGCCGAGATCCGTACCCTGGGGCGACGTCTATCGGATGGGGTTTCTCAGGCCACTGCGCTCCTGCCGTTCCTCGGCGTCCTGGACAGTGACCCACCGGGTCCACTGCTCGAGGAAGCTCGGGCGGCGTTCGCCGCGCGGGAGCAGGCCCTCGCCAAGGCCGCAGCAGCCGAAGCGATGACCGAAGGGGAGGTCTCCAAGCACGCCGGGCGCAAGTCGGCGCTCGAGTCGCTGTGGCCCGACAGCGGCTTCCTCGACCCACCCGACTACGCCCAGCTCCTGGCCGCACACGAGAGCGAGCTGCAACTAGCCCTCGAAGCAGACCTGGAAGTCACCGCAACGGCGCGACCACGCAAGAAGGTCCAGGAGGGCCTGGACCTGCTGCGGACGCCACCACCGACAGCGGTTGAGCTCGACGAGCTCACAGCTACGGTTGCGACCGCCACCCTGAGCCGGGAGCGCTGGCTCGAGCCGCAACCCGACCTCTCCACGGTGGCCTCAGATCTCGAAGCCCTGGGGTTCGAGGACGCTGAACGCAAGATCCGTGAGGACGAGAGCATGCTCGCCTCCTTGAAGCAGGAGGTCGATGAAGCGGCGAATCGCCTCGAGAGAGCCAGATCCGAGAGGGACGGCGCTCGTGAGCTGGAGCGGGCCACCGAAGAGAAGCTGCGAGGAGCAGCGTCGGCACTTCAGGTCTGTACCGACAAGATCGGCAGCCTCGAGGCGCAATTCGAGGAGATCGGAGTCCTCGACGCCTCAGCGGAGGCCCTGGCGCAGTCCAGGTCTGACGCCCAGACATCCAGGGCCAAGCTCAGAGAGACCCGCGATGCCAGACGCGCAGCCGGGGAGGCGGTTGCTCGTCTCGACCCGCAGGTCAAGGGCGCTGAAGAAGCGGTGACGTCATGCGAGCGTCACCGGATCGAGCGCGAGGCGCAGGCCCGGCCCGCCGCGTTGCGGTGGGAAGCTCTCCGCGGAAGGTGCGTCGAGCTGAGGCTGCTCGATGCCGCGCAGAGGGACCCCGAGCTGGAGGGCGTGGAGGGCAAGGCCAGCGTGGACGTCTTCCAGCTTCGTGACCAGTGGTGGAAGCTCCTGCTCGACCGGCTCGTCCACACGGAGGACGGCCCCGAGCTCGCCGTTGAGCTTCAGGCTGTGATCGAGTCGGCGGCAGAGTCAGGCGGTGAGCGGTACCTGCAGGCGTGGCTGGCGACGCGGATTTGGCTGGCCCGGCGGGTACCCAAGCACGTGAGCGAGGTCGATGACCCCGTCCAGGCGCTGCGCAGCCTTCAGCTCTACCTCGGCCGCCTGGGCGACCGGCTCGAGCGCGATGAGCATCGGCTGCGGGGCGACTCCCGGGACGTCGCCCGCGCCATCGAGGGGCGCCTGAGGAAGGTGTCGAACCTGCTGAACCGGCTCAACCGAGACCTTCGCGGGGTCGGCTTCGGCAGCATCGCCGAGATCCGCGTCCAGAGCGAGCGCGACCAGCGCATGAAGGACGTGCTCGACGCGCTGTCATCTCCCGATGACCAACAGCTCCTCTTCCGGCCCGACGTGCCGATCGAGGAGGCCCTCGACGAGCTCTTCCAGCGGCACGGCGGGCGCCGGGAGGGTGGGCGTCGCTTGCTCGACTACCGGGAGTACATCCGACTTCGCGTCGAGGTTCGCCGGCGTGGGGGCGAGGCGTGGGAGCGCGCCCAGGGCAACGAGATGTCGACCGGCGAGTCGATCGGCGTGGGAGCCGCGATCATGATGGTGGTGCTGACGGCCTGGGAGCGGGAGGCGAACCTGCTGCGGGCACGACGGGACACGGGGACGCTGCGCCTCCTGTTTCTCGACGAGGCCACGCGCCTCGACCAGGTCAACCTGGCGACCCTGTTCGACCTCTGTGGCTCCCTGGACCTGCAGCTCCTCATCGCAGCCCCCGAAGTGGCGACGGTCGCCGGCAACACCACCTACGTGCTCGAGCGCAAGCGCGACACCGACGGAAGCTGGGTGGTGCGGGTGTCTGGCCGGCGGGCCATCCGGGCCGCTCAATGAGCTTCTGGAGCGAACACGACCACGCTGTGGCCCTCCTGGAGCTGTTGGTCAGGGGTGAGCTGCGGCACCGGAAGCGTCAGCACGCGGCGTGGACCGAGCTGAGCAGCCTCGGCTGGGGCCGCAGGGCCACCCGCGCGAAGGTGCTCCTGCTGGACCCGCGCGTGCGAGAAGAAGTGGCCGAGACGCTGGACCGCGCCTGGCCGAGCTGGCGCCAGGAGGCAGTACGGCTCGAACACAACGGACTCGACCCGACGCCGAAGGGCATAGCTCGGCTCGCCCAGCTCGATCGAATCACTGCAGCCGAGGAGGCGGACCTGCCGGATCGGATGAACCGCAGGACCGCCGCCGCGTTGGTGGGCAGGCATGCGAAGTCACGGCTGGGGCCGTTCGAGCGGGTCGTCCTGGACGACGTGGACCTCACCGACGACGGCCTCGTGCGCGTGAGGCCGAGCCGGGGGCTCCACGTGGTCAAGGGTGGCGAGGTCTACGAGGCACGGGCGCTGGCGGATCTTCTCGGCGAGCTCCTGCTCACCGATCGCGGACTCCGTGATGGGGCGCGGTTGGGTGGCGTGCCGCCCCGCGCCGTGCTCACGGTGGAGAACCTGGGCACCTTCCAGGATGCGGCCGTCCCCGAGGATGTGCTCGTGCTGCACGTTCCGGGCTGGAACACGCGCATCGCGCGGGTCGTGCTGCAAGAGCTGGGCGAGGTGCCCGTCGTGCACTTCGGTGACCTCGATCCCAACGGCGTGGCGATCGTCGAGCACCTCCGACGCTGGCGACCTGGGATCGGCTGGTTGGTGCCCGACTTCTGGCAGGAGTTCATCGAGACGCGTGGCCAGCGGAAGCAGTGGCCGGAGACAGCACTGCCGGCGGATGCGCCCGAGTGGGTCTCCGAGCTGGTGGAGCAGGGGCTCTGGTTGGAGCAGGAGACCGTGATCCTGGACGGACGGTGGGCCGCGGCGTTGGAGGCCGCGCTGCCTTTGCCTGAGGCCGGATCCCCAACGCGGTGTTGAGGCTGGCAGGCTTCTCGCTACGGCAACCGAATCCGGCCGTCTTCCGCCGCGATCGCGCCCCTGCCGACCAGGTGGTCGACTCCACGACCCGCGCCCGCACGGACCTTTCGGCCGAGTTGAGCGAAGCCCAGGAGTTTCGCTGTCTCCCGCTCGAGCTCATCGCGAGACAGCGAGCGAGCCCGACGCACTACCCACAGGGCCGCGGCGGCCCACTCCTCGGCCGGGATCTCCGCTGGGGACCGGCGGTCGCCGTCGGCGGGCTGGCGGAAGAACTCCCAGTCCGCAAGGGCGACATCGGCCAGCCAGTAGAAATCGCCGATGCGCTTCACACCGGGGCAGACCCGCAGCGCGTCAGCGATGGTGTTGCGAAGGGTGCGACCGACTCGCGCCATGCCCCAGCAAGCGACCAGGATTCTTGCCGCACGGTCCACGTGCACGGGACCCTCCACCGCCACGATGGCCTGCAGGCGCTCGGCGATCTGAACTCGGGCTCGCGGCTCGTAGAACTGCTCCGATGTTCCGAGCAGCACCACGGAGGCGCTCTCGTATGGGATCGCGTTCGGTGGGTTCTGTGGAGCTCGAGAGGCTTGAACCACGGGTTGGACCTCTTCTGGCTCGGGTAGCACGAGCTGCTCGTTGGTCTGGTTCCTCGGCGCAAGCGGAGACCGTCCTGCGGCCTCGAGAGCCGCTTCCAGTCGGTCGATCTCCAGGCTCTGCCGGTGCCACCAGTCTGTAGACCACACGCGGTGAATGGTCCAGCCCAGGTACTCCAGCACGCCCTGACGCTGGCGGTCTCTGGCACGCGCGTTGGCGCTGCTGTGGTAGGTGGCGCCGTCGCACTCCACGCCCAGGAGGTACCGTCCGGGTCGCTCGGGATCGACCACGCCCAGGTCCACGCGGTAGCCGGAGCAGCCCACTTGGGTGTGGACCTCCCACCCGCGCGCATGGAGCACCGCGCGCACCTCATCCTCGAAGGGGGAGTCGGTGTCTTCCGTCGGCGCCACGCTGATCGCCTCCTGGATGGCGATGGGACCGCGGCGCGCGTAGTCCAAGAACGCCCGAAGGTGCTTGACGCCCACCGAGCGTGTGCTCGACAGGCGGATGTGATCGGCCGTCAAGGTGGAGAAGACGAGCAGCTCCTCTCGCGCCCGAGTGACGGCCACGTTCAAGCGCCGCTCCCCCCCGCGCCGATTCAGTGGCCCGAAGTTCATGGTGATGTGGCCGCCCGCATCAGGCCCGTAGCAGATGCTGAACATCATGACGTCGCGCTCGTCGCCTTGGACGTTCTCCAGGTTCTTCACGAAGACAGGCTCCAGCACGGCGTCGGTGAAGAAAGCCTCGATGGCCGGGTGCCGCTGGCGGGCAAGGTCGAGCAGATCCTCGATGTGTCGCTGCTGCTGGCTGTTGAAGGTCACGATGCCGATGGAGGTCGAGGCTCGATCCGGGTCGTTGAGTCGCTGCACCACCTCCTCAACGATGGCTTGCGCCTCCCGCGGGTTTGTGCGGGACCGCCCCCGGTCGTAGTGGCCGTCGACCCTTCGGAACTGCACCCCGAGACCGGCCACCGTCTCTTCCGGAGAGGGGAAGGTGTTCAACCGGTTGTCGTAGTAGTGGTGGTTCGAGAACGCGATCAGCGACTCGTGGCGGCTGCGATAGTGCCAGCCCAGGCTCAGCTGCGGAAGGCGGGCCGCGATGGCCTCGTCCAGGATGCTCTCCAGATCCTCCAGGTCTTCTTCGTCCCCATCGTCGTCGTCTTCTCGGCTGAAGAAGGACGTGGGCGGGAGCTGTCGAGAGTCGCCTACCACTGCCACCTGCCGGCCACGTGCGATGGCGCCGATGGCATCCCAGGGAGGGATCTGGCTGGCTTCGTCGAAGACGACGAGGTCGAAGGGCTCACCCCCGGCAGCGACGTACTTGGCGACGGATAGCGGGCTCATCAGCATGCAGGGCTTGAGCGCCCGGATGATCGTCGGGACATCCCGGAAGAGCACCCGCAGCGGCTTGTGGCGCCTCTTCTTCTGGAGCTCCCGCTCGAGGATGCGCATCTCCCCTGGGGCGTCGGCGTCCGGAATGCGCTTGGCGATACGCGCCCTGACCAGGGCCCGTGCGATGCCGGTCCAGTCGGCCTCGAGCTGGCCGAAGCGCGCTATCAGCGCCTCGTGGTCGGTCCCACGGAACCGCGCCAGCTTGTGCTCCCGCTCCAGCAGCTCCTCCCACCAGTCCATGAGCAGAGCCCGCCGGATGGCGCCACCCAGGTCTTCGATACGGAGCGAGCCTGCCTCCAGCTGGTCGACGGCGGGGCCCAGCCCGTGGTTGCGTGCATCCGTAGCGGCGCGAACCCAGGCACACCAAGCGCTCAGATCTTCAGGGTTCCCGGTCGCACTACGGGCGCGGGAGCCGACTTCGTCCAGCGTCATGCCGAGGGGGCCTAGCTCCAGCTCCGCGAGTCGAAGCAGCTCCGTGTACTCCTGGTGAGCGTCCTGGAAGGCCGTCAACGCGGCATTCGCCGGATTGCCAACCTGAAACAGCGTCGCGTCCTCGGTCACCAGGCCGCGGAGGCGCTCCCTCGTTGCCCTCTGATCAGGCAGGGGAGCCACGGCGATGACTGCGCGGCGGGCTCGACCCGCCCATTCCATCAGCTCGCGCACTCGCCCGGGCTCGGTGTCTGTCCCCCTCCACGCCCGGCCAAGCAGATCCGGTGCGGGAGCGGCCGTCAGCCTGCTGTCCAGGCCCTGGATTCGTCGTGCGGCCGTCAAGTCCTCAAGCAACGTTGCGTTCGACGCCAGGGCGGTGCGCGCAAAGACCTTTACGGCGGCGCGACTAGACCAGAGCATGAAGAACGCCAACAGGAAGAAGGCGTCAGCCCACTTCGCGAAGCTCCCGTGCAGGGCGGTCAAGTCGCGTTCGAGCAGGCTTGTCTCGTACCGCGCCGACAGCTGGCCCCACAAGGAAGACCGCTCCTCGAGCTGGGCAGACCATTCACCGATGCGGGCCTCGATCGCCTGTTGGTTTCCCTCCACCAGCTCACGAGGTGGAATCGGACTGGTAGCCATCGCTTCGGCGAGCCGGATCAGGGCTTCGAGGGACGAGTGGTCCTGTCCACCTGGAAGCTCGATCAGCGCCGTGAACTCACCGGTCGCCCTCGAAAGCTTGGTTCCTGAGATCTCGAGCTTGGCGAGGGTGTCGACCAGCTCCCGTTGCCATCGCGGAGACCACTCCGCCCGCCGACAGCCGCGCCATGGATGCCGAGAGGGAATCGGCACATCCCGTCCAGCCACCTCCAGCTGGGTGATGGCGCCGCTCACGGCCAGCCAGCGTTGCCGCGTGAGCGGCTGACTGTCGAGGGTCAGCTCGGGCGCCTCGCGAACACCGATGAGGGCGCTCAGCCCCCCGTGAGCGGATGGGCCGAAGCCCGAGGGACCCCGCAGGAGCGCGGCGTACTCGTTGAGCCGGTCGCGGTGCTGCTCCAGCGATCGTGCCTGCTCCAGCCACTGCTCGGGTTCAGCCGCCCCGGCTGCCGCCCTGGCCGACCGCAGCTGCTCGATCACCGAGCGCTTGCTGGCCTTGTGAGAGTGGAGCTCCAGACAGAAGGGACCCAGGCCGACCGCCGCCAATCGGCGATGCACCACCTCCAGCGCCGCCATCTTCTCCGACACGAAGAGCACCGTGCTGCCCTCGGCCAGAGCTTGTGCGATGACGTTCGTGATGGTCTGGGACTTGCCCGTGCCGGGCGGACCCTGCAGGACAAAGCTGTTGCCTTGGCTCACCCCGACGATGGCTGAGAGCTGGGTGGGGTCTGCGTCCAAGACGGTCAGCAGGTCCTGCGGCCGGTTCTTGGCGTCCAGATCTGACTCGTCGAGGAAGGGTTCCACGACGGGGAACGCGGTCTCGCCCCCGTGGAAGATCTGACGAACCACGTCGTTCTGGAGCAGGAGCTCGCTGTTGTCCTCCAGGTCCTTCCACATCAGGAACTTGGTGAAGGTGAAGGGCGCCAGTGAGCAGGTCTCGACAACTTCCCACCCCGGTTGAGGCAGGACCAGCTTGCGGAAACGCTGCAACACCAACGGCACGTCCACACCCGCCTCATCCTCGGGCAGTGTCTCCAGACGCGTGTCGACGAGGCCGTAGTCCTTCTCCAGCAGCTTCAGCAGGGTGATGTTGACGCGGGTGTCGTCCTCGGCAGCCTGGATGCGGAATGGCCGGGTGCCGGTGCCGCGCTCGATGGTGATGGGCACGAGGAGCAAGGGCGCGAGGCGCTCCCGGTCCGACGCGCTCTGTTGCCAACGCATGAAACCGACCGCCAGATAGACCGACACGGTGCCGGTCTCTTCCATCGCAGAGCGCGCATAGCGGTACAGCTCCAGCATGCGCTTCGCCAGGTCCGCCTCGGTGTGCTGCGCGACCAGCTCGCCTCTGTCCCAACGCTGCTGAACCCAGGCGTCATCCAAGACGATGCCGGTCTGGGTCTCCATGAGCCCCTCGTCCCTTCCCGAGGTGCGACTGGGTCGTGGGACGACGCCCAGGGTGTGCCCCACGGCCAACGTGTCCTCGATGGCGCCAACATCGAGCGCGGCCAGGGAGACCGCCCGCTTGCCTGGGCGGAAGTTGAGCAAGCTGTTCCGCAAGGTGAGGTCCAACAGCTTGTCCTTCCAGCGGGCCACTCGGCTGCGGTCCCTGACGCGAACCGCTTCGTCGTCGTCCAGCAGCTCCAGCCGCACGCCCTCGGCCTCCCCGGGCGCCTCCTCGCCTTCCGGGTCGGGCAGGTCCAGGTCGTCACCCGCCGCGGTGAGGGGAAGGGGGCGGATGTCGAACATCCTGGCGGCGTGTACATCGACCACGAAGCGAAACGCATCCGTGTCGCGGAGATGGCGATTCGCGACTTCACAAGCGCTCGCGAAGGACCGGCCCTGGGTGATGGAGGATGAGTCGAAGACC
>CAZSAT010000124.1:0-15845 GCA_964604675.1 uncultured Enterobacterales bacterium
TGGCCCTCCACCGGATCTCCGCAGCGGGTGCAGTGCTGCGCGCCGACCCGCGCGCCCCACGCGACCTCGACCGACTCGCAGAGCTCCCCCGAACCCGAGCCCGTGCTGGGGGAAGAGTCGGTCCCGGCGGTCACGGCGAACTCCGCGTTCTTCGTCACCTGGTTCAGCCAGCCCATGACGATCGACGAGAGCTGGCGACTGGCCGTGGCCCGCGCCGGCACCGAGATCGCGGCCTTGGACCTGGAGGCGCTCGAAGCCCTCGAAGCCCTCGACATCGAGCTCACGCTCCAGTGCATCGAGTCCCGTCCGGCGGCGCAGGCGATGGACAACGCCGTCTGGCAGGGCCGGCCGTTGACCGAGGTGCTCACGGCGCTGGGCGTGATCGAGGCGGACTGGTCGGGCGCGGGGCACATCGCCTTCACGTGCGCCGACCTGATGCAGACCTCGGTGCCCCTGGACGAGCTGGGGGGCCTCTGGCTGGTGTGGGGCATGAACGGCGACGCGCTGCCGCTCGACCACGGCTACCCCGTGCGGCTCCTCGCGCCCGGCCACTTCGGCTGGCTCAACCCCAAGCAGCTCACCGCGATCGACTTCATCGACGACGAGCTGGAGCTCTGGTGGGCCTCGATCATCAAGGCCTGGGCGGCGAGCGGGAAGCTGCACGAAGACAGCGACCCCCTGGCGCGCGACCTCGGCGTGCAAGCCTTGATCGTGGCGCCGGTCGACCTCGCTCTGATCGACGGCGAGCGCATTCGGGTGATCGGGAAGGCCTTCGCCGGCAGCGACCCCATCGCGTCGGTCGAGGTCCGGGTCGACGACGGCGCGTGGGAGCCGGCCGAGCTCACCTACGCGGGGGGCCCGAACGTCTGGAGCACCTGGCGGTGGGTCTGGGAGCCCGACAGCCCTGGGGTGTACAGCGTGCAGGTCCGCGCCACCGCGTCGAGCGGCGCCGCGACCGACGGTGACTGGCCCGCGGACCGCATCCCCTACAACGGGGGCATGACGGTCGAGGTCGAGATCGCGTGACGGGATAGGCTGCGAGCCGATGGAGCTGCCCCGCGCCACGACCGAGGTCGACGCCGAGCTGCTGGCCCCGCTCTTGGCCGAGCTGGCCGCGGAGCCGTGCGGCCACTCCTGGCGCACGCTGCTCGCGGAGCTGGCCGGCGCGCCGTCGGCCGAGCTGGTGGACCAGCTGCTGGCTCGGGCGCAGCGCTTCCGGCCCTTCACCCTCTTCACCTGGGTGGCCGAGGGGCAAGCGGTCGCCATCGGCACGGTGGCCGAGCGGGTCCACGCCACCTTCCCGCACGAGGGCTTCCCCGTCATCGCGCGGTGCTTCGTGCGGCGGCCCTGGCGGGGGCGCGGCCTCTACCCCCACCTCGTCCGCCAGCGGATCGCGCACTGCCACGAGCGCTGGGGCGACCAGCTGCGCGCCGTGCACCTCGGTGCGGCCGACAAGCCCGTGCTGGCCACTGTCCGCCAGCTCGAGCCGGCCTTCGTGCACGTCGGGGACGAGACGCTGCACGTGGCGGGCGAGGCCTGGCGCGTCCGGGACTATCTGGCCCCCACCCCGCGCTTCCGGGCGGAGCTGCCAGACGAGCCGATCCTCCGCCGCTTCCTGGACGAAGGCGCCGCCGCGGTGACCTACACCGAGCTCCACGCGGCGCTCGGCGAGCGCTCCGAGCCCGCGCTCCGGCAGCTCTTCGACCTGCTCGACGCGATCGGCGTCCAGCGGTGAAGGTGCTGGACCTCGGGGTCGGGTGGCTGGCGCTCGCGAACCCCGAAGCGCCCCTCGCGTTCGGCGGCACGCGCATCACCCCCACCGTCAGCCGCGACGAGGTCGTGGGGCTCGCCCGTGCGATGGACCAGAAGCTCGCGGTCCACGGGATCCCCGTCGCCGGCGCCAAGGCCGGGGTGGTCGCCACACCCGAGGAGGCCCCCGAGGCCCTGGCGGAGCTCGCCCGCCGGGCCCGCCACCTGCTGGGCTCGAGGGTGGTGCTGGGCAAGGACATGGGGGCGACCAACGCGCTGATCGACGGCCTGTACCGCTCGGTGGGCCTCGATCAGCTCGCCCCGATCCGCGCGGAGCACCCGTCCGCCCCCGGCCGGCTGCGGGACCTGGCTGGCTACCGGAAGCGGATGACCGCGCTCGGCGTGCTGTGGTCTGCGCAGGAGCTCCTGGGCAGCGTGGCCGGGCTACGGGTCGCGGTGCAGGGGTGGGGCGTGGTCGGCGCCGGATCGGCGTGGCGGCTTCGGCACGCCGGGGCGCGGGTGGTGGCCGCCAGCGATCTCGACGGGTGGGCGCCCGACCCGGACCCGAGCGGCCCGCTGGAGGTCCGGGCAGGACCGGCTCGCGAGCTCTTCGGGTGCGCGTGCGATGTGCTGGTGCTGGCGGCCGCGTCCAACAGCGTGGACGCGGCAGAGGCCGAGACCGTCCGGGCGGCCGCGGTGATCGAGGGCAGCAACTTCGGGCTGACGGTTGGCGCCCGGCAGGTGCTCGCCCGACGCGGCATCCCGGTGGTGCCCGACGTGATCGCGTCGTCCAGCTCGGCAGCGATGGTGGGGTGGCAGCTCGCCACGGGCAACGCACTCCGGCCCGACGAGCTCTGGGCACGCATCGAAGCCGCGATCCGACGCGCGGTGCGCGAACGGCACGGCCAATAGGCTTGCGTCCGCTTCCCGCCCGAAGGCCAGGACCTGCAAGGCGGCCAGGCGCCCTGGTAGGGGGGCAGCGCGCCAACGGCGCGCCCCCTCAGGAAAGAATGCGCCCCGCTTCCCGCCCGAAGGGCCAGGGAAGCGGGGAGGTCCAGGCGGCGCCTGCGCCGCCCCCTCAGATCCGCCCGTCCCGCTTCATCGCGCTCTTCAGGCGCCGGATCGCGCGGATCTCGATCTGGCGGATGCGCTCACGCGTCAGTCCGTAGTCCTGGGCGATCGACTCCAGCGTGCGCCGCTCCCCGTCGAGCAGGCCGAAGCGGAGCCGGAGCACGTGGGCTTCCCGTTCGGGAAGCAGGGCGATCTCGGCCAGCACCGCCGCGCGGGTGCGCAGGTCGGCCACGAGCACCGACGGGTCGTCGGCGTTCACGTCCTCCAGGACCTCGGCCAGGGTGGATCCCTCGGCCTGCTGGATGGGGGTGTCGAGGCTGACAGCCTCCTGCGCCGCCGCGAGCAGCCGACGAACGCGCTCCACGGTGAGGTGCAGCTCGGCGGCGATCTCTTCGTGGGTCGGCGATCGGCCGAGCACCTTCAGCATCTCCGACTGGAGGCTGCGGATCTGCATCACCTCCTGGTGCCGGTGGCTCGGTAGCCGGATGGTGTGCGCCTTCTGGAGCGCCTTGAGCATCTTCTGCCGGATCCAGAGCGACGCGTAGGTCGCGAAGCGCACCCCGCGCTCGGGATCGAACTTCTCGACCGCGCGGATGAGCCCCAGGTTCCCTTCCTGGACCAGATCCTCCATGGTCATGTGCATGCCCGCGTACCGCTTCGCGATGCTCACCACGAGCCGCAGGTTGGCCTGGATCATCTGCTGCTTGGCGGCGTGCGCCCCGTCCCCGCCCTCCTGGACCAGGCGGCCCAGCGTGACCTCCTGTTCCGGCGTGAGCAACGGCACCCGCCCCAGCGCGCGGCCATAAGCCTCGTCGATCTGCAGGTCGTGGCGGTCGTCGGAGTCCCTCACGGGGCGCTCTCCCGATGCTGACTCGCTAAGATCAGCAGGTGTCCAGGGAAGCCGAGCACTGGTTTCACCAGCGAGCTGCATTCTACGTCGAGGCCCAGCTGCTCTTCCACTTGAGCCAGGCCGGCGTGTTCACGCTGCTGAGGCGCGACGGACCGCTCACCACCCCCGAGATCGCCGGAAGGCTCGCCCTTTCCGAGTCCGTCCTGCAAGCGGTGTTGGACTACGTGCACGGGGTCGACGACCTGCTGGTGCGGAGCGAGCTGGGCTGGGGCGTGAGTGCGTTCGGAGTCACCGTGCTCGAGCGCTACGGTCGAGGCGAGCGGATCAACTTCTTCGATGTCCGTGTCGGGGGTTACGGCCCCGTCTGGGAGGGCGTGGGCCGCATGCTGCGCGGCGAACAGGTCAGCCGCCACGGGCAGGCGGCCGCCGAGGGCGTGTACAAGGTGGGTGCGCGCTTCGCTCCAGGCGTCCAGGCGATCGTGCAGGAGCTCCGGCCGAGCGCCGTCCTGGAGGTCGGAGTGACCACGGGTCTGCTGGAGGACCTGCCTGGCGCTCGGATCGGACTGGACCGCAGCCGCCGCGCGCTGGACCAGGCCGACCGACGTGCGGCGGACCCCGCCATCTCCTGGATCGAGGCCGACGTGTTCGACCCGGCCAGCTGGGCGGCGAACCTCCCGGCCGGCGGCCTGCTGTTCTCGGTGCACTTCCACGAGCTCGCGGCCCAGGGAGCGCACCGCGTGGCGAAGCTGCTCGACGAGCTCGCCGATCACCTCGATGGCTGGTCCGTCCTGGCGCTCGAGCAACCGCGCCTCCCCGAGGCCGACCGCGGCCGGATCGACGACGCGGACTGGCTGTACGCGCAGGCCAATGTCTTGATCCATCACCTGATCGGTAACGGTCGCATCCTGCCTCACCATGAGTGGACGGAGCTCTTCGGCGCCTCGAGCCGAACGCTGATCAGCGCGCAGCCCCTGGGCTACCTGGGCTACCACGCGTACCTGGCGAGGCTTGGATGAGCGACTTCGACGTGATCGTGATCGGTGGCGGGCCCGCGGGTTCCACCTGCGCCGCCTACCTGGCCATGCGGGGCCACACCGTGTGCCTGATGGACCGCGAACCCGGCACGCGGCACCGGGTGGGCGAGAGCCTGCTGCCGAGCATGATGCCGATCCTCGACGACTTCGGACTCATCGACGAGGTGGAGGCCCAGGGCTTCGCGAAGAAGACCGGCGGCACCTTCGTGTGGGGCAAGTCCCGCGAGCCGTGGGACGTGCTCTTCTCGAACAACCCCTTCCTGCCCTACCCCTACGCCTACCACGTCGATCGCGAGATCTTCGACGACCTGCTGCTGCGCCACGCCCAGCGGCGCGGGGTCGACGTGCGGCGCGGCTGGAAGGTCGACGCTCCCGTGCTCGAGGGCGAGCGGGTCACCGGGGTCCGGGTCACACCCCAGGGTGGCAGCAGCACCACGGTGAGCGCGCGCTTCGTGGTCGACGCCTCCGGACCCGACTCGGTGCTCGGCAAGCAGGTCACCGAGCGCCTGTACGACGAACGCATGCGGCAGGTGGCGTTCTACCGGTACTACGAAGGGACCAAGGGGCCCGAGGGCCACCGCGCGGGCCATGTGCTCATCGAGTCCAACCCATGGGGCTGGTTCTGGTACATCCCGATGGACGGCAAGGCGCTGGGCGACGCCAACGTCGGCCTGGTCAGCGGCCAGGAGTTCAAGGACGAGTACCGGGAGCTGGGGCTCGAGGCGTTCTACGCGCGGGCGCTCGCCGCCAGCCCGATGATGCAGGAGCTGATGGGCGACCAGGCCACCCCCATCACGGAGATGCGCGCGATCAAGGACTGGGCCTACACCTGCGACCGCACCTCGGGTCCGGGGTGGTTCCTGGCGGGCGACGCCGCGGCCTTCCTCGACCCCCTGCTCTCGAGCGGCGCGACCATGGCGATGCTCGCGGGCTACTCCGCCAGCGTCTGCATCCACACCGCGATCGAGCAGCCGGAGCGCGAAGAAGCGGCCAGCGCCTTCTACACGGCGAACTACCGCCGGATGTACGAGGTCACCCGCGACTTCCTGCACTACTTCTACGCGGGGAACAGCCAGGGCAGGTCCGAGGACATGTTCTGGCGCGCCCGCAAGGTGCTCAACCTCGGCGAGAACGTGGGCGCCAGCCAGGCCTTCTGCTTCCTGGTCAACACCCTGCCCGCCAACCCGCACCCCGCTCTGCGGAAGCAGATCCACATGTACATGCAGTTCATGGATCAGGTGGAGCATCCCGTCGACGAGATGACCGCCGCCCTCGACGGCACCCAGCGCATCGCGGGCAAGGAGTTCACCGACACCCTCGCGGCCCACGTGGTGCCGCTCCTGAACGGGCAGCTCGCCGAGAGCTGGTTGATCGACGGCGCCAGCCACACCCTGCAGCCCGTGCGCGGGGTGAGCTTCGACGAAGACCGGCCCGTGTTCTCCAGCACCTCGAGCTGGCTCCTGGGCCGCAACATCCACCCGCTCGACGACGACGCGTGGGCGCTCGCCCAGGACCTGGACGGGCGCTCGTGGGGGGAGCTGGCCGCCCAGGGCGCGCGCGAGTCGGTGCTCCAGCGCATGGTCGACGAACACCTCGTGCTCTTCGAAGAGCAGAGCCCGACGGGGTGAGCTTCCTCGTCTGGCCCCTCGCCAACCTGCGGCACCGACCCTGGATCTCGGGGGCCACCCTGGGCGGCGTCGCGGTCGCCGCCTTCCTCGTCGCCACGCTGCTGGGCTTCGTGCGCGGGTACGAGCAGGCGGTCCGTCGGGATGTCGACAAGCTCGGCTTCGACCTGCTGGTCACGGCGCGCGGCTGCCCCTACGAGGCGGCCACGCTGATGCTCCGCGGCGGCGTGGGCCTGCGCTACATGCAGCCGGCGGTCGTGGCGCGCCTCGAGCAGGAGCCGGCGGTCACGAGCGTGCACCCCCAGCTCATCCACCCCGTGCGGGATCCGGCCAGCCCCGGCGGCATGATCCTGATGAAGGGCGTCGAGCCGAGCCTGGCCGCCGTCCAGGGCCTGGAGCTCGCGAGCGGCGCCTGGCTGGACGCGGGCCCAGGCGTGGTGCTGGGCTTCGAAGCCGCGGAGCTCGAGGCGCGCCGACCCGGCGACGCGTGGAACGTGCCGGGCACCGACACGCGGCTGCCCGTGCTCGGCGTGTTGGAGCGCACCGGCACGCAGCTCGACGGCACGGTGCTCATGGAGCTCAGGGCGCTGCAGGAGCTCTTCGAGCTCGGCGACCGCCTCACCGGCGTGGGCATCCGCATCGATCCGGACCGGCGCCACCTGCTCCCCGACCTGAGGCAACGCTACGACGACGAAGCCGAGCTCCAGGTGATCGCCCTCGACAAGGTCGTCGAGGCCCTCCGGCTGGCGATGGATCAGCTGCGCGACGTGGTGAACCTCCTCGCAGGCTTCCTCGCCGTGCTGGCCGCCCTGGTCCTCCTGAACGCGGCGCTGCTCCGCGCGCTCACCGACCACCGGCAGCTCTTGTTGCTGCGCGCGATCGGCCTCCCGTTCCGCTTCCTGGCCGCCGCGGCGCTGACCGAGACCCTGCTGCTGGTGCTCGCCGGCACCACCACGGGCCTCGGGGCGGCGAGCGCGCTGGGCCTGTGGTCGAGCCGGCTGCTCATCGGCTACCTGCCCTACGAGCCGAAGGGCAACCTGATCCTGCTCGACGCGGCCAGCGCCTGGGGCATGGTCGCAGCGGCCGTGGGCCTGGGCGTGCTGGCCACGCTCCCCGCGCTGTACCGCGTGCGCGCGTCCGTGCCCGACAGCTCCAGGGTGCTCTGATGCTGGCGGCGCACGGCATCGAGAAGCGGTGGGGCGACCACCCGGTGCTCCGCGGGCTCGACCTGGAGGTCTCGGAGGGAGAGCACACCCTCGTCGCCGGACCGTCGGGATCGGGCAAGAGCACGCTGATCCACGTGCTCGGGCGCCTGGCCCCGGCCGATGCGGGCGCCCTGCACTTCCGCGGTGCTCCGGTGGCTGGCGACGCGGCGGCCTGGCGCCTCGCCCATGTGGGGCTCGTCTTCCAGGAGATCCTGCTGATCGAGAGCCTGACCGTAAAGCAGAACCTGCGGCTCGTGCAGCGGGGACCCAGCCCGCTCGACCCCGCCGCCCTGCTCGAGCCGCTCGGCTTGTCCGACCGACTGGATGCGGCCGCACGGGTGCTCTCCCGCGGCGAACGGCAGCGGGTGGCGCTCGCGCGAGCCTTCGCGAACCGGCCCACGCTGCTTCTGGCCGACGAGCCCACCGCGAGCCTCGACCCCGCGGCCCGCAGCGCCACCCTCGACCACCTCTTCCAGCTCTGCGAGCAGGTCGGCACGACCGCGATCATCGTCTCCCACGACCCGATGGTCGCCGACCGCTCCGAGCTGCGTCAGAGCTTCCGGATGCACGAGGGCCGCCTGGTGTGATCCACGTGCGACACTCGCGGCATGTGGCTCTTCCTGCTCGCCTGCAACGGCGCACCCGAGACCTCCCCGCCCCCGCCCGCCGAGGTCGACGCGCTGCAGCCGCCGTCGGTGGCACCCGCCGAATCGACGGTGCCGCAGCTGCCCCTCGATCCCGACATCCCGGCCATCCAGCCTCTGCCCGACCGGAGCGCAGTCGCCCAGGCCCGCAGCGCGTGGGACAACTTCGCCACCCGCGACACGCTGAACGACCGGTACGACATCCGCACCAAGCCTCCGAGCATGATGCTGGTCGCCACCAAGGAGGCCTACGAAGAAGACCCGGTGGGCGGCATCCTCCGGGACGGCAAGGTCAACTTCTGGGCGGTGAGCGAGCTCTACCGGGTCGGCATCATCAGCAGGGACGACCAGCAACCCCTGCTCGACGAGCTCGACCAACGCCTCGCGGAGCTCGAGGGCGACGCCAGCGCCAAGGGCAACGCCATCGTGGGGCTGATCCACATCGGCTTCGACGAGGCTGCGCTGCGCTACGGCGAGCGGTGGAAGGACGAGGCCTGGTTCGCCGAGAACTTCGACGTGAACTTCTACCTGGGCTCGCTCCACTACCGGTACCGGCGCTACGCCGAGGCGGTGCCGTTCCTGCGCGCCGCGCTGCTCTTGCACCCCGACGTCGAGACCCGGCTCTGGCTGGCCTCCGCGCTGGCCGCCGTGCCCGGGTCCGAGGAGGAGCGCGCCGAGCTGTTCACCTTCGGCGAGCACGTCGGCTGGGAGCGCGACGCGTTCATGTTCACCGACATCAGCGAGCGCCTGGGCATCCGCCGCTGGCAGCTCGCCGGGGCGGCCGCCATGGTCGACCTCGACGGCGACAGCTTCCTCGATCTGGTGGCCAACGGCGCCTTCTCCAACCCCGAGAAGTACCTCTACGAGGTCGGCACGGGCTTCGTGCTCACCCCGGACGAGGCCCTCGCCGACGTGCACAACACCCCCCCCGGCATGGTCGCCGCCGACTTCGACAACGACGGCGACGTGGACCTCTACCTCACCCAGGCCGCATGGTTCATGCCCGGCCCCAACCGCCTGCTGGAGAACGACGGTGAGGGCAACTTCAGCGACCGCTCCGACGGGTCGGGCGCCGAGCTGATGGGCCAGAACTCGTGCGGCGCCGCAGCGCTCGACTTCGACAAGGATGGCCTGGTCGATCTCAGCGTGACGGGCACCATGGGCGGCACCGTGCGCCTACTGCGCAACACCGGCGGCTTCCGGTTCGAGGACGTGAGCGCGTCGGCCGGAATCGACACCTCGATGGTGGCCACGGCGGTCGGGCAGGCCGTCGGCGACTTCGACGGAGACGGCTGGCCCGATGTGTTCGTGAACACCTTCTCGCCGCCCTACGGCGGCGTGCCGGGCTCCGGCTTCACCGCGCCCAACCAGCTCTACCGGAACAACGGCGACGGCACCTTCACCGAGCGGGGTGCGGAGGCCGGCGTGCAGGACGGCACCTCCATGGGCTTCGCCGCCTGGGCCTTCGACTACGACGCCGACGGCGACATGGACATCCTCGCCTCCAACTTCGCCCGCCCCGAGAAGACCGTGGTGCAGGGGTTGTTGACCGAGCTCCCCTGGGAACAGGGCTACCACGGGCCGGCGCTCTTCCGGAACGACGGCACCGGCACCTTCGAGAACGTCGCCGCCGAGATGGGCCTGATGCCCGCGAGCGTGATGGGCGCGACCTACCTCGACTTCGAGCTCGACGGCGATCTCGACGTGGTGCTCGGGCCCGGCAGCCACCCCCTGCTCAACAGCCAGCCGGTGCTCTTCTACCGAAACGACGGCAGCCGCTTCACGCTCATCACGCCGCTGGACGACCCCGACTACTACGGCAAGTTCCACGGGATGACCTGGGGCGACATCGACCGCGACGGCGACGCGGACCTCTTCCTGAACAACGGCGGCGTGCTGCTCAGCGACCGCTTCATCGACCTCTTCCTCGAGAACCAGACCACCGACATGGCCTGGCTCCACCTCCGGCTCAGGGGCACCACCTCGAACCGCGACGCCATCGGCGCGAAGGTCCGGGTCCGCGTGGGGGACCGCTGGCAGACCCAGGAGGTCGCCGCCGGTCAGGGCTTCTCGTCCACCTACTCGCCCTACCTGATCTTCGGGCTGGCCAAGGCCGGGCAAGCCGACGAGGTGGAGATCACCTGGCCATCGGGTACGGTGCAGAAGCTCCCCACCCTCGCAGCCAACCAGGCCATCGTGGTCACCGAGGGATCCGAGGAGCTGCGGAGGATCTACTGATCGCCCTGCTGCTCGCTTGCACGACCGGCTGGACCGTGTACGGTCTCGACCGCGCGGTGACCGACCTGGAAGCCCAGGCGGTCAGCGTCGCCGAGGCGCCGGAGCGCGGGTCCACCGTGCTCCGCGGCGAGGTCGGCCAGGTGTGCACCCAGGGGTGCTGGTTCTACCTGATGGATCCCACGTCCATGCTCTACGTCGAGCTGGACCTGGGCACGGGGCTGATCATCCCGCGCGACAGCCTCGGCAAGGAGGCGTTGGTCGCGGGGGAGCTGGTCGGCGAGGGCCCGGAGCGCCGGCTCGACGGCGCCACGGTGGCGCTGCGCTGAGCTACTCCGCTTCGGTGACGGCGCCGGTCAGCTTGTTGACCTCGCCGCCGCAGCCATCGTCCTGTCGGAAGGTGACGTAGCGGGCGGAGTCCATCGCCGTGTAGCCGTGCTGCGAGCCGTCCTCGCCGCCCCACCCCTCGGCCAAGGTCTCCTCGGGATCGGCCAGCACGTCGACCGAGATGGCGTAGCAGTCGGCCCACTCGGCGGCCTCGCGGGGGCGGCGCCAGTGCAGGCGAGGAGGATGGAAGCGAGCATGGGTCCTCGGGGAGCACCCACTCACAGCCGCTCAGCGCGTGCCGAGCGGATCGTTCGGGAACAGGGCACGCCAGGTGGTCTCCGGCAGCAGCAGGAGCGGAACCAGCCGATCGTCCTGGAACGCCAGGGCCCCCACCGGCGTCCTCTCGATCCTCACGCCACCCGCCAGCAGCTCCTCCGGCAGCTCGGCCCAACGCCACCCCCCCTGGCCGGGCAGGCTGACGACCGCGTCGTGCAGGTCCAGTGTGACCGCGTCCGAGGGGCCCACCGCCACCTGCGCGGCCGGCCAGCGCTGCCGCGCGTCGGCCCAGGTGGTGACGCCCACGCCCAGGCGCTCCAGCCGCTGGCCCGCGCGCTCGCCGTAGAGCCCCATCGCCAACTCCGGTGACCACACCGTGCCGCTCTCCGCGTCGCGAACCACCCGGGCGCGGAAGAGCACGTCCTGGGTCGGGATCATCTCCGGACCACGGAGCGCGCTGACCGTGCCGGTGGTCGACGACCAGGACACGACCACGTCGCCGTCGATCACGACGGGCGTGCGCTGGAGGAGCGCCAGGGGGAACACGCGCAGGGTGCCGTCCACCGAGACCGCCGCCACGGGGGCCTCCAAGGGCAGGTAAGCGGCAACGGGCGGCACGTAGGAAGGCCCGTCCACCACCTCGCGCACGAGGGCGTGGAGCCTGAGGTTGGCGATCCACTCCGCCACGCTGTCCTCGGTCCAGGCGGGGGGCCGGCCGGGAACGAGCAACAGCTCGCTCAGGCCCCACAGCTTCTTCATGGCGCGGAGGATCGCCTCGAAGTCCTCCCGGTCCTCACCGCCCGTGGGGTCGGACAGCCGGCACTCCTGGTCCTGCCAGCACGCGTCCAGGCTTCCGAGGAACGCGGGGGCGCTCAGGGCCTCCCACTGCGGCGAGCGGATCTTCTGGAGGTAGACCTCCTGGAGCTCCAGCTCCGGATCGGTCACGGCCACCACCTGGAGGTTGCTGTAGCGTCCGCGCTGGTTCGTCCCCCACACGTACCCGAGCACCGCATCGGTCCCCCAGACCGTGTAGAGCGTGTAGGGCACGTCGATGGTCTCGTAGAGTCGATCGAGGCCGCCAATCCGCCGACCGAGCTCCGACCAGGCCTCGGGGTCCTGGTCCTGGAAGGTGACGAAGTTGACCGAGTAGGCGACCACCTCCGGAAAGAAGCGCCGGACGTCGGCGTCGGGGTCGGCGAGGGAACAGCCGGTCGCCGCGGCGGCCACGCCGATCCAGGCGATCACGCCGACGAGACGATCTGGGTCCGCAGCCGCCAGAAGGCTACGCAGACCAGGAGGAGCACCACCGTGTACGCGCCCCCGGAGGCCGCGAGCCAGGTCGGGTGGTCCTGGGTGGACGCCGCCAGCCCTGCGACCACCGCCCACTGGTGCACGCTGACGCCGAAGGTTCCCACGCCGACCACGACGAACACCGGCAGCTGCCGTTGGGGACCGCCGGACCAGACGAGCGCGAGACCGAGGGCTGCGGCCAGCGCCATCACGCCCGTCTCCGGCAACAACAGAGCCAGCTGCTCCGGCCAGCCCATGCGCCCGGTGAGCCAGCCCGACCCGAAGGTGAAGACCAGCCCGTGGCTGCCGGCCAGGAGCGTAGCGAGGGCCAGGCACCACCGCGCCGGGGCATCCGAGATGGAAGAGGACATGCGCGCATCGTACTTCAGACGGGAGCCACGCGGCACGAAGGGGCATACTCGGAAGGGACATGCACGTGGTTGGACTGCATCTGTTGACGTGGCTCGGGTGCTCATCGGCGCCAAGGGACCCACCCACCCTTCCCGGTGACCCCTGCTGCTGGCTGGCCCTGCAAGGCGATCCACGCTGGGAGCAATGCGCCGACGTGACCGTCCGGAAGGTGATGTGCCACCAGCTTCCGAGCTGCTGCACCGACCAGTGGGGACCCGACTGCGTCACCGGCTACCGGGCTTTTGCCCCGGCCTGCACCGCGCCCGGACCCGAGCCCGCGCCTAGCCCGGTCGAGATCACCGACGCCCGGGGCCAGGACGCGCGGCCGCTCGAGGCGGAGCGGGTGATGCTCACCGTGTGGGTCGACCTGCAACCGCCGCCCGCGGACGGCGAGACCGGCAGCGTGTTCTACGGCGGCTTCCGCCGCGTCGAGACCGGCGGACGCCCGCCGCACGGTGCGATGCCCGACGACTATGGCCTGGTCGATCTCCGCACGGGCGACTTCCCCGTGCAGACCGAAGCGGAGCTGATCACGGGGCTGCACTACTTCGCGGTCTTCGGAACCGGCGCATTTCCCCGGCCGGGGGACCGCATGAGCGACACGGTGAGGCTCGAACCCGACATGGAGCGGCTGGAGCTCGTGATCGGCCCGGGGACCATCCCGCCGAGCTGAGGTGAAGACCTGGCCGGCGGCAACGTCCGAGCCAGTCCCCACCACCGCGGCTACCTTCTTCGGATGGAGGCTCCTTGCTGACGCTCACCCTCTTCGCCTGCGAGGCCACCAGCGGCCTCAACCTCTTCACCATCGAAGAGGACATCGAGCTGGGCCAGTCCGTGCTCGCCGAGATCGAGGCCGACCCCGAGACCTACCCGGTGCTCTCGGAGGATCAGTACCCCGAAGCCTACGCCCACCTCGACCGGCTCCGGGACGAGGTCCTCGCGACCGGCGAGGTCACCCACGCCGACGAGTTCGAGTGGGAGATCTACCTCATCGACGACGACGACACGATGAACGCCTTCGCAGCGCCCGGCGGGTACATCTGGGTCTACACCGGGCTGATGCGCTTCCTGACCAGCGAGGACGCGCTGGTCGGCGTGCTCGGCCACGAGATCGCCCACGCCGACGCGCGGCACTCCACGCAGCTTCTCACCCGTGCCTACGGGCTGGCGTACCTGCTCGACGTGGTGCTGGGGGACGACCGCGGCACAGGCTCCGAGCTCGCCGAGACCATCCTCGCGCTGGGCTTCTCGCGCGACAACGAAGCGGAGGCCGACAGCTACAGCGTGCAGTACCTCTGCCCCACCGACTGGGCGGCCGACGGCGCCAGCTACTTCTTCGAGGACCTCGAGGGGGTCGCCATTCCCGAGTTCCTCTCCACCCACCCAAGCTCCGACACGCGGGTCGCCGACATCCGCGCCGAAGCCGATGCGATGGGTTGCAACGTGGAGCTCTCCGAGGCCGACTACCAGGAGCTGCTCGACTCCCTGCCCTGATCCGCGGCATCCTGCGCTCGTCTGGAGCCCGCCATGCCGTCCCGCCTCGTCCTGCTGATCGCCCTCGCGACCGTCACCTCCTGCAAGCGCGACGGCGGCTTCACGCCCACCGACGACACCGGGCCGGTGGCCGGCGACTCCGGGACCCCATCGGCGGACAGCGGCACACCCAGCGATGATGGTGGCGACGGTGGCGACGGCGGCGATGGAGGCGACGGCGGCGATGGAGGCGACGGCGGTGATGGCGGCGACGGGGGCGGTGACAGCGGCGACACCTCGCCCGTGGACGCCGACGGCGACGGCTCACCCGCCACCGAGGACTGCGACGACGGCGACGCGTCGATCCATCCGGGCGCCGACGAAGACCCCGACAACGGCGTCGACGACGACTGCGACGGCACCGCCGACGAGCTGCAGGGGGACGCCCTGGTCGTCGGGGACCTGGTGATCACCGAGATCCTGCACACCCCCCAGGCCACGGAAGCCGGCGACGGCGAATGGATCGAGCTCTACAACGCCAGCGAGCTCACGATCGATCTGCAGGGGTTGAACCTCACCGACGCCCACAGGAAGCAGACGGCCACGCTGGGCCACGCCCTGGTCGCGCCCGGCGCCTTCGCCGTGCTGGGCACCGTGGACGACGCCAAGCTCAACGGCGGCGTGAGCCTGGACCTGGCCATCGGCTACGGCGTTCCGCTCGCGAGCGCCGACACCATCACGCTCTGGGCCGGCGGCAGCACGCTCGACAGCGTGACCTGGACGGAGGACTGGCCGGTCGCCGCGGGCGGCTCGTTGTCGCTCGACCCGGGCTCCTTCGACGTGGACGCCAACGACGAGGCCGGAGCCTGGTGCCGCGCCACCAGCACCTTCGGCTCCGGCGACCAGGGCACGCCGGGCGCCGAGAACGACACCTGTCCCACCGACTGCGACGACGCCGACGGCGACGGCGTGGACGACGCGTCCTGCGGCGGCGAGGACTGCGACGACAGCGATGCCTCGGTGAGCCCGCTCGAGAGCGAGACCTGGTACGACGGCGTCGATCAGGACTGCGACGGGCGCTCCGACTACGACGCCGACCTCGACGGCTACGACGCCGACACCTACGGCGGCGACGACTGCAACGACTCGGACGCCGACGTGAACCCTGGCGGCACCGACACCTGGTACGACGGCATCGACGCCGACTGCGATGGCGCCGACGACTACGACGCGGACGGCGACGGCTACCAGGTGGTCGACGACTGCGACGACACCAATGCCTACCGCAACCCGGACACGGTCTGGTACGAGGACGCCGACGGCGACGGCTACGGCGACGCCGACAGCACCCAGGTCCAGTGCGAAGACCCGGGCACCGACTGGGTGCGCAACAGCTCCGATTGCGACGACACCGACGCGAGCGTGGGCGAGGCCTGCGACACCGGAGGCGGCGGCGACACGGGCCTGTCGTGCACCGACGACGCCGACGGCGACGGCTACATCGACAGCGCCTGCGGCGGCGACGACTGCGACGACACCAATGCCTACCGCAACCCCGAGACCGACTGGTACGAGGACGCCGACGGCGACGGCTACGGCAACGCCGACAGCACCCAGGTCCAGTGCGAAGACCCGGGCACCGACTGGGTGCGCAA
>CAZSAT010000124.1:15945-19771 GCA_964604675.1 uncultured Enterobacterales bacterium
CTACCGCAACCCCGAGACCGACTGGTACGAGGACGCCGACGGCGACGGCTACGGCGACGCCGCAAGCACCCGCACCCAGTGCGAGGATCCCGGCGCCGACTGGGTGCGCAACAGCTCGGACTGCGACGACACCGACGCCTCGCTGACCACCGACTGCTCGAGCTGCGACGTCGACGCGGACGGCCACGAGGACGAGGCGTGCGGCGGCGACGACTGCGACGACACCGACCCCAGCGTGAGCCCGGGCGAGAGCGAGACCTGGTACGACGGCGTGGATCAGGACTGCGACGACAGCAGCGACTACGACGCGGACGGCGACGGCTACGACCACGACGGCTACGGCGGCGGGGACTGCGACGACACCGACGCCGACGTGAACCCCGCAGCCACCGAGGTCCCCGGAAACGGCACCGACGAGGACTGCGACGGCTCCGACGCCTACACCTACGACTACCAGGAGATCTACGCGATCTGGGACGCGAGCTGCACCGGCTGCCACACCGGGGGCGGCAGCTCCGGCAACCTGCGGCTCGACACCAGCCACGCGCTCGTCGTCGACACGGCGAGCGACGACGTCAGCTCCATGGACCTCGTGGAGCCCTCCGACACCGACGCCAGCTACCTCTGGCACAAGCTGCAGGACACCCAGGCCAGCGTGGGCGGCGGCGGCAGCCAGATGCCCCTCGGCAGCTCGCTCTCCTCCACCGACGAGAGCGCGATCCAGACCTGGATCGAGGAGGGCGCCCCCGAAGGCGACCACGACGGGGACGGCTGGAGCTTCGACGCCGAGTGCGACGACGACGACGCGAGCGTGGAGCCGGACGGCACCGCGGTCGGCGAGTGCGCCACGGACGCGGAAGCCACCGACTCCAGCGGCAACACCGTCAACCTCTACGACTACCGCGGCTACGTGGTCCTGCTCGACCTGTCTGCAGGCTGGTGCCCCACCTGCCAGAAGATGGCGCCGCAGCTCGAGACCCTCTACGGCGACTACGCCGACGAAGGCTTCGTGGTCGTCACGGCCCTGTACGAGGACGCGCTCTACAACGAGCCCGACGCCTCGGATGCGGCCAGCTGGGCGAGCTACTACGGCCTCACCCACCCCGTCTGGGCCGACACCACCGGCGAGCTGGAGTCGCTCTACTACCAGGGCGGACGGCCCAGCTACGTGCTCTTCGACCGCCAGATGAACATCGTGTTCGCCGACGCGGGCACCAGCTACTCCACCCTCGAGACCGAGGTGACGTCGCTGTTGTGAGCGGCCACGCCAGGCCCATCGGGTCCCTGGTCGCCGTGGGAGCAACCCGCTACGTCGGGCGCATGGGCACCCTCACGCCGCTCGTAGCCCTCGTCCTGCAGCTGGGCTGCAACGCCCCACCGACCGAGCCCGATGTCGAATCCGAGGCGGAGGCGCGTCCCGGCGGCCCCTCGTCGTCCACGAACCTCCTGTTGATCGTGATCGACACGCTGAGGGCCGACCGGCTCGGCGCCCATGGCTACGCGCTGCCGACCACGCCGCACCTCGACGCCCTGGCCGAGCGCTCCCTCCGCTTCGCTCGGTGCTACTCCACGAGCTCGTGGACACGGCCCGGCTTCGCGACCCTGCTCACCGGCCTCTTCCCGCGCTCCGCCGGCCTCTACGAGGAGAAGTACGACGCCCTCACGCCCGAGGTAACCACCCTGGCCGAGGTGCTGCAGGCCACGGGCCGGCGCACCCTGGCCGTGAGCAGCAACCCCAACATCGACCCGGCCTTCGGCTTCGATCAGGGCTTCGACGTGTTCGTCGAGTCGGGTCGACGCTGGGACTGGCAGCAGGGGATCGACCACGTGCCGGAGGTCGACTACACCGTGTCGACCCTCGGCCTGCCCGATGCGGGCGTCGTCACGGACCGGGTGTTGGCCGTGCTGGACGCCGAGTCCGGCGACATGCCGTGGGCGATGATGGCGGTGTACCTCGACCCTCACACGCCCTACGAGCCACCGCCGGCCCACCGGGCCGCCGTCGAGGGCTCGACCACGCCCGGCTACGACGGCGAGGTCCGCTACGCCGACGCGGAGGTGGGACGCCTGCTGGCGGCGCTCGGGGAGCGTGGCCTGCTCGACGACACGCTGGTGGTGGTCACGTCCGACCACGGCGAGGGGCTGGACTCCCATCCTGGTCAGCCCCGATCGGTCTTCCACGGCGACACGGTGTACGACTCGGTCACGCACGTGCCGTGGCTGCTGCACCACCCCGGCTTGCCGGCGGGGGTGTTCGACCCGGTGGTCTCGAGCGTGGACGTCCTCCCTACCGTGCTGGACCTGCTCGGTGCGCAGGCGCCCGCCGACCTCCCGGGTCGGTCGCTGGGGTCGCTCGCTCGCGGCGGTCCGCCGCCGGCCGACCTGCCCGAGCATGCCTTCTCGGAGTCGGACTGGCAGGCAGCCGACAAGGTCACGGTCCGCACCGCGGCGTGGCGTCTCGTCGCCAACCGCGATGTGGAGCTGTTCGCGGAGACGGGCGCCCACGAGGGGCGCACCGCCACCCCGGGCCAGCTCGCGCAGCTCGAGGGGCCCGTGGAGGAGCTCTACGCCGAGGGGGCGCCGGAGCTCTGGACCGAGAACGCCGTCAACGCCGAACCCGAGCAGGCGCACAGCCTGCGGACCGCGCTGGCCGCCTGGGAAGCCGCCACGCCTGCCCGACCACCCCTGAACCGCGATCCCGACGACGGCGTGTTGTTTCCGGATGGCAGCTACCACGTCACCGCACCCTCGGAAGCGGGCACGTCGCCCACCCTCGATCCGGATGTCCGAGCGCAGCTCGAGGCCCTCGGGTACCTGCAGTAGGAGGGCTCCAGCCGGATCCTGGAACCGAGAAGTTTCCAGGAACCTGGAAACTTCTCGCTCGCGGCAGCACGCGACTGGAGTCCCCTCCCAGCCGCACACCCCGCTCAGGGCGCGTACGGCTCCGCCTCGAAGTCACCACCCGCGTACAGGCCCACCTTCCGGTTGTCCTCGGTGCCCGCCAGGCCACAGTTGATGATCGTGCCGTACACCCAGCCCGAGAAGTCCGTGTACGCGCAGAAGTCGTCGGCCACGTTGTGCAGCCGCAGTGGCCACTGCTCGTCCAGGCCGCCCTGGTCGTAGGTCTCCAGGGTCCACTGCTGCTCCGACGAGTTGTCGCAGGCCCCCGTCACCACGTCCCAGGGGCCGATGAACGACGACTCGACCTGCGAGAGGCACTCGCCGTTGTCCTGGTTCAGGAAGCCGTGACCCGAGCCGCTCTCGAAGATCACCCACTGCTGGGCGGGATCGTCGGGGGCGCACACGGTCGTCGACTCGACCGAACCGTCGCTCTTGCTCGTGAGGCAGCGGCTGTCCGTCTTGAACTGGATCAGCACGAAGTCCGCCTGATCGTCGCACGCATCGCCGGCGCCGTCGTTGTCGATGTCGGCCTGGTCGGTGTTCGCCACGTCGGGGCAGTTGTCGCTGTCGTCGGGGATGCCGTCGCCGTCGCCGTCCGGATCCTCGCAGTCCTCCGGGGCCGCCTCGGGGCAGATGTCGCCGTGGCAGGTCCAGCCCGGGTAGTCGTAGGCGATCGCCGCAGAGCCGGGTGCACAGTCCTCCTCGTCGTAGGGGTCGACCGAGCACGCCGCCCGGAAGTCGCCACCGGCCCGGAGCTTCTCCTCGATCACGATGCGGGTCTCGAGGCTCCCGGTGAAGTCGCCCGCGATGGAGACCGTGCCCGCTTCGTTCCCCGTGCCGTCGAAGTCGGTGTCCTGCGTGAACACGCCGTGCACGATCAGCGTCACCGCTTGTGTGCTCACCGCCGCCGGATCCGTGCCGTCGG
>CAZSAT010000125.1:0-19541 GCA_964604675.1 uncultured Enterobacterales bacterium
GGAGCTCAGCGACGTAGCCGTCCTCGGTGGGGTCGAAGCCGGTCACCGGCACGACGCCGAAGTCACCGGCGAGCGACTCGTCGACCAGGGGGTGCGCCTGGATGCGCAGCTGACCGACCCCGCCATAGGGAGCGAAGACCGCGTCGTTCACGCCCTTCAGCCGGCCGAAGGGCAGCGCGTAGCCCACCGTGAAGGACCAATCCAGCACGCCGAGCTCGAGCTCGTCGTTGCCCAGGTAGCCCGAGTAGCCGAGCTGGAAGGACAGGTCGGGGGCCTGCTTGTAGCCCTCGATGAGGCCAGCGCGGCCCCAGGCACCCAAGACCGTCTGGTTGCTGGCGCCGACGTAGCCGGCGCGCGTGCCGACCTCGAGCGACAGAGGCAAGCCCTTGCGAACCTCGAGCCCAGGAATCCAGACGACCGGTGACGGATCGCCGGTTTCGTGGGCGCGCATCCACGGCGAAGGCTCGGCCGAGTCCCCCGAGGCCGAGACGAACGAGAACGACGAGGTGATGCCCACGTCGAAGCCGTTGACGCCCAGGGTGTTGGCGGGTGCGGTGGGCTTGTTCGCCACCGCCGCTCCGAGCTCGAGGATGAGCTGCTGGTAGTCCGCCGAGACCAGCTCGGGCTCCGTGACCGCGCCGTTCCACTCCCCGAGGCCGGACAACACCACATCGTTGGGGAAGGCAGCCAGGGCCTGGGCGTTGAGCAACAGCGCGGCCAGCATCGAACGGCTCTCCGTGGGCTTCGCGGATGCTACCGCGGACGCTTGCTCGCGTCCATCCGGGCGAAGGCGTCAGCCCCCCACGCGGGTCATCACACCTTCGAAGGCTGTGCCGCCTTCCACCGCGCACCCGTGGCCTTCACGCTTTCCGAGGACCATCGACTGCACCGCGGCGGTGAGCTGCTCGGCGGTGGCGCCTCGCCGCAACATGTCTCGCAGCGAGGGGGTGTCGTCGTCCGAGAGGCACGTTCGGAGGTGCCCATCCGCCATCAGCCGTAGGCGGTTGCAGCTGCCGCAGAACTTCTGTGAGAGCGGGCTGATGAATCCGACGGTGACGCCGAGCTCGGGAACGGCCCAGCGGTCGGCCGGTCCACCAGCGAGGTCGAGCCCGAGCGGCTCCAGGCTCCACTCGTGCTCGATCGCCGCACGCAACTCCGCGGCCGGGACCGTGCGGTGCCACCGTGCCTGGAAGGGCATGTACTCGATGAAGCGCAAGACCACGTCGCCGCCGAAGCCGGCCGCCCAGCGGACGAGGTCGACCACCTCGTGCTCGTTCTCGCCCCGAAGCACGACCGCGTTGATCTTCACCGGGGTCAGCCCAGCGGCCAGCGCGGCGTCGATGCCTCGGAGCACCCGCGCCAGCGGCGCGCCACGGGTGAGCTTGGCGAAGCGCTCCGGGTCCAGGCTGTCCAACGACACGTTGAGCCGGGTCAAGCCGGCGTCGGCCAGTGGTCCGGCGAGCTTGTCGAGCTTCAACCCGTTCGTGGTGAGGGCCACCTGCTCGATGCCTGGAAGCCTCGCGACCCGTCGCACGAGGTCCACGATGTCCCGCCGAAGGGTCGGCTCCCCACCGGTGAGTCGGACACGGCGAATGCCGAGCGCGGCAAACACCCCGACGATGCGCTCGAGCTCCTCGTAGGACAGCAGCTCCTCCCGCGGACCCAGCTCGAAGCCTTCGGCGGGCATGCAGTACACACACCGGAAGTTGCACCGATCCGTGACGCTCACCCGCAGGTAGGTGTGCGCGCGCCCGAAGCCGTCGACGAGCGCCATCAACCGAGCCCAGCCACCACGGCACGGGCGACGCCGAGCATCACCTCGACGGTGGGACCGTCGTCGGCCAGCACCGCGGGTGCGCCGTGATCGCCCCCCTCCCGAATGCGTGGATCCAGGGGCACCTGCCCGAGCACGTCGACGCCGTAGCGCTCGGCCATCCGCACGCCACCGCCTTCGCCGAAGGGGTGCATGCGGCCGCCGCCGGGAAGATCGAGCCAGGCCATGTTCTCCACCACGCCGAGGATCGGCACCTCCAGCTTGCGGAACATCTCGACGCCTCGCACCGCGTCGAGCAAGGCGATGTCCTGTGGCGTGGTCACGATCACAGCGCCGCTCACGGGAGCCCCCTGGATCATGGTGAGCTGTGCGTCGCCCGTACCTGGGGGCAGGTCGATCACCAGCACGTCCAGCGGCCCCCAGGCAACGTCGTGGAGGAACTGCCGGATCAACCCCATGACCATCGGCCCCCGCCAGATGATCGGCTCCGTCTCGGGTGCCAGGAAGCCGATCGACATGCACTTCACGCCGTAGCTCATCAGCGGCAGGATCTTCTTGTTCGGACCCGACATCGGCTGGCCGTTGACGTTCATCATCAAGGGCAGGGACGGGCCGTACACATCGGCGTCCATCAGGCCCACCTTGTGGCCGAGCCGAGCGAGCCCGCAGGCCAGGTTCACCGCCACGGTGGACTTCCCCACGCCGCCCTTGCCCGACGCGACGGCCACCACGTGGGTCACGCCCTCGACCGGCTGCTTCGTGACCGGGCCTCCGTGCGCCTGCATGCCTGGACCGCTCATGCCGCGGACCGGGTCCTTCGCCGGCGGCGCCTTCGCGGCAGGAGCCGGCTTGGGGGCGCGGCCCGCGAGCTGCACGTTGCACACCACGGGGCCCGTCCAGCCCTGGGCTTCGAGGTTGTTGCGCAGCGCTTCCTGCATGCGCACCCGGTCGTCGCCGCTGTGGCCGGACTGGAAGGTCAGGGTGAGCTTCAGCGTGCCCGCGTCGACGCGTGGCTCCGTGATCATGCCCGCCAACAACATCGAGCGCCCGGTGACGGGGTCACGGACCTTCGTGGCGGCGGGCTCGAGCGCAGCGAGCGCCGTGGAGATGTCGGACAAGGGGGCCTCCGGGCGTCCCCCCTAACGCTGGCTCCAGCTGAGCAGCAGGCTGGCACGCAGCTGCTTCATCGAGCCTTCGTCCCGCGCGCGTCGTCCGTCCCAGGCGTACGTCACGTCGCCGCGCCGCGCGTAGACCGTGCGCCCTTCGATGGCCACCAGCTCGCCGTCGCTCGGGTACGGCGCACCGGCCACGCGCCGACTCTCCGTTTGCAGCTGCTTCCGATCGGGCAGGACCACAGCCTCGTCCGCTACGAAGCCCACGAGCACCGGCCAGCGGTGCAGCGCGATCACCTCCCCGTCGGGGCGCTGCTCGATGAGCAACACCTTGGCATCGTCATGGCGCAGATCGGGGTAGCCCACCGCGACCCAGTCGCGATCGCCGAGCCGAACCGGGGCAAGCTCGCCCGACGCGGCCAGGACGTTGTCCACCGGCGGGTGCCCGCCGATCCAGCCGGGCACGGTGCGCCCCCGCTCGGAGCCCATCACCCCCCCGAGCTGACGGAGCCGACGTCGCCAGCCGCGCTCCGACTGCATGCTCTCCTCGTCGTCCGTCGTGTCCGGGATGGGCTCGAGGGTGACCCAGCCCCCTGGCCCGTGCTCACCCTCGTCGACCACCGGCTCGGCGCGGTGCGGCGGGTGGGGGGTGCTGTCCGGCTCGACCTCGACCGGGGGCACGCGCTCCTTGTGCAGCTCACGCACCAGGTGACCCAGCTCCCGCCCGATCAGCTTCTGCACAGCCAACCGACAGGCGGCCGGCGAGCCCGGAATGGCGAAGACGAAGGTCTGCCCTGCGAGACCCGCCACGGCCCGAGACAGCATGGCCGACGAGCCGATCTCCTTGAAGGAGAGGTAGCGGAAGAGCTCGCCGAAGCCGGGCAGCCGCTTCTGCAGCAGCGGCTCGACAGCCTCGATGGTGCCGTCGGTGAGCGAGACGCCCGTGCCCCCCGACAGGACCACGGCCGCGGCCCTGGACGCGACCAGACGCCTCACGACCTCGCGCACGGCGTCTACGTCGTCGGGCACCAGGACCCGGTCGACCATGCGGTGCCCGGCGGCCTCCAAGGCCTCCTGCAGCGCCGGCCCGCTTCCGTCCGTGGCCGCATCCCGGCTGGTCGTGACCACCACGACGTGGACATCGATGGCCCGGCGTCCCGCCGCGGCGAGGTGCTCCTTGTGCCCCACGGGGACCTCCGTTCCCCAAGCCTAACCCCAGCTCCGTTCAGCGCAGCTGCTCCGGCCGGTTCACGTTGACGAGCCACGCCTCGGGGACGACGACCGTGGCCGCTGGCTCGGCGAAACTCCGCACCGAGCCGGCGGTGTCGAGCACCCGGGCTGCGCGATCCGCCCATCCCACCGGGAAGATGCCCGACAGAGGATGACGCCGTTCCGCGCCGAGCACCGCAGCGTCTCCATGCGCCATCAGGCGCGCAAACGCGTCGGCGGGGACGTGCGGCAGGTCACAGGGGGCGACCACGGCCCAGTCTTCACCGGAGGACGCGGCGTCCAGCAGCGCGGCCAGCACGCCCCGCAACGGGTGCCGCTCGCCGTGCTCGATGACGGTCGGCCGCCAGCGTGCCCGCTTGCCCACGAAGCGCACATCCAGACCCGCGGCCTCCATCGCGCGCGCCACGCGCTCCGCCATCGGCAACCCGTCCACCAGCTCGTCGGCCTTGTCCCGTCCGAACCGACTGCTGGCCCCGCCGACCAGCACGTAGCCGCGCATCAGCAGCGATGGGGCAGGTGGTCGACGTCGGTGTCGTCGAAGCCGTAGGCGGGCTCGGAGCCGCTGGCCCATCGCCAGTCGAGCACCTGCACCCGCACACGCTCGCCGACCCCCACCGGCCCCGACGCCGCGGGAAGCAGGGCGAAGCCGTCGGCCTGCACCATCGAACGGAGCACGCCGGAGGACTGGGTGCCCGTCGAGCGCGCGACGAGCCCGTCGGCGCTCCACGCCAGCTGCACGCGCACGAAGTGCGCCCGGCCGGGCTTCTTCGCCAGCGGGCTCTCGAGGGTGGCCTCGACCACCGGCAGGTACGGTCGACGGTCGCCCAGCATCGTGCGCAGGACGGGGCGCACGAACTGGAGGAAGCCGACCATACAGCTCACCGGATTGCCCGGAAGGCCGACCGCCGGCCGCCCGCCCATCCGCCCGAAGGCCAGGGGCTTGCCCGGCTTCATGCGCACCTTCCAGAAGTCCAGGGTGCCGTCGAAGGCATCCTTGACGTGGTCGAAGTCCCCCACGCTCACCCCACCGGTGGTGAGCACGAGATCCGCCCGGAGGCACCGCTTCAGCGCGGCTCGGAGTCCGGCTTCGTCGTCGGGGGCGATGCCGCAGTGCAGCGGGATGCCCCCAGCCGCCTCCACCAACCCCATCAGCGCGAGGGTGTTCGAGGAGTAGATCTGACCGGCCGCCAGCGGCCAACCCACCTCGACCACCTCGTCGCCCGTGGACAGGATGGCCACGAGCGGCCTCTGTGCGACCATCACCGACGGGATGCCCAGAGCGGAGAGCATGCCGATCGCAGCAGCATCCAGCACATGCCCGGGCGCGAGGACAGCCTCCCCCTCGGCCACGTCACCGCCACGGGGACGCACGTGCTGGCGCAGCGTGGGCCGAGCGACCAGCGAGACGCCCAGCTCGTGCTCCGAGCTGTCCTCGACCATCACCACCGCGTCGGCGCCGGGCGGCATCGGGGCGCCCGTCATGATCCGGCTGCACTGCCCAGGACCGACATCGACGGTGGGCACCGAGCCCGCGCCGATGGTCTCGAGCACCACCAGGGTGGCCCGCCCATCGACGAAGTCGGACACGCGCACCGCGAAGCCGTCCATGGCGCTGTTGTCCCACGGCGGCACGTCGCGGGGAGACGTGACGACTTCCGCCAGGACCCGGCCACGGGCCTGCTGCAAGGGGACG
Organism: uncultured Enterobacterales bacterium; assembly: GCA_964604675.1. GTDB lineage: Bacteria > Myxococcota_A > UBA796 > UBA796 > CAJQPC01 > CAZSAT01. The sequence goes on from CAZSAT010000125.1 coordinate 5,810, forward strand.
CGCTCAGGCGGCATGGGCGTCGCGGCGGAGAGCACGCGCTCCAACGCGTTGGCGACGGTCAACATCACTTCCTCTGGATGCGCAGGGTCTGGCCCGGCTGGATGGTGCTCGACTCGAGCTCGTTCCAGGCCTTGAGCTCCGACACGGTGCAGCCCTGCGCACGCGCGATGCGCGACAGGCTGTCGCCCGAGCGCACCGTGTAGCTGAGCCAGTCGTCACGGCTGCCCAGCAGGAGGAGCTTCTGGCCGGGATGGATGGTGCTCGACGAGAGCTTGTTCCACCGCTTCACGTCCGCCACGCTCACCCCATACGAGGTGGCGATGCCCGAGAGCGTGTCGCCCTTGGCCACCACGTGGGTCACCTCGACCGCCGCGGTGGGCTCACCGCGCACGCGCAGACGCTGGCCGGCCACGATGTGATCCGCGTCGGCGAGGCCGTTGTCCTTCTGGATCGTTGCGGTGTCGGTGCCGTAGCGGCTGGCGATGGCCGCCAGGGTCTCCCCGCCGCGGACCGTGTGGATGGTGGTGGTCTGAGACGCATCCGGCTCGGGCGAGACCTGACCCGCCACGGGAATCTGGAGCTCCATGCCCACGTAGATCCGATCTGGATCGTCGATGCGGTTGAAACGAGCCAGGTCGTCGAGCCCGACGCCATACCGGGTAGCGATGGTGCCGAGCGACTCGCCCCGAGCCACCGTGTGCCGCTTGTAGGTCACCCGGTGCTCGGGGGGCAACGCTTCCAGCGCTGCCAGGAACGCCTTCGAGCGGCCCCGGGGGACATGGACCACCAGCTCGCCGTCGGGAGGCGTGGCCCCACGGAGCAAGGCGGGGTTCAAGCGCTCCAGGTCCGCCGAGCTCGTGCCGGCACATCGCGCCAGCACGTCCAGGCTGACCGACCCGGCCACCTCGACCGTGTCGACACGGAGCTCCGGCTGGTAGTCGAGCCCGTGGAAGCCGTAGCGCTCCGGATGCTTGCCGATGATGGCCGCGGCCAGGATCTTGGGCACGTAGTTCTGGGTCTGGCTGTGCAGCGCGTCGGCGTCCACGAGCGTCCAGTAGTCCCTCGTGCCCTCCCGCCGACTCGCCCGCTGCACGCGCCCGGGACCGGTGTTGTAGGCGGCGAAGGCCAGGTACCAGTCGTCGAAGGTGTCGTAGAGTTCGTCGAGGTAGAGCGCTGCGGCCCGGGTGGCGAGCAGCGGGTCCCGGCGCTGGTCGACCCAGCTGTCGACGCGCAGGCCGTAGTAGCGCCCCGTGGACGCGATGAACTGCCAGAGCCCGACGGCCGAGGCATAGCTGCGCGCCTTCGTGGAGAAGCCGGACTCGATCATGGCCAGGAAGGTGAGGTCCCGAGGCAGACCAGCAGCATCGAGCTCGCGGTGCATCATCGGCAGGTACGCGGTGGACCGCTCCAGGTACCGGGTGTACCAGTCGCGCCCACGTCCCAGGAAGTACCGCATCCAGACGGCGACCCGGTCGTTGAAGACGACGGGGAGATCGAACTCCGAGGGGTCGATCAGGTCGGCGAACAGCGGGTCGGAGCTCACCGCACCCAGAGGGTCGAGGTAGAGCGACAGCTCGGGTTCGCGCGTCCAGGCCGCTCCGGAGATGCTGCGCTCGGCGAAGCGCTCGGCGGCCAGTTCCTGAGCAGCCTCGCGTTCTTCCTCGTCCGCCACGGTTCCGGTGGCCGGCTCCACGAAGTCCCAGAGGCTGGCGCCGGGCAGCTGGGCCTCGGCCTCGCCAGGGGCGGCGTGCACGAGGGCCAGGGTCGCGAACAGGCAGCAGGTCACAGGGCGCTCCTATCCGATATGCCCCAGCTCGATGTACGTCCTGGTCGGCACCGAGCGTGACGCGCTCCGTCAGCGCCTCACGCGGCACCTGGCGCGGGCCGGACATGCCGTGCGCACGGCCTCGGACTGGCCAGGCGTCCTCCGTTCCGCCGTCGATGCCGGGACGCGGCTCGTGCTCGTCGACGGCCACCTGAGCGGCCTCGACGCGGAGCTGCTGGTGCGCGTGGTGTCCAGCCTGCCGGACGGTCCAGCCCTCCGGTCGGTGGGCGGCGCCGCGCCCCCCCTCACCCCAGCCGGCGAGCGCCCGGATCACGTGCTCACCGTGGCCGGGCGCTACGTGCGCTCGCAGGTGCCCCGCGCCGAGCTGCGCGAGCTGCGGCTGGTGGGTCTGGGCCCCGACGTCCTGCCTCTGCTCGCCGAGCTGGCGACCCGACCCACGCCCGTCTGCATCGCCGGCGAACGCGGCACGGGCAAGACGCGCGTCGCCCGGCTCCTGCACCGCTTGCGCGGGATGCCCGGCCCCTTCCTGGAGGCGCGCGAACCCGAGCTCAGCGGGCCGGCGGGGACCGTCTACGTCGAGGCGATCGAGGCCCTCGAACCCGAGGCTGTCGAGCGCCTCGAGGCGCGCGTGTCCACGTCCGGATGGCGCTTGCTCGCCGGCACACGCGCTCGCGATCGGGAGGTCCGCGCACCCAGCCACTGGGCGCGGCTCGCGCTCGCACCGCTGCGCGAGCGGCCCGACGAGCTTCGAGACCTGGCCCAGCTGTACCTGGACCGCCACCGCCGGCTCGTCGGGCTCCCGCGCCGACGCCTGAACGGCGCGATGTGGAGCGTCGTCCTCGGGCACCCATGGCACGGGAACGCACGGGAGCTCGAGACCTTCATCGCGCAGGTGGTGGCCACGAGCACGCGGCCGACCGTCTCCCCGGAGAGCCTCCCGGCCCAGGTGGCGGCGCTGCTGGAACCGCAGATCGAGGCCGACGCGCGCACCATGGCCCAGAGCTTCGAGGGCGTGGTCGAGGGACGCCTGCGTCCGCTCGTGCAGCGGTCCCGGCCCGGCGTGCCCATCTGGCGCATGGCGCACGACGCGACCGCCCGCGCCCTCCTCCGCCTGGCGCTCGCGCGCACGGGGGGCAACCAGAAGGCCGCCGCGACCTTGCTCGGCGTGGCGAGGAACACCTTGATCAGCCGGGCGAAGAGCCTCGGCGTGCTGGAACCAGGGTGATCCGGCCGGGGCTGTATGGGATCGCCGACGCCTCCTTCGGAGACCCCGTCCTGCTCGGCCGCGCCTTGTTGGCGGGCGGCGCAGGCAGCCTGCAGCTGCGATGCAAGGACTGGTCGGTGGCCGAGGTGGCCGAGGCCGCCCGGGCCCTTCAGCCTGCCTGCCGGCGGGCCGACGTTCCCTTGATCCTCAACGACCACCTCGTCCTGGTGGCTGCGGGGCTCGGGGACGGTGTGCACCTGGGGCAGGACGACGGTCAGGTCGATCGAGGCGCGCTTCCGCCTGGCACGCTGGTCGGCCGCTCGACCCACGACCTCGCACAGGTCCACGGTGCTGAGGCGGACTACGTCGGGTTCGGGCCGGTGTTCGAGACGACCACGAAGGCCGCTGGGGACGCCCGCGGGCTGGCTGCACTCGCGAGCGCCTGCAAGCACGCCACCGTGCCCGTGGTCGCCATCGGCGGGGTGACGCTGGCTCGGCTACCCCGGGTGCAGGAGGCCGGCGCCCAGGCCTGGGCGGTGATCGGCGCCATCCTCCGGTGCGCCGACGTCGCGGCCGCGGCCCGAGGTTTCGCCCCAAGCTCCGAGGAAGGCCGCAGCCTTGAGGTCGGACTCGGCGAGCTCGGCTTCGGGATCTGAGTCCGCCACGATGCCGCTGCCCACGTGGAGCTCCACACGCCCGTCCTGCACGGTGGCCGTGCGGATCGCCACCGAGAAGCATGCGTCGCCGGCGTCCGTCAGGTAGCCGATGGCGCCCGTGTAGACCCCGCGAGGATGCGGCTCCAGCTCGCCAAGGATCGCCATGGCTGCGACCTTGGGCGCACCGGTCACGCTCCCGGGCGGGAAGCTGGCCGCGATCGCGTCGGCCGCGCCCAGCCCGTCGGCGAGCTGCCCGGACACGCGCTGCTCGGCGTGCTGCAGGGTGGGCAACACCCGCACCCTCCGTTCGCCGACATCGATGCTCCCAGGGCGGCACACCCGACCGAGGTCGTTGCGGACCAGGTCGACGATCATGGTCAGCTCCGCGCGCTCCTTGTCGCTTGCGAGCAAGGCCCGTCCCAACCGGGAACACGCTCCGGGCGTCTCGCCCAAGCCGCATGTGCCCTTGATCGGTCGACTCTCGACCAGCCCACCGCTCACGCGAAGGTAGAGCTCCGGCGAGTTGGACAACACGTGGCCCGAGGCGGTCTCGAGGAAGGCGCCGTAGCTCGCGGGCGAGAACGTTCGAAGCTGCAGGTAGGCATCCAGCGGATCGCCGTCCAGCTCCAGGACGAGCCGCCTCGCAAGGTTGACCTGGTAGCAATCGCCGGCCTCGATGTGACGCAGGGCGCGCTGTACCCCCTGCACGAAGCCGACCGGCGCCCCCGCATCGGTCAGCCGTGCGCGTGCGCGTCCGAGCTCCAGCGGGGCCACGGTGGCCAGGAGCCTCCGGGCCTCGTCCACGAAGGCCGACGTCCCCGCGATGACCCAGCCCTCGGGGTCATAGTTCAAGCCGCCCGGGTAGTGGCGGAACCGGGAATCGGGGAGCCTTCGAGGGCCAACCGGTGTCGGCTGACGTTCGTACGTGCGCCCCGCCTCGTACCCGATCCAGCCGACCCATCCGCCAGCGAAGCGGACCGGCTCCGACGGGGATCCGCCGGGGGTTCCGGGAAGGTCCGACAGGTCGAGCGACGCCGCCGTGGCGCCCCAGCCGATCACGCCACTGCGCCCAACTGCGTCGTCCAGCCAGAAGCGGTCCCCGGTTGCGCCGAGCGCGGCGACGACCGCTCCGGGCTCCGGTCCGGGCCCGCGGAGCCGCCAGACGACAGGTCTATCGGGCACTCGCGCCATCGCCGGGCGCTATAACGTCGAGCAAGAGGTGCCCATGTCTTCGATGGAAGCCTGCGTCATCCTGGGCCCCAGAGGGCGGATGACCGACTTCCTGCACGACACGATGAAGCGGGAGTTCCCGCTCGTGCAGGTGCTGCTGGCGCACACGGCGTCCGAAGGTCTGGGGCTGCTCCAGGCGCGTTCCGCCGACATGCTGATCTGCCAGTGGTCGCTGCCCGACGCCACAGCCGAGCAGCTCCTCGAAGCGCTGAGCGGCCTCAACCTGAGCGTCACGACGGTCATCGTGGGTCCCCACGACCCGATGAAGGCCGACCAGGCCCTGATGCTCGGCGCGCTGGACTACGTGTTCGAAGACACCGTGGAAGAGGAGCTGCCGGACACGCTGTGGCGGGTGTGGCACCTCCACGTCAACGACGACGGCGAAGACGCCGACGGCGTGATGCTGCGCGACCTGTTGAAGAACCGGATCACGCAGCTCCGGCGCACGACCGACGACGTGGAGATCGACGAAGAGGCGTTCCTCCACAAGGCCACCCACGAGCTGCGCACGCCGCTCAACGCGATCATGGGCTACGCCGACGCCTTGATCGCCGAGGTGTTCGGCACCCTGAACCCCCGGCAGTCCGAAGCCATCGGTCGGATGCGGTCCCGGGCGCGCGATCTCTTGGCGCTCGTGAACAACCTGCTCGATCTCGGCAGCCTCGACGCCGGCTCGGTCGCGGCGCACGCCGAGACCTGCGACGTGGCGGGCATCCTGCAGGAGATCAAGGACCTCGGCCTGACCATCGCCGAAGCCCACCAGGTCGAGATGGAGATCAAGGTCCAATGCGAGGAGGACCTGCGCCCGATCGTCAGCGACCGCGGACTGCTGCGGCAGATCCTGCACAACCTGGTCGCGAACGCCGTGAAGTACGCGGGCACCGGAGAGCTCATCCTGTACGCGGCACCCGTGGCCGACCAGGTGATGATCGTCGTCAAGGATGAGGGCCCCGGCATTCCGGTGGAGGATCAAGATCGGATCTTCCAGGAGTTCGTGCAGCTCGAACCCACCCACCACCACGCGCTCGGTGGCAACGGACTCGGCCTGTCCATCGCTCGCCGATATGCCACCTTGCTCGGGGGTGCGCTCGACGTCGAGTCGGCGCCCGGACGCGGCGCGGCGTTCCGGCTGCAGGTGCCGAACCGCCTCCCCGAGGTCAACGCCTCCTTGCGCGATTGAACGGTACGGGCCACCTTGCCGGCACCGAGGGCTCGATGCGTGTCTTGATCGTGGAAGACGATCCGCACTTCGCGGCGATTCTGGGGGAGGTCCTCCGGTCGGACGACTACGACGTGGAGATTCGAGATCGTGCGGAGTCCGCGCACGTCTCCGTGGAAGCACGACCTCCCGACCTCGCGATCGTCGACGTGAACCTGCCAGGACGCAGTGGCATCGAGCTGGTGAAGGCGCTGCGCAGGCGAGAGGCCAGCAACCAGCTGCCCGTGATCCTCATGTCGGCCGTGCACCGGGCGGAGAACAAGCTGCTTCGTCAAGCCATCGACGAGCTGAAGATCACACGCTTCCTCCCGAAGCCGTTCTCGGTGCTCGACCTGGCGTCCACCGTGCGCGCAGTGCTGGCCGAACCGGTGGAGGCCACGCCGCACCTGGTCACGGACGCACCTGACAGCTTCGACAACGACGCCGTCCAGATGGAGCCCGCGGATCTCCGCAGCTGGGATCCTCCGGCACGCCACACCAGGCGCGGTGACGAGGTCACCCCCGAGGCCCCGGCGGCGCCCACCCCCCGCCCCGACGCACGGGCGGGGCAACCCACGAGCATCTCCCGCTCGATCCCCAAGGGAAAGCGCGTCGATCCAACCGGTGGCAACGTCACGCACTTCTCCCACGAACAGGTTCAGATTCCCGGAGGCGAGGCCTTCAGCGTCGACAGTGTGGCCCGTTCCGCCGGCGAACCGGTGGCCGAAATCCTGGTGATGCTGTGCGAGATCTGGGCACGCGGACTCAGCGGGGTGCTGCGCGTGCGGGGCCGGTCGGACTGGGCACTGTTCGCCGCGGGGCACCCGGTCGACCCGCTCGCCAAGGAGCTCGCGCTCCAGGCACTCGAACAAGGACAGGCCAGCTTCCACCCGATCGAGCATTCGGCGGTGGGCACCTCGAAGCCGATCACCAAGCACCTCTGGATGGCGGGGGACTCGCTCCGCGACGTCGAGGCAGCCCGCAGGGCCACGCACCAACCGCTCTACCTGCGCAACGCAACGCTCGAGCTGAAGGAGCTTCCTCTCCGCCCGGAGACCCGCTGGCTCCTGGAGACCCACAAGGACGGTCGTCCGCTCCGCGCTCACCTCGACAAGGAGAAGGTCGACCTGGTCGATGTGCTCGACGACCTCGCGAGGCTGGCCGCCATGGGGCTCGTCACCTTCGGCAGCCCGGCCGCCCACTCCATCGCCCCCCGTGAACGCCGGAAGGTGACCCCTCCCAAGATCACCCTCCCGCAGCCACCCGTCGAGGCACCGGCGCCGGCGCCGACGGCTGTCCCGACCCCGCGCCCCGCCAAGCCACGCGGCCCCAAGCAGCCCACCCGACAGGTCGCAGCGTTCGAGGCCCTGGCCACCCTGAAGCGCCTCCGAAAGGAGGTGCAACGCCTGGAGACCGCCGACGCCTGGACCGTCCTCGGCATCGCGCCCACCCAGGACCAGGCCCTGGTGGACCGAGCCGCGCGGCGCATGATCGTGCGCTACCGCGACATCGCCCGCAACCCGGGGTACTCCGACGAGGTGCACCGCCTGGCCCGCGACGTGGGGGGGCAGGTCAAGCGCGCGCTCGGGGCTGTGAAGTCCGGCAAGGCCGCCGTGAAGAAGCCGAAGGTTCGGCGGCAGGTTGCAGCGCCCGAGAGCGAGGACGACGCGTTTCAGCAGGGCATGGAGGCCTTGGCCAACGAGGACTACAGCCTGGCCGCTCGCTTCTTCGCGGCCGCACGCGACCTCCGGATCGACAACCCGCGAAACCTCGCGTACCTGGGCTGGGCGACCTGGCACGATCGGGGCCGGCCCAAGGACAAGCGCCGCACGGACGCGCTGGAGCTCCTCCAGCTCGCCGACAGCTTCGACTCGAGCATGCCTCAGCCCCAGTACTTCCTGGCGTACTGCGAGGCGCGAACCGGCGCCGAGCGCTTCGCGCGAGCGCGCCTGGCGCGTCTGCTCCAGCAGAACCCCGAGCACGTGGACGCCCGCCGTCTGCTGAAGCGCCTGAAGCAGAAGGCCGCAGCCGAGAGCGAGACCAAGCAGGCCTGAGGGCGGTCCGTGGGGCGCCGCTCCGCCGGGGCACCGGCTCCCGCGGCGCTCACTCCTCGTAGTACGGCTCCTCCGGCGGCGGGCGCTCCTCGCCTCCATCGTCCTCGAAGGGCGCTCGTCCGCGTGGCTCGTCCTCGAAGCCAGCCTCGTCCTCGAAGCCCTCTTCATCCTCGAACTCCTCGTCCTCGTACTCCTCGTCCCCACCGGCTTCGACGTCGTCGTGGTCACGCTTGCTGATGCGCTCCCTGCGGTCGTCGCGCCGAGCGCGCAGGCGCTCCAGCGCCGACTCCCGGTCCGGGTCGTCCTTGCTGGTCGTGGGTGAAGGGCTGCGGCGGCTGGTCGACCGGCTGCTCGAGCGGGTGGTCTTCACCTTGCTCCGGTCCTCCGAGAAGCGCGGACGCTGCACGGTGCCGCTGACCTTGAAGTGGTAGGTGGCGTCTTCGTCGCGCGCGCGCTTGAAGTCGGGCAGGAGCTTCGCCATGTTGTCCAGCTCGTCGGCGAGCTTCACCGTGAGCTCCAGATCGAGCCGGCTGCGCTCGAGCGGCGACACCAGGCCGACGTCACCGTCGATCTCGATGCTGACGAGATCGCTCTCGAAGCTGCCCTTCTTCACCTTGGCGTCGCCATCCGCCACCTCGAGCTTCAAGACCGCCTCGGTGAAGCTCGCCGACTGGTCCAACGACAAGCCCATCACGGAGAGCGCCGAGAGGTCCAGGCCATCGATCTCGAGCTCCACGTGCCCTTCGCTGGCCTCGAGTTCCTCGGCGTCCACCAGGAGTTCGACCTCGAACTGCAACACGCCGGTCACGTCGGCCGAGAAGCTCTCGAAGTCGAAGGGGTAGAGCGACAGGTCCAGATCGTGCCCGACCAGATCGACCACGGAGCCCGTGCCCGTGGTGCCCACCCGCCCGGTCACGGAGCCGTCGTACAGCGAGCCGTCGAGCGCGACCACCTGGCCTCCGCTCAACAGTGGCAGGAGCTCCAGCCGGGCCGCGAGGTCCGACGCCTGGAGCAGCAGGTTCGGAGGAGGCGGCTCCCCGAGACGCGCCTTGGCCACCGACAGCAGCCGGGCACCGCTGAGCCGGGCACCGGACACGCGCCAGGGGCGCACGCCGTCGGTCTCCAGGCGCCAACCGCCGTCGGTGGCCTTGTCGACCTCGTAGGTCAGCCGCTCGGACGCGGCCTCCGACGGGAAGCTCAGCGTGACGCCGAGCACGAAGACCAGCAGGCCCCAGAGGGCACCGACGGTCACCAGTACGACCTTCTGCAACATCAGCCCTCCTCCACCGCTTCTTCTTCTTCGAGCAGCCGGAAGGCCGCGACCTCCAGCTTGACCGTGACCTGGAGCGCGTCGTTGCGCTTCTTCGCCTTCACGTTGGTCGACGTGATCCGGAGCGGGTAGCCGGTGGCCTCGGCTTCGTAGAGGAAGTTCAGGAACTGGTCGAGCGACACCTTCGAGAGGCTCACGCTGTAGTTCTTCTGCTCCAGGTTCCCGATGGTGGTGACCGAGGTCTCCCGCACGCTGTCGAGGCTGTCCTTGATGTTGGCGGACTGCGCCGCCTGTTCGAGGAAGGCCGACAGGTCGGTCGAGCCGTGCTTCTTGAGCTCCGCCTCGATGCCGTCGAGCTGCGTCTGGGCCTCCTGCCAGTCACGCGCGGCGGACTTCACGAAGCTCAGGGTCTCCTCCTGGGCCACGATCTCCGTCTCCAGGCTGGTCAGGGCGCGGTCCATGGACCAGGCTCCCAACCCGATGAGGGCGGTGACGGCGAAGGCCATCAGCCCGAAGAGCAGGTTGCGGTCGCGGGGGCTCAGCGAGTCGAGCTGGGCCTCCACCCGCCTCACCGACGGCGCGAGCGCGCTGGAGATCCTCAAGCGGATGTTGTCGAGCGCCATGGTTCAGCCCTCCTCGCCGTCTTCGTCGCCATCCATCAGGGGGATGGTGACCGTGAACTCGAGGCCGTCGCCCTTCTTCTTCTCCTTGCCCTTCTGGGCACCGGCGAAGCGCTCGACGGACTTGAGGCTGCTGTGGATGGTCGCGGCGGCCTCGTACCCGGTGGTGACCGCGTCGAACTTCATGCTCGCGGTGGTGATCGTGAGGTCGCTCACCTCGATCTCGGCGGCGTCGTTCGAGGGCAAGGCCATCGAGAGCTGCTTCATGAGCGTGAGCGTTGGGGGCTCGCCCCCCACCGTGGCGCCGAGGTTGTCCAGCCGCTCGGACGCTTCGAGCGACTTCTCCGCCACGACCGCCCGTGGCATGTCGGAGGACTGCCGAAGCACTGACTCCGACACGTCGGGAAAGGTCTCGATCACCGTGGCCACGACCTCGTCCCCGAGGGCATCGCGCTCTTCGCTGAGCTCGAGGAAGCGCACCACGAAGATGACGACCGCTGCGACCGCGAACACGCCCAGCATCACCGAGCCGGCGGCCGCGAACTGCTTCACCCGAGCCAGGTCGCCCTTGTAGGCGAAGGCGTCGCGGCGCAGCTCGAGCTCCTGGCCCTTTGTGGCGCCGATCGACCGCAGGGCGAAGGCATGCGAGAGCGCGAAGCGCTGGCCATCGCCGGCCAGCTCGGCCTCGTCGCTGACCGGGGCCCGGCGCACCAGGAGACCGAAGTCGTCGGCCATGAGCTCGGGGAGGCCCATCAGCTTCGATGAGCCGCCACAGAGCACGATCTCCTCGACGTCCAGGTCGTGTTCGGTCTCCATGCCGAGCAGCGTGGCCCGGAGACGCGCCATCAGCGGCTGGAGCGCCTTCTCGAGCACCTCGCGGGTGCCCGGAGCAGCGCCTGCCACGTTCGGGCGCGTGACGTCGTCGTCGTCCCACTCGATCTGCACCTCGGTGCGGCCAGCGGGCATCACGCTGGACGCGTGCTTCTGACCCTCGGCGTCGCCCCAGCTCAGGCCGTGAGCCTCGCAGACCGCCAGGGTGAGCTGGCGACCGGCCAGCGAGATGGCGCGGGTGGCGAGCACCTTGCCGTCCGCGACGAGCGCCACCAGCGTGCGGCTGTGACCGAGGTCGATCACGGCCGAGGTGCCCGTTCCGGCATGGGTGCCCAGCATCTCGCTGTCGATCACCACGTGACGGGGGTCGGCCCCGATCTCCGCGAGGCCCGCGATCAGCGCGCCCACATCGGACTTTCCAGCGAGCGCGGCCAGCACGCGGGTGCGGCTGCCTTCCGTGGACTGGATGCGGTAGCCGAGCACGAAGTCGTCGAGCTCGAAGGGAACGTGGCCTTCGAGCTCGAAGGGCAGGGTCTTGTCGATCTGCCCCCGGTCGGTGAACGGCAGGGTGACCGTGCGCGTCGAGACCTGCTCGGTGGGGAAGCCCACCGTGAGCACGCCGAGCTCGCCGAGCTCCTCCACGAGAGCGGCGGCCGCAGCGAGCACGCGCTGGCGGTCCGGCGCGGACTCCTCGTCCTGCGGTACCCCGCGTACCTTCACGTCGGTCACGGACCAGGAATTGAGCCGTCCCTCGACCAGCGTGGCTTTCACGCTGTGGGTGCCGAGATCGAGGCCGATGACAGTGGCCATCAGTCCACCCTCCAGTAGGCGATTGTTCCGTGGGTCTTCTTCGAGAAGTCGAGCACGGCCGTGATGGTCCGCATCGTCTGACCGACCTGGCCGGTGCTCGTGACCGTGAAGACCTCGGAGCGGGTCGTCAGGTAGTTCTTCATGTTCTCTTTCGGTGCATAGCCGAGGTTCGTCTCGAGGTACGAGACGAAGTTCTCCGCCTCCGAGAAGCTCGACATGGTCTTGTACTCGGCCAGCTCGGTCAGCGTGACCTCGCACTGCTGGTCGGTGTACACGGTCTCCGAGAAGGCCTTGAGCACAGCGCAGAGCACCTCGTCGGTGGCCGTGTTCACGTTGATCTTGCCCGAGCCGTAGATGGTGAGCTGGTCGGCGTAGCGCTCGAACACGTCGTCGTTCCAGCCGGCCACCAGGCGGATCTCCTCCTTGCTGTCGAAGTCCGCGTTCTTGGTCAGGTACGGCGGCTCGATGTCGTCGTAGAGGCTGTCCTCGTAGCCACCGGAGCGCCAGGCGCGCTCGGTGTCGGCGTCCATCCAGTCGATCAGGTTGGCGATGAGCTCCCACCGCTCGATGCCTTGCTCGTAGAACCACTGGTCGTCTTCTTCGCCGCTCATCAGCGAGTAGACCTGGAGGGCCATGAGGTTCTCTTCGAGGTTGAGCAGGTCCTCTTCGCTCGTGATCTTGGAGAGCTGCGCGAGGTTGACCTTGGAGTCCTCGTCGGACACCTCGGCGGCGAAGTCCCCGTCGAAGTCCAGGAAGGCCTTGTCGTCGAACAGCCCACCGGACTCCTCTCGGCTGGCCTGCACGATCTCCTCGTCGAGCTCTCCGGTCTGGGCGAACTCCTGCATCATGCCGGTGTCCACGTCGCCGCCCGTTCCGAGCAGCATGCGCATGAGCCCGGTGGAGATCATCGGCACGTACTGCCAGAGCGCGTCGCCGAGGTTGATGCCCATGGCGTTCGACGCCGACTGCAGGGTGCTGTTCTTGGCGAGCTCCGCGTTGGCCACGAGCAGGAGCCGGTACAGGTTGAAGCCGGTGTGGGCGAGGTGGTAGGCCTGCGCCTCGTCGCGGGTGTGAGCGGCCATCGAGAGCCGCACCCGCGCCGCGTAGTTCAGCTCGGTGACCAGCACGGTCATCAGCATCAGCGAGGTCACCACCATCAACAGCGCGATGCCGCCCTCGGAGCGGCGTGTGCGTGCCGCGCCGTGCCAGCGGTGCAGCGTGGTGCCGCGCGAACGGGTGAGCTCGGACCAGATCCAGTGCATCAGAAGGTCAACCCCAGGCCCTGGGCCCCGCCGCCGTTCGCGAAGATCGACTGCTTCAGCTCATCGGCGAAGCGCAACAGCACGGTGGTGGCGTAGGTGTACTCCTTGAGCTCGTCCTCGTCCTCGGGGTCCGGGCCCATGACCACCAGCGCGATGCGAACCGCGCGGGGGAGCTCCCCCATCTGGTCGGGACTGGTGGAGTCCCACTCCTCCAGCCACTCGCCATCGGAGGGATCGAGGTAGCGCAGATCGAGGCGCCGCACGTCGTAGGCGAGGGGCAGGATGACCCCGTCCTCGTCGGGCTTCTCGTCGATGCGCTGGCTCTCGCGGTGCATCAGCACGTAGTAGTCGCCGAGGTCTTCGGCCTGCTCGCCCCAGATGCTGATCTCGGCCTGGTCGCACTCCGCGCTGTTGCGGTAGAGCCGTCGGTGCGCCATGGTCGCGAACCACAGCTCGTCGATCGGCTCCTCGTCCTTGCCCACGAACACGGTCTGGTAGGTGTTCACCGCCGTGGTGTGCGAGGTCATGTGGGCCAGCTCGAGCTCGCGGGACAGCCGCGACAGCGTGATCCGGGCGGAGCGTTGCACGTCGTCCTGCTCGGCCAGCAGGTCGCGCGCCGAGAGGGAGCCGGCCACCGCGCTCCAGGTCAGCGCCGCGATGACCGCGAGGATCGCGATGGAGACCACCGCCTCGAGCAGGGTGAAGCCGCGCCTCATTCTTCCTGCTCCACGTTCTCGACGATGCCGCTGGGGTTGATGAGGTGGGTGACCAGCTCGACCGCGTTCTCGTCGGGGTCGTCGGGATCGACCTC
>CAZSAT010000126.1:0-19531 GCA_964604675.1 uncultured Enterobacterales bacterium
TTGGCCGTGTCACGCTGCTCGTAGTGCAGGTGCTCGCCGTAGGACTCGCCGGTGTCGCCGATGAGCCCCAGGGGATGACCCACGCACACTTCCTGGTTCTCTTCCACGTCGACGTGGCCATAGGCGAGGTGGGCGTAGATCGTGAAGGTCGAGTCGGCGTGTCGCAGGAGGACGTAGTTGCCGTAGGAGCCCGACAGGAAGCCGGTGACGCTGGTCTTGAGCCCGACGACGGTCCCGGCGGCGGACGCCACGGCGTAGAGCCCGTTCGCCGACTCGTAGTTCCCGGAGACGGTGAAGTCGATCGAGCCCTCGAGGCTCCCGGCGTGACCGCCACAGGACGTCCCCTGGCTGATCCCCATGTGCACGCCGTCGGCGAAGGGCAGGTGATGCTGTGACGAGCCCCCCGCGTCGGGCCAGTCGCGCTGCTCGGCGGCTGCGATGAGGTCCTCGATCTCCGCCTGCTCGGCCTCCGAGATCGTCTCCTCCTCTTCGGAGGTGTTGCTGGACCCGGTGTCGGTGTCGGTCTCGCCGTCGGTGTCCGCCGCGCTCTCGCAGTCCGGCGAGCCCGCGCAGTCGCTGTCGTTGCAGTCGTAGTCACCGTCGCCGTCGTTGTCGGCGCCGTCGGAGCACTCGCCGGGGTTCATGCCCTCGTGGGGTTCCGCGGAGTCGTCGGCGCCCGAGCAGGCGAGGAGGGCCAGGAAGAAGAGGTTGCAGAGTCCGGTCATCATCGTGTTCCTCGCGGGGAAGTCAGTAGCAGGCGCTGCTGTCGCAGGTGAAGCTGGCACCGGTTCCGTAGGTGTACGCACCGCTCGCCGCGTTGTACACGTCGTCCGGGCTGTTGCTCGAGAAGTCGCTGCTCGTCACGGTCAGCGCTGCGTTGGTTGCCAGGATGGCTCCGCCGTAGATTCCCGCCGTGTTGTCGGTGAAGGTGCTGCCGCTGATCGTGGTGGTCGTCTCGACGAGCAACAGTGCGCCGGCGCCTTGCCCCGATTCGTTGTTCTCGAAGGTGCTGCCCGAGATGTTGATGGTCACCGCCGGCCCTCCGTTGGTGTAGAGGACGCCGCCGCTGTTGCCCGCGTAGTTGTCGCTGAACGTGCAGCTGCTCAAGGTGATGTTGGCCACCTCATCTGTCGACTGCAGCACCAACCGGATAGCGCCGCCGCTACCGTTGGAGGTGGAATTCCCCGACCACGTGACGCTTGACGCGCTCAGGGTGCTCTCCTGCATGTACACGCCGGCACCGCCGTAGTTGGAACCGGTGACGTTGTCGGAGATCTCCAGGTTCGCAAGGACCGCGGTGCTGCCGTCCAGACAGATGCCGCCGCCGTTGCCCTCGGCTTCATTGGATGAGATGGAGCCACCGTCGATGTCGACGGAGCTAGCGCTGACAGAGACGCCTGCACAGCTAGCACCGGAGCCGTTGCCGACGCTGTTCTCCGTGACGTCGCTATCCACCATGTACAGCGTGCTCCCGTCCGTGAACTGGATGGCTGCGCCGTTGCGGGCATAGTTGTCTGTGATGGTGCTGTCTTCGATGATCACGTCGCTGCCATCGGTGTAGAGAGCACTCTTCGCCGTCCCGACCGAGGTGTGCCCAGTCAGCGTGCTGTTGTAGATCTCCAGCTCGCTGTCCAGGAGGTGGATGCCTTCCGCGCCACCTCCGCTGCCCGTGTACGGCGCCGTGTTGGTGTCGATCAGCACGGTGTCGAGCACGATCGAGCTGCCGTCCAACGCGTACAACCCCCCGCCGCTTCCTGCGCTGTTGTAGCTGATCGTGGAGTCGACGATCTCGACGTCGCAGTCGCTCGCATAGACCCCGCCGCCGAGTGAGTAGGCGTCGTTGTTGTTGATGATCAGGTCGCTCGCCAGGATGTCGGACGTCCCGTCGCAGCTGATCCCGCCACCGTTCGTCGAGTAACCGCGCTGGATCGTCAGGTCGCTGATCAGCAGCTCGGCGCGGTTCGTGACCGCGACCGTGCTGCTCGTCGTGCCCCCGTCGAGGACCGTCGAGGCCCCCTGTCCCTCGATCACCACGTCCGCACCACTGACCGTCAGGTAGGCGTAGAACGTGCCCTCGCACAGCGTCAGCGTGCCGTCGGTCGTGAAGCCCAGCGCCCCGCCGGTGAATTGGTCTGTGTAGTCCGTGACCGTGCCGTCGTCGGCCACGAAGGTCGCTACGCTCTCGTCCGAGCTCCAGGTCGCGTCGCAGTCGTTCTGGACACTGTCACAGACCTCCGCGGCCCCTGGATAGGTGTCTGCATCGGCGTCGTCGCAGTCGGTCCCGTCGCTGGTGGTCCCGCTCGGTTGGGTGCATGCGGCGACGCCACTGTCGGGGTCGCCGTACCCGTCGCCGTCGGTGTCCGTGTACCAGGTCTCGGCCTCCCCGACCTCGGCGTCGGCCCCGTCGCAGTCACCGTCGTCCTCGACGTACCCCGAGGGCTGATCGCAGGACGCCATCGAGTCGGACGAGTCGCCGACACCGTCGCCGTCGCTGTCCGCGTACCAGGTGGTGGCGTCGACCGAGCTGTCGGGGTCCGTGCTGCCGTCACAGTCGTTGTCGACGTCGTCGCAGATCTCGTCGGCGCCCGTCCAGGCGGCGGCGTCGCTGTCGTCACAGTCCTCAGCGTCGTCTTCGTACCCGCTCGGCTGGTCGCAGCTCACCGTGGTGCTGTCGGGGTCGCCGTACCCGTCACCATCGCTGTCCGCGTACCAGGTCGTGCCCGTGCTGCTGTCCAGGTCGGCGTCCGCGTCGTCCGCCTGATCGTCGCAGTCGTCGTCCACGTCGTTGCAGACCTCGGTCGCGCCGGGGCTGACCGCGGCGTCCGTGTCGTCGCAGTCGCCGTCGACCGACTCGTAGCCGCTGGGCTGGTCGCACGACACCAGGGTGTCGGAGTCCACCCCGTAGCCGTCCCCGTCGGAGTCCGCGTACCAGGTCGCCGCGTCGCTCGCGTCGTCCTCGTCCGTCTCGGTGTCGCAGTCGTTGTCCTGGTCGTCACAGACCTCGGTCGCCGCCGGGTTCACCTCGCCGTTGGTGTCGTCGCAGTCCTCCGCGTCGTCCTCGTAGCCGGACGGCTGGTCACACGCGGTGAGGGACGCGTCGGCGTCGCCGTAGCCGTCGCCATCGGTGTCCGCGTACCAGGTCGTGGCGTCGCTCGCGTCGTCCTCGTCCGTCTCCGTGTCGCAGTCGTTGTCTACCCCGTCGCACAGCTCTTCGGCGTCCGGGTGGATCGTTCCGTCCCCGTCATCGCAGTCTGTGTCGTCGGCCAGGTACCCGCTCGGCTGGTCGCAGCTCGCCAGGGTGACGTCGGCGTCGCCGTAGCCATCGCCGTCGGTGTCGGCGTACCACGTGACGTTGGTCGAGGTGTCGAGGGAGTCGTCGTCGGCGTCGGCCAGCCCGTCGCAGTCGTCGTCCACGCCGTCGTTGCAGACCTCGGTCGCGTCCGGATGGACGTCGGCGTCGGCGTCGTCGCAGTCGTCCGACGTCGCCGCGTAGCCCACCTCGACGGAGCATGCGGACGTCCCGGCGTCGTCCGTGTCGCCGTAGCCGTCGCCGTCCGCGTCGGCGTAGACGGTCGACACCGTGGTGAGGTCGAGGCTGTCGTCCTCGATGTCCACCAGGCCGTCGCAGTCGTCGTCGGCTTCGTTGCAGATCTCGCTGCCGACCGGGCTGATCGAGGCGTCCCCGTCATCGCAGTCCGTGTCGAGCGACGACCAGCCGCTGGGCTCCGCGCAGAAGCGCTGGTCCAGATCCTCGTCTCCGTACCCGTCACCATCGCCGTCCTGATAGAAGACCGTGCCCGTGGACAGGTCCACGCCGTCGTCGTCGTCGTCCACCAGGGTGTCGCAGTCGTTGTCGAGGGCGTCGCAGACCTCGACGGCGTCCGGGTTCACGGCCGGGTCGGTGTCGTCACAGTCGTCGGCATCGTCTGCGTACCCGCTCGGCGCGGCGCACGACACGGTCGAGGCTTCCGCGTCACCGAAGCCATCGGAGTCTGCGTCGGCGTACCAGGTGGCGTCTGGCGCGACCGTGTCGTCGTCGTCGTCGACGAGGGTGTCACAGTCGTCGTCGATGTCGTTGCACACCTCCTCGGCGTCCGGATGGATGGAGGCGTCGGAGTCGTCGCAGTCGCCTGCGGTGGCGACGTAGCCGCTCGGCTGCTCGCACGATGTCGTGGTGTCCGCTTCGGCGCCGAAGCTGTCGGCGTCATCATCGGCGTACCAGACCGTGTCGGGGTTCACCGATGCGTCCTCGTCGTCGCAGTCCTCTGCGTTCTCTACCCAGCTGTCGCTCGGGGCTGCGCAGTCGGTCACCTGGTCGGCCGGGTTGCCGTAGCCATCTCCATCGGCGTCGTGGGACCAGGTCACGTTCTCCACGCCCTCGTCGGTGTCGTCGTCGCAGTCGTCGTTGAGGTCGTTGCAAAGCTCTTCGGCCTCCGGGTACGCCTCGGACCGGGTGTCGTCGCAGTCCGTGCCGCCGTTCTCGGCGTCGAGGTAGCCGTCGCCATCGCCGTCCGACGCGGCCGTGAAGGTGAGCTCGGACGTGGACTCGTTGCCGTCGCCATCGATGGCGCTGAGCCGGAGGGTGAGCGCGCCCGGGGTGACCTCGGAGACCTCCCAGCGCACGACGTCGAGCTCGCTGTCGACGATGCGCGTCGGCAGCGACTCCCCGTCCACCCGGGAGAGCGTGAGGATGAGGTCCTCGGTGGCGTCGAGATCGTCTTCCGCTGTGGTCAGGACCTCGACGGTGCCGGACTGCACCACCTCGCCGGGGGCCGGGGTCACGAAGGCCACCGCCGGGGGCTGGCTCGTGTTCACGGTCGCCGTGACGTCGTTGCCGCAGCCGGCAAGCAGGAGAGTGGACGCCGCGAGGGCGAAGCGCGTCATGCGGCCTCCGAGCGGTGACCCTATCACCGGTTGCAGGCGTTCTTGCCGGCGGATGCCGCGATCGTGCTCCGATGCTCACGAGCCAGCACGGCCGGTGGAGGCATGTTCAAGGGGAGAGCGTGAAGGTACCTTCGACGTCGAGGTCGGAGCTCTTCCACTCGCCGCTGAACTCCACGGTGCCGTGGTACTCGCTGCCGGTCGTGGAGCCGTCGTACGTGCAGTAGTCGTAGCCGCCGTCTTGCCACTCGGCCTCGAGCGCCATCTCGGTGTCCAGCACGGTCATCGAGCCGAGGAGCTTCTCGACGGACACCTCGCCGCCGAAGCTGAACGCGACGGGGCTTCCGACGGTCTTGGCGAGCGCGCCCGTGAAGGTGCACTCCCCGTTGCCGCTGAACCCTTTAGCGCCGTCGTGGTCGACCGTGGCGGACATCGAGCCGGTGCAGGTGTCGGTTCCCTCGGTCGTGGAAACCCACGTGAGCGTGACGGCTCCCTCGAAGGAGCCGTCGCGCTGATCGAGACAGCCTTCGCCGACCGAGCTCGTGTAGTCGCAGCAGTCGTCGTTGTTGTCGACGTAGGCATGTTCGAGCAGGTCCTCTGGATCGGGGTCCGCGCACGACGCCTCGCAGTCGTCATTGTTGAGGTTCTGTCCCTCGTCTGGATAGCACCAGTCTTCGGACCCGAACCCGTCCCCGTCTTCGTCGCGGAACCAGTACACTTGGTCGACGGCGTCGACGTCCTCCTGGCCATCGCAGTCCTCGTCCTCGCCGCCACAGAGCTCGTCTGCGCCGGGATGGACGGCGGCGTCGGCGTCGTTGCAGTCGCCGGCGGTGGTCAGCCAGCCCTTGCCCGGGTCTTCGCAGAAGGTCTGCGCTGCATCGTCCCCACCGAAGCCGTCTCCGTCTCCGTCCTCGTAGTAGACAAGCTTGCAGTCCGTGTCGTCGGGCTGGGTGTCGGCCGTGTCGTCGGGCTGGGTGTCTCCCGAGTCGTCGGGCTGGGTGTCTCCCGAGTCGTCGGTCGGCATGGCGGAGTCGTCTATCGCCCCCGCGGAGTCCACCGCGCCCCACCGTGCGAGGTTCTCGGCCTCGGTGATGTAGAAGCAGCTTACGAGGACGAGGGTCCACATCACTGCACGTCGCACTGCGTGAACGCCGCGATGCACTTCACCACGTGCTTCGACCCGTCACCGACCCCGACGGTCTCGTCGAGATGGAGGGTCTGACCATTCATCGTCGCGTAGACGTCGTAGGTCCCCGTCGGCATGGGCTCGCCCGGACCGAAGCGCCCCTCGGCGTTCCGAAAGACGACGGCCTCGGCCGTGTTGTCTGCGTGGAGGCTGAAGGTGCCGGTCGTGACGACAGGCGCAGGTGCGGGTGTGGGTGCGACTGTGACCGGCCTCGACGGGGGAGCCGCGCTGGACGCTGCTGGGTCCGGTTGCGCCGTCGAGGATCCGCGAGTCGGCGACAACGATGCTGCCGGCGCCCTGGTGTCTGCGACCTCGTCCTGGGCCGCTGTCTGCTCGTCCGAGCCAGCGACGGCCTCGTCCACGGCCGCTGACGGTGCGACTTCGGCACCATGCTCCGTAGACGGCGGCGCCGAGACGACCGGTTCCGCCTCTTCGGCCGGCCTCGAGTCCGGGAGGACGACGACGCCGAGCACGCCGCCGATCAGGACCAGTGCACCGAGCGCCGCGGGCACCTTCCAGCGGCCGGTCTGGGGCGGCCGCGGCACGGCCACCGGGGCGGAGGAAGGTGCCGGGGCGGAGTCGATGGCCGGGGCCGCCTCGACCGCTGCGCGCTCACACACAGCCGCCGGCGCCACGGGGTCCAGCTCGATCGACCAGGTCTCGGACGTCGAAGGCTCCTTCGCGCGCAGGGCCGGAGCCACGGCTCGCTCTGGGGGTGGAAGGTCTGCCGCGGCAGCCAGCGCATCGCCCCGCTCTGTGATCAGAGTGCCCGTGAAGTCGTCGCTGCCGAGGGGAGCGCCTTCGGCCATCAACCCCGGGACGGACCTCCCCGCCCAGTCGCGGAGTCGCGGGCCGCCGACCTCCGCCTGCAGGGCGCCGCAGAGCTGCTCGAAGTCGTCGAGGCTCCAGCGCTCCTCCGGCTCGAATGCTATGGCGCGGTCGAGCAACTGCAGCAGCGCTGTCGTCTGACTCTCCGGGAAGCTCCAGACCTCCGTGAGGACCTGCGCGATGCCGTCGAGCAGCTCGTCGACGAAGCTGGTGAACTTCCGTGGCGTCTTGGGTGGCATCCGCACGAGCGGTCCACCCAGGAGCTCCGCGAGCACCAACCCCAACGAGTACAGGTCGCCCTCGGGCCCGTCGTCGTCTTCTTCGCCGAGGCGCTCCGGCGCCATGTAGTTCATCGTGCCGTACCGCACCGACCGCGTCAGCGCCTCGCGCTGTTCGAACTCGGCCCGTGCGGTGCCGAAGTCCAGCACCTTCACCTCCCGGTGGGAGGTCAGGCGGATGTTGGCGGGCTTGATGTCCCGATGGACCAGCTTGAGCGGCGCCCCCCCCGCCCCGGCTGGCTGGTTGTAGGCGGTGTTGAGGGCACTGGCCACTTCCTCGGCGATCGAGAGTGCCGCGCGGGGAGGCACCTCCTCGGACTCTACGACCTGCTTGAGATCGACGCCCTCGATGTACTCCATCACGACGCCCCAGCCGTCGTCGAAGCGCACCAGACCATCGACGCCGACCACAGCCCGATGGCGGATGAGCCCGAGGATGCGGGCCTCGTCGCGCAGACGAAGCGCGACCTCCGCGGGAGCGTCCGGGTTGTCGTTGAGAAACTTCAACGCGACGGCCTTGGAAAAACCGCCTGCGCCCAGCAGCTCGGCCTTGTACACGGTGCCGAAGCCGCCCTTGCCCAGCACGCCGAGGAGGCGGAAGCGTCGGCGGTCGCTCACCACGCCCTCACGGTCAGCACCGTACCGCCGAGCGCGAGGACACCGGCACCGCCGGAAGCGAGCGCCAAGCTGTTGGCTCGTGTTCGGTGGGGGTCGGCCTCGGTCTCGCTGGATGCGGCGTTCCAGGCGGCCTCGGCGCTGTACCCGAGCCCGACGAGGACACCTGTCGCGACGCTGGCGCCAGCTGTGGCGGCCACGAGCGCCCAAGGCCGAGCCGGGCGGTCCGGGGCTTGGAGCAACTCATAAGAGGGCGTGGGGTCTGCGCTGTAGAGGTAGGCCGTGTCCACGACGGCGCCGTCGGCGTCGAAGCGCTGGTAGACGGAGGCACGCGCAGCCGGACGGTCGATGCCACGTCGTCCATCGAACGCGAGCTCCCCCTGCGCTGGGGGCGCCTGGGCCACCTGCTCGTCGGACGCCGCGGCGGCCTCGTACGAGGTCCGGATGGGGTTGCTCTCGGCGACGACGGTGCTCGGAAAGCTATAGGCGGGCTCCAGGCTCCGCGCTGCGGCGAAGGCCTCGTCGCGCTGCTCCGGCTCGGAGGCCGCGTAATGCTGCAGGCCGCGGACTCGGTGGATGCGCGCGGCCAGAGCCCGGGTGACAGGCTCGGAGACGCACGGGAGGACGGCCTCGACCTGCACGGTGGCGCTGCGGAAGCCATCGAGGTCGAGGGCACCCAGGCTGGCCTCGGCCTCCTCGAGCAGGTCGTCGACGACGCGGGCGGACACCGCGTCCCCGCAGGGCGCTGCTGCGACGGAGGCGACCAAGACTGCCAGCCACCCGGCTCCCACGCGCCTCGCCTCCGACCTATGTCGAAGAAGGTAGCACGCCCCTACTCGTGCGCCCGAGCGCGTCGGCCCCTGGATGGTGTGAGACCGCGAAGGCTCCGCCGACAGCGCGATGTCGAACGCCTCGCGAGCGGGGTCTCTCTGAGGGTCGGGTGGGCCGGGGCGGCCGCCCGCCCCGGCCCCCACAGATACGGACGTGCGGAGCTCCCGCATCCGGCTCCTCGGGCCACACACTCGCCAGTCGACGCTGCGGGTACGGCCACCGATCCTGGCTCGGCTCTTCGAAGACCCCAGCCGCACCCTCTGGAAGGGCCTGAGCGGGGGCGACCTGAGCGACGTCGGCCAGCAGCGCGCGGAAGTCGAGGAGGCGGGCGAGGGGGGCGCAGTCGCCCTGCTGCGGGGCCTCGTCGAAGAGCTGGCAGCGGACTTCCCGGGCACGCCGGAGGCCCGCTTCGTGCGCGACGAGGTGCTGGCCCTGATGGCCGTGGACGTGGTGACCGGCAACCACGACGCCTACACCACCCGGGCCAACAACTGGACCCTCTACCGGCAGCCGGCCACGAACACCTGGCACCTGCTGCCCTGGGGTGCGGATCAGGCTTCGTGCGCGAGCTGGATCCACTGGACCCCGCCGCGACGGTCGAGGGCGCGGAGCCCGGCCGGCTCTGGACTGGAATAGGGAACAGGAGATGGCAGATTTCGGACACTACGTGTACGTGCCCATCCAGAAGGAGCAGACTCCGTGCGCATACCGAGGTGGGATCAACGAGTTCGGAGGGTGAGAATCTGGAGTTGCGCGCTGGTGTTGTCTTCCGCGGTCATGATGCTCGCCCATGCAGGCGACGCCAGCGCGGCAAAGGAGCGGGACCAAGGCAGGGTGGACGTCGACTTCTCGGACCGCCGCGCAGGTGAGCCGCGGATTGGCCGAGTCCAAGTCGAACTGGCAGGGGCCGGTAAGCGGGCGAGGAGCGGGCTGTACGTCTTTGTCCCCCCGGACGTGTAGACGCCCACGCCGCGGACTTGGACGATTGGGAAGGAGCCTGCCTGCAGCCGCACGCCAGAGTCTCGGACATGACCTACACGCGGAAGCTGTATGGGCTGTATGTCAGCACCCAGGAGACGCAGCCCGGGTCCGAGAGTTCGGCCACCTGCCTGGTGCGCGTGGGCGAAGAGCTCTTCGTGCTCGACGTGAACTTCACCTGGGTGTGATGTGTTCGATGAGCTGACCCAACGCGAAGGCGGCGTTCTGCAGATCCTCGGCGAGGTATTCGCCGAAGTCGCGGATGACCGTCTCGCCGACGCTCCCCTCCCAGCGCTTCGCCTGGACATGGACCCGCTCCAAGCCAAGCCGGTCCAGGTTGAGCACGCCGTCGATCCCGCCATCCCCGCTCTTGCCGGCGTGCTCGACGCGACCGAGCTTGCCGACGTACCCCATGGCCCGGAGGACATCGAGGACGGCGTTCTCGAAGAACGTCGGGCTCTCGTCGAGCAGCCGTTCGACCAGCTCGCCGAGCACGGCCTCGCGGAGGTCGGCGACCGCGGAGTCGATCCGCTCCATCGGGGTGAGGGTGACGTCCGCAAGTTTGAGCGCGACGTCCTCGGGCTTCCCCGTGTCGCCCTTGCCGCGCCGGATCCGAGGGGGCTGGTAGGCCTTATCTCGCGGGCCGTGATCGGGGTTGAGTCGTCCAGCCGGCGTCGCCCGGCGTCGGTAGCCTGCCAGTGCGCCCGCTTCTCCCTCTCCACCCCCCGCGCGTACTTCATCCACGAGAGCGCCCAGGATACGCGGTCGCGGTAGACCGCGCGCCCGTTGTCCAGGATGACGTGGCGCTGCTCGGCGGAGAGCCGCATCAAGTCGGCAGCAGCGTCGTGGATCTCTGAGACCCGAACGGCCGCTTGCTGCTGCGCGAGAAACTCCAACACCGGCCGTGCGAACTCGTCGAACTTCGGCAGCACCGAGGTCGCCAGCCCGGACGCGGACGGTACCGGCGCCGCGACGACGAGCGGGCTCGATGATCTTCACGACGACGCGCTGGCGGATGGTGTCGGCCAGCGTCATTCTGACCACCGGTCAGGAGTGCGTGGGAAGACCGCGGGGCCTGTGCCTGTCGTCCCCAGTCTCCGCGAGCGCGGAGTTCCCGGACGCGGACGGATTGGACCTGGCCCTGGAGCAGCTCAGTGCCTGGGGCACTGTCCCCCTGTGGGTGCGGTGCCAAGGTGTCCTGCCTGCGGACCCCAGGGGCCGCGCGGGTACTCAGCTGGCCACTCCGTGGACTCGGCCCTCGGCCAGGACGTGCTCGCGGTTCCTGTGGCGGAGGCGATGGCGGCCGTCCGGTGCGATCAGTGTGGTGGGCCCGTGGAGCTGTAAGCAGGGCCTGAGCGCCACCGCCGCGCCACCTCGAACCCGCCCTCCGCCAGCGCAGCGGCCGCCTCGACCACCTCCGCCAGCGACGGCGCCTCCAGCCGCGACTTCCTCACGAACCCCGCCCACTGCGCCTGCTTCGTCGAGTCCTCGGCGAAGCCCGCCGTCAGTCCCTCGGGCAGGCGCTCCGGCAGCGGCGTGTCCCGCCGCTCGAAGGTGTGCCGGATCGACTCGCCGAGCCCTTCCGCCGTCACCGCGCCCAGCCGGGCGGCGGTCCAGAAGTCGTAGTAGTCCTTCATCCGGCTGTTCGCGAGGCCAAGCACGACGACGGCATGTAGCTTCTCGGCCAGCGTGGCCTCCGCCGGGTAGCCGAGCAGCCGAGGTGCTCCGAGGTCGAGGAGCTGTGGGTACTCCACCCACCCCGGTTCCGGCACGACCGCGTCACCGAAGCCCACGTCGACCTGCAGCTTGATGACCATGCCGGCCAGGTCGGCGCGGAAGACGACGCGCACGCCGACGTAGGCGGCATCCACGGTGATCTCGCTGCCGCTCGCCGAGCCGACGTCGAAGCGCACGCCGTCGTCGACCTCGACGGTCAGCACCTCGCGGACCCGGTCCACCACGGCGTCGATGGTGCTCGCCCCGCGGCCGAGCAGGTCGATGTCGCGGGTGAGGCGGGCGTGCTCGCCGGCCCAGGTGAGCGTCATCAGGCCGCCCTTGAGCACGAAGTGCTCGGCGTGGGGAGAGCGTCCGAGCCGGAAGAGGAAGCGCTCCATGACGTAGAGCGTGGCCAGCTCCTGGAAGATCCGCCCTTCGGCCTTCGCCCGGTTGAGCAGTCGCTGGCGGACCGAGGCCGCGACGTTGGTGAGCTTGCGGTCGGTTACGACAGCGCCTCCTGGTAGGGCCTGACGACAGCTTGGACTCTGCACACCCGCGCCATTCTGTCGATCTCCGCGGGCGTCGTGGCTCGGGCGGCGAGCGCCTGCTTGAGCGCGTCGATCGCCGTCTCCTGGCCGACTCGGCTGCGGAACTTGAACGCGTCGGCCACCGACTTCGCTGGCGTCGTCACGCACACCGGCACGCCGTCGATCTCGCGCTCCTCGACCCCGGTCGCGTAGCTGGCGGCGGAGAAGTGGTAGACCTCGAGCGGCGGGTGGTCGAGCCGGGCCGGGTGGACCCCGCGGGGCAGCGCGACGTGCACGGCCCGGGGGATCTCCTGGGTGAGCCCGTGCAGGTGCAGCGCGGTCACCAGGCAGAGCACCGCCCGCGGCATGCGCGTGGCAACGGCCACGAGGTCGGGCTCGGTGAGCGGCAGGTCGGCGAGGCGGAAGACCCCGCGCGTCACCTCGACGAGGGCGCCGGCGTCCCGCGCGGCGTACAGGTCGCGGGGGTGCACGTCGGCGGCGAGGATCTCGCGCGCGCGGGCGGTGCCCCCGAGGTCGGTGACCACACGGAGCACGTCGGATGCGGGGCTGGAGCGGTTTTGCTTCATCTGTCGATAAGTGTAGCTACTACTATCCACCGTTGCCAGCCGCCAGCTCTTTACCTGGGTGTGATGTGTTCGATGAGCTGACACAACGCGAGTTGCTGGCGCCTCGACGCCTTGTGGCGGTCAAGGAGTCCAGGGAGCACCGGACTTTGCCCAGCACCGGGCAGCCCATCACGGCTCAGTACTGCGTTCATGGCTACCAGCTGTAGAACCCCTGCCCGCTCTTCTTTCCGAGCTTGCCCTGGGCCACCATCTCGCGCATCAGCGCCGGGGGCTCGAAGGCGGCGTTCTGCAGCTCCTCGGCGAGGTACTCTCCGATGTGCATGCGCACGTCGAGCCCGACCAGGTCGGTGAGCTTCAGAGGGCCGACGGGGTGGCGGTACCCGAGCACCATGGCGGTGTCGATGTCCTCGGGGCTGGCCACGCCCTGCTCCACCATGCGGATGGCCTCCATGCCGAGGCACACCCCGAGCCTGCTGGTGGCGAAGCCCGGGAAGTCCTTCACCGTGATGACCGACTTGCCGATGCGCTCGCCGAAGGCCTGGGCGGCTTCCGTGACGTGGGCGTGGGTGCCCGCGTGCACCACGAGCTCCAAGAGCCGCATGATGTGCACGGGGTTGAAGAAGTGCATGCCGATCACGCGGCCCGGGTCCTTCAGGCCCGACGCGATCTTCGCGACCGACAGGCTCGAGGTGTTCGTGCCGAAGATGCAGGCCTCGTCGGCCAGCTCCTGCAGCGCGCCGAAGAGCTGCTGCTTCAGGGCCAGCTTCTCGGGCACGGCCTCGACCACCAGGTCGGCGCCGTCGGCCACGTGCTCGAGAGCCGAGACCCCGGTGATGCGCACGAGGGAAGCCTCCATGAGCTCCGGGTCGACCTTGCCGCGGTCCACGCCCTTCTGCAGGTTGGTGCGGATCTTCGCGAGTCCGCGCTCCAGCACCCCGGCGTCGATGTCCTGGAGCACCACCTCGCAGCCCGCCATGGCGGCGACCTGGGCGATGCCGTGTCCCATCGTGCCGGCGCCGATCACGCCCACCTTGTCGATCATCGGATCCTCTCGATCACGGTTGCGACGCCCTGGCCCACCCCCACGCAGAGCGTGGCGAGGCCGTAGCGTCCGTCGATGCGGTCCAGCACCCCCAACAGGGTGGTGAGGATGCGCGCGCCCGAGCACCCCAGGGGGTGGCCCAGCGCGATGGCCCCGCCGTGCTGGTTGACCCGGGCCTCGTCCAGCTCCAGCTGCCGGATGACCGCCAGGGACTGGGCCGCGAAGGCCTCGTTGAGCTCGATGGCGTCGAGGTCTTCCACGCCGAGCCCGGCCCGCTGCAGAGCCTTGCGGGTGGCGGGCACGGGACCGATGCCCATGCGGGTGGGGTCGACGCCCGCCGCGGCGCAGCTCACGAAGCGCGCCCGGGGCGTGAGGCCCAGCTCGCGGGCCGCCAGCGCGGAGGTGACGAGCACCGCACAGGCGCCGTCGTTGAGCGTGGAGCTGTTGCCGGCGGTCACGCTGCCGCCGTCCTTGAAGGCGGCGCGGAGCTTCGCGAGCTTCTGCAGGCTGGTGCCACGGCGCGGGCCTTCGTCGGCCGCGACCACCAGCGGGTCCTGGCGGCGGCGGGGCACGCTGACCGGGACGATCTCGGCGTCGAACCAGCGCGCGTCCTGGGCGGCCAGGGCCTTCTCGTGGGAACCGAGTGCGAAGGCGTCCTGGTCCTCCCGGCTGATGCCGTGGTCGTCGACCAGGTTCTCGGCGGTGCAGCCCATCGCCTCGAGCGGGAACAGCGCCTCCATCTTCGGGTTCGGGAAGCGCCACCCCAGCGAGGTGTCGAAGCCGGTGACGTTGCCGGCCTTCGGCGCCACGTTGCCGCGCGGGAAGACGTAGGGCGCGCGGCTCATGTTCTCGACGCCGCCCGCGATGAACACCGTGCCGTCGCCGACCGCCGCAGCGCGCGCCGCCTGGTTCACCGCCTCGAGCCCGGAAGCGCAGAGACGGTTCAGGGTGACGCCCGGCACCGACTGGGGCAGGCCCGCGAGCAGGAGCGCCATGCGGGCGACGTTGCGGTTGTCTTCACCCGCCTGGTTGGCGCAGCCGAAGAACACGTCCTCGACGAGGCGGGGGTCGACCCCCGTGCGCTGGAGCAGCGCCTGGATGGCGTGCGCGGCCAGGTCGTCGGCACGGACCGACGCCAGTCCGCCCTGGAAACGGCCGATGGGCGTGCGCACCGCATCGACGATCACGACGTCGTTCATGGGACCTCCGGCAGGGGTCTCGCCGACTATGCTCGACCGATGCGCCTCGCCACCGTGCTGTTGCTCCTGATCACCGCGGCCCTCTACTACCTGGAGGAGGTGGACCGGATGTCGGTGGCCGCGCTGTGGGCCGTGGAGTGGGAGGGCCGGCTGGGCGTGCGGCCCTACTGGATCTCCGGGGCGCTCTCGATCGCTGCGATCGGCGCGGCCCTGGTGCCCGGTGCCCGCGCCGCACCCGCGATCCCCCGGCCGCCGGTCGCCCGCCGCGACGACGGGCCGATCGCGCCGAACCGGCCGGTGCCCGCGCACCCCCGCGCGGGCCCCGAGCCCTCCTCGGTCGTGGTGCAGGACGTGGCCGAGGCCTACGCCGAGGCGAAGCGGCTCCGGCTCGGGCGCGGCGCGAAGCTGCGCGTGGACGCCCAGGAAGGCGTGCCCTTCACCCTGGTGCTCGACCGGGCCACCCCCGAGCAGGCCAGGCGGGCCCTGGAGACCTTCGCGGGCTTCCTGGCCTCGGTGCCCAGGCCGCCGCGTGCGCGGGTGCAGCTGAAGGACTGCGAGCCCGGAGGCGTGCCGTGGAACCGGCAGGTGCAGGGGGCGCTGAAGCCCTTCTTCCCCCTGGGCAGCTACCGGGTCGTGAGCCAGATCAGCTGGGTGGACGTGGTGTTCGACCACCCGAACGAGGCATGGTAGACAACACGTCTACCTGTGCAACCCGAGGGCTCCGGAAGAAAGCGCTTTCGGAGTGACTCAACTATGAGTTACGGTGCCGTCCATGCTGCTCTTCCTGCTCGCCTGCTCGGACCAGGGCGTGACGGTCCACAACGCCTCCCCCGAGGCCGACATCGTCAGCCACGAGGACCTGGCCGAGGTGGAGGCCGAGGTGGCGGTCGTGTACCACGGCTACGTCTCGGATCCCGACCACGACGCGGACGAGCTGACGGCCGCCTGGTTCGCGGACGACCAGCAGGTGTGCGGCGCGGAGCAGCCCAACGCCGACGGCACCACGGCGTGCTCGATCACCCTCGACGAGGGCGAGTGGGTCATCCGGCTCGACGTGCGGGACGCCGGCGGCGGGGGCGACAGCGCCTTGTTGAACGTGGTGGCCACCACCGAGCCGGCCGAGAACGTCGGCCCCAGCTGCGCGATCACCGCGCCCGAGACCAACGCCTTCTCGGAAGCCGGCCAGGAGGTCGCCTTCACGGGCACCGCCGACGACGACGCGGGGCCCGGCGCGCTGTCGGTGGCCTGGGAGAGCGACCGCGACGGCCTGTTGTCGGACGCGCCCCCGGACTCCTCCGGTGCCCTGGCCTTCGCCACCAGCGAGCTCACCGCGGGCACCCACACGATCACCCTCACCGTCGACGACGCGGAAGGGGAGCGCTGCCGCGACAGCGTGGTCTACAGCGTGGGCAGCCCGCCGAGCCTGACGGTGCTCAGCCCGGGGGACGGCGAGACCTGGAACGAAGGCGACCCGGTGACCTTCTCCACGGTGGTGGACGATGGTCAGGATGCGGTGGACACCCTCGAGGTGGTGTGGTCGGTCGACGGTGCCGAGTTCGGCCGGGTCCGCGCGGACTCCACGGGCGCGGCGAGCTTCGACTGGACGCCCGCGAGCTGGGGCACGCCCACCTTCTCGGCCGTGGTGCACGACAGCGACGGGCTCTACGCCCAGGTCGACGTGGATGGCGTGGTGAACGGCCTGCCCGACGCACCGTCGGTGTCGCTCGGACCCGAGGCGCCCACCACCACCGACCTGCTGCAGGCGTCGATCGACGCCGAAGCGAGCGATCCCGAGGGGGGCTCGCTCACCTACCGCTACGGGTGGACCGTGGACGGGGCGGCCTTCAGCGCCGGCTCGAGCGTGGCGGCGGTCGAGACCACCCGGGGCGAGACCTGGACGGTGAGCGTGGTGGCGATCGACGAGCTCGGGGCCGAGGGCCCGGCGGCGAGCGCGAGCGTGACCATCGAGAACAGCGCGCCGAGCCGCCCGGCGGTGGCGATCAGCCCGGCGTCGCCCCTGCCCGACGAGTCCCTGCGTTGCGAGGTCACCACCGGCTCGAGCGACGACGACAGCGACACGGTGGCCTACAGCGCCGTGTGGACGGTCGACGGCGTGGCCACCAGCGGGAGCACCACGCTCTTCTCCGGCGACACCATCCCGAGCGGCGTGACCGCCGACGGCGAGCAGTGGACCTGCACGGTCACGCCGAGCGACGGCACCGACGACGGCGAAGCGGGGTCCGACACCGTGGACGTGGCGTGCGAGCCGCTGCCGTGGTTCGACGACGACGACGGGGACGGCTACGGCGACCCGGACACCGAGACCCTCGCCTGCGACCAGCCGAGCGGCACCGTGGCCGACGACGCCGACTGCGACGACAGCACCGAGGAGGTGAGCCCGGACGCCACCGAGTGGTGCGACGGCTACGACAACGACTGCGACGACGACGTGGACGAGGACAACGCGGGCGACGCGCTCACCTGGTACGCCGACAGCGACGGCGACGGGTTCGGGGACGCGGACGACGCCAGCCACAGCTGCGACGAACCCAGCGGCTACACCGCCGACGCCACCGACTGCGACGACACCGACGCTGCGGTCTACCCCTGGGCCGGCGACGTGCTGGGCGACGGCACCGACTCCGACTGCGACACGCTGGACTGCGAGGCCGCCAGCGACGGTGCGGTGTACTTCACCGTGTGCTTCGACGACCTGGGCTGGCACGACGGGCGCGCAGACTGCCAGGACGCGGGCCACGACGATCTCGCCAGCGTGCAGAGCGCGAGCGAGCAGAGCTTCCTCGAGGGCTTGATCGACGACGCGGGGGGCACGAGCAGCGAGGCCCCCTTCATCGGCTTCGCCGACGAGGTGGTCGAGGGCTCCTGGGGCTGGTCGGACGGCGCCGGCGTGACCTACACCAACTGGTCCAGCGGCGAGCCCAATGGAGGCTCGACGGAGAACTGCGCGCAGCTCAACTGGCCCCTGGGCACGGGCGCGTGGAACGACACGGACTGCTACAGCACCGGGTCGGAGCGCGGCTACATCTGCGAGCGTCGCTGACTGCTCCATCGGTGTAGGGTGGAGGCATGCTCTGGTTCCTGGCCTGTGCGGGCACCGGATCCGCCGACACCGCGCCCGACTTCGTGGTGGCGGACAGCGGCGGGTCGGCCGACACCTCGGCCGCGGACGCGCCGCCCGAGGTGGCGGTGAGCGTGTCGTCGCTCGACTTCGGTCGGGTCGCCCTGGGGGACATCGCGGCGCGCTCGCTCGTGATCTCGAACAACGGGCCCGGGGACCTGCGGCTCTGGAGCGTGGCGCTCGACGGCGACGGCGCCTTCGACCTGGGTGCGATGTCGCGCGTGCTCGTGGAGCCGTACAGCAGCGTGGACGCCGAGGTCGCCTTCGAACCGGAGGGCTCGGGACTCGCCACCGCGACCCTCCAGATCGCCACGAACGATCCGGCGGACCCCACGGTCAGCATCGGGATCCGAGGGGTGGGCGCGGGGGACGGGCTGGAGCTCTCGCCGGAGCGCCACGACTTCGGCTCGGTGGGCCTGGACTGCACGGTGTCTCAGACCCTCTGGGTCACCAACCTGGGCAGCGGTGCGGTGTACGTCGGATCGGTTGGCTTCCAGGCGGGCGACAGCGAGATCCACCTCGACCTGCAGTCGAGCATCAACGGTGCCCTGCCGTGGACCCTCGGCGCCGGACGGAGCGCCCAGCTGCTCGCGATCTACAGCCCCACGGACGAGCAGGCCGACGAGGCAGTGGTGCTGGTCGGCAGCGAGGACGAGGGGGTAGGCGCCACGCTCACGGGGGTCGGCCTGCCCCGCGCCGACGACGAGCCATGCTGATCAGGGCAGCTCGGCGGCCGTGGCGCCGAGCACCCGGAGCGTGACGGGCTCCTGCACGAACACCACGAGGCTGGTGTGCACGGGGTCGAGCCCGTTGGGCGCCACCAGCTCGACCCGGTCGCCGGGCTCGAAGGTGCGGAAGGCCCGCACGACGCCGTCGTGGTTGAGCGTGAGGCCTTCGTTCTCGCCGCGGGCCACGCTGGACACCAGGTTGCGCTCCACCAGGGCCGCCTGCACCAGGGTGCCGGCCGGGGCCGGTGCGGCGAGGGTGGCGCTCACCCGCTGGCCATCGAAGCGGAGACCGTGGAGCTCGACGCCTGTCTCGGCCGGCGCGGCCAGCGCGCGGCGGATCTCGGTCCGGGCTGCGCCGCTGTCGCTCCCGAGCACCTGCGCCTTTCCGTTCACGACCATCTGGGGGGTGTAGGCGTTGCAGTCGAGCTGTTCGCCGTAGGCCCGCTGCCGCTCGCTGAAGTCGGGGTTGGCCCAGGGGTCGACCCAGCCGAGGCGGTCCCAGTAGTCGACGTGCCAGGCCAGCACGTAGATCGGCTGGTCCTGCTCCCGTGCCTCGGCGTCGATCTGGCTGAGCAGGACGTCGGCCGGCGGGCAGGAGGAGCAGCCCTCGGACGTGAAGAGCTCCACCAGCGCGATGCCGGGTTCGGCGGACATCGCGATGGCAAGGAGGAGGCTCACAGGCGAAACATGACGTCAAGGCGCGGCCCACGCACGTCACGGCTCGTCACGGACCATCAGCGCTTGCGGCGGAACCCCACGAGGCCGAGGAGGCCCAGGCCCAGGCTGGTGGCGGTGCCTGGGGCAGCTTCCGCCGTGCAAGCGCAGTTCGGCTCCTCGCGGACCACCGCTTCTTCCTCGCCAGTGTCGGTGTCGGTGTCGGTGTCCGTGTCGGTGTCGGTGTCCGTGTCCGTGTCGGTGTCGGAGTCCGTGTCGGTGTCGGAGTCCGTGTCCGTGTCGGTGTCGGTGTCGGTGTCGGTGTCGGTGTCGGTGTCCGTG
>CAZSAT010000127.1:0-19417 GCA_964604675.1 uncultured Enterobacterales bacterium
GTCTCGCCGGTGTCGGTGGTCTCGCCGGTGTCGGTGGTCTCGCCGGTGTCGGTGGACTCGCCGGTGTCGCCCGTGTCGGTGGACTCACCGGTGTCGCCCGTGTCCGCGCGCTCGCCCGTGTCGCCCGTGTCCGCGCGCTCGCCCGTGTCGCCCGTGTCGGTGCTGTCCGAATCCTCCCAGCCGATGACGGTGTTCCAGACGCAGGCGCCGGCGCTGTCGTCGCAGCCCGCACCGTCGCCGGAGGGCGAGCCGAGCGAGCTGGCCGTGAAGCCCACCACGGTCAGGTCGTCGAGGTCCGCGACCCCTGCAGCGCTGCGCAGCGTGGCCTTGTCGATGCTCAGGTCGATCCAGGCGTCGACCGCCGTGCCGCTGCCGCCGCAGTAGTCGTCGCCGGTGGCGACGTAGCTGGCTGGAGCGCCGTCGGTCCCGGATGCGACGGCCGGGGCCGTGGCGGTGTCCAAGGTGGTCTCCCACGCGTCCGACGCGTAGCCGGTGCTGCCCGTGTCGTTCTGCACCAGGTGGAGCTCGTCGTTGTTGCCGTCGAGCACCAGCGCGAAGTCGTAGGCGCCCTCGTCACCGGGGCTGGTCTCCAGCAGCACCCCCCACACCATCGGCCGCCAGGCCGTGTCACCGCCGGAGCTCACCGGCGAGTCGGCGACGCGCAGCCTGAACCACAGGGCGACTCCGTCGTCGGCCACCTGGACGGGCGGGCTCGTGGTGTCGCCGATCAGGTCGGTCCAGTCGGGCGACTGGTCGCCGCAGGTGTCGGTGAAGACGTCGCCCGCGAGGTCTTCGGCGGGCTCCCAGTCCGGGTCGGCCGGGTAGGCGTGGGCCACGGTGAGCGCGATGATGAACACGGTGTCTCCTCATGGTCCATCTTGCCGCTATCGGGCCGGGCCGCGCTGTCAGCAGCCTTTCAACCGGCGGGCCCGACACCGGCCTGTCGGCGCGGATCGGTCAACGTGCCGCCACCTTCAGGAGCCGTCCGCCGCCATAGTCCACCACGTAGAGGTCGCCGGCCGGGTCCCGCCCGAAGCTCGAGATCAGCATGGGCCAGTGGCCCAGCGCGGTGGGTGACGCCAGGGCGTCGTCCGGCTCGCTCAGGTCGATCGCCCAGATCCGGCCGCTCACGAAGTCGCCGAACACGTAGCGACCCTTCAGAGCGGGCACCGCGTCTCCCGTGACCACGTAGCCGCCGGTGATGCTCTGCCCTTCGCTGCGCGGGTACTCGTAGATCGGGTCGACCAGACCCTCGGCCGGGCAGGTCTCGGCTTGGAAGCAATGCCGCGCCTCGCGCACCTTCCAGCCGAGGTTGTCGCCGGCTTCTGCGAGCGAGACCTCCTCGAACAGGTCCTGGCCCACGTCGGCCACGAGCAGGCGCCCGTCGGGTGCGTGGCTGATCTTCCACGGGTTGCGCACACCGTAGGCCCAGGTCTCCGGCGCGACGCCCGCCTGGCCCACGAAGGGGTTGTCGGCCGGCACGGTGTAGGGCGCGCTCGACACGTCCAGGCGGAGGATCGAGCCGAGCCAGCCGCTCGGGTCCTGGCCGGCTTCCAGCGGGTCGTAGCGGAACCCGCCGTCGCCCCAGCCGACGTAGAGCATCCCGTCGGGGCCGAAGCTCATGCCGCCCGCGTTGTGGTTCTGGTACGGCTGTTCGATCTCGAGCACGGTCCACGCTGCCCGAGCGTGCCCTTGGTCGAGGGTCCAGGCCTCCACGCGCGAGATCTCCTTGCCCTCGCTCGCCACGGTGTAGTTCACGAAGAAGCGGCCCGTGGCGTCGAAGTCGGGTGCGGCCACGATGCCCAGCAGGCCCTGCTCGGACACCTGGATCACGGGGATGGTGAAGAGCTCCCGGACGTCGGTCGACTCCACGGCCCACGCCGTGCCGTCCTGTCCGATGACCACGGGCAACGCCCCGAGCCACGCCACGTCGGTGGGCCTGGAGAAGCCGGTGGCCACCTCGTCGAGGCGAAGCTCCAGCCGCGGTCGGCCGAGATCGGGCCCGTCCCAGAGGGGTTCGAGGCTCGGGCCCGTGGCCTCGAGCTCCGGCTCGTAGCCGCGGTCGAGGACCTCGATGGCCGTGCGTTCGACGACCGTGCACGCAATGAAGAGCAGCATGGGCCCTGGCTATCCGCCGCGGCCTGCCGTGCGCTCCGCGAGATCGGCCAGCGCATCGACCAGCGCCGGTCGGTCGAAGTAGTCCGTGCCCACCGAGCCGTCGGACCACGGCTCCTCGCCGTCGTACTCCCAGTTCAGGAACATGACCGAGCCGTCGACGCCCGTGAGCACGTAGCCGTAGCGCTCGATCTCCTCCGCGCTCATCGCCCAGTTGCCCTCGGACCAGCCGGGCTGGTCGCTGGAACCGTCGCCGCCGTTGGCGATGTTGAGCCCCATGATCAGCTGGAGGCCCAGCCGCTGGCTCGCCTCCATCTGCTCCGCCGCGTACCACTCGACGTCGCCGTGCCGCGCCACGTACTGGTTCACGCAGGCGTCGACCCAGGCGTAGGCGCCGGACGAGGGGCGCGGCATGTCGGAAGCCTCGGAGCGCACGATCGTGGAGAGCCCCGGCAGGACCTCCTGGCTCAGCTCGCCCATTGCGTCGAGCTCGTCGCCGGTGGGGGGCTCGCCCTCGAACTCGTAGATGTCGTCGAGCAGCATGTGGTGCGCGATGGTGCCGTCGTCGATGAACTCCTGCACGCGGTCGTCGCGCCAGGCGTCGAGCATCGTCTCCCACATCGAGAGGCTGAAGTCGCCCTGATCGTCGGTGTAGTACTCGTGGCCGCCCACCAGGCGGAGGTTCACGACGAGCCCCGCGTCGCGGACCATCGGGAGCAGGTCGGTCACCGCGTAGTTGGGGTGTCGGGTGGAGGTGTGGAACGCGGTCATGCCGAAGCGGTCGCGGACGTCGGCGAGGCCGTTCGGCGTCTGGAAGCCGTTGAGGCCCCAGAAGCCGTAGGGGATGGGCGGTGCGTCGTCCGCGACCTCCCACTCGTGCACGAGGTCGCCTTCCGAGACGAGCGTTGTCGGCTCGCAGGCGACCATCAGCATCAGTACGCTAAGCTTCGTCATGCTCCTCGTTGCGCTCGCTTGCAGCCCCGCAGACGACACCGGGCTCCAGTCTACCTCCACCGACACGGCCTCGAAACCCGACACCGCTTCGGTCGAGCCTGCTGACGCCGCCACCGGCAACTTCACGACCGAGAACAGCGCCGGCCGGCACGGCGCCTGGTACCTGCCGCCTTCGTGGAACGTCGCCCCGATCCCCGTGCTCGTGCTCTACCACGGCACCGGCGGCGACGGCGCGGGCATGCTGTTCCAGCTCACCCCCTGGGCGGAGGCGGGCGGCTTCGCGATCGTGGCGCCCGACTCGCGGGTGAGCCCGAGCGGGCAGGTCACCTGGGAGGTGGGCACCGAGCCGGGCGAGATCACCGAGGACGTGGACCACACCGCGGCCTGCATCGAGGAGCTGGCGGCCACCGAGGGCCTCACCCTGACCCCCGACGGCTGGTGGGCGGCGGGCTTCTCCG
This sequence comes from uncultured Enterobacterales bacterium, assembly GCA_964604675.1. Lineage (GTDB taxonomy): Bacteria > Myxococcota_A > UBA796 > UBA796 > CAJQPC01 > CAZSAT01. The sequence goes on from CAZSAT010000127.1 coordinate 3,528, forward strand.
GCGGCGGGAGCTCGGCGCCGTACTACGCCACCCAGGACGAGCGCTTCGGCTTCTACGCCTCGCTGCACGGTGGGGCCTTCCCGACAGGCATGGGCGACAACCTGGCCGAGGGTTGGTTCTCGACGGGCGAGGACGACACCGCGCGGCCCCCCGAGATGGTGGAGGAGGACGCGCAGGCGGTGGAGGCCGCCGGCTACCCCGCACCCGAGTTCCGGGTGTACGGCGGTGGGCACTCCCTGAGCGACCAGGAGCTGGACGAGCTGGTGGCGTGGTGGGCCGCTCTCTGAGCTACCGCACCCCCGAGGCACCGCTCGCTCTGGAGATCCCGAAGATCAAGGGCTCTCGCTTCCTCGCGCACGTCGCCCCGTGCGCCGACGCCGAGGCCGCCATGGCCCATGTCGACGCCGTTCGCCGGGAGCACCACAGCGCCCGGCACGTGTGCTGGGCCTGGCGGGTGGGCGAGGACGGGGGCACGACGCGCTCCAGCGACGACGGAGAGCCGTCCGGGTCGGCCGGCAAGCCGATCCTCGCCGCCCTGACCGGTGTGGACCTGACCTTCGCCGTCGTGACCGTCACCCGCTGGTTCGGCGGCACGAAGCTCGGGGTGGGTGGCCTGGTCCGGGCCTACGGTGGGGCCGCTGCAGCAGTGCTGGACCAGGTCTCGGTCCGAACCGTGGTCCCCACCCTCGACGTGGTGGTGCGCTGCGCGTACGCCGACCTGGGACTGCTCGAGGCCTTCGTCGCCCGGGAGGGGATCGTGGCCGCGCGGTCGGACTACGGCGCCCGGGTGTGCGCTACCTACTCGGTGCCCACGGCCGAGGCCGAGGCCCTCGCGGCCCGGCTGCTCGAAGCCAGCCATGGACGGATCCGGGCCACGGTCGGCTGAACGGTCCCCCCGGCCTACAATGGTCGGCAGCCCTGGGAGTCCGATGCGTCGTCTGGCCTTCGCCCTCGTGCCGTTGCTCGTCGCGCTCGTCGGTCGGCAGAACCCGGTGGACGCCCTGGTCATGGGCAAGTGGGTTCGGCACTGGCAGACCCTGTCCGGCGAGGACACCGCCACCATGTGCCTCCCGGCCCAGACGCCGGACGAGATCGCCGACTACCGCGGCGGCCTCCCCGAGCGAGTGCGCGCGCTGCACGAGGCGGGCGCGACGGTCGTGGCGGTGACGGCGGACCTGTCCGCTCCCCACGAGAGCGACGCTGCCCTGCGGGAAGCGGCCTCGAGCGGCTTCACGCTCTTTGCGCGGACGGGCGACGGCGCGCCCTTCGCGGAGCCCTCGGGCACCATCGAGATGGACACCACGGCCTGGCTGTCGATGGTGCTCGGCGCCCCGCCAGCGGCGGAGCAGCCGCTCAGCGTCGCGGCCTATGCGCTGCACACCGGCGGCGCAGCGGTGCTGCCGCACACGGGTCCCGTGCTCTTCATGCCCTACGAGGTGCCCTTCCTCCACTGGGACGAGCCGGCGGCGTGGGCCCAGGCCGAGGGTCGTGTGGTCTTCATCGGAGCGTGCAAGGCCGACCGCGTGCTCAGCCGCTTCGGTCGGCAACCCGCCCCGGTCGCGCACAGCGAGATCGTGGAGACCCTGCTCGACGAGGCGTTCCCCTGGGAAGCGCCCGGTTGGGTCGACGCGGTGTTGGCCTGGATCGTGTTCGGCGTGGCCTACGTGGCGCGGTTCCGCGGTTCCGCGGTGCTGGTCGGCGCGGGCGCCGTGCTCGTCAGCCTGCTGGCTTCGCTGGGCGGCGTGTGGTTCGGCCTGTCGGGGCTGGCGCTCGGCGCCCTGGCCGGCTGGCTCGCGCAGGAGCGTTCAAGCCCGTAGCTGGTGGCGCAAGCCCCAGGCCCAGAGGGAGGCGCTGACCAGGGTGGGCAGGACCACGAAGACGTGGAGCCCGACGGCGACCAGGTCGTTGGCCGTGCTGCCGCCGAAGACCACGCCGTGCACACCCCAGAGGGCCTTCAGGCCGGTGATGAACCAGTTGGCGTAGGCGGCGACGATCGCGGTGAGGGCCATCGCGCGGAGCTGCCCGTCGGAGAGGCGGACGAACGCGAGGCTCCAGCCCAGGGCCGCGAGCCAGAGCCCGCCGAGCAGCCCGTTGACGTGGGCCCCGAGGGCCATGTGCACGTCGGCCGAGATCCAGCCGGCCATCGCGGACGCGCCGTAGCCCCCCGTGACGGCGCCGAGGAGGAAGAGGAGCGCCCCCCAGGCGGCGAGACGTGCGGACCAGTTCATGGCCGCATCGTACCCCCCGCTCGCTCCGGCCACGGCGTAGACTGCATCCATGGCGCTCGCTTACCTCGACCAGGACTGCACCCAGACGCTGCGGGAGGCCTTGGACGCCTACTACGCGGGCATCGACGGACTCATCACCGAGGACAACGCGGAGAAGTGGGTCGCCGACCTCTTCCGCAGCCACGACATCGGCCACGTGGTCTTCGGGTGCGACACCACGGTGCGCGGCGAGCCGCTCGCGGACCTGTTCTGCATCTTCGGCACCGACTGCACGCTGCGCGAGTACCTGCGCTACGCGGAGCTGCCCGAGGCGAAGGCGGTGTTCGTGGAGGCCGGCTTCGTCACGATGGTCACCGCCACGGTGCTGTCGGTGCCCGGCATGTTGCTCAGCCTGTGGCGTTCTTTCCGCATGCGGGAGCCGTGGCCGTTCTGGGACAACGACGCCTGGCTCGACACGCCCCTGAACGAGATCCGGGAGCGCTTCGGCATCCGGGTGATCCCCCACTGAGCCCCGGCGTCATCCGCGAAGCGTGAGCGCCTGCTCGGTGTTGAGCGCGGTGAAGCGCGCCTTGAAGCGCCCGGAGCCGGTGAAGCGGAGCTGCCGATCGGTGCCGGGCACGAGGTGGAGGTGGTCGTCGTCCGCGCTCCAGCCTCGGGCCTCGACCGTGACCGCCTGCAGGAGCTTGTCGCTCCGGAGCGTGACCAGCCGGTCGTCGCCGTCGACGACCACCTCGCCCGACAGGGCCACGTCGTCGAGCACGGCCAGATCCAGCCCGCCCGGGAAGAGCACGTCCTGGTGCACCAGCGCTTCGTTCACGAACAGCTGAGCGACCACGGCGTCGTGCTTCGGTGGGCCGAAGCGGTAGGCGCACGCCAGGTCCTGGAAGCTGCCGAGGAGCTGGTCACCCGACAGCGTGAGCGTGCCCCGCGGGTCGATCGCCACGTCGCGCTCGCCTGCGAAGACCCGGCGTCCGCGGCGCCACGTGCTGAGCACCACGCGGCCCGCCAGGGCTTCGTCGCGCTCGTTGTGCACGTGCAGCTCGACCCCGTCGAGCCCCTCGTCGGTGAGCAGCACGGCGCGGTCGGCCCAGGCGCGCCGGAGGTACCACCAGGCCGGCTTGGGCACGCCCTGGTCGTCGAGCACGCCCCAGCCCGCACCGGGCCGCAGGTCCCGCAGCCACCACACCAGCGCGCCCTGGCACGGACTGTCCGCGCGGCGCCACTCGGCGAACGCCCGGAGCATCAGCTCCCCGGTCACCACCCGCGAGCAGGCGAGGTAGCGGGGCAGGTCGGCGCTGCGCAGGGCGACCGGGTCGACGCCGAAGAGCGCCCGCAGGTAGTGGTCGCGCACGTCCTCGAAGTCCCAGCCGGCGCCGGCGTCGCGGGGCACGCCGGCCTTCCAGTCGGGGTGGTGGGGCGGGACCCTTGGCGTGGCGCCGGCGCTCGGGACGTTGGAGAAGCCCAGGCACTCCGAGGTGAACCGGACGGCTGCACGCCGCACGTCGCTCAGGTCTCGGCGGTAGGCGCCCACCCCCCAGTAGTGGGTGACGCCGGTGCGGGTGGAGAAGGGGAGCGGCCCCCCGGTGGGCGAGTTGGGCACGTAGGGCACGCCGGGTGCCTGCAGCGCGCACGCCTCCGCCAGCAGCGGCGCCGGCTGGGGCGGCACGCCGAGCATGGCCGCCTGCTGGTCGACCTCGCTTCCGCCGCAGATCAAGGCGAGGGAGGGGTGGCTGGCGAGTCGGGTCAGGGCGTCTTCGAGCTCCGCGTCGACCTCGGCGACGAAGTCCGGATCGTCGAAGGGGTAGTCGAGGTTGGCGAAGGGCAGGTCCTGCCACACCAGCAGCCCGAGCCGGTCGCAGGCCTCGTAGAACGCTTCGCTCGCGTAGCTGGTGGTGCCGACCACGCGGACCATGTTGAGGCCAGCGTCCCGCGCGGTCGCCAGGGTGTCCTGCACGCCCGCGTCGTCGAGGGTCACGAGGCAGGCACCTCGGCAGAAGATCGGTCGGCCGTTCACCCGGAGCTGCTCGTCCACCAGCCCCACGTGGCGGAAGCCGACGTGTCCGCGCTCGACGCGCTCACCCAGGCGGAGCGTCCAGGGCACCCGCGTGGGGTGCCCGAGCGTGTGGGGCCACCAGCGGGGGGCGTCGGGCAGCTCCAGGCGCTCGTCGTCGGTCGCCAGGCGCCACGTGCGACCGAGGAGGTCGAGCACCGCGCCCCCGGCGCCCTGCACCCGAAGCCACGTCGCGCCCGCCGTCACCCGCCAGGCTGGCTGCACCGGCTCGAGGTGCACCGCTCGCCAGGGCCCGTTTGGCGGGGCATCGGGTCCCCAGGCGGTGAGGTGGCCGAGCAGTGCGGTGCGCACGAAGCGGAGCTTCTGGTCGTTGACGAGCGCGGTCTTCCAGCGGGGCCTGGGGCGGCGGCCTTCGAGCGCCGTCTGCACCGGGTCGACCAGCACCTCGAGCACGTTGTCTGCTTCGAGCACGACCTCGAAGCGGTGCGCGCGGTGCATGTTCGCCGTCCGTCCGAGCTCCTGTCCGTTGAGCACGACCCGGCAGAGCGTGGCCAGGCCGTCGAAGCGCAGCACGGCCGTGTCGCCGGCCGCGCCCGGGAAGTGGCACCGGTGGATGACCGTGGTCCCGTCGGCCGACGCGCGCTCCCAGCCGGTGAGGGTCACGCGCCCAACAGGGTCATGGCGCGATCCCAGCGCTCGCCCATCCCGTCGAAGGGGGCGAGGTCCAGGGGCCTCTTCCGCATGACGGAGCGCGCGAGCTTCATCTGGAGGGCCTTCGCACCCTTGGAGATGGCGTCGAGCTCGGTGGCCGCCTCCGCCAGCCCGTCGACCCCCTGCTCGTGCAGCCACCCCAGCCCAGCCGCGGCCAGCTCGTAGCAGGCGCCCAGCTGACGGAGGGTGACGAAGCTGTAGTCGTGGAAGACCTCGAGATCCTGCTGCAGCAGCCAGGCCACGTCGCGCTCCAGCACCGGTCGGTAGGTGTGGAACGGGTTCGCTTCGGGGACGCGCCCGAGGTGCTTCTTCACCAGCGCAGCGGACGCCTCCACGAGCGCTGCCCCACGGAGCGGGCGCTGCCGGGGGAGCGGCTTCACGAACTCGATGTAGGGCGGCATCATGCGCGGGTGCACCAGGCCGGCGGTCTGGAACACGTCGCGGAAGTCCGCCCCGGAGAGCGCGTAGTAGCCCTGGTTGTGGAAGTACTCCATGGTCTCGGCGCGGAGGTCGATGGCGTTGACCGCCACCGTGGACTTCACGTGGGCCAGCTTGTAGGCGGTGCCCTGGGTGTCGGGCAGGAAGAAGCTGTCGAGCTCCACGAGCACCGGTCGTCCGCCGGCCACGTGGTCGTGCACGTGGACCGCCAGCGGCTTCCAGGGCGCGAGCTCGTGGAAGCCCAGGCCGAAGAGCTCCTCCACGTCGGCGTGCGGGAACTTGAAGAAGGTCCACTGGTCCACGTCGAAGTCGATGGCGAGCGTGAAGGGCAGCGCGGCCAGGGGCTCGAAGCCGAGCCCGTGGAGCAGCTCGATGACCACGTCGGAGTAGCAGTTGGTCTCGGCCCAGCTGCGCTCGCGGGTGTGCAGAGCGTGGCGCACGTAGGTGGCCGGGTCGAGGTCGCGGATGCGGGCCATCAGGCCAGGCCCAACGGCTCGCGGACCTCCAGGGCCCAGCGCTCGGGGTCCAGGCCGTGGGTGGCGAAGAGCGCCAGGGTGCAGCGCTCGAGCCCGAAGCCGATGCACGCGGTGTGGGCGGGCTCGCCGTTCGCCGTGCGGATGTCGAAGGCCAGCCCGAAGGCGTCGAGGTGGCAGTTGGCGGAGCTGATGGCGGTGGGCTTCTCGGCGTTCGCCACCGGGACGACCAGCTCGTACTTCAGGGTCTGTTCCCGCTGGGTGGCCTTCGCGAGGCGCCCCCCACGACCGAAGAAGGGATCGTTCGCGACCACGCGCTCGACCGGCAGGCCGAGGTCGCTCAGCAGCGCCTGGCCGCGCTCCAGCCACAGGTCGCGGTGCGTCGCGGCTTCTTCGGCGGTGCCGAGCCTCACGTACTCCCTCTGCCGGAAGATCTGCATCCGTGCGGGGTCGTCGCTCGGCTCGTGGCGGAACACGTAGCTGCGCAGATCGACCACCCGACCGCCCTCCGGCAGCACGCCGCTGGCGGTGGGGTAGAGCGGGTAGCAGGCCGCCGGGATGAGCATCACCTCCGCAGGCACGAGGTCGCGGGTCCAGTCTTCGCCCGCCTCGTAGGTCTCGAGGAGTGCGAGGTGCTCCCGGCGTCCGCCGGTGAAGGTGTGCACCGACCCGAGCAGATCGGGGAAGTTGTGTGCGTGGTTGGTCTTCTCGTAGGCCGCCCGGGGGAACACCGGCGGGAAGCGCATGACCTCGGCCCGCTGGTCGGCCCCGGCGCGGGTGACCAGGGCCTCGAGCCCCTCGGTGACCGCCTCGAACACCCCGCTGCGGCCGTACACCCCGCGCACGCTGGACGGGATCAGGAGCCCTGCGTCGACCAGCCGGCTGCGGAGCGCGCCGTAGGGATCCGGACCGGGATCGCACATCAGCCGCGCCTCACGATCTGCATCGTGGCGCTCTGCAGCAGGATGCGGTCGTTGTTGACCATCAACGCGGCACCGTAGGCGTCGCGCAGGATGCGGGCGAGCGAGCCCTTGCTGTCGTTCCGGTAGCCCGAGATGCCGCAGATCAAGAGCGCCCGGCCGACCACGTCGACCACGAGCTCCGAGCTCTTGACCTTCAGGTTGTTCACCCTCGAGGCGAAGTCGAAGTCCGAGGGGAAGGGCTCGTCGCCGCTCGCGACCAGGCGGGCTTCGTAGTCACGCACCGTGTCGTGCACGAGGGCGGCGAAGACCGAGAGCTGGGCGTCCACCTCCGCCAGCCGCAGGGCCGAAGGGGGCGGTCGGTCGGGGCTCTTGCGCGCCTGCTTTCGCACCACGGCCCGCGCACGTCGGACCGCTTCGCTCGCCATGCCCAACCAGAGCGAGGCCCACACGCTGTGGCTGAAGGGGTGCATGGTCTTGGTGTGGATCTGGGCGTAGGGAACGGGCAGGACCTGGTTCGCGTCGCCTTCGGCGCGGAGCACGAAGCCGAGGCTGCACGTGCCGCGGAAGCCCATGGTGTCCCAGCTCGACAGTGGCTCCAGCTGGGCCTGGTCCCGCCTGACCACCACGTGCACCTGATCGCTCGCTGCCGCGTCGGCGTCCTTGCGGGCGGTGACCAGGATGGCGTCGCTCTCCAGCCCGTAGCTGATGACGGGGGCCTTCTTCTCGAGGCGGAAGCGCGCGCCCTCCCGAGCCACGTGGCACCCGCTCGTGCGCACGTCGCCGCCGATGCCGAGCTCGGTGGTGGCCGACGCGAGCAGGAGCTGCCGCTCGACGAGCTCCCGGCAGAAGGCCTGCCAGGTGGGCTCGTGCAGGCTGTGGTGCACGATGCACGCGACCTGGATCTGGTGCATCGCGAAGATCATCGCGACCGACCCGTCGTAGGCGGCCAGCGCCTCGCAGGCGCGGCCGACCTCGCTCACGCTGAGGCCCCAGCCTCCGAGCTCGACCGGCACGTAGCTGGACAGCCAGCCGGCTTCCTTCAGCGCGTCGAAGGCCTCCCGGGGGAAGCGCGCCTCGGCGTCGACCGCCGCGGCGTGGGGTGCGACGTGTTCGCGCCCGAGCGCGTGCAGGGCTTCGAGGCGTTCGGCGAGGGTCAAGCGTGCACCAGCTCTTCGACGGCCTCGACGATCGCCTGGATGCTCTCGAAGGTGGCCCGCCCGAGCATGTGGTCGGGGAACTCCACGTCGAAGTGGTCTTCGACCGCGAGCATCAGGTGCACCGTGGTGAGCGAGGTGAGTCCCGCCGCGTAGAGGTCGCTGGCCGGCTCGAGGGTGCTGGCGTCCACCCCGAGGCGGGCGTGCTTGCCCACCAGCTCCCGCACTGCTTCCTGCATCGATCGCGCTCCAGTCAGCCCAGCACGAAGTCTACGACCCTCGGGTGCAGTTGCACCGGGCGGATCGTGTGATCGGCGCCCGCCAGCAGCGTGCGCGGTGGCCTGCGATCGGGCGGCACGTGCGCGTCGAGGTAGGCGATGCTCGGGTCACCTTCGCTCGACACGAGCCGCAGATCGGTGCCCCGCGCCATCACCTCCTGGAGCAGGGCGTCGACAGGGTCGGGCGCTCCCTCGCTGGCCCAGAGGCTCGCGGCGCGCAGGCGCCCCTTGCGCACGATGGAGCCCGCCAGGGCGCGTGCGTCGATCTTGCCCGTGAGCAGCCGTCGCCAGCGCCGACCGTCGAGCAGCGAGCCCCGGATGTGGGCGGTCATGCTCGAGGCGCGCGCGTCGTCGTCCCAGACAAAGGCCAGGCCGTTGAACAGCACCGCGCGCCGGACGGTCCGGCGGGCGCTCACCTGGGCCCCGAGGAAGGCGCCGGAGCAGAGGCCGGCCACGTCGATCGCGGCGGCTCCCTGGTCGATCACCCAGTCCACGGCGGCGAGCGCGTCGGCGACGGAGGCCTCGGCGTACATGGCCTCGAGGTCGGACCAGGGCTGGTCGGTGCCGTCGCTGTCGCCGACGTCGTGCACGTCGAAGCGCAGCGAGGCGCGCCCGATCCCTGCGAGCTGCCGCGCGGCGCGCGTCCACAGCCGGTTCGGACCGCTGCGGCGGATCCCGCCGGCGTTGAAGAAGACCTGCCAGTCCTGCTCGCTTCGCGGGGTCGCGGGCAGGCAGACGACGCCCGAGAGCATGCGCCCGTCCACCTCCAGCTCCCACGGTCGCTCCCGTGCGTGGTCCAGGACCAGCTCGGCCTCCAGGTGCAGCTCGGCGACCTCCCCGGACTCGGTGGGCATCCATGCCAGCACGGTGTCGCGCACCGCCGCATCGAGGGTGGCGTGGTACGCGTTCTCGAGCAGCGCGCCGAGTCCCGAGCCCTGCTCCAGGGTCAGCTCCGCGCCGTCCAGTGCCGCGACGAGGGCTTCTTCTGGCGCCGCATCGTCTCGACCGATGAGCAAGGCGCGCCCCGCGGCGGTGGCGCCGGGGATCAGGGCCTCCAGGGCGGTCACCACGGCGGGACCGTGCAGGAAGCCGCCGGCCTCCTGGGCGCCCTCCGGCAGGGGCTCGCCCTCCACGTCACCGAAGCCCTTCGAGGCCAGCCTGTGGAACGCTCGCTCCTCCCGGAGGTAGCGCTTGCCGCTCGGCGGCACGCCCCAGAGCACCAGGTCGTCGAAGCCGCCCGCGGCGAGCGCGAGCAGTCCCCCTGCCCTGACCCCCAGCGCGATCACGTGCGCACCGGCCGCCCGGAGTGCGTCGCGAGCGCTCCGTGCCGCGTCGAGCCGGCGTGCGTGCAGGTCGTCGTCGAGCGCGCACCCGGGACTGTCGCCGAGCCCCGGCCAGTCCAACCTCAGCACCACGTGTCCGCGCTCGGCCAGCGCGTCGGCCAGCACCCGGAGCGGCCGGTAGGCGCTGGTGTCTTCGTACCCGAGCGGTGGCAGCAGCAGCACCGCTGCACGCCGTGTGGCCCCCTGGGGTCGGTGGACGACGACGAACGCGCCCCCGAGGTAGCCCCGCCGCCTTCGGATCACGGCTCCCCGCTGTCGACGCTCACGTCGAACTGGAAGGGGTAGTTCACCACCGTCTCCTCTTCGAACGGCGGCCACGGCGCGTCGTCTTCGGCGAGCTCCGCGAGCACCGCGACGATCGGGAGCGCCCGCTTCACTCCGCCACGACCTCGATCCGGGTGGCGTCGAAGTGCAGCATGGTGATCTGCGCCGCATAGGGGCTGGGGCGCCAGGGTCGGCCGGTGAGCTGCACGCGCTTTCCCTCCAGGGCGCTCCACTCCGGCGTGGGGTGGTAGGCGAGCAGCACGTCCTGCCCGCCTTCGACGCTCAGGGTCACGGGCTGGCTCTTCGCCCCCTCGTCGGTCGAGAGCTTCACGGTGCCCACGACGGTGGTCTCGTCGTAGTAGGTGGGCTCGTAGGCCGCGGGATCCGAGGGGTCCGGCAGAGGGTCCGCGAAGTCGGGCAGGCCGCTCGTGGGCGCGGCGAGCCGATCGTCGGTGGGGTCGGGCACGGCGACCTCCGGGGTGGTGGCGCAGGCGAGCAGGATCGAGATCACAGCGACATCGTAGGCCAGAGGCGATGGTGTGGGGGTGAGCATGCTCCTCCTCCTCGCCTGCGGTCGCTCCCCCGGTCCCCACGACTGGGAGTGGGGTCGGGTGACCTACTGGCAGTCGGAGCGCGCCGGGACCACCTCGTTCGAGGGCTGCCCCGACAGCTTCGTCGACGAGGTGGGCGGCCGGATGGACCTGGGCGCTGGCCAGTTCGTGACGTACCGGGTGGAGGACGGCGGCGAGACCGCCACCGAGATGGACTGCACGACCACCGACGGCGCGACCTGCCGGGCGAACGACGAGGTGGTGTTCGAGGTGGATGACCACCGCCTCGACACGCTCATCGAGGAGACCACCCTCCTGTCGGGGAGCTGCATCCTGAACGTGGACACCGAGATCGAGCTGGTCGATCAGGGCGACCAGGCGCACTTCACCAACGCCTTGGCCACCAGCTACGCCGGCGACGCGTGCGACGACGTCGACGCAGAGGTCGTGGCCGCGTCGGAGAACGGGCACGGCTTCGGGGACTGCGTGGTCACGGTGGAGGGTACGCTCCAGTTCGTGGCGGCCGACTGACCGCTTCGGAGGCGGTGCGGGTGAGCCCCGAGAAGACCCAGCGCTGGTGGTGGTTGCCCCGATGATGATCCTGCTCGTCGCCCTCGCGTCCGCGCAGTCGTGGGACTGGTCCCAAGCCCACCGCTTCGTGCTGCGCGGCAGCTACGTGACGCCGGAGAGCTGGGCCACGAGCTTCGCCGGGCAGGAGGCGAGCTACGCCGCCATCAGCACCCAGCTCGTGACCACGTGCCGGCGCGACGCCGAGCTTCGGAAGGGGCGGTCGCGCGTGCTCTGCACTCTCGAGCAGGGCACCCTGCAGGGCGTTCCCGCGGCGGGCTCGGAGGGGTCGCTCGGTGCCGTCCTCACCGGCCAGGCCGCCTGGCTGCGGGGTCAGGTGGTGGAGCTGGTCGTGGAGCCCGACGGGCGCGTCCAGCGCTTCGACGTGGTGTCGACCGAGGTCGGCGTGCACGAGCTGCAGGCCTGGCGCATCGAGCAGATGGCCATCCTCGCGTTCGCGGCGCTCGCGGTCGAGCTGGGCGAGGGCGAGGTCTGGAAGCAGAAGCCGTATGTGCACGGTCTGAGCGTGGGCTGGGGTCAGCTGCCCGTCGAGCACGTGCGGGAGGGCGGCGGCGGCCTCGGCAGCGCCGCGTCCAGGTCCAACACCCTGGAGGTGGCTTGGACCTTCGACCCGCAGGTGGGCGCGCTCACCGAGGTCGAGCTGGTCCGGAACGTCGACTTCTCGGTCCAGGGGCACCAGACGGTGGTGCGCTCCGGGCTGCGACGCGTCGAGGTGGACGAGGCCGTGATGTTGCCGCTGTCGGGTGAGATCCGCCCCGAAGCGTGGCCGTGAGCGCGTCGGCGTCTCGAGGTCGGCGCTCGAGGCTTGCGAGCCAGCCGACCGAGGGGCGAGCGGCTATGGAACCAGCATGCTGCTGCTCCTGCTGTCGTGTGCCCGCGAACCCGGTCCCCATCCGGGCGAGGAGGGCAAGGTCACCTTCTGGGAAGTGCTCGACCCCGGTGAGTACGTGCTCGACGCCTGCTCGTCGGAGTACGAAGAGAACCTGGGCAGCGCCTCGGAGGCCGTGCCGAACGGCAGCTGGGTGATCTACCGGGTGCTGGAGGGCGGCCAGGAGGCCCTGACCAGCACCTGTTCCCACCTCGACGCGGACACGTGCAACGACGCGGAGGAGCTCGTGTGGTCGGTCGACGGCAGCGTGATCCGCCGGTCGGAGGGCCTGGAGGTCGGTGTCGACGGCGACTGCATGCTGCTCGGGGACGTTGTCTACGAAGTGCACGACGAGGGCGAGACCGGGCTCGCGGTGATCGACGTGCAGTGGCGGCTCGAGGGCGCCGAGTGCGACGCCTACGAGGAGCGCGTGAGCTCCGAGTCCGAGAACGGCTACGGCATGGCCGCCTGCAACACGCTGCTGGAGAGCGACCTGGGCTTCATCAAGGCCGACGAGGAAGACGGCTTCGTCGACAAGGAGCTGTCCTCGTCTCCGAGCTGAGCCCGCTCAGGCGCAGGGGATGTCGAAGCGCCGGATGTAGCCGCTGAAGCGCTCGCGGGTGGCCTCCGGCTGCAGGCCGTAGCGCTCGGGGCTGTAGCGGTGCTTGCCCTTGGCGTCCTTGCGGGAACCGCTGGTGAGGTACTGCTCCATGGCGTCGTCGGCACCGTCGACGTGCGGAAGATCGAAGTGGGCGCGGACCTCGCGGACGACCTGGGCGGGATCCTGGCACACCGCCTCGAACGAGGCGTCGAAGAAGCGGTGCTCACCGAGCCGCTCCCGGGCAGCCATCGCCCGCTCCACGCCGTCGGCGAAGCGGCTCGCGATGTGCTCCCCGACCTGTTCGGGCTCGAAGCCGCCGTGGAAGGTGCGCCGTGAGAGCGACACCATCGACGAGTAGCTGGCCACGGACTTGAAGGGGTCCCGATGGGTCCACACCACGCAGGCGTCGGGGAAGGTCTCGAAGAGCGCGTCGAGGAACCAGAGGTGCTCCGGGCACTTCAGCAGCAGCCCCTGGTCGGGCTTGCGCTGGCTGAGCACCTGCAGGGAGCGCTTGTACTCCGCGTAGGGGACCTTCATGTCCTGGGTCCGCAGCAGCCAGTCGCCGTAGCGGTCCCACCCGAGGGCGAGGTCGTAGTTGAGCACCCGGAAGCAGCTCGAGAAGAGTGGCCAGCACTCCTCGTAGGTGTCGATCTTCACCTCGTGCATGGCCAGCTGCTCGGGGGCCAGCGCGTAGCTCATCTTCAGGCCGAGCCCCATCCGCGCCTTGCGGCGCGCCTCGTCCTTGACGGGGTCGTGCTCGATCATGGGCAGGGGTGAGGTGAGCTCCCAGAAGGGAAGGGCCCGTCGCTTCGCGTCGAGCGCCATCAGGTTCTGCAGCACGGTGGTGCCCGTGCGGGGGAAGCCGAGGATGAAGACCGGACGCTCGATGCGATGCTCCAGCACGGCGGGGTGCCGCTTCTGGAAGTCGCGTGACATCAGGCGGTTCACGCAGGCGGTGACCGCCATCTCCTTGAGCAGGAAGCGCGAGAGCGCGGGGAGCTCGCGGCTGCGCAGGTCGTCGCAGAGCACGGCGAAGGGCTCGATGAAGCTCTCGTCACCCCAGTCGCTCAGCCCCGTGCGCCGGCCCGCAGCGCCGAGCATGCGCTCGTGCTCGAGGTAGCCGGCGGGGATGCCGAGGGCCTCTGCGAAGCGGATGGCGCCGCTGGCCACCTTCATCCAGAGCGCGTACTCGCGGCGCTCGACGGTGTAGGGCCCGGACATCCCGCCTGCTAACCGCTCGTGCAGAGCTCAGGGTCGTCGGTGCCCAGGCACAGCGAGATCCAGGTGTGGCGGCCCTCGACCCAGGCCCGGAGCTGGTCCACCTCGTTGCCGAAGCTGCCGTCGGGTTGGTAGTCGGGCCACCGCTCGAAGTTCCGCTCGGCCGCTTCGTCCAGCAGCGCCTCCCAGGCGTCGAGCTGGTCGAGCAGCACGTCGACGGCGAGGGGGCCCTGGAGCACCTCGCGCCAGCGGTCCCAGTAGGCCTCGGTGAACTCCGGGTCGTCGAGCAGGCCCTTGTACCAACCGTGCTCGAAGACGTAGGTGGTGTCGGAGGTGATGTGCCCGGCGTCCCAGGTCACCGGATCGAGGCAGCGGGAGTCGCTGTCGCAGCCCATCGTGCGGTCGAAGTCCCACACAGGGCCGGCGTGGATCGGGCCCTCGCGCTCCTTGTAGAGGTAGCCAGACAGCCTGAGGGCGTCCGGGTTCATCGTGAAGGTGTTGACCAGGTGGTGGTCGATCCAGCTGTCGATGTCGATCAGCTCGCTGTAGTGGGCACCGGTCACGGGGTTCACGCCGTCGCTGGCCGCCAGCGCGTAGCCGAACTCGTCGATCGCGCTGCTCAGGTAGCTCTTCTGCTGTGGGGCCAGGTCCTCTTCGTCCGGGTCCACGTAGGCCAGGTACTGCTGGAAGCTCCACGCGCCACCACCGGTGCCCGCCCAGAAGCCCGACTCGCCGTCGCCGAGCCGGTCCCGCTTGAACACGTAGCCGCCCGTCACCTCGGGCTCGTCCAGGTCCCCGGGGCCGAGGGCGGCGATGTCGACGCGGTTCTCGCCCTGCTTGATCCGCTCCACGAGCACGTACACGCCCATGTAGTCGTCTTCGCTGACCTGCTCGCCGCCCTCGGACGCGAAGAGCTCGAAGAAGCGGGTGTGGGGCGCCCACGCTCCGATGGTGTTCGACATCCAGTAGGCAAAGGCGTCCCGCATGAAGGCGCGGTCGAAGGCGAAGGGGGCGAGGAAGACCCAGTCGCTCTCGGCGGCCAGCCCGAGCAGCTCCCGATCCTTGTCGTCGTCGCGGTCGTGCTCCCAGGTCTCGTAGCCCCAGCTGTGCTTGGCGTAGCCGGCCGTGCTCGAGCCGCGCACCTTGATCGCGCCGCGGGTGCTGAGCGTCGCGGTGCCGAGCGCGTTGGCGCCGTCCTTCTGGTCGAAGGTGAGGAGCTGGAAGGGGATGTAGCCGTCGCCCTTGTCGTCGGGCAGCGTGCGTTCACCGACGAGCACCATCAGGGGGATCTCGCTCACCAGGTCGACCACGCCCGGGCTCAGCGACGCAAAGGCGGCTGAGTCGTGGTCTTGTCGGCCATCGGTGGCCACGGCCAACACCCGCAGTGTTGCGGTGTCGGTGAGCAGCAGCGGACCGGTGTACAGGGTGCTCAGACCCGGCACGGGCACGCTGTCGTCCAGCGTGTACCAGACCTCGGCGTCCTCGCTCAGGTCGAGGGTGACCTCCAGGCTGCCGGTGAAGCCGGCCCCGTGGGGCACGATGTCCACGTCGAAGGCCCCGGGGGCCTCTTCGCCGTCCACGAACTCGATCGGATGGTCGTCTGGGTCGCTGTCCAGCGCCCCGCCGGTGTGGTCGTTCGCCTGCTGGCTGTCGGTCACGTCGACCGGGCGTGGCTCGGCCTCGATCGTGCCGGGGCCCGGAGCTACGCAGCCGTGTAGGAGGAGCCACATCGCGCCACCGTAGCACCGGCCGGAGGGGTGACGTCCAACACCTGGACCGACGATCACCGCACTCTTTTCTTGTGGACTGCAAGGGGATGGGTGATAGTCGGCGCCGGGCGGATGCCCCGCCCTACGCACCGAGAATCGAGTCAGTTCAGATGGGTAAGAAGCTCTTTGTTGGTGGCCTTCCGTGGGCCATCGATGACGGTGGCCTCCGCGAGGCCTTCTCCGCGCACGGTGAGGTCACCGACGCGGTGGTCATCAAGGATCGCGACACAGGCCGCAGCCGCGGCTTCGGGTTCGTGACCTTCGACAGCGAGGATGCGGCCATGGCGGCCGTGCAGGCGATGGACGGCTCGTCCCTCGGTGGTCGGAACATCCGCGTGAACGAGGCGCAGGAGCGCCAGGGTCGCGGCGGTGGTGGTCGCGGTGGTCCGCGCGGCGGTGGTCGTGGCGGCTACGGCGGTGGCGGCGGCGGTCGTGGCGGCGGTGGCGGCGGCTACGGTGGCGGCGGTCAAGG
>CAZSAT010000128.1:0-19411 GCA_964604675.1 uncultured Enterobacterales bacterium
GTTGCGGAAGTCGCGGTCGGCGATGTCGCGGTTCTCGTAGCCGATGAGCCGGTAGGCGTAGACCGCCTCGGGGTCGAACTCGACCTGGATCTTCACGTCGCGCGCGATGGTCTGCAGGGTGCCGGAGAGGTCCTGGCCGAAGACCTTCTTCGCCTCGCTGTAGTCGTCGATGTAGAAGTAGTTGCCGTCGCCGTCGTTGGCGAGCTGCTCCATCATCGTGTCCTGGTAGTTGCCCATGCCGAAGCCCACGGTGGTCAGGCTGATGCCCTCCTTGGCGTGGTCCTGGATCTGCGTGAGGATCTGCTGGTGGCTCGAGGGGCCGATGTTCGCGTCGCCGTCGGACATCACCACCACGCGGTTCTCGGCTCCGCGCACATAGGAGCGCTTGGCCATGTCGTAGGCCATGTCGATGCCGGAGCTCATCGCCGTGCCGCCGCCGCTGCGCAGGTTCTCGATGGCGGCGTGGATCGCGTCCTTGTCGTTCGCCGAGGTGGGATCGAGGATCATCTGCGTGGCGCCCGCGTAGGTGCCCAGCGCCACCGAGTCTTCGGGACCGAGCTGGTCGACCAGGAAGTGCAGCGAGCGCTTCGCCAGGCCGAGCTTGTCCTGGCTGGACATCGACCCGGACACGTCGACGAGGAAGGTGAGGCGCACCGGCTTCCGGTCCTCGTCGGCCAGGTCCCGCCCCTGCACCCCGACGCGGAGCACGTGGTGGCCCGGCTCGAAGGGGTTCGGCGCCGCCTCCATGTTGACCGCGAAGGGCGCGTCGCCGGTGGGCTGCACGTAGCTGTACGGGAAGTAGTTCACGAACTCTTCGACCCGCACGGCGGCCTCGGGCGGCAGGTAGCCGTCGAGCAGCTTCCGGCGCGCGATGGTGTAGCTGGCCGTGTCGACGTCGATCGAGAAGGTGGACAGCGCGTCCTTCGACGACAGGGTCATCTCGTTCACGCCGTAGTGGGCGTAGCCCTCGCCGTCGGACTCCCGGAGCGCCCGGCTGTCCGCCGGCGGAGCGATGGAACCGCCATACACGGCGGTGGTCGACGCGGCGGACCCGCTGGACCCGCTCGAAGCCGAGCCGTAGCCGTACCCGATGCCGGTCACGACCTTGGGCGACGCCTTCTTGGTCGCCATGCGGCCCTCGCCCTTGGCGCCGAAGCTGCCGCCGCCGCTGCCGTAGCCGCTCGAGGCCGAGCCGTGGCCCTTGGTGCCGAGTCCGCCGAGGCCAGCGGCCGTGCCGCCCGCACCCTGGCCGGCCCCACGGCTGCCGAGGCCGCCGGATCCCACCTGCGCGCCCTTGGCCCCGATGAGCCCGGCCACCTCGTCGCCCAGGTCGCTGCTCAGGCTCTGGGAGAGACCCGCGTCGCCGGCGAGATCCCGGCCGACCTTGCCCTCTTCGCGCAGCGCCCGGCCTCCTTCGGCGGACTCGGCCGGCGAGGCGGGCACCTGGGCCGCCTCGGGCTCCGGCGCCGCGTCCTCGGCCTTCACCTGCTGCTCGGGCGGCACCACCTCGGTGAAGCGGTCCGGGAGGGCCTCGGGCGCGGCGGCGGGCGCAGAGACGGTCTCGGGACCGTCTGCACAGCCGGTGAGCGCGAGGGCGACGACGAGGGGAGCGAACGACATGGGTGCCTCCAGGCGATGTGTCGGGGCTCCGACGCTGTGCCTCGGGCGCGGCTTACGGTCGCTCCTCGCGCTTCACCTCGGCCTGACAACTGCGCTATCGGAGGGCATGCGCATCGGGGTCTACGGAGCAGGAGCGATCGGCGGCTACGTGGGCGCGCGCCTCGCTGTGGCCGGGCACGACGTGACCCTGCTCGGACGACCGTGGCTCGCCGAGCTCGAGCTCGCGGTGCAGGACCTCGGCCAGAGCGTGCAGGCTGCATCGCCGAGCGTGATCGTCGACCCCGAGGGCCTGGCGGCCTGCGAGCTGGTGCTGGTCACGGTGAAGAGCCGCCACAGCGCGGACGCGGGCGAGGTGCTCGGGCGCGTGCTGCCGCCCAGCACGCCGGTGGTGTCGCTGCAGAACGGGCTGCACAACCCCAGCCGCATCGCGGTGGGGCTCGGTCGGGAGGTCTGGGCGGGCATGGTGCCCTTCAACGTGATCCGGGAGGAGGGGCTGTTCCGCAAGGCCACGACGGGTCCGATCCACCTGGACCGGCGGGCCGAGGTGCTCGGGCGGGCCCTGCGCCGCGCGGGGGAGACCGTGCACCTCGCGGACGACATGGGGGCGGTGCAGGCGGGCAAGCTGCTGATCAACCTGAACAACGGCATCTGCGCGGCCGCGGGGCTGGGGATCGCCGAGCTGGTGGCCGACCGTCGGGCGCGGCGGTGCTACGCCGCCTGCATCCGGGAGGGCCTGGAAGCGTTCCGGCGGGCCGGGCAGCCGGTCGTGCGCGTGGGGGCCCTGTCGCCGGCGTTGTTGGTGAGGGCGCTGCCGCTGCCCGACGGGCTCGTGCACACCTTCGCCAAGGGGCTGGTGAGCATCGACCCAGCGGCCACCGGCTCCACGCTGCAGGATCTGCGTCGCGGAAACCCCACCGAGATCGACCAGCTCAACGGCGAGATCGTGGCGCTGGCAGGGGAGCGGGCGCCGGTGAACGCCTGGGTGGTGGAGCAGGTGAAGCGGCTGGAGGGCGAGCACCCGGACCACCGCTTCGTGAGCCTGGATCAGCTCTTGGCGGCGAGCGCCTGAGCCAGGTCCTCGAGCAGGTCCTCGGGGTCTTCCAGGCCGATCGACACCCGGATCAGCCCCTCGGAGATGCCCGCCTCCGCGCGGTCTTCCGCAGCCATCCCGGCGTGGCTGCTCTTCGCGGGGATCACGACCAGCGACTCCACGCCACCCAGCGACGCGCTGTAGGTGAACAGCCGCAGGCTGCGCGCCACGGCCTCGGCCCGGCCGGGCTCGCCCAGGGTGAAGGAGAAGCAGGCGCCGTGGCCGCTCAACACCTGGCTCGCGAGCGCGTGCTGGGGGTGGGAGGGCAGGCCGGGGTGGTTCACGCGTGCGATCGCTTCGTGGCCCTCGAGCCAGCGAGCGACGTGCAGGGCGGAGGCGGCCTGGTGGCGGACCCGGAGCCCGAGGGTCTTGGTGCCGCGGTGGAGCAGCCAGGCCGCCTGGGGGTCGAGGCTGCCGCCGAGCAGGTTGGCCTTGTTCGTGATGCGCTGGACGAGGGCCTTCGAGCCGGAGACGCAGCCCGCGGCGACGTCGCTGTGGCCGTTCAGGTACTTGGTGGCCGAGTGCAGCGACACGTCGATCCCGTGCCGGCCCGGCTGGAAGAACACCGGGCTCGCGAAGGTGTTGTCGACCACGCTCAAGAGGCCCTGCGCCCGGCAGAAGGGCGCGATCGCGGCGAGGTCGGCCACGGCGAGGAGGGGGTTGGTGAGCGGCTCGAGGTAGAGCCCGCGGCTCTCCGGGCGCAGGGCGCGGGTCCACGAGCCGGGGTCGCTGCCGTCGACGCGGGTGACCGTGATGCCCCGGTCGGCCAGCTCGCCGACCACCAGGCTGTGCGTGCCCCCGTACACCGTGTCGCCCACGAGCAGGTGGTCGCCGGGACGGAAGAGGCCCACCAGGGTGGCGAGGATGGCGGCCATGCCGCTCGCGGTGACCAGGCCCGCCTCGTAGCCCTCGAGCGCGGCGATCTTGCGCGCGACCACCGTCTGGTTCGGGAGGTTGTTCAGCCGCGGGTAGCGGATGTCGGCGTAGGCCGTGCCCGGCGGCAGCTCCCACACCGTGGAGCGGAAGATGGGCAGGGAAGCAGCGCCCTCCACGCAGCGCTCGGCTTCGTGGAGGACGCGGGTGTCGAAGCGGTCCGGCATGCGCCGGAGCGTACCCCGCGAGGCGTCAGCGCCAGGCCACCGAGCCGCGCTCGCCCGCGAGCTTCGAGGCGGTCTCGATGAGCTCGACCAGCTCGTAGGCCTCCTTGCCGTCAGCCGCGCCGGACGCGACCTCGCGGACCTCGCGGTAGCTCAGCTCGGCGGCGTAGGGGGAGTCGCGCAAGAGCTCGGCGAACATCGCGGCGGAGAAGGCCAGGCGGAAGCTGTTGGACGCGGCGGCGAACTCGCTGTGCAGCAGCTCCTCGGGGAAGCTCGTGAGCCACTCCTCGGCGGGGGCGTCGGGGCCCGGGGGCTTGTTGCGCAGGCGCACGGTGGCGAGCGGGCCGCCGTCGTAGTCGTCGGAGAGCACCACGTCGTAGAGCGCGGTGACCTTGTGGCCGCTCCCGACCTCGCCGGCGTCGACCGCGTCGTTGCGGAAGTCACGGTCGGCGATGTCGCGGTTCTCGTAGCCGATGAGCCGGTAGGCGTAGACCGTGTCCGGGTCGAACTCGACCTGGATCTTCACGTCGCGGGCGATGGTCTGGATCGTGCCGCCCAGGTCCTCGACGAAGACCTTGCGCGCCTCGTCCATGCCGTCGATGTAGAAGTAGTTGCCGTCGCCGTCGTTGGCGAGCTGCTCCATCATCGTGTCCTGGTAGTTGCCCATGCCGAAGCCCACGGTGGTGAGCGAGATGCCCTGCTTCGCGTAGCCCTGGATCTGGGTGAGGATCTGCTGGTGGCTCGACGGGCCGATGTTGGCGTCGCCGTCGCTGAGCACCACCACGCGGTTCTCCGCGCCGGGCACGTAGGCCTTCTGGGCCATCTGGTAGGCCATGTCGATGCCCGAGCTCATCGCGGTGCCGCCGCCGCTGCTCAGCGACTCGATGGCGGCGTGGATGGCATCCTTGTTGCGCGCGGAGGTGGGGTTCAGCACCATCTGGGTCGCGCCGGCGTAGGTCCCCAGCGCCACGCTGTCTTCGGCGTCGAGGCCGTCGACCAGCAGGTGCAGGGAGCGCTTGGCGAGCCCGAGCTTGTCCTGGGACGACATCGACCCGGAGACGTCGACGAGGAAGGTGAGCCGGACGGGCTTGCGCTCTTCCGCGCTCAGCTCGTCGCCCTGCACGCCGATGCGCAGCACGTGGTGGCGCGGCTCGAAGGGGTTGGGGGCCGCTTCCATGTTCACGGCGAAGGGCGCATCGCCGGTGGGCTGCACGTAGCTGTAGGGGAAGTAGTTCACGAACTCTTCGACCCGGACTGACGCGGTGGGCGGCAGGTAGCCGTCGAGCAGCTTGCGACGGGCGATGGTGTAGCTCGCGGTGTCGACGTCGATCGAGAAGGTGGACAGGGCGTCGCGGCGGGCGAGCGTCATGTCGTTGATGCCGGGGTGCTCGTAGCTCTCGGTGTTCGACTCGACGTAGCGGGCCACGTCGGGCTTGGGGGTCGGGACGGGCGCGGTCACGGCGGGGGGCGGCTCCGCGTTCACGGCGGTGGAGGAGGAGGTGGCCCCGGAGGCGAAGTCCAACGACGTGCGGTCCTTGGCCTTGTTCGCCGTGCGTCCGTTGCGGCGGTTCTCCGCGATCTGCACCTCGGGGGCGGAGGTCGGGAGGTCGCTGAACAGACCGTCGTCGAAGTCGAGGTCGTCGGGCTCGTCGAAGGCCAGCTCCTGCCGCTGGTCGCGGGCCGACGCCCGGTACGACCTGGAGTCGTCGTCGCCCGCCTCGTCGACATCCTCGTAGGAGAGGGCGCCCGAGCGCGAGCTCACGTTGGAGGCTTCGCGGCCCGCGGAGAGCTGGTCGAGGTAGGTGTTCTCGTTCTTCGCCCCGCCGTCGTTCCGGGTGGCGTAGTCGTAGACGTCCTCGCCACCGACGGGTTGCGCCTGGATCGCCTCCAGCTCTTCCATCGGGTCCTCGAGCAGGTCTGCTTCGGAGGCCAGGTCGCCGCTCGAGGGTTCCTTGGCCGCGAAGCAGCCTGCGAGCGCGAGTCCGAGCACGGTGGAGGACGCGAGGAAGACGGGGAGGCGGCGCATGGAGGCTCCTGGGTGGCCGGGTCGTGGGCGGAACGACGCGGTCTGCAACGCGCTTACACCTCGTTCATTCAGTCGACCTGCGTGTAGCCTCGCCCGGTGCGACGCCTGGTGTCCGTGAGCTGCTTCCCGCTGGTGCTCGGCGGCGCCGTGTGGCTGTGGGTCGAGACGGGATCGGTGGTGGCGCCCCTGCTCATCGCGGCGGGTTGCATCGCGCTCCTGGAGCGGGTGCTGCCGCTGCATGCGAGCTGGAACCGCTCGCGGGACGACGAGGTGACCGATCTCCTCCACACCGGGCTCTCGACGCTGATCGTGCCGGAGCTCACGGCGGCGCTGTGCTTCGGCGCGCTGGCGGTGGTCGGGGCGGCCGTGTCGGGTTGGCTGGGGATGGGGCTCTGGCCCGACGCCTGGCCCCTGGGTGGGCAGGTGGTGTTGGCGCTGGTGATCGCCGAGTTCGGGCAGTACTGGGTGCACCGGATCGCGCACGAGCGGAGCGCGTGGCTGTGGCGCCTCCACGCGGTGCACCACAGCGCGCACCGGCTCTACTGGCTGAACTCCGGGCGCTTCCACCCCCTGGACAACCTGCTCCTCTACCTGGCCAGCTCGGTGCCCCTGGTGCTGATGGGGGTGGGGGCCGAAGCGCTCGCCGGTGCCCTGCTGGTCACGGGCGTGCACGGCATGTTCCAGCACGCGAACATCGACCTGCGGCTGGGGCCCCTGAACTACGTGTTCTCGATGGCGGAGCTGCACCGGTTCCACCACAGCCTCGACACGGATCAGGCGAACCACAACTACGGCGCGAACCTGATCGGCTGGGATCTGCTGTTCGGGACCTTCTACTGGCCGGACGAGCCGCCTCCCGAGCAGGTCGGGCTGGGAGACGCGCCGGACTACCCGCAGACCTGGTGGGCCCAGATCGCCGCCCCCTTCCGCGGGATAGGCTGAGGCCATGTGCCGCATCCTCGGTTTCCGCAGCGTGCTCGACAGCCGCGTCCACAGCTCCCTGATGAGCGCCGACAACGCCCTGGCCGTGCAGAGCCAGGCGCACCCGGACGGCTGGGGGGTGGCCTACTACGTGGCCGGCGCACCCCACCTGGTGAAGGCCACCGGCGCCGCGCGAACCGACACCCTGTTCAAGCGGGTGAGCGGCGTGGTCACGAGCCAGACGGTGCTGGCCCACATCCGGAAGGCCACCCAGGGCGACCTGACGAGCCTGAACAGCCACCCCTTCCAGTTCGGTCGCTGGGTGATGGCCCACAACGGCGACGTGCCCGACTTCCCGAGCTACCGCGACGAGCTGCTGGCGCGGGTGTCGCCGCGGCTGCGTCGCTACGTGCTGGGCGACACGGACTCCGAGATCATCTTCCACCTCTTCCTGAGCTTCCTGCAGACCGAGTGCGAGCTGCACCGGATCGGCACCCCGCTGGAAGCGGTGGTCCGCGCGGTGCGGCACACCATCCGGTCGGTGCGCGAGGTGGCGGACCAGGCCCACGAGCGCTGCCTGCTCACCCTGGTGGTGACCGACGGCAAGCTGATGGTGGCCTACCAGGGGGGCAAGGAGCTGCACTTCTCCACCCACAAGACCCGGTGCGGCGAGAGCGGGGAGTGCCCCTACTACGCGCCGGAGTGCGAGGCGCCGCCCACCGCGGGCCACGTGAACCACCTGATCGTGTCGAGCGAGCCGCTCAGCGGTGAGAACGTGTGGCGCGAGATGGAAGAGGGCGAGGTCGTGGCGGTGGACCACTTCATGCGCTTCCACCGGTACCCGCAGGGGATGCTGGCCACGGTCTGACCCGGGCGCTCGTCGTGGAGCGTCGTCGAAGGCCGAGCGCGGGGGCCACCCCGAGAAGAGGTAGAGCTGGCCGTCGTGGGTGGCACCGCCGTTGGGGTCCCCGGCCGCGAGGAGCGGCTCTCCTCCGGTGACGATGGGGCCCACCAGGGCGATGTCGTAGCCGAAGAGGTCGGAGCGGTGCTCGTCCTCCGGCTCGACCAGGAGCCAGCCGGCCTCGTCGGCGCCCTCGGCGCTCCCGCGGAACACGTAGACCGACCGCGCCGGGGTGCTGCCGTCGGTCCAGCCTCCCGCCAGCGCGACCTCGTCGAATGCGTCCCGGCGCCCAGGAACCCCAGACCACGCGCCAGGAGCAGATGGTCCTCAACCTCGCTCGCCGAGCCCATCGCGTCGTCCAGGAAGCGTGCGAAGTCGTCGTCGGTGCGCCGACCGCAACCTCAGGATGTTGGCCGAGATGGAGACGCTCGCCCGAGGTGAGAGCCTGGCGACAACGCCTCGTCGAGCGTGGCAAGAACAAGGAGCTGGCCGACATCGCCGTGGCTCGCAAGCTCCTGCACGCCATCGTGGCGATGCGAAAGCACGACGGGCACTGGGACGCCACGCGGTTCACTCCCAGGCTCGCGGAGGCCGCAAGTGGTTGACAGCCGACAGAGCATCTGACAGCTGACAGATCGACCCGCCAGTAGGTGGAGATTCAGCGTAAATCATGCTGTACATGTTATGATTTACGCCATGTTCAGACGTAGCGCAGTCGAGAGGCTGAAGCGCCGCGCCGCGGCGCGCCGGCTGCTGGTGCTCACGGGCGCTCGGCAGGTGGGCAAGACCACCCTCGTACAGCGGGCGTTCCCGGAGCTCGACTACGTGAGCTTCGACGACCCGGCGGTGCGGGAGCAGGTGCGCTCGGAGTCCGCGCAGGAGTGGCTCCAGCGGCGACCGCGGGCGGTGCTGGACGAGGTACAGAAGGCGCCGGCCGTGCTCGACACCGTGAAGGCCGTTCACGACGCGACCGACGAGAGCACCTACGTGCTGCTGGGGTCGAGCCAGCTGCTGCTCATGGACAAGGTCACCGAGACCCTGGCCGGCCGCGCGGCGATCGAGGAGCTCTGGCCGCTCACCCTTCCGGAGCTGGCCACCGCGAGCTGGGACGAGCCGGTGCGGCCCTCACGTCTGCTCCGCTGGCTGATGGACGGCGGCGATGGGGGAGCCGGCCTGGGGGACGCTCTGGCCGGTGTCCCGGCGTCGTCGCCGAGCTACGCCGCTGCGCGAGGGGTGCTGGACACCTACCTGGTCCTCGGTGGCATGCCGGCGGTCTACGACGCCCGCTTCGAGGCGGTCGACCGGCGCGAGTGGCTCCGTGACTACCGCCGCACCTACCTCGAGCGGGACGTGCGCGACCTCGCGAACCTGCGCGACCTCGAGCCCTTCACCCGCGCGCAGCACGCCATCGCGCTGCGGACCGGGGGGCTCTTGAACTTCGCGGACCTGGCCAACGTCGCTGGGGTCTCGGGGCCCACCGCCAAGCGGTTCGTGCGCTACCTCGAGCTCAGCTACCAGGCGGTCACCACCTCGGCGTGGAACCGGAACCCGAACCGGCGGTTGGCGAAGGCCCCGAAGGTGCACGTGGTGGACCCCGGCGTGGCGCGTGCGGTGACCGGCCGCCGGGGCCCCCTGACCGGGCCGGAGTTCGAGTCGGCCGTGGTGTCGGAGGTCGTGAAGCAGGTGCGCACCGCCGCGCTCGACGTGCGGTTCCATCACCTGCGCACGTACGACGGCCGCGAAGTGGACCTGCTGCTCGAGTTGGCCGAGGGCTACGTGGCGGTCGAGGTGAAGCAGTCCGAGCGGGTCGCCGACCGGGACGGGCGGCACCTCCGAGCGCTCGACGAGCTGCTGGACAAGCCGGTGTTGGGGCGCCTCCTCCTGTCGCGGGACCGGCGCTTGCGGGGGCTCGTGGGCGGGGTGTTGGCGGCGCCGGTGGCCTGGGTGCTGGGCGCGCCTTGACGCTGAGGCGGGAAGGGGCGCGGCAGGCGGGTGTGCCGTGCCTCGGCGACAGCGCTCGGTCAGCTGGCCGCCAACACGACCACGCGGTCGCCGTCGTGCAGCTCGGTGTGGTCGTGGATCAGCTCCAAGCGTGCGCCGCGCCGCACGGCGACCGGGAGCCCCAGGGCACGGAGGGCGTCGAAGCCTCCGCTCCGGCGGTAGGTGGTCAGCAGCGAGAGCTCCCGCGCGGCCCCTGGGCCCACGTCCTCCAGGAACGCTTCCCACTGCGGCAACTGGATGGCACCACCGAAGGCCCGCGTGGCGGCGACGTGGTGGAGCACGGTCTGCTCGACGCCCGGCTCCGAGCTGTCGACGAGGTGGACCGAGGGCACCCGGAAGATGTTGGCCTGCTTGGCCACGAGCGCATCGAAGGCGGGGCGGCCACTCAGCGAGACGAGCGTGGCGACCGACGACAGCCCCGACTGCTCGAGCACGTCGGGGTCGAGGGCGTCGCCACCGACCACGGTGACGTCGAGTCCCCGGAGCCGCTCCGCGACCTCGCTCGACGAGACGACCAGGGTGACGTGCTCACCGTAGCGATGGAGCACCTCCGCGAGGGTCTGGGCCATCCGCCCGTCGCCGACGACGACCACGCCGCCGCGCACGACCGGCCGCCACGTGGGCTTCACGGGGTCGCCCCGCCTGGGGCGCCCGATGCGGACGGCCACACCGGCACCACACCAAGCCGCGAGGAACACGAGGAGGAGGTTGAGCACGTCTTGGGACACGGGAGCATCCTGGGAGCAGCGCTCGAGCGCAGCTCCGCCCTGGGGCCACGGCGAGCGCGTGGTCCAGCGACGAAGCACGGTCCGAGTGCGAGGACAGTTCCAGTGTAGGTGCGGAGCCGCTTCGTTCGACTAGATAATATACGAATCATCTTTCGGTAGGACCGAATGCAGGACTGGCTCAACTACCACCACCTCCGATACTTCTGGGTCACGGCTCGCGAAGGCTCGTTGACCCGCGCCGCGGCCCGCCTGTCGTTGGCTCCATCGACGGTGTCCGCGCAGATCAAGCAGCTGGAGGAGCACCTCGAGCTGCAGCTCTTCGAGCGGCGCAACCGCGGCCTGATGCTCACGCAGGCAGGTCACCAGGTCGCCAGCTACTGCGATGAGATCTTCTCGCTCGGGCGCGAGCTGCACGACTTCGCGCAACGAGGCGAAGCGGGCCGTCGACCCATCCGGTTGCGAGTGGGTTCGATCGCGATCCTGCACAAGCTGCTGGTCTACCACCTGCTCGAGCCCGCGGTGAAGCTGCCGAGCCACGAGGTCCGGCTCGTGTGTTCCGAGGACCGCCCGGACGCGCTGGTCGCCGAGCTGGCGTTGCACAACCTCGACCTCGTGCTCACCGACACGCCCATCGGCCTCGCGCGCGAGGTGCACGCGGTGAGCCGCCCCCTGGGCTCTTCGCAGATGATCGTCGTCGGCGAGCACGGGCTCGCCGGGCAGTTCCGCAGGGGGTTTCCCCAGAGCCTCGACGGCGCGCCCATGCTGGTGCCCGCGGAGGGAGCCGCCGTGCGCGGGGCGATGGAGCGGTGGTTCGAGCAGCACCGCGTGGCACCGCGCGTGGTCGCAGACTTCGCGGACAGCGGCCTGATGAAGGCCTTTGGCCGGCAGGGCGCGGGGCTCTTCCTGGTGCCCGAGCTCATCCTCGACGCGGTGCTGAGCACCTACGACGTGGAGCCGCTCGGTCCCCTCGAGGGGGTGGTGGAGCACTTCTACGCGCTCACCATGCGTCAACGCATCGATCACCCTGCGGTGGCGGCCATCGTGGAGGGCGCCCAAACACGCCTCGCGGCCCCAGGATGACCCGCCATCAGGCCGCGCCGAAGAGCGCACCGTGCGCCGAGTTCGCGATCGCTGCGATGGTGGGGTTGGTGATGCGCCGGTGGAGCGTGATGGCGTAGAAGCGCTCCCGCACGTCGATCTGGCCGACGGCTTCGACACCGTGGGTGCCGCAGATCTCGTCCGCCACGATGCTGGGCACCACGAAGAAGCCCGCCGCCTCCTGGCCGTAGACCTTCATCAAGGCGCTGTCCTGCACCTCCAGCGCGACGATCGGCGCGAGGTCCCGCGCTGCGAGCCAGCGGTCCAGGGGCGCCCGGATCGACGCATGCCGCGTGGGGAGGAGCAGCGGAGCACCGTCGAGGCAGGACGGAAAGTCCCGACCGTGCAGGGCCAGGAGGGCGGGGGCGGCCAGCACGGAGACGTCGCATTCACCCAGGAGGTGGTTGTAGGCGCGGACGTTCAGGCCCGGCGGGATGGGGGCATCGCTGAGCACGACGTCGATCTCGTGCAGGGCGAGATCGGCGATGAGGCGGTCCGGCCGGTCCTCGGTCAGCACCAGGGTCGGAGGGGGGTCGAGCGCCTGCAGGGGAGCCAGCAGGCGGTGCACGACGAGCTTCGGCACGACCATGGCCACGCCCACCCGCAGCCGATCGATGTGCCCGCCTTGCCCGTCGAGGGCCTGCACGAGCTCGCGCCCCAGGCTGAAGATGTCGTCGGCGTAGCGGAACGCGACCCGGCCGGCGTCGGTCGGGGCCAGGGAGCGCCCGCGTCGCTCCAAGAGCTTCACGCCGAGCAGATCCTCGAGGGTCTTGATCTGGCTGCTCACGGTGGGTTGTGCGAGCCGGAGCCGCTCCGCTGCAGCCGTCACGCTTCCCGACTGGACGGTCATCCAGAAGTAGTAGAGGTGGTGGAAGTGGAGCCGGTGGAGCAGGTCAGTCATAGAAATTTCCTATGTGACACTCATAAAGTATCTCATTGTCTATGTTGATGTGGAGCGTATTCTCGACGCTGGCACAAGGTGGATATGGCCGGTCTTCGACGGGATCTGGGGCTCCTGGACGTCTTCGCGATCTGCGCGGGGGCCATGTTCAGCTCGGGCTTCTTCCTGCTCCCCGGGATCGCGGCGGCCCAGACGGGCTCGTCCGTGCACTGGGCCTACGCCGCGGCCGCCATCCTCATCCTGCCGGCCATGCTCAGCAAGGCGGAGCTCGCCACGGCGATGCCGCGCTCGGGTGGGACCTACTTCTTCCTGGACCGCGCGCTCGGTCCGGCGGCCGGCACGGTCGGCGGGCTCGGCACCTGGATCGCCCTGGTGCTGAAGACCGCCTTCGCCCTGATCGGCATGGGGGCCTACCTGGCGCTGCTCGTCGACCTGCCGATCAAGCTGGTCGCGGTCGTGCTCACGGTCGCCTTCGCCCTGGTGAACCTCATCGGCGCCAAGGAGTCCGGCAGCCTGCAGCGCGCGCTGGTCTTCCTCCTGCTCGCCGGGCTCGGGATCTGGCTCGTGGCCGCGGTGCCCCACATCGCGGCAGCGGTTCCGGGCGGCGCGTCGTCCGGGGGCACGGAGCTGCTCGGCGGCTGGGGGGGCTTCTTCGCCACCGTCGGGTTCGTCTTCGTGAGCTACGCAGGGCTGACCAAGGTCGCGAGCGTGGCGGAGGAGGCCGAGAACCCCGGGCGGAACATCCCCCTCGGCATGGGGCTCTCGCTCGGCGCCGTGACGGTGGTCTACGTGGTGGGCGTGTGGGTGATGAACGCGGTGCTCGAGCCGGCGGCCTTCCGCGCTTCGCTGACCCCCGTCGCCGACAGCGGGCTCCTGGTCCTGGACTTCCTGCCCGCGGCGGTCTCCACGGCCATCGTCGTGGTCGCGGCCTGCGCCGCGTTCGCGTCCACGGGCAACGCGGGCATCCTCGCCTCGTCCCGCTACCCGCTCGCCATGGCGCGGGACCGCCTCCTGCCCTCGCAGTTCGCCCAGCTCAACCGCCACGGCACACCGACCTGGGGCATCGCCGTCACCTCCTGCGCGATGGTCCTCATCATCGTCTTCTTCCCCATCGTGACGGTCGCGAAGCTCGCGGGCGCCTTCCAGCTGCTGCTCTTCGGCGCGGTCTGCCTCGCGGTCATCGTCATGCGCTCGTCGGGCATCGACTACTACCGGCCCAGCTTCAAGTCGCCGCTCTACCCGTGGGTGCAGATCGTGGGCATGGCCGTGTCGGTCTGGCTGATCTCCGAGATGGGCCCGCTCGCGGTGCTGTTCACCACCGGGCTGGTCGCCCTCGGCGTGGTCTGGTACCTCGTGTACGGCAAGCAGCGGACGTCGCGGCGGGGCGCCATCTACCACGTGTTCGAGCGCCTCGGGCGCGAGGTCCACCGCGGCCTGGACACCGAGCTGCTGGACATCCTCCGGCAGCGGGACGAGGAGGTCGAGGTCGAGGTCCTGTTCGCAGGCGCGGTGCGTGTCGAGGTGGCGGAGGACAGGGGTGCCTGGAACCTCATCCACTGCGTGTCCAAGGCCATGTCCCAGCGCTCCGGTCTCGACGGGCTGGAGCTCGCCCACACCATCGTGGAGGAGCTGCGAGTGGGCCTGACACCGTGCGTCGGCGACGTGGTGGTGGCCCACCGGCAGAGCGATGACGTGAGGGAGCCGGTGCTCGCGATCGGGAGGCTTCGGCGCCCCCTGCACGCGGACAACGACGAGCTGCTTCGCGGCGCCGGCGTCCCGGACGACGTGTCCGCGCTGGCGGTGGTGGTGAGTCCCACCGGCAGCCCGGACCACCACTACCGGCTCCTGGCCGCGCTGCTCCGGAAGCTCGAGCAGGACGGTGTCGCCGAGGCGGAGGGGCCCCTGGACCCGGCCCTTCCCGCGTTGCGGCTCCGGCTCGAGGCCACCTGAGACGACGGTGGAAGCTTGAGCCCCTGGACCTTGCTCGGCTTCGTGCCGGTGTTCGTGGTGCTGGAGGGCTTCTTCTCCGGCTCGGAGATCGCGGTGGTGAGCGCGGACCGCTCGCGCCTCCGAGAGCGAGCCGAGCACGGGCACCGGGGAGCGAGGCTGGTGCTCGACATGCTCGGGCGCCCGAGCTTCCTGCTCGGCACCTGCCTGGTGGGGACGAACGTGAGCACCGTCGCCACGACCACCCTCTCCACCCTGGCCTTCGCCACGCTCTGGCCGGAGCACCATGCGGCGGCGGCGGTGGTCTTCGCCGCGCCGTTCATCCTGGTCTTCGGCGAGCTGGTGCCGAAGAGCGTGTACCTGCACCACGCGGACCGCATCGCGCCCATCGTGATCTACCCGCTGCGCTTCTTCTCGTGGCTCTTCGCACCCCTCCTGGTCGTGATGGAGCGGCTCGACAGCCTGCTGATGGGCGCACCCGGCTCGGAGGTGGTCAGCCGCGACGACATCCTGCACCTGCTGCGCCGCGGCACGAGCATCGCCATCGACCGGGAGGACAAGGCGCTCATCCGGCGGGTCCTCGCCTTCACGGACGCGCGGGTCGAGGACGCCATGGTGCCGCTGATCGATGTCGTGATGCTGGAGGAGTCGCTGCCGGCCCGGGCGGCGATCGCCACCATGAACGAGCACGGCCACTCGCGCCTCCCCATCTACAAGGAGCGCGTGGACGCGGCGACCGGCGTGCTCCACACCTCGGAGCTGCTCCACCTGGTCGACCTCGACACCCCCGTGTCGACGATCATGCAGGCGCCCAAGTTCGTGCCGGAGTCCAAGCGCATCGACGACCTGTTCGTGGAGCTCCGCACCGAGCGTGTCCACCTCGCGATCGCCGTGGACGAGTACGGCGGCGCGGTGGGGATCGTGACGCGGGAGGACCTGCTCGAGGAGATCGTCGGCGAGATCGACGACGAGTCCGACCGCCGCCAGCCCGGGATCCGCCAACTCGGCGAGGGCAGGTGGTCGGTGAGTGCGCGGCTCGAGATGGAGCAGCTCGAGGAGAGGCTTGGGCTCGCGCTTCCGGAGGGCGACTACGCGACCATCGCGGGCTTCCTGCTCGTACGGTTCGGCCGGGTGCCCACCGCGGACGAGACCGTGGAGGTGCCCGGGTGGACCCTGACGGTGGCGAAGGCGACCGACCGCGCCATCCTCGAGGTGCGCGTGGCGCGGACCCGGCGGTGATCGGCTGCGCGGCCGGATGGGGCAGGTAAGCGGCGTGGAGAGGTGCGGGCCTCGTGCGAAGATCGAGCGGTGAGTGACTCGCGGCGCTTCCTGCTGAGCAGGACCGACATCACCCGCCGCCTCCAGACCGTGATCGGCGAGCTGCTGGTGGTGTTCGTCCTCGCTGGTGCCGCGCACCAGGTCCCCGGAGACGGCGAGCTCGCCGTGGGGCTGGCCTTGCTCGGCAAGCTCTTCGTGGCGTTCTTCGCCACCTACGCGCTGTCGTCCCACGTCCGCTACATGCTCACCAGCCGTGCGCACCACCTCGACGTGGCGCCGGACCGGTTGAGCTTCCGCACCCGGAACCGCACCAGCGTGCTGGAGCTGGCCGACGTGGGCCACACCGAGCGGCACGCGCGCTTCCGCGAGGGGCCCTCGCTGATGCTTCGTCTCAAGAACCGCCGCCACGTGCGACTGGCCGGCTACGAGGACCAGGCGGAGCTGATGGCGCTGGTCGAGGGGCACGTGGCCCGGATCCAGGTCCCCGCTCCCTCGGAGACTCGTTAGGGAGGGGCGGGCAGACCGACTCTCGTAGAGCCCGCTACCGCACCCGCCCCGCGCGACCGGTGGCCAGAAGCACGAGCGGGCGACGGGGAGACGGCATGGCAGCGAACGAGACGGGTGTGGGCGAGGGCCAGGTGCCCGCGCCGAGCCGGCCGCTGGGACAGACCGCGGGGTCGCAGGGGAGGTCACCGTTCACGATCGTGGAGCACACCTCCGGCGACATCGGCACGCTCTACCTGGGCCACCGGCCCCGCGTCGGTGGCGGTGGACGGGTGCACGAGATCCAGATCGACGGCGAGCTCCTGATGAGCGACGTGAGCCCGGTGTCCGAGCGCAGGCTCTTCGGCAGTGCCCTGGCTCGCCGCAGCGGCGGCGGCCCCCTCCGCGTCCTGGTGGGCGGGCTGGGCCTGGGGCACACCGCCCACGCCGCGCTCGCCTCGTCGGAGGTTCGCGAGGTCCGGGTGGTGGAGAAGATGGAGGCCGTGATCGACTGGATGGAGCGCGGCAAGCTCCCGCTCTCCACCGAGCTGAACGCCGACGAGCGGCTGGAGATCGTGCAGGGCGACATCTACGAGGACCTGCTCGGTCCGGCGTCGGAGACCTTCGATCTGATCCTGGTGGACGTGGACCACGCCCCCGTCGACCGCCTGTCCGACGCGAGCGTGCCCTTCTACACGGTGGAGGGGCAGCGCCGGGTGGCCCAGCACCTGAGCCCCGGTGGCGTGCTCGCCGTGTGGGCCGCCTACGACGACGACGGCAACGCCTTCAACGAGGTCCTGGCGGCGGTGTACGCACGCACCGGCCTGGAGGAGGTGAGCTGGGAGGACGACGAGGAGGTCGGAGACGGCTACCACAACGTGCTCTTCTTCGCCGAGCCGGCGCCGTAGCTGCAGGGAGGCCCGCCCGTCAGGGCGTGACGGTGAGCCTGCGGGGGACCGACACGCCCTCCCGCCCGACCGCCGATCCGTCGGGCAGCGTGACCCGCACGTCCACCTCGTCTTCTGCGCCCAGGCCGATGTGCACGCTGTGGGGCCGCGCCGAGCCGGATCCGGACGCGCCGGTCACCCAGGCCGTCCACGTGCCCGAGGCGCCGTCGACCTCGACGCGCGAGCCCTGAGGGGCGGCCACCTCGATCCAGCGCGCTTCGGTACAGCCGGTACTCAGGTAGAGCAGAGGTGGCTCGTCGATGCGCACGAAGAGGGGGTCGAGCACGCCGTCCTCGTTGTGGTCGGCGGCGACCACCGCGCGGAACGAGCCGGTGTCGGTCAGGCCGAGCTCGGCCGCGACGTCGGAGAAGTGGCCGTCCTGTTGGCGCAGCACCGCGGGGGGCAGGTCGTAGCGGGGAAACTGGAGCTCGTCGTCGTCCGCGGCCCAGAGGTCGCCGCGCGCCACCGCCACGTCGAGCGCGCCGTCGTTGTCGAGGTCGAGCCAGACCGCGCCCCAGGCCATGTGGCGTTCGTCCTCGAGGGGGTTCGCGCCGGTGGCGACCGCCACGTCGACGAAGCCGCCGTCCGCCTGGGCCGACTGCAGCGCGCACTGCTTGCTGGCCGCGAGGTAGAGATCGGGCCGCCCGTCGCGGTCGAAGTCGCCGAGGTCGACGCTCATGCCGTCCTGCACGATGGCGCAGCTGCACGGTGCCTCGGCCAGCGCGCCGTCGGCCCAGGCGAGCAGGTTGTTGCCAGTGGCCAGGTCGTTGACGACGTAGACCTCCTGGTCGCCGTCGCCCTCGAGGTCGAAGACCAGGGCGTCGAAGCCGTGGCGGTCGGCGAGCCCCGCGGGCACGGCCTGCTCGAGGAGCTCGAAGGCGCCGCCGCCCAGTCCACGGAACACCACGTCGCGGAGGTCGGAGCCGCTCGCGCCGTTCACCACGCCGTAGAGGTCGAGCACGCCGTCGCCGTCGAGGTCCCCCGGCGCCAGCAGGCGGAGCTGTGCCTCGTCGCGCTCGAAGGAGGGGAAGCCCTGCAACGCCTGGAAGCCGTCGTCCACACGCTCGGCGACCTCGGGCTGGCCGCCGTAGGTGCCGGCGATCACGTCGAGGTCACCGTCGGCGTCGACGTCGGCGGTCGCGAAGCCCTCGGGGGCCGCGAGGAAGGGGAGGGTGTCGGCTGCGAAGCCCTCGTCGGTGCGGGTGAAGCGCATCACGGCGCGGCCGTGGAAGGCGAGGAGCACGTCGAGCCGGCCGTCGCCGTCGAGGTCGTCGACCACGGCGCTTCCGCCGTTGCCATGGTCGGCGCCGGGATCGCCGGTGAGCCCCCAGGAGGCACCGACCTCGTCGAAGGCCAGCGACCCGGGGTCGTCGCAGGCCAGGTGTTCGCCGAGGCTGAGGCTCGGGTGCTCGCTGGTGGCGGTGTCGCCCGGTTCGGCGGTGCCCGACGCGCAGGCGAGCAGCAGGGGAGCGATCACGGCGGCATTGTAGGTTGGGGTGCATGCTCCGGGTTGTCGGAGGTAGTTGAGTGCTATGCGGCGCGTGCGGCCCGTTGGCCGAAGTCGCGCGTCGGTGGCAGGATTGGCGGTCTCGCATGCGCCTGCTGCCGGGTCGGTGCTCCTGGGCTGAGCGGGTGCCTCAGCCAGTCTTCCGGTGTCTGAGCGAGCGACGCAGAAACTCGCTCCTGGTGAGGTCGCCGCGAAGGTCGTCGAGCTGTTGTGCCTCGGTTGGGGTGAGCATGACGGGGACTCGAACGGAGCGCCGCTCGCCTGGCCGCTTGCCTCGCCTCGAAGGCGGCATGGGTTCGCCAAACCGTGCGTGCCACTGCTCCCGGGCTCGGTCATCGGTCCATCGCATGAGCGCAGGATTGGTGAACTCGAAGGGGGGAAGGCCGGTGTCAGGGTCCGGGCAGTCTGACGAGCATCGCCAGATCCAGCCATCGAAGGCGAGGACCCGATCGCCGCGTCGATAGCGGCACTGGCGCTCGACCGGTGCGGGTGCTGCAGCGCATGGTCCGGGGCCGCTTCCTGGCGGGCCTCGATGAGCTCTGGCGCCAGGGAAAACTCCCCGGTGTCGAGGCCGCCGAGCTGAGCAAGGTGCGGCGCGTGCTGTACGGGAAGACCTGGGTCGTGCACGTACAAGCGCCGGAGTCACGCGGGCCGGAGGAGGTGATCCGCTACCTGGGAGCCTACGTGACGCGGGTGGGGATCTCCGACCGACGGCTGGTGAGCGTGGACGAACAGCGCGTCACCTTCCGGACGCGCGGGTCCGCGACCCTGACCTTGTCGCTGCTGCAGTTCGGTCGGCGGTTCCTGCTGCACGTGCTGCCGAAGGGCTTCCGAAAGGTCCGGTACTACGGGCTGTGGGCGCCAGG
>CAZSAT010000129.1:0-18996 GCA_964604675.1 uncultured Enterobacterales bacterium
TCCGTCCAGACTTCGACGGGACGTAGACAGCATGACCACACGCGCGGTCGGAATCGATCTCGGGACCACCTTCTCCGCCATCGCCCACGTCAACAAGCACGGCGTGCCGGAGATCCTGCACAACGCCGAAGGCGACCGCATCACGCCCTCGGTGATCCTGTTCGATGAGGACGAAGTCATCGTCGGGAACTACGCGAAGCAGTCTGCCGTGGTCTACCCCGAACAGGTCGTCGAGTTCGTGAAGCGGCACATGGGCGACCGGGACTACCAGTTCGAGTACCGAGGCGAGAGCTACGATCCGGAGCGGCTGTCGAGCTTCATCCTGGCCAAGCTCAAGCACGATGCGGAGCTTCGACTGGGCCACCGGATCGATCAGGCCGTGATCACGGTCCCGGCATACTTCGGAGACGCCCAACGTCAAGCCACCCTGCGTGCCGGCGAGCTGGCGGGCCTCCAGGTCCTGAAGCTGATCAACGAGCCCACCGCGGCCGCGTTCGCCTACGGCCTGAACAACATCGACAAGGCCCAGGGCGCCAAGATCCTGGTCTTCGACCTCGGCGGCGGAACCTTCGACGCGACCATCATCTCCATCGAGGGACGGGACATCACGGTCATCGCCACCACCGGGGATCACCAGCTCGGCGGCAAGGACTGGGACGACGCGTTGATCAACCACGCGGCGCAGCAGTTCCAGGCCAAGCACGGCCTCGACCCGCTCGACGACCCGGCCGCGTACCACGACCTGCGCCAGAAGTGCGTGTCGGCCAAGATCAGCCTGACACGGCGTCCGAAGGTCAACCTGTTCTACGACTACGAGGGCAAGATCCTTCGGCTCGCCATCGACCGGCCCACCTTCGAGGACCTGACCGCGGGCCTGCTTCGGCGCTGTGAGGCGCTCACACGGGACCTGCTCGACGACGCCAAGATGCACCCGGACGACATCTCGACGGTGCTGCTCGCGGGCGGGTCCACCCGCATGCCCATGGTGCGCGATCTGCTCAAGGGCATGTTCCGCCGCGCCCCCGCCACCGACATCAACCCCGACGAGTGCGTGGCGCTCGGTGCGGCGCTCACGGCGGCGTTGGAAGCGGCTCGCCTCTCGGGCGAACAATCCAGCATCGACATCCGCACCTACGACGTGACCTCCCACAGCCTCGGCATGGTGGTGTTCAAGGACGGGAGCCTGGCGAACTCGAAGATCATCGAGCGAAACTCGCGCATTCCCTGCGAGCACACCCGAGACGACTACATCACCACACACGACGCGCAGACCACGATGGACCTGTGGCTCGTCCAGGGTGAGAACGCCGACCCGCTGGAGTGCAACGTGCTCGGGCACTTCGAGTTCTACGGAATCCCCTCCCGTGGTGCCGGCGAGTCGAGCCTGAGCGTGACCTACCGCTACAACGCCAACGGCATCGTCGAGGTGGAGGCCATGGATCTCCGCAGCGGTCAGACCCTCGCGCACCGGCTCGCCGCGGGCAACACCACGCTCGAGGATCTCGCCAAGAACCGAGCCCCCATCCACATGGCGCTGATCATGGACTGCTCCGGCTCCATGTACGGGCAGGCCATCGACGACGCCAAGGGGGCTGCGCTCGCCTTCGTCGAGCGGTCGCTGCGTCCGGGGCGCCAGATCGCGGTCGTGGCCTTCCCGGGTGGCGTGCTGTCGCCACCGGTCAACGACCTCGACCGCCTCAAGACCGCCATCGCCCGGCTCACACCGATCGGCTCCACGCCGCTCGCTGGCGGCCTGCGGCAGGCCCGTGAGCTGCTCCGGCCGCGCGCCGGCGTGCAACGGGTCTTCGTCGTGATGACCGACGGGCACCCCGACGATCCGGACGAGACCGTGGCCGAGGCGCACCGGGTCCGCAGCTCGGGTGGTCGCATCGTCTCGATCGGGGTCGGACCGCAGGTCGATCAGGACTTCCTGCGCTCCCTGGCGAGCCGACCGCAGGACTACTACTTCTGCTCCGAGAGCGTCGAGCTCGAGGGCACCTTCATCAACCTGGCGACCGAACTGTCCAGCTAGGCACCCCCAGGAGCACGTGTGGCTGACGTCACCCTGACGGACATCTCTGACAAGCTCGAGACCGTCGCCCAGGATCTGAGCGACCGTCGCGAGTCCGAGCGCACCCAGCAGCAGGCCTTCGACTCGCTGTATGAAGAGCTTCGCCAGTACAAGGACGACTTCATCTTCCAGGCCGAGAAGCCCCTGCTGCTCGATCTGTTGCTGTTCTATGACTCGCTGAACTGGTTCCAGGAGCAGCTGCTGAAGCAGCAGGTCGCCCAGGACGTCATCGCCGACTCCTTCCAGTACTTGATCGACGAGTTCCTCGAGGTGCTCTACCGACGCGACGTCGTCCCGATGGAGGGTCGCGAGACCTTCGACCGCAAGAGCCAGAAGGCCGTGAAGGTGCTCGCCAGCGACGAGACCGGCCAGGACCAGCGCATCGCACAGGTGCTGAAGCGGGGCTTCGTGCGGGGTGAGCGCATCCTGCGCAGCGAGGAGGTCGTGATCTACCGAGACGGGGTGGGTGAACCTGGGGCGCGTTGATGGCGGAAGAGACCCCCATCATCCTCGGCATCGATCTCGGAACCACGTACTCGGCCATGGCCTATGTGGACCGGTACGGCAAGCCCAACATCCTGCCGAACGCCGACGGTCACGCCACCACGCCATCGGCCATCTACTTCTACGACAAGGGCGAGTGCGTCGTCGGCCAGGAAGCCGTGAAGATGAGCGTCGTGGACCCCGGCAACGTGGTGCAGTTCATCAAGCGCGCGATGGGCGACACCGACTACGTGCTGGAGTTCCACGAGCAGCCGTACACGCCTCAGGAGCTGAGCGCCTTCATCCTGAAGAAGCTCAAGGAAGATGCCGAGGAGGCCCTCGGGCTCGACGTGGCACAGGCCGTGATCACGGTGCCGGCGTACTTCAACGCCGCGCAGCGCGCCGCGACGGCCCAGGCGGCTCGCATCGCAGGCTTGAAGGCGCTCTCCATCTTGAACGAGCCCACGGCCGCCGCGATCGCGCTCGCGATGGACAAGCTCGGCGGCAAGCACCGCATGATGGTGTTCGACCTCGGCGGCGGCACCTTCGATGTTACCGTGATGGAGATCAATGGGACCGAGCTTCGCACCATCGCGAGCGACGGAAACGCCGAGCTCGGGGGGAAGGACTGGGACGACCGGCTGGTCAACCACGTCGCCGAGCGCTTCGTCGAGCTCTACGACGGCCTGGACCCGCGCGACGAGCCCCGCCCCTACCAGGAGCTCTACGAGCGCTGCCTGATGGCCAAGATCGCCTTGTCCAGCAAGCCGCGAGCCGCGATTCCAGTCACCTACCAGGGCAAGCGTGCCGCGATCAAGGTCACCCGAGAGGAGTTCCAGGGGCTCTGCCAGGACCTGGTCGACCAGTGCGAGACCACGTGCACCATCGTGCTCGAGAAGGCCGGGTTCGGCTGGGGGGACCTGGACGAGGTCCTGCTCGTGGGCGGGTCCACCCGCATGCCCATGATCCGGCACCTGCTCGCCTCACGTTCGGGCTGGGCGCACTTTCGCGACATC
The DNA here is from genome assembly GCA_964604675.1 of uncultured Enterobacterales bacterium. Taxonomy (GTDB): domain Bacteria; phylum Myxococcota_A; class UBA796; order UBA796; family CAJQPC01; genus CAZSAT01. The sequence goes on from CAZSAT010000129.1 coordinate 3,571, forward strand.
AACCCGGATGAGTGCGTCGCCTTGGGCGCTTCGCTCGCGGCGGTCTTTCGTCACCAGTCCGACCACCCGGCGCTCAAGTCCTACCGGGACGAGGTGCTGTCGCGCGCCGGCATGGCGGGGTCGGGCGCTCCCATCATCGACCTGGGTGACGAGGTCGTCGCGGACGACGAGTCGGACGCCGATCAGGATCCCTGGAGTCACGGCGAGTACTCCGCCTACGGCGCCGGGCTCCCGCTCGTCGACATCCAGGACGTCTGCACCCACCCGCTCGGTGTGGTGGTCCTGGATCGGAAGCACAACGAGCGCGTGGTGAACCTCATCCGCGAGCACACCGCTCTGCCCTGCGAGAAGCGGTCTCGATTCGCCTACGCGTACGACAACATGACCGCGGTGCGCGTGCAGGTGACCGAGGGCGCGGGGCTGGTGCCCGAAGACGTCACCGTGATCGGTGATCTCGTGCTCGACAAGCTGCCGCCTCGACCGCGCGGCACGCCGATCGAGGTCGTCTACCGCTACACCGCCGACAACCTCCTGGAGGTCGACGTCATCGACGTGGAGACCAAGGCGGTCCGCCGCGGCGCCATTCGGATGCGGGGCGGCCTGGACGAGCAAGCGCTCACCGAGGCCGAGTCCCGCATGCAACAGGCTCGACTACACTGACTTCCGGGGGTAGAGAAGCCTGTGATTCCGCGTCCGGGGACAGATGCAAGCTCGTGATCTGGAGCTGATCGACAGCTTCCTCGTGCAGGTCGGCAAGATGTCGCTGCTCGAGTACTACGGGCTGGACGACTCCGCGCCGAAACCGGCCGCAGAGGCTGCGATCAAGAAGCGGCGCGGCTGGGCGCAGGGCCAGCAGGCGAACCCGAAGTACCGCAGCGAGGCGATGTGGCTGATCAAGCACAACGGCCTGGTGCGACGTGCGCTCCTGGACGAGCGCAAGGCCTACCTGGATCACTGCGGAAGCAAACACGTCGACGCTGGTCTCGCCCAGCTCACGCCCTTCTTGGAGGGCGCGCTCGCGGCCGGTTCCCTGACCGAGTCCGCGGAGCAGGCCGTACGGGAGAAGGCCGACGCCCTGGGCCTTCCCGAGCACCTGGTGACCGCCCACATCGACCGGCTCGTCGAAGCCGCCGGCGTCACCAGGCAGAGCGCGCAACAGGCCGGCCCAGACAGCTCCTTCGTCGACTTCTACGCGCTCTTGGACCTGCCCCCCTCGTCCTCCTTCGAGGACATCGAGCGAGCCCATCGGCAGAAGTACCGCTGGGCGCGCAACCTGCGGGACAAGCAGCGCGCCGGCGCCATCTACCAGGAGCTGGACCAGGCCTGGCGGGTCTTGAAGGATCCCGCCCACCGCCGCCGCTACGACGCAGACTATGCGCGTCGAAAGAGCGAGCCAGAGGATGGCTGGACCGAGGACGACGCCGAGCGGAACCGACCGCCCCAGCGCGACACGTCCAGTGAGCCCACGGTGCGGATGAAGCCCTTGGACGCGAGCGCGCTGTCGAAGGGCGTCGGGTTCGCGGGCGTCGACGCGCCCTCGGAGACCAGGGCGCCCAAGCCGCCGGAGAACATCTCGAAGCGCACGCTCGGCCTGTCGCAGGGGTCCAGCACGCGCGGCAAGAAGCGTCCACGGCTGGCCGTGGCGAGCCCGGAGCTCGTGCAGATCAAGGCACGCCGCGCCACTGTCGAGCGCCGAATCGTCGTGAAGAACACCGGCCGTGGCCGGATGCCCGGCCGGGTCGCGAGCGATCGAGACTGGCTGGAGATCGATCGGGCACGGCTCGACCCCGACGCTCTCGAGCAGGAGATCACGGTCACCATCCAGCCGAGCCGCATGCCGCGCTCGAAGTCCGTGGCACTGGTCACGGTGGTCACCGACCATGGTGAGCGTCGGGCCATCACCTTCCGTGTGGAGCGGCAGCCACTCGCCATGCCTGCGTTCCTCGTGGCCGGCGGCATCGCCGCCGCCCTGCTCGCCGCGCAGCTCACGGGCGTGCTCGACCAGCTCCCGTTGGGCGAGCGTGCACCCGACGAGGTCGGCTCGACCGCGCTCGAGGTGGTGGTCGACCCATCGGCCGACAACATCCGGGTCAACGGCTACACCCAGGCGGCCGGCAGCTTCGTCCGCATGGAGAGCGGGTTTCCGATCGGAACCAGCTTCGAGCTGAGCGTCGAGAAGGAGCACTTCGAGCCCTACTCGGGCGACATCACGGTCGAGCCCGGCAAGACCCGTCGCGTCGAGATCTCGCTGCAGCTGGGGTCGGTGCCCGTGTGGGATCCACCCGAGACCGCAGTGGCTGCCGAGATGGACGATCGCCGGGCCAAGGCTTCGATTGCGGAGCGCGGCGCCAAGCTCGAGGCGTGCTTCGCCAGCGCCGGGGTGGACGTCGCCTCCCTGGACGTCGAGGTCACGGTCGGCAACATGGGCGCGGTCGAAGGGCTCCGGCGGCTTGGCTCGACCGAAGCCACGCCGGACGACGAGCTCTGGCGTTGCCTCGCGCGGCAGCTCCTGGCGGTTCAGTTTCAGGTGCTCCAGGGGGACTACGCCCGCTTCGTGCAGCGGATCTCGGCCGGTCCCAGCTGATGTCCGTCGAGCGAGAGGCGGTCGTCGACGCCATCGAAGCCGCGTTGAGCACCGGCGATCCGGTCGAGGCCGAGCGTGTCTGTCGGGCCTGGTTGACCGCGTCCGGCGAGGACGCCGGGCTCCGCTTCCTGCTCGGTGACGCCCTCCGGGACCAGGGCCGCCTCGACGAGGCGGAGGGCACCTACCGCGCCGTGGTGCTGCAGGAGCCCTCCATGGCGGAGGCTTGGGGCGCGCTCGGCACGACCTTGATGCTGCAGCTTCGCTGGGACGAGGCCGGGCGGGCGGCCAGCCGAGCCATCCGCGAGGAGAGCGGACACCCCGAGGGCTGCTGGGTACGTGCGGTGCTGCGTGAGCGGCGGGGTGACCATGAGGGCGCCCGTCGGGACTACCTGAGAGCGGCGCTCGCTGAGCCGGTCGCCTACCCTGCCCCCGTCCCACTCGACGACGACACCGTCGAAGAGGTCGTCTCCACGGCTCTGATGGAGCTGCACCCGACCCTGCGCGACTACCTCGCGTCGGTGCCGATCCTGCTCGACGAGGTGCCTTCCGACGAGGTCCTGCGCGAGTACGACCCACCGGCCTTCCCCACCGAGATGCTCGGCTACTTCTCCGGCGCGAGCCTGATGGAGAGGAGCCTGGAGGATCCCTGGTCGCAGCTCCCGGGCTCCATCGTGTTGTTCCGCTGCAACCTCCAGCGCCTCGCCAGCGACCACGCCCGCCTCGTGGAGGAGCTCCGCATCACGATCCTGCACGAGGTCGGCCACTTCCTGGGCCTCGACGAGCACGATCTTGAGCAACGCGGGCTCGATTGACGGCGTCTGGCCGCACCGTTAAACCTCGCCACCTTCGGGGGAGTAGCTCAGCTGGGAGAGCACAGCGTTCGCAACGCTGGGGTCGGGGGTTCGAGTCCCCTCTCCTCCACCACTGCGGGAGCCTTCGGGCTCCCGCTTCTACTCTGCGTGCACCGAATAGAACGCCCAGCCGTAGGCCTCGTCGCTCCGGAGCGGCGTGAGCACGACGGGCCCTAGCTGGTGGGGCCTTACATCCTCCAACCACGGTGCGATCACAGGCGCCTGCGTCCACTCCTCGGCGAACCAGAGCACGTAGCCGACCTGCTCCTCGACCAACCACGCGCCGAAGGCTTCCCGGTCGTTGGGGCCCACGGGAACGTCGAACCAGGTCCAGAGCTCGCGGCCGTGATCGCGGCGGTCGAGCCAACATCCAGGAATGTTGTCCACCAGGAGCACCACGTCCTCGTCGATCGTCTGCTCGATGAGCTGCGCCAGCTGGAGCTGCGGCCGGTAGAGCGTCTCGCTCACCTCGATCTGACGTTCCGTCTCTCGGAGTTGCGGCACCAGGGTGGCGGCCACGAGCGCGGCGAGCACAGCGGAGGTGGCCATGCGACCGGTGACTCGCGAGGTGCGGTCGAGCGCACCCACCACGCCCCACACACCCAACACGACGACGAAGGGCAGCACGCCGTACAACCACTTCCAGTAGAGGTTGTGCTCCGGAGCATGCTGCCCAGCGAAGCCGAGGGCGAGCCAGAACCCGAGCATCAGCACGCCCACCAGCGTCAGCGTGCGGCGTGGACCATGCCGGCGCCAAGGCGTGAACGCGAGGGCGGGAAAGAGGCCGAGCCATGGCATCCACCCGAGGTGCTGCGGCAGGGTGCGGAAGAAGAGCGCCAGCGAGATCCCCGCGCCGTCACGGGCCCACGCAAGGCCGTGGCGCTCGGCGCCCCCTGTCTCGACGTTCACCGCGATCGAGTGGCTCCAGAAGGCCCAGGTCCCGTGCACGACGCTGCAATACGCGGCCCAGCCCAGTGCCAAGAGCGCCAAGGGTGCAATCGCCGCGAGAGCCCGCCACAGGCGAGGCCCCCGGCCGAGGGCATGGACGAGCAGCACCGGGGTGACGGCGATCAGCGCATCCATCCGCGTCAGGAACGCGACGCCGCAACAGATGGAGGCCAACACCAGCCGCTCGGAGACCAGCGCGCACGCCATGAGCACCAGAGCGGCGCCATAGACGGGCTCCCGAAGGCTCGAAGCGCTGTACAGCGCGAGCTCGGGCTGCACGAGCACGAAGGCCGCGACCAACAGCGCGATCCGCCGACCGAAGACCCGATCGGCCAGCCACGTCAGCCCCCCGACCGTGACCAGGCCTCCCACCCAGGCCACGAGCCGGGTCGCGAGCACCGCGTCGCCGACGACCGCCATCACCAGGGCACTCAGCCCGTAGTACATGGGCAGGTGGTTCATGTCGTAGTGGACGAAGCCCGACTCCAGCACGCCACGCGTCATCGCGAGGTTGCCGTAGTCGCTCTCTTCCCACCCGTAGTAGCGACTTCCGAGCCAGAGACGCCAAGCCCCGGCCGCGACCGTGACGATCGCGACCAGGACCCGCTGCGGGAGCTGAGTGGGCCCCATCCCGCGCACGATAGCGCGAACGGGACCGGCGGGGGCTACACGTCGTAGAAGAGCGGGTCCCGGTCGGCACTCGAGACCATGCGGTCGAGCACCTCGGCCTGCTCCGGCGTCACGTCGATGAACTGGACACCGCACCCGCTGGGCTGGCCGTTCTCGTCGCTGCGAATCCAGGCGACACGGCCACGGAAGCGTCGAGACTCGGTGTCGCCGACGGCGATGTCGACGTCGAGCTCGCTCCCCACCTCCGGCGGGCAGAGGCTGACGATGAACACGCCACCTTCCGAGACGTTCTCGGTGAAGCCCGTGAAGAAGTTGGTCTCCGAGTGCACGCTCACCGACGCTTGCATGGCAACGCGCGGCGCGGTCCGCTGCTCGGCGAGCATCTGCTCACGAAGCTTCCGCTCCTCCTCGGCGGCATGCCGCATCTCGGCGGCCTCCGAGTCGTTCGGACGGACAAAGTGCTTGAAGAAGTCGAGTGCTCCCATGGCTTCCTCCCAGAAGGTGTCGTTCCTCCTTGAGATCGGACCCGATGCCCGAATGCGTTAGGGCCGGCGCTCGGAGCGATCACTTCTTTGGGCACCACACGCATCGACACGGGCTTCGTCCAGAGCGGCGAGGAGCGGTTGTTCTGGCGCGCCGTCGGCGACGGTCCGGTGCTGGCTTGCTGCAACGGTGTCGGCGTCAGCACCTTCTTCTGGAAGTATGTCGTCGAGCATTTCTCGGAGCACGGCCGGGTCGTGGTCTGGGACTATGTGGGCCACGGTCGGAGTGACCGGCCCGTCGATCCGCTGACCGCCGATCTCAGCGTGGGCCGGTGCGCCGCCGACCTGGATCGCGTGCTCGACGCCGCCGGCGCCGAGGACGCCGTGCTCCTGGGTCACTCGATGGGTTGCCAGGTGATCCTCGAGTACGCGCTCCAACAGCCGGACCGTGTCCGTGGGCTGGTCCCCATCCTCGGCAGCGCCGGCCGGGTGCTCGACACCTTCTACAACCAGCCGCGCAGCTACGACGTCATCCACACGCTGTTCCGCGTGGCCCGGCGCCTCGGTCCGATCTTCAACGTGGCAGCGGCGCCCTTGTTCGACAACAGCGCGGTCTGGTCCATCGCGCGTCACGGGAAGCTGGTCGATCCCTACTACACCAAGCCCGAGGACCTGCTGCCCTACACACAGCACCTCGCCCGGCTCGACTTCCGGCTGTTCCTGGGCATGGTGTTGCAGTGCCACGCGCACGACGCCTTCCCGCACCTGGCCGACATCGCGGCGCCCGCCCTCGTGATCGCAGCGGAACGCGACTACTTCACCCCACTGCACGTCTCCAGGCGCATGGTGGCGTCGCTCGTCGACGCCGAGATGATGGTGCTGGCCGACGGCACCCACGCGGCCTTGATCGAGCAGCCGGCCACCCTGAACCACCGCGTCGAACGCTTCCTGCGGGAGAAGGTGAACCGAGCCTGATCCGCGTCCGGGTCAGTGCACGCGCCCTGACAGGGCTTCCGCACGGTCCCGAAAGGCCGCCAGGAGCGCAGGAAGGCTTCGACCGACCAGGCTCGACAGCACGCTTCCAGGCACGAACATGCCGGTCTTGAGATCGACCTCGTAGGTCGCGCGTGTGCCGGCCTCGGTGGCTTCGAGGGTCCAGCAGCCGTCGTTGCTGTGGAAGATGCCCTCGACCAGGGACCACGAGAGCATCGAGTCACCCTGCCGCTGGAGCCGCAAGGTGTACCGCAGGGTGCGGATCACGTCGATCTCGAAGGCCACCTCCCAGGCATCGGGCTCTCGACGAACGATGCGCGTGGCCACGATGTCGTCCAGGAAGTCCGGGTAGTGTTCGAAGTCGACCAGCACCTGCATCAGCGCCGCGGGCGGCACGGCCACGTCGATGGTCAGCTTCGCGGACGGCATCAGCTGCGGCGCCTCCGGCGACGCTTGCGACGCCCGCCTCGGCCCTCGCTGCGCGGGGGGCCCAGGTCGTCCAACGGACGACCGTCGACCATGGCGGACAGCTCGCGGTGAGCCTGCTGGCGTAGTTGCGGGTCGCGCTTTCGGATGGCGAAGGCCGTGCGCCGGGCCTGGAGCAGCAGGGACCGCTCGCGGACTGGATCAGCAAACGCGAAGACCGGAAGATCCGAGAGGCGCTCTCCCAACAGGGCCTCGTCACCGCGCGCCAGCCGGTCGCGCTCGGCGATGGCGAAGCCGTCCTGTTCGGACGCCACGGTGTCGATGTGACCCTGGCCTGCCGCGTCCGGATCGCCAGATACGACCATCGCGCAGACTCCCGCCGAGCGGCCCAGCGCCACATGGCCTCGCAGGCGATGGAGGCGGGTGAGGTCGAAGCGGTCGGCCTGCTCCACCAGCATGGCGGTCGCGTTGGCGACCTCTGGCGCATCCTCGATGACCGTCGTGGCCAGCAGGACGTCGATGCGTCGGTGCTGGAAGTCGTCGAAGACACGCACGCGCTCTTCGCGCGACATGGAGCCGTGGTACACCGCCACGCGCGCGCCCGAGAACGCTTCCTTGGAGAGCGCCGCAGCGAGCTGTCGCGCACCTGCGAGGTCCACGATCTCGCGGTCGTTCAGGTAGGGAAACACGACGTACGCCTGGCGGCCCGCGTCGAGGTGGGCGCGGAGCCGGCCATAGGCCTCGTCACGGACCTCCGCGCCGCCCACCAGGGTCTCGACCTGCTGGCAGCTCGGCGTGTCGATGACGCTGAGCTCGTAGTCCGAGTAGAGCGTGAAGACCAGGCTCGTTGGAATCGGCACCGCCGTGGTCACCAGCAGGTCGGGGTGCACCCCCTTCTGGACCAGCTGCTCGCGATCGACGATGCCGAAGCTGCCGCGTTCCTCGACGATGACCAGCCCGAGCTTTCGGAACTCGGGAAGGCCCTGATCCAGGAGCTCGTGCGTCGCGACCACGAGCTGCGTGGTGCCCCGCTTGATGGCGTCGGCATGGCCGCTCGTGAGCTCACCCTCCAACAGCCGTGGCACCAGCCCCGCCGCGCGCAGGATCGGCTCTGCGAACAGGAACCGGTGCTCAGCCGCGAGGCGGTCGGGCGCCAGGTAGAGCACCTGCCCCTTCGCCTGCGCCACCATCACGGCGCTCATCAGCGCCACCACGGACTTTCCGCTTCCCACGTCGCCCTGCAGCAGCCGCGTCATGGCGAGGCTCCGGCTCAGATCACGCCGGATCTCGGAGAAGCACAGCTCCTGGGCGTCGTCGAGCTCCAGACCGTGCTGGGCCTGGAGCTGGCTGACCAGGTCGTGGCCCACGGCATGAGCGAGCCCGCGAAGCCTGGCAGGCTGGGACGCCGAGAGCTTCAGCTGGTGCACGACCAGCTCTTCGAAGGCGAAGCGCCGCCGGACCGCATGGACGCCCTTGGCGGGCACGTGCAGATCCATGAGAGCGGTTGCGAGCCCTGGGACGCGGCCCTGCTTGAGTGCGAGTCCGGGCAGCGGATCGGTGAGTGTCCCCTCGAGGGGTGTGAGCGCGCCGCGAAGCAGCCTGTGCAGCTGCTCGTCGTCAACGCCGTCGATGCCGTAGCGGGGCACACGAACGAGGCCGCGACCGTCGACGCGCCATCGCATCGGAGCGTGCAGGACCGGTCCGTCCTCCAGCTCCACGAGCCCCACCACGACCAGCGCGTCGCCGGCCGCAACCCTCACCAGGTCTTCGGGGAGCGCGTCGGCCCAGGACAGGTTCACCGGCCGCCCCTGGCACTCCAGCAGCACCTCGACGCTGCGGCCGGAGGGTGCGAGGCGTGTGTAGCGAGCGCGAACGGTGCCCTGGAGCGCGACGCGGGCGCCGTCCTCGAGTGGCTCGTCCTCGCCCGTCAGAGCGAGCTCGTCGTAGGCGATGGGCGCGCGGAGCAGGAGCTGAGCGATCGTCTGGACGCCCACCGCCGCGAGCGCTTCGACCACCGGGGGAGTGGCCCCAGCGAGCTCCGCGACCCCACGGCCGGTTCCCTGGGGGTGGTGCAGCGGGAGCCGGCGGGCGCGCTGTGGGCGCGGGGCACCTTGATCCTTCGGGGGCGGTGCAGCCTCGTCGGGCATCGACAGCAGCCGAGCTCGAGGGGGGATGTCCAGTGGCGGCGGTCCACTCTCGAAGCTCTCCAGCAGCGCGACGGCCTCCTGGAGGGGCTCGAGGCGGTCGGCCCAGCGGCGAGCGTCGATCCCGGCGAGTCGGTTGCTGGCCTCCTCCAGCGGTTCGCGCACCGCGGTCGGGAGATCACGCTCCAGAGCACGGAGCACGAGCGGGCGGCAGGTGGCCTCCACGTGCCGGTGACGCCACACGTGGTAGCCGTCTTCACGCAAGACGTAGCGCAAGGTGCGCAGCACCCGGGTGACCATGCGCGCAACGGCATCGGAGCTCTTGGAATCGAGCCACGCGCCGACCGGTGCGCTGGTGGTCTGCGGCACCTCGGTCATGCGTACACGACGTCCAGGATCTCGAAGGTCCGCCGACCCTTGGGAGTCACCACGGTGACCTCGTCCCCGATCGACTGCCCCAGCAGAGCCCGCGCGATGGGCGACTCCCAGAAGATCCGACCCTGCTTCGCGTCGGCCTCCAGGCGACCGACGATGCGGTAGCTGAGCTCTTCGTCGGTCTCGACGTCGAGCAGCTCGACGCGCGTGCCGAACACCACACGGTCGCTCGGCTCGAGCTGGGTGACGTCCACGACCTCGGCCGTGCCGACGAGGGCCTCCAGGTCGTTGATCTTCGCTTCGATCATGCCCTGCTTGTCCTTCGCGTAGTCGTACTCCGCGTTCTCGGACAAGTCGCCCTGGGCCCGCGCCTCCTCGATCTCCTGGACCACCTGGGGACGGAGCACGGACTTGTGATGCTTCAGGTCTGCGACGGCCTTTTCGTAGCCAGCCGGTGTCATCAGGGAGCGCAACTTCGCCTCGTTCCGGAACGTCTTGAATCCGGATGCTTATCACGTCACAGGGCCCCGTGAACCACCTCGCCCCTGTGCAGCGTGGCGCGCACGACGACCGGCAGGCTTCGGCCCCAGAGAGGCGTGTTCGAGGAGCGACTGGCGAGCGGTACCTCGCCGACGGTCCACTCCGCCTCCGGGTCCAGCACCGCGAGATCGGCGGAGCAGCCAGGGGCGAGCCCATGCTCGCGTCGAAGCACCTGGGCACCGCCCGTGAGCGCCCTGACGGCGGTCTCGAGACGCCCCGTTCCAGCCACCAGGGCCGACAGCGCCGTCTCCAGTCCGATGGCACCCGGCTCGGCGAGCTCGAACTCCAGCTCCTTCTCCACCCGCGACAGGGGCTCGTGCCAGCTCGCCGCGGCGCAGAGCGAGCCGTCCTCCAGCGCTGCGACGAGCGCCGCGCGGTCCGACGCGCTGCGCAGGGGCGGCACCAGGCGCGTCGCGGAATCGTAGACCGTGTCACACACCGCCTGGTCCGTGAGCAGGGTGTGCAGCGCGATCGTGGAGGCACTCACGGGGGCGCCTTGCGCGCGAACGTGGCGCAGCATGGCGACACCCCGCGCCGTGGTGACCCCGGTGACGTGAACGCTGCAGCCCGTGTCGTTGGCCAACGCGCCCAGCCGCGCGATGGCCAGCTCCTCCCCAGCCACGGGTATGCCGCGCAGACCGATGCGCGTGGCGACCTCGCCATCGTGCATCACGCCGGCCGCCTCGAGCGTGGGGTCGCCGCCGCGGACGAGCACGGGTCGCCCGAGCGGCCTCAGGTAGAGCAGCGCGTGCCGGAGCACCAGCGCGTCGTCGTGCACACGGCCGCCGTCCGAGAACGCGCACGCCCCGGCCTCGGCCATCCGCCCCACCTCAGCGAGGTCTCGGCCCGCGAGCCCCACGGTGATGGCGCCCGCCACCGCGAGCTCCACGGGAAGCCCCGTGCTGCGCTCCAGCAGCTCGCGCACGCGGCTGGGGTCGTCGGTCACGGGGTCGACGGCCGGGTTCAGGAGCACGGTGGTGAAGCCGCCAGCGGCAGCGGCCGCTGCTCCCGCCTCCAGGCCCTCCAGCCAGGTCCGCCCGGGGTCGCGGAGGTTCGCGCTGAGGTCGAAGAAACCGGGCGTGACCACGTGTCCGCTCAGATCGACGCGCTGTGCGTCGACCGGTCCCGGGTCGATGGCGGCCACGCGACCGTGCTCGATCAGCAGGTCCCCCACCCGGTCCACGCCCCCGATGGGGTCGAGCAGGCGAGCGCCCTCAAGCAGCCGCTTCATCGATCTCACCCAGCAGGAGGTACATGAGCGCCATGCGCACCGCGACCCCGTTGCGCACCTGCTCGAGGATGACGGAGTTCGCGTGGTCCGCGACGTCGGGGGTCATCTCGACCCCTCGGTTGATCGGTCCCGGGTGCATGACGAGCGTGCGCTCGGAGGCCCGCGCGAGCTTCTTCAGGTCGAGCCCGTAGAGGTCGGCGTACTCCCCGGCGGTCGACACCATCGCGCGGGCGAGGCGCTCCCGCTGGATGCGCAGCATCATCACGACGTCCGCCTCGGCGAGCACGTCGTCGATCCGGTGTCGGACCTCGGCGCCGAGCACCTCCAGCTCCGGCCGACACATCGTGCCTGGCCCGGCCACCAGCACCCGTGCGCCCATCGTGCGGAGTCCGTAGAGGTTGGAGCGCGCCACGCGGCTGTGGAACACGTCCCCGACGATGGCGACGGTCTTCCCTTCGAGGCTCTGCAGGTGGTCCCGCATGGTCAGCATGTCGAGCAGGCCCTGGCTGGGGTGCTCGTTGATGCCGTCGCCCGCGTTGATGACCGAGAAGTCGAAGCTGCGCGCCAGCATGTGCGGCGAGCCTGCGCAGCTGTGCCGGAGGATCACCAGATCGGGTGCCATGGCGTCGATGTTGCGCGCCGTGTCCATCAGGGTCTCACCCTTCTTGGCGGCGCTCGACGAGGCGGAGATGGAGACACCGTCGGCGCTCAGGCGCTTCGCGGCCAGGTCGAAGCTTGTCTTGGTGCGCGTCGAGTTCTCGAAGAAGAGGCTGACCACCGTGCGGCCGCGCAAGGTCGGCACCTTCTTGATGCGCCGCTCCGACACGCCGCGAAAGCGCACCGCGGTGTCCAGGATGTGTTCGATCTCGGCCCGCGGAACGTCGCGCAGGCCCAGGAGATCCTTGCGCTTCACCCTCACCTCCGGCTGCGCCCGCCGCGTGGGCTAGGCGCGCTCGACTACCACGGCGTCGCTGTCGGCGCCTGTGTCGATCAGGCGAACGGTCACGCGGTCGGACTTGTTGGTCTCGACCCGACGCCCGACGTAGGTGGCCTCGATCGGCAGCTCCCTGTGGCCGCGATCGACCAGCACCGCCAGCTCGATGCGCGCCGGTCGGCCGTAGTCCATGAGGTTGTCGAGCGCGGCGCGCACGGTGCGACCTGTGAAGAGCACGTCGTCCACCAGCACCACGGTCACGCCGCTCAGGTCCATGGGCAGCCGCGTGTCGCCGAGCACGGGCTTCTCGAGTCCAGTGTACAGGTCGTCGCGGTAGAGCGTGATGTCGACTTCACCGACGGGCACGACCCGGTCCTCGATGGCTTCGATGGCCTCCGACAGCCGCTTGGCCAGGGGCACGCCACCGGTGTGCACGCCCACGAGCAGGGCGCGGCCCGTCTCCACCCGCTCCACGATCTCGTGAGCCATCCTGGCCAGCGCGCGGCGCATCGCGCCGGCGTCCATCACCTGGCTCACCTCAGGACTCTTCCGAGATGTCGTAGATCTCGCCGGTTCTGCTGTCCACGTACTTGTGGATGTAGAACTCCTGCACCTTCGGGCCAAGGAGGGGCACGTCCACCGTGTAGTCCCACCAACACTCCATGTGCAGTTCATCGGAGTAGTCGTAGAGCTGGCACCAGTCCGGCTCGAAGCTGATGTCGACCTCGCGGATGTCCAGCTCGCGGTTGTACTTGTCGTGCACCTTGGCTTCGCTCGCGGGATGGTCGCGCCAGTACAGCAAGGTGACCTGGGTCACCTCTCCCATCTTGAGCGCGGTCCACTGGTTCGGGAGGAAGGCGTAGACCCAGTAGACGCCGGCCCCGAAGCCCAGCGCCATGACGATCTTGACGAGGTTGATCTCGCCTCGGCGGGAGGTAGTCACGGCTTCAAGCCTAATCGATCCCATCGAATCGGTCCGCAGGAGCTGTGGCTCCACGCGACCGCGAGCACGACGCCGAGCACGGACTCCGGAGGGAGCGGACCCCAGTGACGCGCATCGCTCGAGAGCCCTCGGTGATCGCCCAACAGCCAGAGCTCCTGCTCAGCGAGCGTGGTGCGTTCGTGCTCCCCGCCCTCCAACACCGCCCAGCCGGGCGCGGCGCCCTCCATGACCGTGGCGGTGGTGCGCTCCGCGCAGTCCGCATCGGTCCACGTTCGAGGCGCACCTGGTCCCGTCCGCAGCGGCTGCCCGTCGACATACAGGCGTCCCTGCGACAGCTCGACCACCCCCGGTCCCGTGGCCACGAGGCGCTTCACGTGGACCGCGTCACCCTGCTCGACGACGAGCACGTCACCAACCGCCGGGGTGGTGAGTCGGGAGAACAGGAGCACATCGCCCGGCAACACCGACGGCGCCATCGAGGAGGTGTGCACGGACACCGTGCCGAGGACGAACCACCGGAGCGCGAGGGCGGCGGACAAGAGCGCCACGAGGGCCAGGCCCCCGGCCCGTTCAGTCACCGATCTGGAGCACGGACAGGAAGGCGGTCTGCGGCACCTCGACGTTGCCGACAGCCTTCATGCGCTTCTTGCCCTTCTTCTGCTTCTCGAGCAGCTTCCGCTTCCGCGAGATGTCGCCGCCGTAGCACTTGGCGGTGACGTCTTTGCGCAGGGCACGCACGCTGGTCCGTGCGATGACCTTGCTCCCGATCGCGGCCTGGATCGCCACGTCGAACATCTGCCTGGGAATGTGTTCCTTGAGCTTCTTGGTCAGCCCCTGGCCGTTGCGGAAGGCGCGGTCCCGGTGGCAGATGGTGGACAGCGCATCGACCCGTTCGCCGTTGAGCATGATGTCGAGCTTCACGAGGTCCCCCACCTCCCACCGCTCGATCTCGTAGTCCATGGACGCGTAGCCACGGGTGTTGCTCTTGAGCTTGTCGAAGAAGTCGAACACCACCTCGGCGTACGGCAGGTCATAGGTGATGACCGCGCGGCCCGGGCTCGGCACCTCGAAGCCCACCTGCACACCCCGCTTCTCCTGGCAGAGCTTGAAGACGGCGCCGACGTGCTCCTCCGGCGTGTGGATCACCACCTTGGCGATGGGTTCCCGGATCGCGGCGATCCGCATGAGGTCCGGCAGCTGGCTGGGCGAGTGGATCTCGACCTCCCCGCCGTCCTTCAGATCGACGTGGTAGACGACCGAGGGTGCGGTCGTGATCAGGTCGAGGTCGTACTCTCGTTCGAGTCGCTCCTGGATGATCTCCATGTGGAGCAGCCCCAGGAAGCCGCAGCGGAACCCGAATCCGAGGGCGTCGCTGGTCTCCGGCTCGAAGTTGAAGCTCGCATCGTTCAGGATGAGCCGGTCGAGCGCGTCGCGCAGGTCATCGTAGCTCTTGGACTCCACCGGGTAGATGCCCGCGTAGACCATCGGCTTGGATTCCTGAAAGCCGGCCAGGGGCTCCGTCGCGCCGTGCTTCTCGAAGGTCACGGTGTCGCCGACCTTCGCGTGGGCGAGCTCCTTGATGGAGGCCACGACGTACCCGACCTCGCCGGCCACCAGCTCGTCCACGGTGGTGGCGTGGGGACGGAACATGCCGAGCTCCGTCGCGTCGTAGGTGGCGCCCGTGGCCATCATCTTGATCTTGTCCCGCCGGGTGAGGCGCCCCTCGATGACGCGCACCAACACGACCACGCCCACATAGGTGTCGAACCAGCTGTCGACGATCAAGGCGCGGAGGGGCAGATCCCGGTCGGCCTCGGGTGGAGGCACGAGCTGCACCACGGCCTCGAGCACCTCGTCCACGCCGAGGCCGGTCTTCGCCGAGCACATGACGGCGGCGTCGATGTCCAGGCCGATGCCCTCTTCCAGCTGTCGAAGCACCTCCTCGGGCTGGGCCGCGGGGAGATCGACCTTGTTGACGACCGGGATGATCTCGAGGTCGTTCTCGATCGCGAGGTAGACATTCGCGAGGGTCTGGGCCTCCACACCTTGCGCGGCGTCGACCACGAGCAGGGCGCCCTCGCACGCCGCCAGGGAGCGGCTCACCTCGTAGGAGAAGTCGACGTGTCCCGGCGTGTCGATCAGGTTGAGCTGGTAGTCGAGCCCGTCGGACGCCGTGTAGGTCAAGGTGCAGGTCTGGGCCTTGATCGTGATGCCACGCTCGCGCTCCAGGTCCATCTTGTCGAGCACCTGGGCCTTCATCTCACGTTCGGTCAGCGCGCCACAGCGCTCGAGGAGCCGGTCGGCGAGCGTGGACTTGCCATGGTCGATGTGCGCGATGATCGCGA